>JAFTVE010000018.1 GCA_017465905.1 Bacteroidaceae bacterium | reverse complement strand
CTTCTTCGTGGTGGTCTTCTTGGTGCCCTTCGATGAGGCAAACTTCTTGTTTGTCTCCTTGAGGAAGTCTACCTTATTATATAGGGTCTCGAAGTTGAGCTTGCCGTTGACGGTGAGCGAACGCTGGTTGGCAATGCTGTTACCGTAGCTGGCGCCGCTGGCGAGGGTGGCACCGCGGTCCCAGCTGTAGGATGAGCTGAAGTTGGCATCCATCTGTGTCCAGTCGAGGATGGGCAACTTGCTGAAGGGGGCCTGGTAGGATGCGCTGAACGACTGCTGGTAGTCGAGCGGGCGACCCATGCGGGCGAGGCTGCTCTGTATGGAGTCTTTCCAGAAGGCATACTCGTCGGGGTAGAGCGACTTGTTGACGGGCATGTAGGGTTCCTCAATCTCGGCATTGGTGCGGCTGCTGAAGTTCATCTTGAGCGACTTGAGCAGGTCCCAACGGATGTCCATATTGCGGTTCCACAGGAACTCCTGCGAGAAGGTGACGGGGATGCCTGCCCCACCGAACGAACCCTCGAGGTCGCGTGTCTGCAGCTCGAAGTAGCTGCGGTTCATCTCGGTGTTCAAGGCGATGCTCTGGGGCAGCGGACTGATGCCAAACTCCTTGACGATATCGAGCCACTTGGACTTGCTCTTGATGTTCTTGAAGGGCTCCCACGCCTTCATGGCGGGGGCATAGGTGTATGCCGCCACGGCACGCCAGTTGAGCTGGTGCTGATACTGCGTGGTGTTGCCCGAGTTGTCCTTGACGCTGCGCGAGAAGCCGAAGCTGAAGTTGGCAGGGTCGTAGGGCATGGGCTTCTTGCTGGTGATGTTCATCTTCACGTTGCTGAAGCTGAGGTTCTTCGACGTGGTGACGAGGTTGGCTATCGAGGCCAGCGAGTCGCGCTCCAGATCAGTGGGCAGCGTCTCGAGCATGTCGTCAAGGTAGAGGTCGGTGTCGAAGGGGCTATAGAGCGGCGAGGTCCTCTCCTGCTGGAACGAGTAGTAGAGCGGGAGGTTGAGCTTGAGCTTCTCGGGGAAGAAGCGGCCGAGGTCGAAGCTGGTGGTCACGGCATACTGGTAGTAGTCGTCGAGGCGGCGCTGGCTCACACCCTCCTCGAGACCGCCGAAGCCTGCCGTCTCGGCATGGCCGCTCATGTTGACGCTACCGGCATCGGAGAGCTGCACGTTGAGGGCACTTTGCGCTGCCCAGCCACCCTGGTTGTTGAAACCCGTGAGGCGCAGCTCGTTGAGCCATACCTCGATGTCCTTGGTAGAGCGCGAGTTGTTGCGCACACCGATCATCACGGTCTTGATTTTGCCCACGGTGGGGTTACCGATGACGCTGATGCGGTTCTTGGGGTTGTCCTCATCGAACTGCGAGTAGATGCGGGTCTTCGATACCTCGGGATTGGTATTGCTCTCGATGTTGCGCTGGCGCTTGAGCTCGGTGAGCTTGGCAAAGTCGATGTCGAGCATGTTGTCCTCGGGCCACACGGCCTTGCAGCCGCTGGCAGTGTTGCCGTCGTAGTAGCCCTCTGGGGTGATGGTGAGGGGTATCTCGTACTCGTAGTAGTTGCTCTTGTAGTCGGAGCCGAGGCGCACGAAAACGGACATCTCGCCATCCTCGACCTCGGAGGCGGCTTCCACGAGGTTCTCGGCGTGGACATACATCTGCACGTGCTCGTACTTGCGCAGGTCGAGGTTGGTCTTGTTGTACACGGCACGCGCCTCATTGGGTTCGAGGCCGGTGACCTGGAGGCTCATGGCCTGCTCGTTGTCCTGACGGAGCTGGGGCTGCGAGGGGTCGAGCACACGCGAGATGCCGGGAGGCATAGTGTAGTTGACGGGCTTGCGGTCGCCATTCTCCTCGATGTTGACCGAGGCCACCACCATGTTGCCGCTCATCTTGGGAGCCTTGTTGAGGGCCGAGTAGATGGGCTGGTCGTAGCTGCGCCAGGTGCCGCGGATAAGCTCCATGGTGGCGAGGCGCACGATGACGGGCTCGCTGAAGCCGGTCATGTAGATACGCATGAAGCGTAGCGAGGTGAAGTCGCGGATGCTGCCCACGATCTTCTCGTAGTTGTCGATGGGCACACGGAACTTATACCAGTTGACGCTCTCGGTGTTGCCGTTGCGCAGCTTGGTGCGGTAGGTGCGCATGTCGGTGATGTGGTTGCGGCCCACCACCATGTCCTGTGGGCGCAACGACACGCGGTACTCGAAGTACTTCTCATACTCGTCGAGCGTGTAGTCCTGGTTGATGTCCTCCACGTCGGGCGTGGTCTTGGCGCTCTTGTCGTAGTTGTTGGTGCTGGCCTCCGACGAGGGTGAGTTGCCCTCGGTATTGTTGAATCGCTTGTAGCGGTCGAGGATGGAGAGCTGCTGCTCGTCGTAGTCGTCGCCACGGAAGTAGTGGTAGGTGTCGCCGGCAGGGTCGGCCTTGATGCGCTCGTACACCTCGGGATTGACGCGGCCCTGGATGTCGGCGAGGTAGTTCATGTAGGTAGGGAACAGCTGCTCCTCCTCGCTGCTGAGTCCGTTGAGACCCACGTCCTGCTTGGCGCGGTTGGCACTGGTGTTGTCGAAGGCATATACGAGGCTGGCGGCCGTGGGCACGCGGCCCCACTGGGTCTCCACATAGCTGCTGGCCTGCTCGGTCACGGGCATACCGTTCTCGTAGAACTTCTTGCCGTCCTTGAGTACATCCTCGCTCACCTCGCCGAGGTTGATGTACATGTCGCCACCACGGGCCTCGGGATTGTAGATGAAGGGGTCGAGCATCCAGAACTCGATGTACTCGATGTTGGCACTCTCAAAGTCGGTGGTCGTGAGCTGGCGCATGATACCACCCCAGCGCTCCTCGGGACGGCGCAGCTTGCCCTCGGGGGTGAGGTCAGTGTCGAGGTTGTAGGGACCACGCTCATCGGGGTAATAGGCGAGGTTGAGCACCGAGAGGGTCGACGACTCGCCATAGGTGCTCTCCTTGTTGGGATAGAGCTCGCGCTCGTAGACCTCACGCACGTAGTGGTTTGACAGCTGATCGAGGTCGCTCTTGATATGGGCCGGCGTGAGCGATGAGTTGCGGCGTGTGAAGAGCGGGTCGATGGTGTACCAATTGAGCAGAGCGCGGTTCATGCCCGTGCGTATGTCGTCGGTGAGGTTGGCATAGGGTTGCGACGAGGGTATGCCCGAGAGCATCCAGGCGCTGGGCGACTTGATGTCGATGCCGCTCTCGCTGCTCTCGAAGTCGTCGATGTAGGAGGCGCTGCCCTGCACCTGCTTGGAGACGCCCGCGATGAGCTGGGCAAACTCGGCGGTGAAGTTGATGCTCGAGGGTTGCGTCACGTTGAGACCCGGCAGCAGGTCGAGCATATTGGTGAGCCACTGGCTCTCGCGCTTCCACGCCATATTGAGTCCCCACAGGGTGTTCTTCAAAGGCTCGGCGCCCATCGACACCTTGCTGGTGAGGGGCTTCTCGCTCAGGTACATGAGGGTACCGCCCAGCTGGAAGTTCTTGGAGAAGTCGTAGGCCCAGTTCATGCCGAGCATGGTCTTGCGCTGCATGTTGAACACGGTGTTGCTCTCCATCGACACGTTCACCGGGGTGCCGGCATCGAGGATGCTCTGGTTGATGATGGTCACCGTACCCATGGTGTAGTCGACGGTGTAGTCGCTGTTCTCGGTGAGCGTGACGCCACCGGCGGTGACCTTCACCGAGCCGCGCGGCACGTTGTAGGCACCCAGCTGGATGACATTGCCGCCCGAGCCGGCATGCTCGCCCGTGAGGAGGAACTTGTTCTTCTCGGCTATCTGCTTGGCGATGGTCTTGGTGGAGTCGTAGAGCTCCTCAAACACATACTTGTCCGCCACGGCATCGTTGCCTATCGCCTTGCGCAGGTGGGCACCGAAGGGCTCTACCACGGGGAAGATGATGCGGCCCGTAGAGGGCTGCACGGTGTAGCCCTCCACGTAGTCGTAGAAGCCGTTGGGGTTGGCATTCTGTTTGGCATCGAGGCGGTCGAGGTTCATCATCTGCAGGAGGGTCTTGCTCTTCAGGTTGGCCTCGGGCAGGTAGGTGAGGTTGGTGCCGGTGCTGTCGCTCTCGTATTCGATGATGAGCTTGAAGTCCTTGGAGCTGATGCTGTTGGCACCGAGGTAGTAGACGTTCTTCATCATGAGGTCCCACGTGGCGTTCGAGGGCGATGAACTGTTTGACTTCAACAGCTTCACATACAGTGCATCGTCGCCCTCCTTCTTGTCGGTGGAGAACTCGCCCACCTGGTAGGTCTTGCCGGCATAGGTGTACTCGAAGGCCACGGCCAGCACCTCGTCGGACTTGAGGGTCGACTTCAGCGACACGTAGCCGAGCGACTTGTTTACGGTATATTCGCTCGAAGTCAGGAGGCGGGCGTTGGCCACCTTCTCATAGTCGGTGCTGCCCGAAAGCATCTCGCCCAGGACGGCTCCCACGCGGTCGATGTCGCGGATGTCGCTGTAGGTGTTCACCATCTGGTAGTAGAGGCTGTTGGCGGTGTTGTTGGGCATGCGCTCGCCGGTGGCTGTCCACATCGGGTTGCTGATGCGCGAGGGCTCGCCCAGGTCGGTGAAGGCGATGACGTTACGCGGACTGTCGTAGCTGCTGGTCTTGTTGGTCACCCACAGCTCTACACGGGTGATGACCACGCCCGACATGATGGTGGGCAGCTGGGCCATGTTGCGGTCGTAGGTGTCGCGGAAGTAGTGGGCAAGGAAGAAGTGGCGGTTCTCGTCGTAGTCGGCCACGTCGACCTCAAACTCGGTGAGCTGGCTGCCGCCCTTGGTGCTCACGGAGGTAGACTCGGAGGTCTTCTGCGACACCACGGTCTGCAGCGACAGCTTGCCAAACTGCAGGTCGGCACGGATACCGAAGAGCGAGGTGGCGCCCGAGATGAGCGACGAGTTGGTGGGGAAGCTCACGTTACCCGCCTCGAGGAGCTTAATAATCTCGTCCTCCTTACCGTCGTACTTGAGCTTCATCTTCTTGGAATCGAAGTCGAAGGTGGCCTCGGTGTTGTAGTTCATGTTGAGGTTCACCTTGTCGCCCACCTTACCGTTGATGCTGAGATTGATCTTCTCGTCGAAGTCGAAGCCGAAGGTGTTGCGGCTGCGCATGGGCAGCGAGGGGTTGTCGATGCTCTTCTGGTTGAAGCCAAACTTGAGCTCGGCCGTTCCCTGCGTCTTGATCTGCACGCCACCGGGGCCGAAGATCTTCTCGGCGGGGCCGAGGTCGAACTTCATATCCGTGAAGTCAAACTTCTCCTTCTTGCCCTCCTTCTCAAACTCCTCCTGGTTCTTGTTGCGGAAGTAGGCATCGAGCGACCGCTTCATGCTCCACTCGGCATACTCCTCGGGGGTCATCAGCAGAGGCACCGAGAGGTACGAATCACCTATCTTGTTGCCCACGATGTAGGTGTGGGTCTTCTCGTCATAGGTGGTCTCCGTGGTGAGGTTCTCAGGATTGCGCAGGTCCGCCGGCTTGCGCTCCAGGTCCTTCTCGTTGGTGGGTGAGGTTTTGGAAACTTCAAAACGCACAGAGTCACTCTTCGCCTCATTCTGTGCCACAGCACACAATGAAGTCAAAGCCATAACAATAGCTATGCAGACGGTACGTATGTATGTGTATATATCGTGCTTCACCGAAAAATCTATCTCGTGCGTGTTATTATTAAACGTACTCTTCGGTAGATTATTGTGCATAGACAGAAAAAGCTCTCTCAAGTACTCTTATCGTCCATTATAAAAATTGATTTATGCGCAAAAAGCATTATCTTTGCAGCAAATAGTGTGATGAATATGCTAGCAAGAAGCGAACGATGGCAACGGTTTGTGACCGAGATGCGCTCGACCTATAAGTCCATGGATACGGAGGAGAAGTGGGACATTTGGGTGGTGCGCCCTATTGGTTTTGTAGAGGCTTGTTTATGCCGTCGGCTACATATTCATCCCAACGCCATCACGATCGTTTCCATCATCTTTGGTGCAGCCTCGGGGTACTTCTTCTTCCCTGGCAATGTGGGCATGGTGCTCATAGGGGCCTTGCTCCTCTTCTTTGCCAACACGCTCGACAGTGCCGATGGACAATTGGCACGCATGACACGACAGTACACTATGCTTGGCCGCGTGCTCGATGGCTTTGCAGGCGATGTATGGTTTTTCTCCATCTATTTGTTCATGATGATACGCATGTATACCATGCCCATTCCCGGCACCACTGTGGACTGGGGGTGGCTGGGCATAGCAGTGGTGTCGGTGTGCGGATTCATATTCCACTCCACTCAGTCAACAATAGCCGATTATTATCGCAACATACATCTGCATTTCTTGGCCGGACGCGACTACTCCGAGCTGGTGCGTTCGTCAGACCTTACAGCCCAGCGCAAGGCAATCAGTTCGTGGCGAGGGTGGTTTGAGTGGATGTGGCTATTCTTCTATGCCAGCTATACCCGCAAGCAGGAGAACTGGACTCCCCAATTGCAACGGCTACTCCATGCCGTAGGGAAACGTAGTGCGAAGGATTTGCCCGAGCAGTTCCTGCGCGAGTTTCGTGCTTCGAGCCTACCGCTGATGCCGATGACCAACATCCTCACCTTCAACTCCCGCTTCTTTGCTTTAGTAATAAGCATGCTGGTGGGGTTGCCGTGGCTATACCTACTCTACGAGATGGTAGTGCTCACCGTGCTTCTATTCTATATGCGTTGGCGCCACGAGAAGATGTGCGCTGCATTGTTCTCCAAATGGTTTGCCCATGAAAGCTAAGTATCGCAACATTTTCTTTGTCGCCGGACTAGCCCTGTTGGGAGCAATGATTTTCTCACTCGATATGCCGTGGAGCGAGATTTGGGGCAACATCCGCCATGCGGGTTACTGGTTACCAGCGAATATACTCTTATGGGCAGGAATCTATCTGATGAATGCCGCATCGTGGTATGTCATCATCCGCGACGACAAGCGCGTGCGCGTCTCCTTTCCTTATATATATAGGCTCACCATTTCTGGGTACGTTCTCAACTATGTGACCCCTCTTGGCTTGCTTGGCGGCGAGCCTTATCGTATCATGGAGCTGGCTCCTCATGTAGGAAAAGCCAAAGCAGCTTCATCGGTCATCCTCTATTCAATGATGCACGTTTTTTCCCACTTCTGGTTCTGGCTGTTGGGAGTAATACTCTTTGTGATTGTATATCCCGTAAACCTAGGGTTAGGCATCTTGTTGGGCATGATTTTCGCTACGAGCCTTCTAGTCATCTATTTCTTCATGCAGGGTTATCGTCGCGGCTTAGTGGTGAAAACCTTCCGTTTACTGTCTCACATACCCTATGTCAACAGGTGGTCGGAACGTTTCTACGCGAATAAAGCTGAGGTTTTGCAGCGCATCGACTCCCAGATAGCCGCCCTGCATGCCCAGCATAAGCGGACGTTCTACCTATCCCTAGGGCTGGAACTTATGGCACGCATTGTCAGCAGCCTAGAAATATACTTCCTTATGCGCATATTGACTCCTGAGGTGACAGTGGTGGACAGCATACTCATCATGGCGTTCTCATCACTCTTCAGTAACCTCATGTTCTTTATGCCCATGCAGATTGGCGCTCGTGAGGGAAGCATTGCTCTGGTAGCCGACCGCCTGCACCTTACAGCAGGATACGGACTCTTCACCGGCATACTCTGCCGCATCCGTGAGCTCTGCTGGATAGTCATAGGCCTGCTATTAATAAAGATCAAGGGTAAACACACTATAGACAGCAAACAGAATGCATAGTATCAAAGGTATAATCTTCGACTATGGCGGTACACTGGACACGAATGGCACGCATTGGTTCCATATCTTCCGTCAGGTATACTCAGAATTGCTTCCACATATCACCGAGGAGCAGCTACGCGAGGCGTACGTATATGCTGAGCGCTACCTCGCCACGCACCGTACAATAGCCCCGTGTGACGATTTTCTCTCAATGTTGCACAAGAAAGTTGCCCTACAGATGAGTCTATTGATGAGCAGTGCCGACGAGAACAAGAGTCCTGACGCTATCTCACGGGTGGCTGAGGCTTGTGATATCCATGTTCGCTCCTGCATGAAGCAAACACGCAAGCTGCTCGACACGCTGTCGGCCCATTACCCCTTGGTACTGGTTTCCAATTTTTATGGCAACATCCACGCTGTACTTCGCTCGTATGGCATCGACGGCTATTTCTGCGAGGTAATAGAATCTGCCGTAGTAGGTATCCGCAAGCCCGACCCGCGCATTTTTGCGCTCGGTGTTGAGGCACTCGGATTCAAGTCTGAAGATATCTTGGTAACAGGTGACTCATATAGCAAGGATATTGTCCCTGCCCACTCACTGGGCTGCCATACGGTATGGCTCAAGGGACAGGGATGGATTACAGACAATGAAGACACCGACTGCCCTGCTGCAAATGCCGTCATTGGCGACATTGCTGAATTGCTATCGATTGTCGATTTATACGAATAGAGCCGCAACATCCCCGTTTTTTTTGTTACCTTTGTATCGCTTTTTATTCAACACGATGGACACATTACGACAATTGTTCCTACAACATACAGGTGAAGATGCCCAAACATGCAAAACACTCACCCCAGCAGGCTCGAACCGCCGCTACTATCGTCTCGCTGCAGGGAAGAGTTCTGCGATAGGCGTAGTGGGCACCTCGCTCCGTGAAAACGAGGCATTTTTTGCCATCGCCACCCAGCTGCGCAGCAAGGGGGTAAACATCCCTGAGGTGTATGCCATATCCAATGACCGCCTCTGCTACCTACAGCAAGACCTGGGCGACACGTCGCTCTTCGACCTGCTCATGAAGGCACAACTCAAGGGAAGCTATGGGCTTGAAGAGATGGAGCTACTGCGCAAGGTGATGCGCCTACTGCCCGACATACAATGGAAGGGTGCCAACGGATTTGACTTCACATGCTGCTACCCTTCAGAATCGCTCAATCGGCGGAACATACAGTGGGACCTCCACTATTTCAAGTATTGCTTCCTCAAAGCCACAGGACTGGAGTTCGAGGAGGAGCTGCTCGAGGATGACTTCGACCGCATGGCCGAGATGCTACTCTGCAACGATTGTTCCACCTTCATGTACCGCGACTTCCAGTCACGCAATGTAATGATTCACGACGGAGAGCCATGGTTTATCGACTTCCAGGGCGGTCGTCGAGGGCCTATGGAGTACGATCTCGTATCATTTTTATGGCAGGCACGCGCAAATTTCACCCCAGCCATGCGGAAAGAGCTGATTGAAGAATACATACAATCGGCCATGCGATATACCGAAATCGACAAGGCCACTTTCGGGAAACGGCTCACCCTCTTCGTACTCTTCCGCACCCTTCAAGTGCTGGGGGCCTATGGCTACCGGGGCTATTTCGAGCACAAGCTCCATTTCATGCAGAGCATACCTTTGGCCATGGACAATCTGCGGGCATTGATGGCCGAAGAGGAGTTTCCCGAGCTGCCTTACCTATGTATACTTTTGCAGCAGATGGTGTCGCTTCCCAAGTTTGCCCCTTACAAGGAGGATACGGAGCTGACCGTACGCATCTACAGCTTCTCCTACCGGAAGGGCATACCGGACGATGATAGCGGCAACGGAGGCGGTTTCGTCTTTGACTGCCGTGCCATCCACAACCCCGGACGCTACGACGAATATAAGCTCTTGACAGGCAGGGACGAACCAGTACGCATCTTCCTCGACAGTGAAAAGGCCATGCAGGAGTTCCTCCGAAACACTTACAGCATGGTGGACTATGCCGTGGAGAAATATCTCTCCCGTGGGTTCAAGAACCTAATGGTCAGCTTCGGCTGCACAGGCGGCCAGCACCGTTCAGTGTATTCGGCCGAACATCTGGCACACCACTTAGCCGAAAAGTATGGAGTGAGAGTCATCCTCACCCATCGCGAGCAAGGCATCACCGAGGAGTTGCCTTCGAAAAGAATTCAATCAACATGCTAACTACAAACATCTCAATATGATTATTATAGCCGACAGCGGTTCAACGAAAACCGATTGGTGCCTGTGCGACGAGGGCACTATACTGACAGCCATTCAGACCCAAGGGATCAATCCCTATCACCAGTCCGAGGAAGTCATCGAGCAGGTGATCAGAGAGGAGCTATTGCCCCACCTCAGTCAAGCCATCTCATCGGGCAAAAGCACCCTCAAAAGGGTAATCTTCTACGGAGCCGGATGTGCCAATGAGACAGCCTGCAACAGAGTCAAGGAGGCCATAGGGAAGATAGTGCAACTCAACGACATCACCATCCACAGCGACCTACTGGGAGCCGCCCGAGCCCTGTGCGGACACGAGGAGGGCATTGCCTGCGTGCTGGGAACAGGCTCAAACTCATGTCTATACAACGGCAAGGAGATTGTTGCCAACATCCCCCCGCTCGGCTACATTCTTGGCGACGAGGGCAGCAGTGCGGTATTGGGACGCCGTCTCGTAGGCGACTGCCTCAAGAACCAGTTGCCCGATGCCATCCGTGAGGAGTTCCTCACCGAGTATGGCCTCACCCAAGAGGTCATTCTGGAGAAAGTGTACCGCCAGCCATTGGCCAATCGTTTCCTTGCCAGCTTGACACCTTTCCTCTCGAAGCACCGCGAAGTACCCGAAGTGCACCGCCTGCTCGTAGAGAGCTTTGTCGACTTCTTCGTACGCAACGTCAAGCAATATCGTCGTCCGTGGCTCCCTATCCATTTTGTAGGCTCCATTGCCGACGCCTTCTCCTCGGAGCTGAAGGAGGCTGCCGAGAGTCTTGGCATGGAGCTGGGCAACATCCTCAAAAGCCCGATAGAGGGTCTTGTAGGCTACCACAGCAATACCTAGATGTCGGTATTTTAGCCTTCTTGGGTGCAAAAAACGATTTCACGATTCGTCCGATTTGCAAAAAACGATATACCTTTGCTGCCGTTTTTTAAGATAGCAGAATAGGTATTATCGTTTATTATGAGAAAATTTTTTGGATTATTGATGATGCTCGCGATGAGCATGCAGACACTACTGGGAAACTCCCCCATCAAAGAGGGATACATGATTTCAGGCCACGTTATCGAGAAGGAAACCGAAGAGGACATCCCCTATGCCACCATCCTGATTGTAGGAAGCGGACAAGGCACGGTATCGAACGAAGCCGGACAGTTCCAGTTCAAGAACCTTGAAGAGGGCACCTACAGATTGCGCGTCTCGGCCGTAGGCTACCGTACACTGGAGAAAAGCATCGTCGTAGGACGCGAATATATGGCCGTGGTGCACTTCCCGCTCGAGGAAGAGGCAGTCATGGTCGACGAGGTAGTCGTATCGGCCAGCCGTACCGAGGTGAGCCGTCGCGATGCTCCCGTCGTAGTCAACATTCTGAGTCCGAAGCTCTTTGAAGCCGTCAACAGCACCGATCTGGCCAAGACACTCAACTTCCAGTCGGGACTGCGTGTGGAGAACAACTGCCAGAACTGCGGTTTCCCGCAAGTGCGCATCAACGGACTCGACGGCCCCTACTCACAGATACTCATCAACTCACGCCCCATCATCAGCGCCCTGAGCGGAGTGTACGGACTGGAGCAGATACCCACCAACATGATCGACCGCGTGGAGGTAGTGCGTGGTGGAGGCTCCGCACTCTTCGGGGCCAATGCCGTGGGCGGCACCATCAACATCATCACCAAGGACCCCATAGACAACTCGTTCCAGGTATCAAGCACCATGTCAAACCTCGGTGGTAAGTCATGGGAGCAATACATGGGAGCCAACGTATCGCTTGTAGCCAAGGACAACTCCTACGGCATAGCCCTCTACCAAAGCTACCGCAACCGCAACCCCTATGACCACGACGGCGACTCATTCTCAGAACTCGGCAAGCTCAACATGAACACCTTCGGGCTGCGTGGTTATTACCGTCCCTCACAGTCCAGCCGCCTCAATATTGAATACCATACCACCAATGAGTTGCGCCGCGGAGGCAACAAATTTGATCTGCAGCCCCACCAGACCGACATCACCGAGCAGACCAAGCACATCATCAACAGCGGCGGTATCAGCTACGACCATTTCTGGGACGAATACAAACACAAGCTCTCCACATACGCCTCGCTGCAACATACCGATCGCGACAGCTACTACGGTGCACAGCGCGACACGGCAGCCTACGGTAAGACCAACGACCTCACTTGGGTAGCAGGAGCCATGTATGTAGGCAATTACGAGCGCTTCCTCTTCGCCCCCTCCGTGTTTACAGGCGGACTGGAATACCAGCAAAACTCGCTCCACGATATCATGATAGGCTACCAGCGTGACATGCAGCAGGACGTGCGCATCGCCAGCGCCTTCGTCCAGAACGAATGGAAGATGCAAGCCTTCTCGCTCCTTGCCGGCGGACGTATCGACCGCCACAACCTCATCGAGCGCCCCATCCTGAGTCCGCGCGTCAACCTGCTCTACAAACCACAAGACCGTTTCCAGGCACGCCTCACCTACTCCACCGGATTCCGTGCACCGCAAGCCTATGACGAAGACCTCCACGTGACAGCCGTAGGCGGCGAGGGCGTACTGATCAGACTTGCCGACGGGTTGCGCGAAGAGCGTTCAAACAGCTTCAGCGGATCGGTAGACTACACCACCACCTTTGGTCACTGGCAAGCCAACGTGCTCGTCGAAGGCTTCTACACGGGGCTCAACGACGTCTTCATCCTCGAAGACATAGGCCACGATGCCAATGGCTATGCCATCAAGGAGCGCCGCAACGGCAATGGCGCCCGCGTATACGGTGCCAACCTCGACGCTAAGGTCGCCCATGGCAAGGAAGCCGTGCTCAGCCTCGGATTCACCGCACAGCGCAGCCGCTACAACACACCTGAAGAGTGGAGCGAAGGCCAGTTCACCACCCGCATGATGCGTACACCCGACTATTACGGCTACTTCACCTTCACCTCCGCCCCTGCCAAGAACTTCGACTTCTCTCTTTCAGGCACCTACACAGGCGACATGATTGTCCCCCACTACGCAGGCTACATAGCCGAAGACCGCATGGAGACCACTCCCCACTTCTTCGACCTTAACCTCAAGTTCAACTACACCTTCATCCTCCACGACCACATCAAGCTGCAGGTGAACACCGGTGTCCAGAACATCCTGAACCACTTCCAGCCCGACCTTGACCAAGGCGAGTTCCGCGACTCAGGCTACTTCTATGGCCCCACCCAGCCACGCACCCTGTTCATCGGTTTCAAGATTGCCAACTAAGGGACTCTGTATAGTTAGGACTCTGGAGTTTTTCCTCGGAAAATCGCAAACAAATTTGCATTTTCGCTCGGTTTGCACTAATTTTAGTGTTTGCTCCGCAAGCCCAAAAGGTAGGCTGCATCTCAGAAATACTCAAATAAATTTAACTTTGTTGAATCTCGGCCTCGCTCAGTAAAGAAAATTCAAGCATTTTCTATACTTTCACTCGTTGAGATTTGGTATTTCGTTTGATTTGCACTACCTTTGCAGCCGATTTAGATATATCAACATAATGTCTAACGTAATTAACTATTTATTAAATTATTAACTTAATGGAAAACTTAAAGAACATTGCTCCCGTAGAAGGTTTCGATTGGGAAGCGTATGAAAAAGGTGATGTGTTGACAGGCATATCACACGAAGAGCTTGAGAAAGCTTATGACAACACCTTGGGTAAGGTGGGCAACAACGAAGTTGTTGAAGGTACCGTAATCGGTATGAACAAGCGCGAAGTAATCGTTAACATCGGTTACAAATCAGACGGTATCATTCCTATGAGTGAGTTCCGTTACAACCCCGAGTTGGCTATCGGCGACACTGTAGAAGTGTACATCGAGAATCAGGAAGACAAGAAGGGCCAGCTCATCCTCTCACACAAGAAAGCACGTGCATCTAAATCTTGGGACCGTGTCAATGCAGCTCTCGATGCTCAGGAAGTTGTTAAGGGCTTCATCAAGTGCCGTACCAAGGGTGGTATGATTGTTGACGTATTCGGTATCGAGGCATTCTTGCCCGGTTCACAGATTGACGTTAAGCCCATCCGCGACTACGACGTATTCGTTGGCAAGACAATGGAGTTCAAGATTGTTAAGATCAATCAGGAATACAAGAATGTTGTGGTATCACACAAGGCACTCATCGAGGCTGAGCTCGAAGCTCAGAAGAAGGAGATCATCTCTCACCTCGAGAAGGGTCAGGTACTCGAAGGTACCGTTAAGAATATCACCTCTTACGGTGTATTCATTGACCTCGGCGGTGTTGACGGTCTTATCCACATCACAGACCTCTCTTGGGGCCGCGTAAGCGATCCGAAGGAGATTGTAGAGCTCGACCAGAAGATCAACGTTGTTATCCTCGACTTCGACGACGAGAAGAAGCGTATCGCTCTCGGCTTGAAGCAGCTCACTCCTCATCCTTGGGATGCTCTTGACGCTAACCTCGCTGTTGGCGACAAGGTTAAGGGTAAGGTTGTCGTTATGGCCGACTACGGTGCATTCATCGAGATCGCTCCTGGTGTTGAAGGTCTTATCCACGTATCAGAAATGTCATGGAGCCAGCACCTCCGTTCAGCTCAGGACTTCATGTCTGTAGGCGACGAGGTAGAGGCTGTAGTGCTCACTCTCGACCGCGATGAGCGTAAGATGTCACTCGGCATCAAGCAGCTCAAGGCTGATCCCTGGGAGGGTATCGAGGCCAAGTATCCTGTTGGTTCTAAACACTCAGCTAAGGTTCGCAACTTCACCAACTTCGGTATCTTCGTTGAGATCGAAGAGGGCGTAGATGGTCTCATCCACGTAAGCGACCTCTCTTGGACAAAGAAGATCAAGCACCCCTCTGAGTTTACACAGATTGGCGCTATGCTCGATGTTCAGGTTCTTGAGATCGACGTTGAGAACCGTCGTTTGAGCCTTGGTCACAAGCAGCTCGAGGAGAATCCCTGGGATGTATTTGAGACCGTCTTCAAAGTTGACTCAGTACACGAGGGCACTATCGTTGAGATGCTCGACAAAGGTGCTGTAGTATCACTTCCCTACGGTGTTGAAGGTTTCGCTACTCCCAAGCACCTCGTTAAGGAGGATGGCTCACAGGCTCAGGCTGAGGAGAAGCTCGACTTCAAGGTTATCGAGTTCAACAAGGAGGCTAAGCGCATCATCCTTTCTCACAGCCGCATCTTCGAGGATGTAGCCAAGGCTGCAGAGAGAGCTGAGAAGAAGGCCGCTGCTGCTGCCAAGAAGAGCGCTAGCAAGAAGGAAGATGCAGCTCCCGTTATCGAGAACAAGGCTGCTTCAACCACACTTGGCGACATCGATGCTTTGGCTGCACTCAAGGAGCAGCTCGAAGGTAAGAAGTAATCTCACAGACACACTTCTATAACTTCCGTAAAGGCCGGCCAGTGTGTCGGCCTTTACTTTTATAAATAAGGAGTATATCCATCATAATGACTACAAGAAACAGCAAGCGGTCTTTGCTCCCACTTAACTGCGCTACTGCATAAACTCCCGAAATGAAGTTCTCGGACTAGCCGAGCGCAAGCATTCAACGCCCAAAGGGGCTAAAGTCATCTCCTTACTCCTGAACTCCTGAAGACACACATGGAAAGGTTCGACATCCATATCCTCGGCTGCGGCTCGGCACTTCCAACCACACGCCACAATGCCACATCGCAGGTCATCAACCTGCGCGAAAAGCTCTACATGATTGACTGCGGCGAAGGCACACAGAAGCAATTCCGACGTGCACAGCTCAATTTCTCGCGGCTCAACCACATCTTCATCTCTCACCTCCACGGCGACCACTGCTTCGGGCTGATTGGACTCATCTCGACGTTCGGCCTCCTAGGACGAACAGCCACCCTGCACATACACTGCTTCCCGGAGTTGGAGGAGCTGATGCGTCCACAGCTCGACTTCTTCTGCGAGGGAATGAGCTATAGCGTCGAGTTCCACCCCTTCCCCCATGGCTGCACCGACATCATCTATGATGACCGTTCCGTAAGCGTACAGGCATTCCCTCTCAGCCACCGCATTCCCTGTTCGGGATTTGTCTTCAGGGAGAAACCTACTGCTGCCCACATCAAGCGCGAGATGATGGACTTCTACAATATACCCTTCAGCCAAGTTGGACTCATCAAGAACGGAGCCGACTATGTAATGCCCAACGGCACGGTCATCCCCAACAGCCGACTGACCACCCCTGCCACTGCCACACGATCATACGCATACTGTAGCGACACCCGCTTCAATATAAACAACACACAGTACATCAAAGATGTAGACCTTCTTTTCCACGAAGCTACCTTTGCCGACAGCGAAGCCGCCCGCGCCGCACAGACCTACCACAGCACCGCCCATCAGGCAGCCGAGATGGCACAGCGCAGCGGAGCCAAGCGACTGCTCATCGGGCACTTCTCGGCTCGCTACACCGACGAGCGCCTTCTGCTCAATGAGGCTCGCGAAGTATTCCCCGCCACCGAACTGGCCGAGGAGGGTAAGGTTTTTAAACTTTAACGCGCGTTTCGCGTCTAATAATTGAAGAATCACCATCCGCGGATACACCGCAAGCGCTAAAATATATTAAGATACTTTATATTCTGCCCGTTTATTCGTACATTTGTACTCAAATCAAACCGTAAACCATACCCGTGGCATTACCGACAGACGAAGACATACTCATCCTACAGTTGCGCGATGCGAGAACCCGCCGCGAGGTTTTCTCCGAATTGGTGAAGACCTACAGCAAGCCGCTCTACTGGCACATACGCCGCATGGTGCTCAGCCACGACGACGCCAACGACCTGCTACAGAATACCTTCATCAAGGCCTGGACGGGAATCGACGGTTTCCTCGGCAATGCCAAGGTATCGAGCTGGCTCTACCGCATAGCCACGAACGAAACCCTCACCTTCCTCAACAAGAACAGCCACAACGCCTCCATAGAGGAGGCCGAGGCAGTCACCTCACAGCTTGAGGCCGATGAGTACTTTGACGGCGACAACCTGCAAACCCGCTTGCAAGCCGCCATACAAACACTGCCGCCCAAGCAGCGCATGATATTCAACATGAAATACTTTGAGGAGATGAAGTACGAGGAAATCTCCAACATCCTGGGCACCAGCGTAGGAGCATTGAAAGCCTCCTACCATCTTGCAGTGAAGAAAGTAAGCAGTTTTTTCGAAGACGATATTTAAACCATACACTACTTGCGAAGTCATAAATATACAATAATACAACTGACTACCTATGAAAGAAGATAAGGAACTGATGGCACGATGTGGCAAGGAGAATCCCTTCAGCACTCCCGAAGGGTACTTCGAGCACTTCCACGAGCAGCTCATGTCGAGCTTGCCCGACGTGGAGGCACCATCCATCGAAGAGCCTGTACGCATCAACCTGTTTACCCGCATCAAGCCGTGGCTCTACATGGCTGCCATGTTTGTGAGCACCATCTTCGTCGTACAAGGCCTCATGTACGTTCAGGAACGCCGTCTGCCTGCCGAGAATGCCATCCTCGCAGAAGACATCTACACCGACGAGGCCGACCACTTCATGTCCTCCTCGCTCTACAACGAGTATGCCCTATACTCCTATCTCACCAGCAACGAAACCTATTAAAAAGCCCGAAAATATGAAACGTTACTTGTTACTCATCATCAGCATACTATGCCTGACAGCCTCTGCTCAGCAGCAGTCAGGCACGCAGCGTCACGCACGCATGACTCCCGAGGACTTCCAGAACAAGCAGAAGGAGTTTATTGCCCAACATGCCGAGCTCACCCCCGAGGAGAGTGACGCCTTCTTCCCCCTCTACTTCGAGTTGCAAAACAAGAAGCACGAGGCCAACCGCAATGTATGGAAGAAGGCTCGCGCCGTACGTCCCCACGAGCGCACCGAAGCCGAATGCAACGAGATTATCGATGCCCTGGCCGATGTAAAGATTGAGTGTGCCACCCTCGAGAAGGAGTATCTCATGAAATTCAAGAAGATACTCCCTGCCAAGAAACTCATGCGAGTACAGATGGCCGAAGACCGTTTCCAGCGCGAGCTCCTCAAAGGCATGCAACAGGGGAAAAGCAAGAAGCCCGAAGAGAAGCGATAGCCTCTAATCCATTTTTCACGACACACATCCATGAAACGCACCCGTCTGGCAGCCCTCCTATTGCTGCTCACCTTTGGTATACACACCACCCTCCTGCAAGCACAGGATACCATCCGTATAGCCTGCATAGGCAACAGCGTCACCTACGGCTACGGCCACCGCAACCCAGCCCGCACATCGTACCCCACGCAGCTGTCCGCGTTGCTGGGGCCTGGGTATGAGGTCCGCAACTTCGGCCATTCGGGAGCCACCCTCCTGCGCCGTGGCCATCGCCCCTACATGCAGCAGCAAGCCTATCACGATGCCATTGCCTTTGCACCCGACAAGGCCATCATCCACCTCGGCCTCAACGATACCGACCCACGCAACTGGCCCAACTATCGCGACGAGTTCATCCCCGACTACCTCGCCCTCATCGACAGCCTGCGCAAGGCCAATCCCCGTGTCGAGGTCTACGTATGCCGCATGACTCCCATCTTCCACGGGCACGCTCGCTTCCAGTCCGGCACACGCGACTGGCATGCCCAGATACAGCACGCCATCGAGGAGGTAGTCCATCTCTCGGGAGCCCACCTCATCGACCTGCACGAGCCGCTCTACCATCGCCCCGACCTCTTTGCCGATGCCCTGCACCCCAATCCCGAGGGAGCAGCCATCATCGCCCACACCGTATACAGCGCCCTCACGGGCGACCATGGCGGCCTCAGCCTCCCGGCCATCTACACCCCCCACATGGTGATACAGCGCCACAAACCCTTCCTCCTTCACGGCACCGCCAATGCCGGCAGCAAGATTACTGCCCGGTTGGGCAAGGAGAAGCAGCGCACCACGGCTGCCGAGGATGGCCATTGGGAGGTCAGCTTCAAGCCTTTGGAGGCCAGCTACGAGCCCCTTACGCTCACCGTCACTGATGGCGACACCACCCTCACGCTCACCGACCTCCTCGTAGGCGAAGTGTGGCTCTGCTCGGGACAATCCAACATGGTGTTTATGCTGCGCCAGTCCACTGAAGCCAAGCAACACATTACCGCCGCTGCCACCAAGCCCATACGCATCTACGACATGCGTCCCCGCGTATACACCAATGCCGTAGCGTGGGACAGCGCCTCCCTTGCTGCCCTCAACCGTCTTGAGCACTACCTCCCCACCCAGTGGCAAGTCCTCGATGAGCAGAATGCCGCACAGTTCTCGGCCATAGCCTACCATTTCGGTGCCGTGCTGGCCGACTCCCTCGACATCCCCATCGGGCTCATCTGCAATGCCGTAGGTGGAGCACCCATCGAGTCGTTCACCGACCGCCACACCCTGGAGTTCCACCCCACACTCGTGGATATCCTCACCGACTGGCGCCGCAACGACCGCATACAACCCTGGGTACGCAGCCGTGGCGGACAGAACATACAACTCAGCACCAATCCCCTGCAGCGCCATCCCTACGAGCCCTGCTACCTCTACGAGAGCGGCATACACCCCATCGCATCATACCCCCTGCGCGGAGTCATCTGGTATCAGGGAGAGTCGAATGCCCATAACGTAGAACTCTTTGAGACTCAATTCCCAGCCCTCGTGAGCAGTTGGCGCCGTGCCTGGAACGACGACACCCTGCCCTTCCACTTCGTGCAGCTCTCGAGCATCGCACGCCCCTCGTGGCCCCACTTCCGCGATGTACAGCGTCGCTTGGCCGAGGAGCTACCCCATTGCGAGATGGCCGTATCATCCGACCATGGCGACTCCCTCGACGTGCATCCCCGCCACAAGCGCCCCATCGGTGAGCGCCTTGCCCGCATAGCCCTGCACCACGACTACGGATATAATGCCCTCACCCCCTCGGGTCCTGCCATCCGCAGCGCACACGCTGAGGGGCACACCCTTGTGCTCACCTTCGACCATGCCGAGGGCATGACATCGGCCGACGGCGCAGCACTCCGCACCTTCGAGATAGCCGGTGACCACGGCCTCTACTACCCTGCCGACAAGGTAGTGGTCAAGGGCAACACCATCCGCCTGCAATCCAAGCAGGTGAAGCACCCCACCCGTTCCCGCTACGGCTGGCAACCCTTCACACGAGCCAACCTCGTGAACAGCGACGGACTACCTGCCAGCACCTTCGAGGTGAGTGCCGGGAAAGAGTAGTGAGGTATAGCTGCCCAAAACGTTTCTTATCGTTTCTTATCGCTTCTTCGGCATCACGTTCAGCTTATAGGTCAGGTGCAGCATCACGTAGCTGGGGACGGAGTTGTGCCAAGTCTCTGTGCGGCCTTGGGCGTTGTAGCTGCTGTACACGTTGGAGAGCTGGTGCAGCAGGTCATAACCTTCGAGCTGGAGCAGCACACGGCTTTTGAATAGAGGTTGAGTGAGCGAGGCGTTCCATACGAGGTCGTCGGTGTTCATTGAACTGTCGCCGTAGCCGCGGCGTGAAAACATCTTCAGGTCAGTGGCAAGCTGCATGCCGAACGGTAAGCGATATTCACACGTGAGTCCATAGTTGAAGTCCCAAGTATAGATAGTCTGGAAGTTTTGGCGATGGCTGTCGACGATGCGGTACTGTACGGTACCGTTGGCACCGAGCTTGAGATCGTCCCATTGGAAGGCAAGTCGGGCATATTCCTTCAGCCACCAGTTGTTCACCTTGCTCAAACGTTCGTTGCCTGTGGCGCCTTCGGCGGATGCGATGTCCACGTTGCGGTGGTAGCTGAAGTTGGTACGTGTCTGCCAGTGCCAGTGGCGTTGTTCGTCGAGATCGCGGCTAAAGTTAAAGTATCCGCTTGTACTCCAGTTGCCGTTGACATTTTCCGGACGGTAGGTGCGCACACCAGTCTCTGCATTATAGGTGTAGCCGTTGGCGATACTGTTTTGGCGTATCCAACTGGTGGTACCCACGGCAATGTTCTGGTTGTGGTCGCGGTTGCGAATACTGTAGTCGAGCACAAACTCGTGAGAGATGGCAGGCTTGAGTCCATTGTTTCCTATATATATGTTGAGCGGGTCAAGGTCGTTGCGCACATCCACGAAGTGCCCCAGTCCTGGCAGGTTGTAGCTCATTCCATACTTGGCATAGTAGCGTCGGTCGAAATTGTGGCTGCGGCGGGTAAACTCCACAAAGGGTGTGGGGATGATGTTGTGGCGACGTACGAGGGTGTCGGTCAAGGGACTTTTATGGCGGTAGCTCCGGCTCTCGATGTGGAGAGGCAGATCTACACAAAACCACGTGGACTCGCCGTTGCCCTCCTTATTATAGAAGATGCGCGTGCCAGGCACATACTTGGTGCGGTTGAAGGTGGTCTCCCGTGTGTTGTTCATATCCATCGTCAGCAGTATGGAGTCACGTGCAGAGGGTAGCTCGTAGATGTCGCGCTCCGACTCGGCTCCCCATCCATCGAGACGGTCGAGGCGGAAGATGCCGGTGTTGTCATAGTTGTATGCACGGTGCAGCTTCACGTAGCCCTGATAGTTCCAACGATTGAGAGCGTGGATGCTGTATTTGGCTTCCGCATCGATGGCAAGGTCACGCTTTCCACCTTCAGTGTACTCGTTGCGGAAGTCACGGCTCGTGGCCATCGTCTCATTGTCGCGGATGTTGCGATTCTTGTAGTTGTTCCAGTTGTATCGGGTGTTGGCATAGATGTCTATGTCATCGCCCCACGGCAACTTCTTGCCGAAGTTGACATCGAAACCGGTTTGATAGTACTCTCCTCCCTCCCAAAGGTTCCTACTTGAACGGGTGACAAGCATATTGCTAAGTGAGGCCGTGCGTATGGCAGAGTATACCGAGTCGAGAATCTGCGGTGTGGAGCCATAGCTGCCGGGGTTGCCCGAGAATTGTGTGTGGCGTTGCTCTATCCATCCTTCGGAATTGGTGTAATGAAATGTCGTCGTTGCACGTAGCCAGAAGGGCTTCTTCCAAGTGAATGTGTTGCCTGCTCCTATTTGGAACGACTGCCGGCGGTCTAACTTGTCGGTGCGACTGAAGATGTTGCCCGTATTCAAGAAACTCTCTTGTGCGCTGTGTGATTGCATTGTCCCGTCAACCAATCCGACCTCCATTTTTGCCTGCTCCTGCCACACCTTGTCGGGGTGCTCGGCGTGCAGACTCATACCAATCACTTTCAGGTCGATTTCTCCATCGTCGAGCTTCGTGGGGTCCCACTCCCCTTCGTTTCCTGGCGAGCGGGCTTCGTTCACGTTGTTCAATTTTGCATATAGGGCGAGGCGCGTGTTGGTGGTGAAGCGCAGCCCAAACAAGCGTCCGTTGTAGCGCTCCTCCGTGCCACCTCCGAGCGAAGCGTTGGCGATATAGCCGGTAGAGTATTCGCGCTTGAGCTTCACGTCCATCACAAACTCCTTCTGCTCCACATCGATGCCCAGCCATTCGCTCTTCTCGGTCGACTTCTCATACACCTCCACGTTCTGCACCATATAGTTGGGCAGGTTGTCGAGCATCACCCGATTGTCGCCCTTGAAGAAGTCCTTGCCATTGAGTGTGAGGTTATCAATCTTGCGTCCGTTGACGAATATCTGTCCGTCGTCCTTCAGCTCCACGCCTGGCAACTGCTTGATGAGTGCATCGAGCATACTCCCCTCGGGCATATTGAAGGCATCGGCATTGAATGCCACCGTGTCGCCTCTATATACGATTTTTACTTGTGTGGCCTTTACCACCACTTCATCGAGGAAATGCTCAAAGTTGGTCTGCTCCTCTTTTAGACGCATATTGTGCCACTCGGCATCGAAATAGGTGTTGCGTCCAATGTACTTCACCTCGTGGTCTACGTAGCAGTCCTCAAACTCAGGGTGCTGCGCCAGAATGATATACCGGGCCGGCTCGGCAGGGATGGTGAACTTATACGTAGCATCCACCTTCATTCGGTCGCCATTGTTTCGCCACGTGCGCAGTGTATCTATCACCACGCTGTCGGCAGTCATCAGCGTAATCTTTGCGTCGAGCACGCCTTGCAGGGTGAGCGAGTTGCGTACGTGTCCCCACAGCGAGATGGTACGTCCCTTCTTGGGCTTCGGGTTGGCCTTGGTCTTCATAGCCGTTTCTACCTCTGTTGTCTCTGTCGGTTCAAACCCTTTGACAGCTCCTGTGCCCAATATCACTACTGTGAGCAGCATCATAAGTTTTGTCTTTGTCATGTTGTATATGATTCGGTTATTATTTTCTGCCCTAAATACGAACATGGTTAAGATTTGTTACAGATGGTGAAAGAAAAAACGGTTGCGCTACCTCCTCTTCGGATGCTTGTGCAGCTTGTAGCTCACCTTCAGCATCACGTAGCGTGGGATGCTGTTGGTCCATACCAACGAAAAAACGTGACAAATGCGTGGCACGGCTGTATTGTCTATCTCAAAACCTGCCAGGGGGTGTTGGCAGGTTTTACATTCGCCTCCAAGAACATGCCAAAGGAGGTTGGCAGGTTTCCTCTGACCTCGTGGCAACGTTCTCATAATGAATAAATAAGGATCTACACAATTACATTTTTGCCACCTGGCAGGTTTTTATATTTTCACCTTTATCTGCTATTCAATAAAACCAGTAGTAATAAAACGAGCGCGGCAAACCATTCATTTTCAAGAAACTAACTATACAAAAGTTTTTCTCTTCGCGGGGAGAATATATTATCCTCGCGAGAAGAAAGATTTATCCTCGCGAAGAGAATAGTTTATCCTCGCGAAGGTAGCGTGTAGTGCAACCATAGAATAGAGGCAAATGCTCTGTAAATCATCACCGAAGGCACTATATAACTGTAAATAGAGGACGATAAAAAACTGCCACCCGGCAAAAATGTAATTGCATAGGGTGGCAGTAGGGGATACAATAATCCTATTTATGGATAATTTAT
>JAFTVE010000017.1 GCA_017465905.1 Bacteroidaceae bacterium | reverse complement strand
GCAGAGAATGTAGTGGTTCATGCTACGACCTCAATGCCTGAGCCATCGGGCAGCAACTATGTTCTTGTCGGCTGCTATGAAGGTATGGAGTCGGGCAGTCGTGTGTATGCGCTCAACGATGAGGAGTATACGGCAGATGGTATCGAGTATATGCCTGGTGGCGTGTTCGTGTCGGGCGACCGTGACATCCGCCCCTTTGAGGCGTATGTATACAGCAACTCAGCAGCTCGTGCTCCCTACTTGCGCATCAGTGGCCGAGTTGGCACAGGACTTGTTCCTGCAGTTATCGGCACTACCGACGAAGGTTGGTATACCCTGCAAGGTATCCGCTTGAATAGCAAACCTGCGGATAAAGGTGTATATATCCATGGCAACAAGGTTGTAATACTAAAGTAGAACGATATATTCGATTGAAAATAAAAATAAGTGTAAACCTCCGATAAACTTTTTTCAGTAAAATATAGGAGGGTGCGTCGTTTGATGCACCCTCCTGATTCTTTGTTGTCAATTAAAGACTGTTTTTCTTACTCTGCCAAGAATTTCTCTACCTCGAGAGCAGCCTTACAACCACTGCCAGCAGCTACGATGGCTTGGCGGTAGCGGGGATCGGCTACGTCGCCTGCGGCATATACACCGGGAACGTTGGTGGCGGGAGAGGCACCTTGAGTGAGGATGTAGCCCGTCTCGTCGGTGTCGAGATACTCGCGGAAGATCTCGGAGTTGGGGTTGTGACCGATAGCGAGGAAGAGTCCGTCGATGGCGATATCGTAGTGCTGCTCGTCGGCTTCGCCCTTGCGCTTCACTACGTGAGCTCCCTCAACACCGTTGTCGCCGAAGAGACCGGTGACATTGTGCTCGAAGAGGACCTCGATCTTGGGATTCTGCATGACGCGGTCCTGCATGATCTGGCTGGCACGGAGGTAGTTCTTGCGCACGATGAGGTATACCTTGCTGGCGAGTCCGGCAAGGTAGCTGGCCTCCTCACAGGCAGTGTCGCCACCGCCCACTACGGCTACCACCTTCTTACGATAGAAGAAGCCGTCGCAGGTGGCACAGGCACTCACGCCCATACCGGCATATTTCTTCTCGTCCTCAAGTCCGAGATACTTGGCCGATGCGCCTGTGGCGATGATGATGGTCTCGGCTTCAATTTCAGTGCCATCATCAACGGTGACGTGGAAGGGGCGCTGTGAGAGGTCGGCCTTGGTGATGATACCGCTGCGCATGTCGGCACCGAAGCGCTCGGCCTGCAGGCGGAGGTCGTCCATCATCTCGGGGCCGCTGATGCCCTGAGGGTAGCCGGGGAAGTTCTCAATCTCGGTAGTGATGGTGAGCTGTCCGCCAGGCTGTAATCCTTCGTAGAGGATGGTGGGAATGTTTGCTCTACCAGTGTAGATGGCCGCTGTGTATCCAGCAGGGCCTGAGCCTATGATAAGGCATTTGGTCTTTTCCATAATGTGTATTATTATTTGTCTTAATTGAAACCTTTGTTTTTATCTCATGTCGATTTTCTCGTTGACAGGATACTCTTTTTCCTGATAAGTGAAGGTCTGTTGTGGGAAAGTAAGACCATTGCGGAAGGATTGTACCTCAATCTTGTATTTACGATTGTCTGGGAAGGTGAGTATAAGGGCAGCAGGAGTGCCGTCGCCATAGATGTAGAGGGTGAGTTGTGATAGTTCCTGTTGGTCGTCTTTGGCCTTGAGTGTTATCTTGTGCAGTAGCTGGCCATTGATATTCTTTTCTCCTTCGTCGAAAGCTGTGAAGTGTTCCTGATAGCTTCCGAGCAGAAGATAGGGATTGATACCTTGTTGTTCCTCAGGGGTAGGCTCGCTGATGTATAGTTCGCTATAGTCGTCGTCGGTCTGAAGCGTCCATTGGGTGGTGCCGTCGTACCATATTTTCATTTCGTCGGTGTGGAAACTGAATTTTTTCCCTTCAATGAGTAGCTTGCCATTGAGGCGTATGCCGTCTTCATTGATGCGGAAGCTGAGGTCTATTCCCTTTTGCTCGAATTTACTTGCTGCCTTCTTGAGCCATACCTCTGCAGCACCTTGTGCCGAGATAGGTAGGGCGAAGCATGTTGTGATGAGGACTAGAAAAATGGATTTGATACGCTGCATATGGATATTCAATTTTTATTGTTTACAACTTACTGGTAATAGGCATGCCTACTGTTATTTTATCAAGAACCGTCAACTGTTCAGACTGTTCAACTTCATCTCCAGATCCATTTCATCGGCACAGAGCACTTGACGTGGCTTGCTGCCGTCGACGGGACCTACGATGCCGGCCTTTTCGAGCTGGTCCATGATGCGGCCCGCGCGGTTGTAGCCGATGGAGAATTTGCGCTGGATGAGCGAGGTGGAGCCTGATTGGTGTATTACAACTAGGCGTGCCGCATCCTCGAACATGGGGTCGAGGCGCTTGAGGTCTACATCGTCGAGGTTGTTGCCTTCGCTAGCATTCTCGTCTACATACTCGGGCAGATAGAACGCCGTGGGGTAGCCCTGCTGCTCGCTGATGTAGCGGCCTATGCGCTCTACCTCGGGGGTATCGACAAAGGCACACTGCACACGCACGGGGTCGCTACCTTGGAGGAAGAGCATGTCGCCCTTACCGATGAGCTGGTTGGCGCCGGGGCGGTCGAGGATGGTGCGCGAGTCGATCATGGCCGACACGCGGAAGGCGATGCGGGCAGGGAAGTTTGCCTTGATGGTACCGGTGATGATGTTCGTCGTGGGGCGCTGGGTAGCGATGATCATGTGTATGCCCACGGCACGGGCCAGCTGGGCGATGCGGGCAATGGGAAGCTCCACCTCCTTGCCGGCAGTCATGATGAGGTCGCCAAACTCGTCGATGATGACCACGATGTAGGGCATGTACTTGTGTCCCTTCTCGGGGTTGAGCTGGCGGTTGATGAACTTGTCGTTATACTCACGCAGGTTGCGTACGCCAGCTGCCTTGAGCAGGTCGTAGCGGGTGTCCATCTCCACACAAAGCGACTTGAGGGTCTGCACCACCTTGGTGACGTCGGTGATGATGGCATCTTCGCCGTCGGGGAGCTTGGCGAGGAAGTGCTTCTCGATGGAAGAGTAGATGCTGAGTTCCACCTTCTTGGGGTCGACCATCACGAGCTTCAGCTCGGCGGGGTGCTTCTTGTATAACAAGGAGGTGATGATGGCATTCAGACCTACCGACTTACCCTGACCCGTGGCACCTGCCACGAGGAGGTGGGGCATCTTGCAAAGGTCGAACATGAGTATCTCATTCGTGATGGTCTTGCCGATGGCTACGGGAAGTTCATAGGTGGACTCCTGGAACTTGCGACTATTGATGACCGAGTGCATCGATACCACTTGGGGATTGGCATTGGGAATCTCTATACCGATGGTGCCCTTGCCGGGTATGGGGGCGATGATACGGGTACTGAAGGCGGCAAGCGTCAGGGCAATGTCATCTTCGAGGTTCTTGATCTTCGAGATGCGCACGCCAGGAGCAGGGGTAATCTCATATAGCGTAATGGTGGGGCCCACGGTGGCCTTGATGGAGGATATCTCGATGCCGAAGTTGCGCAGCGCCTGGATGATGCTGTCTTTCTTGGCATTCTGCTCATCGCGGTCGACAAGGAAAGCATCATCGTTGCCCTTGTTGAGCAGGTCGATGGTGGGGTATTTGTAGCGTGAGAGGTCGAGCTTGGGGTTGTAGGGCTCGATAATCTTCTCGGCTACCTCCTCTTCGTTGACCTCGATGGTGAATTCAGCCTCTTCCTCCTGCTTCTCTGTTGGGGGTTGTTCTGCTTTGTCAACGGGGACATCAACAATCTCCAGCTCCATCTCGTCTTGATTGTTCTGTTCCTTGTTGTCTGTGTCCCATTCTATTTCGGTAGGCTGCTCCTCGATAGTGAAGTCTATATCATCATTGGTTCCTGGTGTTCCCTCTGCAGGGGTGGGCTGTGCAGGGATGTTCTCCTCCTTCTCATCCTTGCCAGGGAGGAGTGATGAGGGATGTAGCAACTTTCTGATAATCTCGATAGTATTGCTTGTCAGGTATATGCAGAATAGAATAGCTGTTATTGTCAGCAAGATAAGGATGCCTGGCATACCAAACTGGGCATTGAGCCATTCAGCCACATTGTGCCCGTGGTAACCACCCCAATAGATACCTGAAGTCGTGAACCAACGGTCGACTGTGATGCTCAAGAAGAGTGAGCCCCACACTAGAATGGTGGCACAACAGATGCCCCAATGCTTGAGGTTGAACTTATAGGTGCGCATAAGGTTAAGGCCCAGCACGAGCAGGAAGGCTGCTATGCTGTAGGCAGATATGCCAAAGCTTCCATTGATGAGTGTCTGGGCGATATGTGCTCCACTACGCCCTGTAGCATTCTCTACTTCCTCCGGTGTAGTATTGGCTAACGCTTCTGTGACGGATTGCTCCTCCAATGCACTTTGGTCGGCACCGCCATTCAGGATGAAGGAGGTGAATGCCAGTATCATGTACAAAGAAATCATTACACACAGCAATCCTGCAACAAACAATGCTGTTTCGTTCTTGATTGCTGAGCGGATGTCCTGTATCCACTTGATTCCTTTCTTTTCCTTCTGTATCTTTTCTTTTTTTGTCGCTTTCTGTGTCGCCATCTCAATATTCCTATATCATTGATTCAATTTGCAAATTTAGGAATACTTTCGATTTTCTACAAGATTTTTCTTTCGTATTTTCTGTTATGCGACAGCGATAGTGCCTGTAGTGTGATAGTCCGCTCTGTCGTGAGCCTCTGTTATGCACCGATGACCCGGTCGCCAAGTATCTTTGCCATTTGATGCTTTGTTTCCATCAATCCCTTGTATCGACTCATTGTTGCCATGCATTGTTGGGGGTCGTTCATGACCTCTGGTTGGCGTAGTTGGTTGAGTATGTTCTTGAGAGCCTCCTCGACGACCGACATCTTATAGTCAATTAAGAGATGGGGCACTATTTCGTGCAGGCGCTCGCTCTCGCTGACGACGGCTTGGGTCTTCGAGTGGTACTTGCTCAGCTGGTACTTTTCTTCGGCGAGATTGGCAGCCAATCTGCTGTATTCGGGGTCGGCATTACTGATGAAGTAGTGCTCGGATGTAAAGCCTGGCTCGTCAATATGTTGTAGCAGTTCGTTGAGCAGACGATTAAACAATGGAGTGGAGAAGGATAGCGTGTCGTGTGAAAGTTCCGCAGCAATAAATTCGGCCACGCGTATGGTTGATGTGTTCCCTTCTTCGTCTTCGTCCTGGAATACAACTTTCTCTCCATGACGTATCAGTTGCTGTACGATAAGCAGTTCTTTGGGATACAGGGAGCCTCTCTCGTCTCCCCAGCTTGGGGCTTGCTGCTGCGTGACATGTGGCTCGGCGCTCGTGGGGCCTTCAGTTTCAGATGTGGTAGTGCTTTCTGCTGCTTCTGTAGCTCCCTCCTTCGGAGTGTCGCTTGGGACTTTTCCTCCTTGCGAGGAGGGGAGGGGAGTCTTTTCTTTCTTGAGTTTGGCTACTTCGGCAACGAGAATCTTTTCCTCCACATGAAGCATTTGGCTGCACTCTTTGATATACTCCGAACGTACAATGGCTTCAGGTATTACCGAGATGCTCTTGACGATATCAGCAATCAAGGTGGCTCGTTTGAAGGGGTCACCAGCAGCATCGCTCATGAGGAGATTGGTCTTGAAGCGAATGAAGTCCACCTCATGTGCTGCGATGTATTCTTGAAACTCTGTTGCGTTGTGCTTGCGGGCAAAGCTGTCGGGGTCATCACCATCAGGCAACAGCATGACCTTGATGTTCATACCCTCTTCGAGCAGCATGTCGATACCGCGTATCGATGCCTTGATGCCAGCCATATCGCCATCGTAGAGGACGGTGATATTATTGGTGAAGCGGTGTATCATGCGTATCTGCCCAGATGTGAGCGAAGTGCCGGATGAGGCTACCACGTTTTCAACACCAGCCTGGTGCATGGAGATGACATCCGTATAACCTTCTACGAGGAAGCATTTGTCTTGCTTCACGATAGCTTGCTTGGCGAAGTAGATGCCGTATAACTCGTTGCTCTTATGGTAAATGTCTGATTCTGGTGAGTTGACATATTTGGCAACCTTCGAGTCGGTTTTCAATACACGTCCACCAAATGCTACAACTTTTCCTGAAAGTGTATGTACAGGGAACATCACACGTCCCCAGAAGCGGTCGCGCAATTGACCGTCGTCGCGTGTGTAGCATAGTCCGGTCTTTACAAGATAGTCGAGGTTAAAGCCGCGTTTTTTCGCCTCTTGGGCAAGCGCATCGCGCCCCTCAGTGCTAAAACCTAGCTGAAACTTGCGGATGATATCGTCACGGAAACCACGCTGGCGGAAGTAGCTCATACCTATGGCTTGGCCGTCGGGGTGGTTGTGCAGGATGTCCTGAAAGTATTTATTGGCAAAATCATTGACCAGAAACAGACTCTCGCGTATGCTCTGTGCCTGCTTCTCCTCATCGCTCAGTTCACGCTCCTTTACCTCGATGCCGTATTTCTTGGCTAGCCATTTCAATGCTTCGTAGTAGCTGAGCTGCTCATGCTCCATAATGAAATGGACAACATTGCCTCCTTTGCCACAGCTGAAGCATTTGCATAGCCCTTTCGAGGGAGATACACTGAATGAGGGTGTCTTTTCATTATGAAAGGGACATAGACCGATATAGTTGACACCCCGTCGGCGCAGGGTGACAAACTCGGATACCACATCCACTATCTGGGCGGCATCCATGATGCGGTCTATCGTCGCTTGGTCAATCATTGAAAGGTGCCGATTTTACTTTTTTACCTTCTCGGTAAACTTACGGATTTTGTTCTCGGCCTTTTTGAACGCCTTGGCCTTGTTCTTTGTAGCCATTACTTGGGCTGCATAGGTCTCCAGCTCCTTACGTTTGTCGAGCTCTTCCAGAGTGTAGCAAGGTACGGCAATCTTGCCCATGTCCTGTACAGCCTCGCCCAGTGATGACCAAGCCTCAAGACGAGCTCGTTCAGCCTCGGTAATGTGTATTACAGAGCCGTGGCGTGGAGTGAAGGTGCCACGAGTGGGAGTGTTCTGTACGTAGGTGAAGTTCTTCAAATCGTTACTCTTGCAGAACTGGTAGTGCCCGTTGGCATAGCAGTCATACATGAGGATGTATTCGTCGCTATTGATGAGAGGGAATACGCTGGAACCTTCTGTCGGGTATTGCCCGGGTTTCTGTAGGTGGCGGTACTCCACGTTGTAGGGGCCTGTGAGATCTTTGCTTGTGGCGCGCATTACACCTTGACGAGTGCGGAAATTCCCCTTCTTGTTCATCACCGAACGGCCCTCATCCTTGAAGAAGAGTACATACTCCTCATTCTTATTGTCATACACAATGTCGCCGTCAATGGCTGCTGTGCCGAAGTCGAAAAGTAACTTGGGTTCTGTGATATCGGTGAAATCCTCATTGGCATACGAGTAATAGATGCGGAAGTAGGGTTGATTGAAATTAGGGTCTTCGGTCGGATATTCCCAATCGTGGCGTCCAATGGAATAGTATATCATATATTTACCCTCCTTCGCATCCCAAATAGTTTGCGGTGCCCATACGGCATGCAGATTCTTCTCGTCGAAACCCTCAAGGTTGGGGAATCGGGTGGGGAAGTGTATCGCTGTATGCTCCCAATGCAAGAGATCGGTACTCTTCATAAGGATAAGGCCATCGTTGCTTTGCCAACCCATATCGGAACGCATGTCGGTAAGTACCATATAGAAGGTCTTCCCGTCTTGAGCACGCAGAATATGTGGGTCGCGCACGCTCTTTTTCAGTGCTATCGTGTCGGAGGCAATCACGGGACGCCCATAGTTGAGGGCGCGATAATTATACCCGTCATCACTCAAGGCGTAGCGTACCTGTTCGCCATCGGGCCAGTTGCCCGAGAAGTAGGCAAATAGGTAGGTGGAGTACTCTTGAGCTTGAATGCCAAATGCTGCGGCAAGGCTTATGCATAAGCTTATTAGTCTGCTTTTCATTGTGTGAATCTGTTTGGATTACTATATTATTTTTCGCGAAGGTAGTAAAAAAATGTATAGAATCTCTTGTGTTCGCCTAAAAATATTGTATCTTCGCCAACAAATATCTTTTAATACCATACAAATATGATGAAAAAACTATTATGCTCTTTGGCACTTGTTTGTGCCATGCCTGCCGTAGCACAGCGCGAAGCCGTCATTACACTTCATCCTGAAGATGGAAAGAATGTGATAAGTCGGCACATTTATGGCCAGTTTGCCGAACATCTGGGCACCTGTATCTATGGTGGCCTTTGGGTGGGTGAGGATTCCTCCATTCCCAATACGAATGGTTACCGAAACGACGTGCTCGGTGCACTTAAAGAACTCAATATCCCCAACCTGCGTTGGCCAGGTGGATGCTTTGCCGATGAGTATCATTGGATGGATGGTATAGGTCCACGTGAGAATCGTCCCCGTATGGTCAACAACAATTGGGGCGGTACTGTCGAAGACAACAGCTTCGGAACACACGAGTTTCTCAACCTCTGTGAACTCCTTGGCTGTGAGCCTTACGTGTCCATGAACGTAGGTAGTGGTTCAGTGGAAGAGACTGCCAAGTGGGTTGAGTACATGACTGCTAAGGATGGTCCTATGGCAAAGTTGCGTAAGGAGAATGGCCGTGAAGAACCCTGGAAGGTAAAGTATATCGGTGTGGGTAACGAAAGCTGGGGATGTGGCGGTAACATGCGCCCCGAGTATTATGCCGATCTCTATCGCCGCTATCAGACCTACTGCCGTGAATATAATGGTAACCGTCTGTTCAAGATTGCCAGTGGAGCCAGTGACTATGACTATAACTGGACTGAGGTGCTCATGCGCAATGCTGCCGGTCACATGCGTGGCCTTTCGCTTCATTACTATACCGTGCTCACTTGGAGTGGTAGCAAAGGCTCGGCACTCAACTTCAATGACGATGACTACTACTGGTGCCTGGGCAAGTGTCTTGGTATAGAGCCAGTGCTTAAGAAACACATGGAGATTATGGACCGTTACGACAGTCGCAAGCGAGTAGGCCTCATGGTCGACGAGTGGGGCACATGGTGGGATGAGGAGCCGGGTACAGTGCGTGGTCACCTCTTCCAACAGAATACCATGCGCGATGCTTTTGTAGCAGCACTCTCATTCAACGTGTTCCATAAGTATACCGACCGTATTCAGATGTGTAACATCGCTCAGATTGCCAATGTGCTGCAGTCTATGATCCTGACTAAGGACGACAAGATGGTGCTTACCCCCACTTACTATGTATTCAAGATGTATAAGCCCCATCAGGATGCAACCTTTATCCCAATGGAGCTCACATGTGATGAAATGCAGGTGAAGAACGAGCGTTACCGTCCCGGTCGCAGCGATGAAGAGCCTACCCGTACGCTTCCTATGCTGAGTGCTACAGCTTCAAAGAATGCTGAGGGTGCTATCCATATCTCTTTGGCCAATGTCGACCTCAAGCAGAAACACGAAGTTACCATCAACCTTGCCGATGTGAAGGGCAAGAAGGTGACAGGTGAGATCCTTACCTCAAAGAACGTGGGCGACCATAACTCTTTCGAGAACCCCGATGTGGTTAAGACAGCCGAGTTCAAGGGTGCCAAGATTACAAAAGATGGTCTGAAGGTTACATTGCCTGCAATGAGCATCGTTACATTGGAGGTGCGCTAAAAGCTATACATATATATAAGTATAGAATAATGGAGGGTGTGTCATCAAGTCGGCACACTCTCTTTTTTTGTTAGAACTGCACATGCACACGGATGCGTACTCCGTGTTTATCGATGCCAGGTATGTCTCTGTAGGTGAGACGACGCACATAATCTACCTCCAACACCTTGAAGATGTTCTCTATGCCGAATGAAAGTTCCATGTATGGCGTGTTGGTGAGTGGGTGATTTTCTCTCGGGAAAAGGTAGAGCCCATGGCTGTCAATGGCATTGGGCACATTGCCGGGCCTCAGGCTGCCGTAGAACCCTTTGAAGTCGATGACTTCACGCCAACCAAGCCGCTTTATCAGGGGCAGTCGGTTGAGGATGAGTCCATTCATATAGTATATGGCTTCCCATGAAGCATAGCTGTCGGCTACGAATTCCATCGGGTTCATCAGTGCAAACGACTCTTTTTGTAGTGTATACGAGAGGTTTGCGTTGGGGATGATGAGCAGAGGGTAGGGGACATCGTTCCACACCTTGCCGCCCTTGACTACGGCTTCGATATAGCCGAACTGGGATAGCCAGAAGCGTTTGCGGGCACTGGCTTCGGTATGGTGACAGGTGAATTGGCTGCCCAATACTCCCTTTATGGCTGCACTATGCGAGAGAGTAAATACAGGGCGCTCGGGAAGCAATGAGTGGCGGTCCCACTTCTGCTGGGTGAACTTCTCTCCGGGGGCATAGCGAAGGCTCAGCTCCAGTTCGGTCTGTGGCAGTTCGTTTACGAAAATGGGATTGCCGCCCAAGCGGCTCTCAAACTGCATGAGGCGACTGCTCTCGTATATCTTGTTGCGCAGGGTAAGCGAGTAGGAGAAGTGGTTGTAGTGTTCGCGGTTGTAGGAGAACTCCGCTTTGCGCAAGTAACCTATCTGATTGTCGTCGATACGCTTCAGGTTCAGGAAGATATTGTCCTTGTTGGTATATAGGTACGTCTGTCCGTATTGGTAGATGTCGTTTTCGTAGTGTAGGCGAAGCGAGTGTATGGGAAACTCATTGATATGCTCTTTTTTCTTCTTGAAGGAGTACTCCAGCTCTCCCATGTATTTCAGACGCTGGTCGCCGAAGCCATAGGCTACAAAGAATCGTCCCATGAGGTGGGGATTGAGGTAAGCCGAGGTCATGCCACCCATGCGTAGGCGTAGTCCTTCAAGCTCGTTGTGGCTCACAGATGTGTTGATGGGGCCGTAGAAAAACTCGGGTTCTTCCTTCTTATTGGGGATATACCCTGTAAAGAGGAAGGTGATCGCCTTCTCGGTCCAATAGTAGAGTGGGTATTGGCGCAGTTGAGCCATCATGTCGCCTACTGAACGCTCCTTTTGGCTGACATGGCCTATGCGATTGGCTGTCCAGAACTCCTCGTCCTTCTGGCGGGCATCCTCTTCTTCGATGGTGCTCTCGGGGTTTTCAAACAGTTCGGGACGGGAAGCCATGTCGAGCAGGTAGTTGTCGTAGCTTACTTCGCGCTTCACATACACACCATTGATATGTGCCGTAATCTCAAACTCTGCAACAAGCGACTCTTTGCTGACTAGGGGCGTGCCGTCATTGGCCGTGTTGAAGGTCTGGGTAATATTGAGCGTACGCACGAAATTGAGGTTGATGTCGTGCGGAGTGGACATTTGTACCCATTTTATCGAATGGGTGCTGTCGGCAGTGACGTATAGATGCCCGGTGAACCCATGTGATTCGGAGTTGAACGGCACAAAGGCCAGGTCGATGCATGGGGTGCTCTCCACCAGGATGGTATCCATGATGTAGTATTTATATACACTTGTGGCAAACGATGAAAGCGGACTCACGAAACGGTTGCGAAAGAGGTTGATGTCGTTCTGGAAGATGTCTACATCTCTGAATACCTCTTCGAACACGCCATCTATCTCCTGCTCTGAGATGAAGTCGTCGACTCCGGCACGTCGGCGTGCCACGATGTGCTTCTTGTGGATTTCGGGCGACTTGCGGTAATGGTCGCTACCAATCAGCTCGCGCGACGAAATGTTAAGAATCGGCTTTCCCGAGACAAGCGATGTGTCAAGGTACTGCTGCAGCAATCCAATCTTGTCGAGCAACTCGGCTTGATATTTGCTTTGGTCAAAGTTGTTGAGCGCTATAGTCAGTAGTTCGTGACGGTCACGGCTGTAGTAGTCGTGGCTCTCGAGGCGTAAGTTGTTGCGCCGTTTGATAATGCTCTGTACCAATTCTACGGCAGGATTGTTCTTGCGCCTATAGTGCTCACGGTCGGGGCGCACCTCCACTTCGCTCAGCTCGTAGCTCGTGGGCGACAGCTCTATGTGCAAAGGATACTTCGTGGTGGAAGTGATGGAGAATCGTTGCTCAACGTATCCAAGCGAGGACACGATAAGCGTACCGCGAGAAGCTGAGGAGATGAAGGAGAAGTTACCATCCTTGTCGGTCTGGCAACCATCTGTCGTGTTCTGCATATATACCGAAACGTAGGGCATAGCCTCACGAGTAGAGGCATCGATGACCGAACCGTATATACGCGTTGCGGCCTGCAGGACACCTGTCCCTCCTATATATAATAATAGGAAGGATAGTACTGCTGCAAGTCGTCGGGTATGTTTTTCTGTCGCTGTCGTTTCAGTCATCGTAGTCTCAATGGCACCACTAGCCAATGCAAAGGTAGATAATAAATATAACCCGACAAAATCCTTGTCGTTAAGATAAAGTCTCCTGAACGTAATATTTGCATTATTGCTTGTGAGAATAGTGTCTGTATCGGTGGCATAATGTCGCTAAATTGTTCTATCTGCTATCAAAACGTCAGATTCCGGATGACCGAAAAAGGCAGTTTATGAATTGTACACATACATTTTCCGAATCGGACAAAGAGATTTTTTCTAATGTACAGCTGTAACATTTTGATCAGAGCCCTGCGATCTGTAGAAATCCCACCAGTTTTTTGTAAAAACACACAGCCCTTTTGGCAAAAAGGCCTATTAGAATTCTAGCGAAGGAACTTCCCTTTTTTCAGAAAGGCCTGTTCCTTTTTTCGTGTAGGTCTATTAAAATGTCTTTCAGGCTCAGCAAACTTCAGTTTCAGGCTAACTATTTCTATAAAAATAGGTCGAGAAGCTCTCTTATATATATGGCGAAAGTTCATAAATGGGTTGGCTTTGGCATGAGCAACATGGATTTTTGTACACTCCACGTTGCTGTATCTGTACAAATTTACAAGTCCGTATCTGCCAAAGCCAACCCATTTATGAACTTTCGCCAATAG
>JAFTVE010000016.1 GCA_017465905.1 Bacteroidaceae bacterium | reverse complement strand
CTACATATGGTTACTGCGATGGTCAAAAACGACATGCTATATAGCCCTGATTACAGCAATGCTTGACAAAGAATAGCAAATACACTATAAAATGAAAATTAATTGGGAAATAGTTTGGATTTTAACATAGAAAGCGAATTACACACGCTGCGTGTGACGATGGCTAAAACCTTTTAAAAGATTCGTGTAGATTTGTGTGATTTGTGGGCAAAAAAATGACGCTCAGACAGGAATTGTCCGTATTGGCAACGAAATTTGCATCGTGAACAATAGAAAAAGGACAGATTATGGGAAAGAAAAGGACGATAATGGTGAAGTACCTGCGCACCGAGCGCTTCGCGAACAGGAATGTAGACATCAAGGTGGAGCTGTACGAGATGGATATGGCGATAGTGGATATCACAGTAAAGCCGGCCTACTGGTACTATCGGCGACTATGTTGCAGGATGAATCTCCCGTATGGCTGCAGGGCGCGGTTCGACTATTGCAAGCACGAGGCATTGTGGGAGTATGTGGAGTGCCTCAACCTGCTACGCTTCGACAAGGTGGCTCGCCGCTGGCTGCGCCGTGTGATGCGTCCCATAGTAGCGCCTTACCTTATGCCCAATGGGAAGATGAACTACCGCAAGGCGACCGACGAGATGGAGCGCCTGCTGTGCATCACGGGCGAGGAGTTTGTGCTCGATGCCGCGATGCTGCGCATGGTGAAGCGTCATCTGCCCGAGCTGTTTGCCAATGGTGGCTACCGTGGCACGGAGCGCTTTGGCACGGAAATCACTTCACGTGAGCAGAGAGAGCCTACCTTCAGGAGTGAGAAGGGTCGCCAGATATGGTTGCGCCGTCAGCACCGCAAGTGCATCTCCACCATTGTATGTACGAACGAGCGTATGCTGGCTCTCACCCAAGAGCTGGTGCCCGACTTCTATGCACTGCTGCAGCGCGAGCGCAGGCTCGACGACTGCAGGGTGAAGATGCGCTTTACCTGGCGGGAAGGTCTGGAGCACCCGCTGCTCGACATCATCGTCACCGACAATGATGCTCCTGAGTATGAGATGGAGGATCCGCGCGATAGAAAGCTCAATGCATACCACGAATTGTCGTTGGGGGAGATGATGAATTATGGGTCGTTGTATTTGTAGTGTAGAGTTTAGGGTTTAGAGTTTAGTGTTTAGGGGTGCCCTGTAGAATTAAGTCGTTAGGGTTGTGCTGTATATAAAAAAACACTACCTTTGTGGAGAGTGAATAATTGTTGGAGCCCTTTAACTCCACATAAAAGAACAAGCATGCCATGGGAAAGATAGAGAAATGCCTGTATATAGTAGAGTTGCTGTCGCGCGGTAAGGCGCTGTCGCTGCGCGAGATCAATGAGCATTGGGAATACTCGTCGCTCTACGATGGAGAGATTATCCCGAAGACCTTCGGGCGATACAAGGAGTATATATCCTCGGTGTTTGCCATCGATATAGAGTACGATGCACATACGCGGTGCTACTACATCGCCAATATGGACGATGTGCAGAGCAATGCCATATACCGTTACCTGCTCTCGGCCTTCCACATACAGGAGCTATCGGAGCTGGCACTGAAGCATAAGGACAAGGTGCTGCTCGATGAGGCTCCCAGCGGTGTGGAGCATCTGCACACGATACTGGAGGCTATCGACAAGGGGCAGTTGGTGGAGTTCGACTATCGCTCGTTCAGCCGGAAGGAGGAGACGCGCCACAAGCTCATCCCCTGCTTCGTGAAGACGTGGGAGCAGCGGTGGTATCTCGTGGCCGAGCCTCTGACACGTAAGACTCCCTCGGTATATGCATTGGAGCGCATCAGCGGTCTGCACCTCGTGGATGAGGAGGCTGTGCCATCGGCTGAGGTCAGTCCGCAGGCCTACTTCGACGCTTGCTTCGGCGTGAACCACGAGGATTGTGCTCCGCAGCTCATCAAACTGAAGGTCTACGGCACTCAGGTAGACTATATCCGTGCTCGCCCCATACACTCCTCGCAGCAGGAGGTAGAGACACACGACGACTACAGCATCTTCACCTACTGGCTACGCCCCAGCTACAACCTGTATCAGACACTGCTTTGGCACCGCGAGAAACTCGAGGTGCTCGCTCCCGAATGTGTCCGCGAGGAGATAAAGGGCATCGTGGAGAGGATGATGGGGTGGTATGAGTGAAGAGGATTTTACCATAGGAAATACATCTCGGACACCTTTTGTCCCATTCCTCCCTTATCTTTGCATCGTAAAACATTGGGAGTAGCGATGTAGGACTATAGCGATAGTACCAGATCCCCGTGGTTTTGGTACTATTTTTTATTTGCGAAGATTATTCCTGCGGTAGCTTCTGATGTGATTGAGAAAATGATTAACTTTGTTGATGAAAGTGAGTAACGATTATAGTTTAACGGTTAACGCAATATATAATATGGAAGAAAATAAAACGATTTCACAAGAGGAGTTGGAGCAACTGATGCGTGATGCCGAGCAGGGTGATGCGGAGGCGCAGTACAATCTAGCATATTGCTATGAATATGGAGATGGAGATGGAGTAGTACATGATATTGACAAGGCTATCTATTGGTATAAGAAAGCAGCGAAACAAGAGTTTGTTCCAGCCCAAGTAAGCCTTGGAAATATCTATTACTATGGTGAAGGAGTGGAGCAAGATTATAAACAAGCTGTAGAATGGTATGCTTTAGCTGCCGGGCAGGGTGATGCTGAAGCAGAATACAATCTTGCGCTGTGCTATGATAAAGGTGAGGGGATAGAACAAAATGTAGAAATCGCAACTGACTGGTATGCTAAAGCCGCAGAGCATGGATATGCGGATGCACAACACAATCTTGGTATTCGTTACTTCGAAGGTAAAGGCATTGCAAAAGATATTGAGCAAGCTGTTTATTGGTTGACTCAAGCCGCAGAGCAAGGAAATGTAGAATCGTGGTATGTTTTAGGTAGTTGCCATTTTAGAAGCACACAAGATTATGAACAGGCTGCTTATTGGTGGTCTAAAGCCGCAGAGCAAGGACACATGACTGCACAAAATGATCTGGGACATTTGTATGAGTTTGGAAAAGGTGTTGCACAAAGTTATGAGATAGCGGTATATTGGTTTAGTCTGTCGGCCGAACAAGGTGAGCCAATGGGAGAATACAACCTCGGTCGCGCCTATAATAATGGTTGGGGCGTTGAGCAGGACAAACAGAAGGCTGCGTTTTGGTGGAATAAGGCGGCAGAACAGGGAATCGCTGCGGCTCAGTATAACCTCGGTCTATATTACAGACAAATAGAAAAAGACTCAATGAAGGCTTTCTATTGGTGGAGCAAAGCGGCAGAACAAGATGATGAGCGAGCTCAATATGTTTTAAGTTTGGCGTATTTTCATGGAGATGGTGTAGAACCTAATCCTGAACAGGCTTTGTATTGGTGTGTAAAGCTGCTGAACAAGGGTTTGCTGAAGCACAATTCAACCTGGGTATTAGTTATACGGATGGGAATTGTGGAACTCAGAATATCGAACAAGCAATATATTGGTATACAAAGGCGGCAGAGCAAGGACATGTAGGAGCACAATTCAACCTAGGAGTTGGCTATACGAATGATATTTGGGGCATTCAGGATTTTGAGCAAGCCGCCTATTGGTATAAGAAAGCGGCAGAGCAGGGACATGCGGAAGCACAATATTTTCTTGGAGCATTCTACGCTAATGGGAATGGGATTGAATGCGATATAGAACAAGCTGCATACTGGTGGCAAAAGGCTGCAGAGCTAGGACATGCAGATGCACAACTCGAACTTGGACTATGTTATGCCAATGCTGAAGGTGTAGAACAAAAATTCGAGCAAGTAGTGTATTGGTTTACCAAAGCAGCCGAGCAAGGTAGTTCGGACGCGCAGTTCGACCTCGGGACATGTTATGCCAATGGTGAAGGCGTAGAGCAAAATTACGAGCAAGCAGTGTATTGGTATACTAAAGCTTCTGAACAAGGGAATTTGGATGCCCTATATAACCTTGGCAAATGCTATGAAAGAGGGGAAGGTGTAGAGCAAGATTACAAGAAGGCAGTTTCTCTAATGACAAAAGGAGCGGAATTGGGCGATGCAGATGCCCAATGCTGCTTGGGTGATTACTATGCTGAAGGTCTTGGCGTGGAGATTGATATGGATGAAGCATTACGCCTATACCAACTGTCAGCAGCACAAAAGAATGAATATGCCGAGTATAATCTTGGGGAATGTTATGAACTAGGAAAAGGTGTAGAGAAAGATTTAGAGCAGGCCATTCATTGGTATACTCTTTCTGCAGAGCAGGGGTATGAGGATGCTATAGAGGCGTTGGAGAGATTGAAGAATAACGATTAAAGTTTAAGACGAGGAACGAAAGACGATGCACTCAGCAGGAGATGAAAACTCCTTGCTGAGTGTTTTTTTGTTGGCATAGGACAGAAAATGTCTTATGTGGTTTTTTGTATTGTGAGTCAAACCGCATACAGAGGAATATTGGTGAGTTGTCCTTGTTCCTTATAGGGTAACATTGAGTAGCGAACGGCAGTCAATGAGGGAGTATTCTTGAGCAAGGTGCTTAGGGAGTTTGCCCGTACATTGCCTTCGGCTTTCACTTCAATGGGCAATAGGTGGGCTTGCCGCTGAATGACAAAATCTAACTCTAACCTGGAATCATCGGTCTTATGATAATAGATTGGACTCACGCCATGACTCTTCATCTGCTGTAATACGTACTGTTCTGTCAGACCTCCTTTATATTCGGTGAAAGCAGCATTATTTATCAGTATCTGTGATGGCTCTGTACCCACCATGGCTCCAAGCAATCCAAGGTCTACCATATAAAGTTTGAACGCAGCTAAGTCCTCATAGATGTCAAGCGGAAGAGCGGGCTTCGTACAGCGAGAGACCTTATAGAGTAGCCCCGCATCAATAAGCCACTGGATGGCTATCTCAAAATCATTGGCACGAGCGCCTTTACGCAAAGTACCGTAGATGAATTTTTTATTATCCTTGAATAGTTGCGATGGGATACTCTTCCATACCATTCGTATGCGAGGCACCTGCTCTTTGGGGGCATGTTTGGAAAAGTCGCGGTCATAACCGTGTAATATCTCATTCTGTATGCGACGTACCTCCTGCAAAGCTCCAGTTTCGACATACTTCTTTACCACTTCGGGCATGCCTCCTACGTAATAATATTGACGGAGCAGATCCACAAACTTGTCGTGCAAGAGATTTATAACGCTAAAATCACGCGACGTGAGCAGTTTGTATGCCTCAATCTCTCCTTTGGCCAATAAGAACTCCTCGAAATTCATGGGATAGACGTTCAGTGTATTAACCTTACCGACAGGGTACGACACATTGCTATGTAATGATATTCCTAAAAGTGAACCAGCCACTGCTATGTGGAACTCGGGGGCATCCTCACAAAAGTATTTGAGTGCTTCTAATGCTTCGGGAATATCTTGTACCTCGTCCAATATGATAAGAGTATCTCCTGGAGTGATATCCACTCCACTTATCGCACGAAGTGCACGAAGTATGCGTTCCACATTGAAGTCTTGCTTAAAGACTTGTTGCACCAACTCGTTTTTTCTACAAACAATATAAGCCTCCTTTGCGTATTCTTTTCGTGCAAACTCACGAAGCAACCACGTTTTTCCAACTTGGCGAGCACCATTCAGTACAAGTGGTTTCCTGTCTGTACTATTCTTCCAGGATATAAGTTTTTGAATATCTATTCGTTCCATAATCCATTTACATTTATAAGCATCTTATAGACGGCTTGTTATACATTTTTCTGCACTTGATATAGATGTACTAATACATTTTTTCGCACTTAGTTTGTGCGTAAAGTTAGTATATTGTTGACAAAACACCAAATGAAATGTAAAATATCTACTTTTTCTGCATTCTCCTCAAACACCTCATCTCGCATCCTTCTCATATCTTTACACTCAGCAAGGAGATGAAAAAAGGCAATAATATAGGTGTTTACCCAAACACTCTTTTTACCGCGATAGTGTCATCTTGAAACGTAGTTCTTGGAAAAGCCAAGCGCAAGCATTCGCTACCCGTAGGGGTCGAAGGCAACGTAGTGAAAGATCTCGCATAGCCTCTTGCCAAGTCCCAACGCGGGATCCATTCGCTTCGCTCAGGATGACAGAGACCTCTGGGTAAATTGCTATATTATCTCCATAACAAAAGAGAGTGCCAAAACGGCACTCTCTTTTGTCGTATAACAGGATGTGAAGAATCGCGATGTTAGTTCTTCAGCCACTTGTCGAGCCACTCGAAGTAGGTGCGCTGCCACAGCACGCCGTTCTGCGGACGCAGTACCCAGTGGTTCTCGTCGGGGTAGATGAGCAGTTCGGCTGGGATGCCACGGATGATGGCGGCATTGAAGGCGGCCATGCCCTGTGAGGCGAGGATGCGGTAGTCTTTCTCGCCGTGGATGCAGAGGATGGGGGTGTCCCACTTGTCGACAAAGCGGTGGGGTGAGTTGCTGAATGAGTGCTCGGTCATCTTGTTCTTCTCCCAGTAGGGGCCACCGAGGTCCCAGTTGGCAAACCACAGCTCCTCGGTCTCGAGGTACTGCTGCTCGAGGTTGAAGATGCCGTCGTGGGCAATGAAGGCCTTGAAGCGCTTGTCGTGATGGCCGGCCAGCCAGTATACGGAGTAGCCGCCGAACGAGGCTCCCACGCAGCCGAGACGGTCGGCATCCACGTAAGGCTCCTTGGCCATCTCATCGATAGCGGTGAGGTAGTCCTTCATGCACTGGCCACCGTAGTCGCCGCTGATGGCCTCGTTCCACTCAAGTCCGAAACCGGGGAGTCCGCGACGGTTGGGCGCTACGATGATGTAGTCGTTAGCAGCCATGATCTGGAAGTTCCAGCGGTAGCTCCAGAACTGGCTCACGGGACTCTGTGGGCCGCCCTCGCAGAAGAGCAGGGTGGGATATTTCTTGCTCGGGTCGAAGTGAGGAGGATAGATGACCCATGTGAGCATGTCCTTGCCGTCGGTGGTCTTCATCCAGCGGGGCTCCACCTTGCCGCGCTCTATCTGGTCGTAGATGTGCTTGTTCTCGGTGGTGAGCTGGGTGAGCTGCTTGCCGTTGGCGGGGTTGAAGGCATAGATCTCGTCGGCCTCGGCCATGGAGTGGCGCTTGCAGAGTATCTGGTCGCCCATGAGGGTGATGCCGCCAAAGTCGTACTGACCCTCGGTGAGCTGACGCACGTTGCCTTCGAGGTCGAGGCTATAGATCATCGTTGTGCCGTGCCATACACCGCTGAAGTAGAATCCCTTGCCGTCGGGCATCCATACGAACTCGTCCACATTGCTGTCGAAGGCGCGGCTGAGGAAGCGCTTCTCGCCTGTGGCGAGGTCCATCACGTAGAGGCGGTTCCAGTCGCTCTCGTAGCCGTCGCGCTCCATGCTCTGCCAGGCTATCATGGCGCCGTCGGGCGAGTACTGGGGATTGGTGTCGTAGCCCATATTCTTGTCGGTGGCCGATGCCTTGCAGATGTTCTGTGTCTCGCCAGTGGCTACATTATATAGGTAGATGTCGCTATCGGTGCTCTTGGAGTACGCGGCACCGGTCTTCTTGCGGCAGGTGTAGGCAATGGTCTTGCCATCGGGGCTCCAGGCGAGCTGCTCCATACCACCGAAGGGGCGCATGGGCGACTCGTAGGGCTGGCCTTCGAGGATGTCGCGGAGGTTGCTGATGCCCTTGCCGTCAAAGTCGGCCACGTAGGGGTGGGGGATCTCGTCGGTCCACTCGTCCCAATGCTTGTACATGAGGTCGGTGATGACGCGGCCTGTTGCCAAAGGCAGGTCGGGGTGCTTGTCGGCGGTGGTGGGGCCGTTCTTCACGGTCATCACGAGGATGAGCTGCTTCTCGTCGAGCGAGAAGCTGTAGCCCTCAAGGCTCTTCTCCGTGTCGGTGAGCTGGCGACGCTCGGTGCCGTCGGGGTTCATCTCCCACAACTGGTTGCTGCCGCTCTCGGTGCTCAGGTAAGCCAGCTTGGTGCCGCCCTTTATCCAGGTGACGTCGCCCTCGCTGGCAGCCGATGTGGTGAGCATGTGATTGTCGGTGCCGTCGGCATTCATCATGTAGATGACGCGGTGGCTCTTGTTCTCGGGGACGCTGTAGTAGGTGACACCGTAGGCAATATGCTTGCCGTCGGGCGAGGGGCTCACGTTGCCGATGCGTCCCATAGCCCACAGGGCCTCGGGAGTCATGCGGTCGCCCTCGATCTTGATTTCATTCTTGCCGATGAATGGGGTATCGGCCTTGGTCTGCTTCTCTTCGCCTCCGCAAGAGCATAAGGCTCCTGCCACGATGGTTGTTGCCATAAGTAGCGCGTGTTTAGTCCAATTCATATTTATCGATTATTTTACTATTGATATATTACTATTGCATATACAGCGTGCAAAAATACTTCTTTTTAGGCGGTAAACCTACAAATGGATGATATTTTTAATGATGCATTTTTGTAGCTTTCGCTAAAAATGTGTTATTTTGCGAATTCTAATAGAACTATTATTATAGACAGTACTATGAAACGTTTGATACTTTCCCTCTGTGTTAGCTTGGTGGCTTTGGCCGGTATGGCGCAATATACGCAGCTGACCAACATTCCTACCATATATATTGAGACCTTCAATAAACGCGCTGTGACGAGCAAGACCACCTATGTATATGCTACGCTCACGTATATAGATGGTAATACAATGGTGCAGTATGATTCGCTACAGATACGTGGTCGTGGAAACTCAACGTGGAATCTGGCAAAGAAACCTTATCGCATCAAGTTCAAGGAATCTACCAAGTTTCTCGGCAAAGGCTATGCCAAGAACAAGAGTTGGACATTGCTGGCCAACCATGCCGACAAGTCGTTGCTGCGCAATGCAGTGACCTTCACCATGGGCGAATTTCTGGGTCAGCCTTTCAACCCTGCAGCTCATTTTGTGGACCTTGTGCTCAATGGTACCTATTTGGGCAACTATCAGGTGTCGGATCAGGTGAATGTGGACAACAAGCGTGTAGAGGTGTTTGAGCAGGAGGAGAAAGCCACTGCTGACTCTAATATTACGGGTGGGTATTTGGTGGAGATTGATGGATTCGGAACGAGCGAAAAGGTAAATTTCCGAACGAGCAAGAATCTGATAATATCTGTAAAGTCGCCCGATGAGGATATCATCAACACAGCCCAACGAAACTATATCAGGCAGTATCTCAATGATTTTGAATCTTCACTTTTCGGAAGTAATTTCACCGATGCTACCAAAGGATACCGCGCCATCGCCGACTCGGCCACCCTTGTTAGCTGGTACATTGCTACCGAGTTGAGTGCCAATGTGGATGGCTTTTGGAGCACATTCCTCTATAAAGACAAAGATAATCCTAAGCTATACTTCGGACCGCTCTGGGACTATGATATTGCCTATAACAATTGTAACCGAGTGGGAGATGTAACGAATCGTGACATGATAGATGCTGGCTTTGGCAGTGACTTGACCAAGGTTTGGGTAAAGCAGATGATAAAAGATCCATGGTTTAACAATGCCGTCAACAATGCCTGGAAGCAGAAGGTAGCCGATGGCCTTGAAGAGTATCTTTACAATTACATTGACAGCATGGCTGCTTACCTCGATCAGTCTCAAACAGAGAACTATAACCGCTATTCCATCTCCTCGCATGTATATAATGAGATATACCTTTACTCGACTTATGCCGAATATATTAACCAGCTCAAGACTTTTATTGGCGAACATATGGAATTCCTTACAAAAACCTTTGCCAAGCGTGCCAATGCTGAGGATGATAGTCCTGTGACGCTCAAGCCTTTTGTCTTGAAGGACGAGTACTACTATCGTATTTATAATAAAGGTACCAATAAGGTACTCGATATTGCTGGCCAGTCATCAGAACCTGGAGCCAATGTCGTGATATGGTCGCCCGAATATGGACGCGACACTCAGTTGTGGCAAATAGTACATGTGGACGACTACTACCAACTAATCAATAAGGCTACTGGCATGGCATTCAACGATCCATCACCAACATCTGCAGTAGGAACGGCCTTGAATGTTGCAGTTCCCGATGCTTCGGACTCACGTCAATGGTGGAAATTCGTGACAGTGAATGAGAACGAAAACTACAATATCATCAATGTATATACTGAGCATGCAATCAACAATTCAGGCGGTGGTGCTACCGATGGTAATAACATCCTCAGTTATACCAGTGATGACCGAAATTCTGTAAGTACCAATCGCCAATGGCGTATTACTCCCGAGGAACTCATTCCCGACTATGTACCCGAGGAGGTGAAGGAGGCGCTTGCTACTATGGTTGCCGATGCCGAGTCATTCTTGGCTACACTATTCGACAAGCAGATTGGTGATGCTCTATTCTGCTATTCAGCTGAAGAGATAGCCAAGCTGAAGCAATTGATTGCCGATGCCAAGTCTTTTGAGTCTACTGTGCCCGACGATTATATCCTAACACAGGTGCGCTTGTCAGAGCAATTGCTTAAGGCACAGAAGCAGAATCTGCCCGGAACAGACAAGTCCTTTGTCATTCGTCACAAGAGCTCTGGATATTACCTCGATATCGTACCCGATAAACTGAGTGTGACAGCATTCGACAAGAAGAATGAAGCTCAGCAATTTACGTTTGAGCCCACAGGTGAGGGCAATGGAGTATACATGAAGTCTGCTAGTGGATTGTATGTAATGTTGGGCAACGTGAATAGCTGGACCATGGTAGGCCAGACAGAGATAACTTCAGAGGATAAGGCTACATTCAATGTCACAACCATGGGAGACTATCAGCATATATATACCATAAACGGCTTGTTGGGAACCGATGCTATCGATGAGAACTCTACAGTATATGCCAACAAACACGAAGACAGACCCGATGAGGTGATGCGTTCTGAGTGGATTATCGAGGAATATGTCGATGAAAATGCTGCAGCTAAGGCCGAACTGAAAGCATTGATTGAAGAGGCAAAAGAAAACTTGACTAAGCTGAGAAGAACGTGGATAGGAACACAACCAATGCAGCATGCCCAAGCCAATGTGGATGCTCTGAACGAAGTGGTCGAGGAGGCCGAAACCGGTAAGTATACCGAAGCCAAGGAGTATCAAGATATTATCGCTCGATTGAGAGAGGCTATGGACTTGTTTGCTACCTTGAACGCTCCGAAGGAAAATACTGATTATTATATGCGTCATCTGGCAGGACTGAACCTCTCATGTAATGAGGGACTTACGCTGGAAAAGGCCGACACGCTGGATCCTGCACAACGCTTCAGGCTGATACCGGTTCCGAATGCCTTGAATACCTATAATATATATACGAATGGAATGTATGTGTCGGTAATGGATGAGAGTGGCACGCTGGCTCTGTCAGAAACTCCACGTGATGAGTGGGGTGAGTTTGTCGCTGAACAGGTACTCAGCAATGCTTTCACGCTAACCAATGTCGCAGGTTTACTGGGTTCGGCAGGACAATCTCCAAAGGCCGGCGAACCCTGTTTGGGCAATGTGGAGAATAAAGGCTCCAATGTGCGTTGGAAATTGATGGAGGCCAAGCAGCCTATTGATGATGCTGTGGATCCTCTCGACTATAAGTCTGCAATAGACTATGCCATTATTTATGACCAAGCGAGCGAGAGTATACGTTTTGCATCAGACGATATGCGTGTATTGGCCGAGGTGAGTGTTTGTGTATATACTGTTGGTGGACGTCTGCTGTACACCTTCAGTGCCGACACTGAGCAATCAGTGGCTGAACTCCCCAGTGGTACATATATCGTGAGTTGGACCTATGGAGAGACGTCACGTAGCATCAAGTTCAAGAAGTAATATAGGGATAAACATCGAAATATATGCCTAAGTACATATGTTTTAAGAAACTTTTTGTATATTTGCGCAAGATGAATTGATAATTAACGCGAAAATAATCATAAAGTTATGAATAAGGAACCAAAAAAAACCGTTCAGATACAGGGACAAGGTGTTCGACCTGATGAACCAATGCCAGTGCAACCACAGAAGAAGAAGTTTCATGGCTTCTCCATGGGATTTCTCCTTATTCTGCTTGCTGTAGTGGTGGGTCTGTATATTGTATGTACTTTCATGGCAGGATAAGGATGGTATGAAGAAGTGTTCTGTTTTACATCGGTTGTTGGCCATAGCCTTGATGCTTTGGCAAGGGCAGGCGCTAATGGCACAGGCTGATGGCTTCGATTGGTACGTGTCGTATACCGACAGTGCCGAAGTGTCGCTCGACTTGGCCAATTTGCGTAGCTTGAAGTTCTCGTATAGCGAGCGTACAATGACTGCCAATTACCGTGACGGTAGTAGCCGTACGCATGACTACAGCCGCATAAGTAAGATGTACTTTGCTGCAGCAAGCGGAATAGATGCAGTAACCAGTGACAAACAGCTCTATGCATTGAATGGAACTATGCTAACCTTGAATGAGAAGGTGAATAGCGCTGTGCTATACCGACTTGATGGCACCCCCGTCATGACTATTACTGATAGTGTGGTACAGCTCCATGGATTGCAGCCTGGAATATATGTATTGCGTGTAGATAATCAAACAGCAAAGCTATGTGTACGATGAAACGAATGATGACAGCTGTGTTGTGTGGTACAATGACGTGCTTTGCCGTAGCACAGAATATCCCCGAGAAGATATATGTAAACCGCTATAGCTCAGAGAAGAGGGTCGATGTGGTCAGTGGTGCCTATGTTGATAGTATTATCGTGAAACCGGGCAATGTGAAGCTGCTAGATTCGCTGCGCTTTCATATTAGCGATGGTACTATGCGCGGATTCCGTATCCGCAGTATTGATAGTATCACGGTGGATGAACCTCGTGAATTGCTTCTCAAGGAACTTAACTATTATAATAAGGTAAGCAACAAACGCATCCCTACGTATGCCGACAGCTATGCCCATATTTCAGGTTGGAACCAGCGTACCCAATGGAACTTAGCCAATGTACATGACCCCACCGTGATGAAAGCTGCCGACGGATATTATTACATGTATCAGACTGATGCTTCGTATGGCAATGCACATGATGGACACGGTCACTTCCATGGACGCCGCTCGTTAGACCTTGTCAATTGGGAGTATCTGGGTGGTACGTTGATGGAGAATCAGCCTCAATGGGCACTCGACTCGGTGAACGCCTTCTTCACTCGTATGGGGCGTACTCCCGTGGACAAGCTGACTAATATGGGCTACTGGGCTCCCGTAGTACGCAAGATAAATGACAATTTGTACCGCATGTACTATTGCCTCGTGCCCGACCAATGGGCCTTCATCGGTATGATGGAGACTACCAACCCGGCATCAAACAAGTGGGTGGACAAGGGTTACGTCATCAGCAGCAGTTCTGATAAGGCTGCCTCGGCCTATGGCACAGGAAGCCAGTGGGGTGGATGGTTCTGCTTCAACGCTATTGACCCTACCTATGAGGTCACTCCCGATGGCCGCCATTGGCTCATCTATGGTTCATGGCACACGGGCATTGCAGCCATAGAGATAGATCCCGAGACAGGCAAGTTGATGAAGTATCCAGGTAATCCGTGGAACATAGGTTCTACAGGTGCAGGAGCCACCACACGCTATGGAAAGCGCATCTATACCCGTCAGGCAGGTAATCGATGGCAAGCTTCTGAAGGCCCCGAGATAATCTATAATCCCGATACAAGATACTACTATATGTTCTTAGCCTATGATGAACTGTCCGTGGCCTACAACACTCGTGTGTGCCGTGCCCGCAACATCACAGGTCCATACTATGGCATGGATGGTGTGAATGTGACCAATGGTGGCGACTGCTACCCCGTAGTGACTCACCCCTATAAATTTGAACCTCAAGTTGTGGCCGACAGCATCAGTGGTTGGGTAGGTATAGCCCACTGTGGCGTGTTCAGCGATGGCGAAGGCAACTGGTACTACACCTCGCAAGGACGCCTGCCCGAAGGGGCTCGCGGCAATGCCTACTCCAATGCCATCATGCATGGTCATGTGCGACGTATCCTGTGGACCGACAACGGATGGCCTGTAGTGCTCCCCGAGCGCTATGCTGCCGTGCCTCAGGCTTCGCTCATGGCTGAGGAGTTTGTGGGCGAGTGGGAGCATATCAACCTCACCTACAGCTATCAAAAGCAACGCACATCAAGTAAGCTCACGCTCAACACTGACGGTACCATGTCAGGAGCACTGAGCGGAAAGTGGAGTTTCGACCCCGAGACCAATATTCTCCGACTTGGCTCCTACAAAATGTGTGTAGCCCGTGAACTCGATTGGGAAGCTTCACCCCGCAAGGCAACCATTGTGTATGCTGGCTATAGCAGCAACGGTCGCCAGACCTTCTGGGGAAAGAAAGTGGGAGAGTGATGCCATCAGAATTATTAATTATGAATAATGAATAACAGATTACTATGCTAAAAAACATTCGTCGCACGCTCGCCATTCTCTTTGCCGGCCTGCTCACGTTGATGCTGCTCGACTTCACGGGCACGCTTCACGCTTGGTTGGGCTGGATGGCTAAGGTGCAGTTTCTGCCCGCCGTACTGGCACTCAATGTGCGTGTCATCGTCTTTCTCGTTTTGCTAACCCTCATCTTCGGACGCGTATACTGTTCGGTGATATGCCCGCTGGGCATATTCCAAGACCTTGTGTCGTGGTTGGCTGGTAAGAGAAAGAAGAATCGTTTCCGCCACTCCAAGGCTATCAACTGGCTCCGTTATGGCATGTTGGCATTGTTTGTCGTGGCCATCGTGGCTGGTATCAATAGTTTCGTGGTGCTCTTCGCCCCCTATAGCGCCTATGGCCGTATGGTATCGGCGCTACTGCAGCCTATATATATAGGTATAAACAATCTGTTGGCCCAGCTGGCCGAACGCATGGACAGCTACGCCTTCTACACCTTCGATGTGTGGATGAAGAGCTTGCCCGTGCTCATCGTGGCTATCGCGACCTTCATCGTGGTAGCCGTGCTTGCTTGGCGTGGCGGACGCACCTGGTGTAACACCATCTGCCCAGTTGGCACCGTACTGGGATTCCTTTCACGCTTCTCATGGCTCAAGCCTGTCATCGACACCGACAAGTGCAACGGCTGTGGACTCTGCGAACGCAACTGCAAGGCTTCGTGCATCAACAGCAGGGAACACGCCATCGACTATAGCCGCTGCGTGGCTTGTATGAACTGCATCGACAAGTGCAAACGTGGTGCCATCAAGTATGTAGCGAGAGTTGGATCCCCCTCCTTGGGAGGGGTTAGGGGAGGCCACCCTTCTCCTGACAACTCACGCCGAGCCTTCCTCGCCACCGCAGCTGCCGTGACTGCTACTGCTGCCCTCAAGGCCGAGGAGAAGAAGGTCGATGGCGGATTGGCCGAGATTCTTGACAAGAAGGTGCCCGAGCGCCAGACACCCATCTTGCCTCCCGGTGCACTCACCGCCAAGCACTTTGCCCAGCACTGCACGGCCTGCCAACTGTGTGTGTCGGCTTGCCCCAATGGCGTGCTTCGTCCTGCCGCCAGTCTCGACCGCTTCATGCAGCCCGAACTCTCCTATGAACGTGGCTACTGCCGCCCCGAGTGCACCCGCTGCTCTGAGGTGTGCCCCGCAGGAGCCATTCAACCCATCACCCGTGAGGAGAAGTCATCTACTCAGGTGGGGCATGCCGTATGGATTCGTAAGAACTGTATCGTACTCACCGATGATGTCAACTGCGGCAACTGCCAGCGTCATTGCCCCACGGGAGCTATCCAGATGGTACCCTCCGACGAGAGCAATCCCCGCTCGCGCCACATCCCTGTCATCGATGTGGAGCGCTGCATCGGCTGCGGTGCCTGTGAGAACCTGTGTCCGGCACGTCCCTACAGTGCCATCTATGTAGAGGGACATCTGGCGACGAAAACAATCTAACAATTAAAAGTTAAAAGTTAAGGATTAAGACTTACTTTTATAATCATGAACAAGAATGGATAAGAACAACAATAACAACCTCACCCGCCGCGGCTTCATCAAGACCTTGGGAAGCGGCGTACTGGCTACAGCAGCCGTAATGACGGGTTGCTCAGGCAAGAAAGAGCAGGGCGCCATCACCTACGGCGGCTCCACTGAGATACTGGGCGAGATGACCTACCGCACTCACCCCACATCGGGCGACAAGGTCTCTATCCTCGGCTACGGCTGCATGCGCTGGCCACAGAAAAAGGTCAAGGACGAGAATGGCAAGGAACAGGAGATCATCGATCAGGACATGGTCAACGAGCTTGTCGACTATGCCATGGCTCATGGTGTCAATTACTACGACACGTCGCCCGCGTACCTCCGCGGCAAGTCGGAACAGAGCACGGGCATCGCCCTCAAGCGCTATCCCCGCGAAAGCTACTACGTGGCTACCAAGCTGTCAAACTTCTCACGCAGCACCTGGAGCCGCGAGGCCTCGATAAAGATGTACCACGACTCGATGCGTGAGCTGCAGGTCGACTACATCGACTACTACCTGCTCCACTCGCTCGGTAACGACTACGGCAACTTCGAGCAGCGCTACGTTGTCAACGGCATGCTCGACTACCTGCAGGAGGAGCGCCGTGCTGGTCGTATACGTCACCTGGGATTCTCGTTCCATGGAAACAACGAAGCCTTCGACCGCTACCTGAAGTTGCACGATGAGGGCACCATCCACTGGGACTTCATCCAAATACAGATGAACTACCTCGATTGGAAGAACTCCGATGCCGAATACCTTTATGTACAGCTCGAGAAGCGTGGCATACCCGTAGTCATCATGGAGCCCTTGCTTGGAGGCCGTCTGTCGCGTGTGCCCGACCATATCGTACGCCGTCTCAAGACCCGTGAGCCCGAGCGCAGCGTAGCCTCCTGGGCCTTCCGCTTTGCCGGCACCCCGAAGGGCGTGCTCAGCGTACTCAGCGGCATGACATACATGGAGCACCTGCAGGACAACCTTGCCAGCTACTCGCCCCTGCAGCCTCTCACCGAGGAGGAGAACGAGTTCCTCTACGATACCGCCGAACTCATAGCCAAGTATCCTACCATCCCCTGCAACGACTGCAAGTACTGTATGCCCTGTCCCTACGGACTTGATATACCTGCCATCCTGCTCCACTACAACAAGTGTGTCAACGAAGGCAACATACCCAAGAGCCGTCAAGATGAGGGCTATGCCGAGATGCGCCGCGCCTTCCTCGTGGGCTACGACCGCTCAGTGCCCAAGCTGCGCCAAGCCGACCACTGCGTAGGCTGCAATGAATGCGTGGGGCACTGCCCTCAACGCATACGCATACCACGCGAGATGCAACGTATCGACAAATATGTAGAGTCGCTCAAGCAAGAGACACTCTGAGATGGGAGAGTATGGTTGAGGGTTGATGGTCTAGTAATACTATCCAACAACCCTCAATCTTCATACTTCAACTATTAATGTCCTCGAACAATGCAGCTTTCCCTGTTGTTCTCTCTTTATGATGCAAAGTATTGTCATTGTCTATCGGGCAATAGATGGAAAGTATTTGCAAGACTGAAAACTTTGCTCTACCTTTGTCGTAGAAAAAAACGAAGTATAAACCTATTAAATCAATAAGAATTATGGCAGTAAAATTTTTCAAATGCGAGCATTGTGGTAATGTAATCCAGAAAGTTGTAGACTCTAAGGTTCCCGTAGTATGCTGCGGCGAGAAGATGAAGGAGCTCACTGTAAACACCGTTGACGCAAGTGTGGAGAAACACCTCCCTGTAGTGACACGTATCGATGATTGTCATATTAAGGTGGAAGTTGGCAGCGTGGCTCATCCTATGACCGAGGATCACCATATCGCTTTCATCTATGTGGAGACAGAGAATGGTGGCATCCGTATCGATCTTCCTCACGAGGGTAAACCCGAAGCTGTGTTCTGCGTATGCAACGACAAACCCATCGCAGTGTATGAGTATTGCAACCTGCATGGAGTATGGAAGACCGAACTGTAAGTCTCGCTTTATACTATACTAAGCACTAAACTCTAAATAATAACTCTAAACATTTAAGAATATGTTAAGCAAGAAACTACACGAAGCTATCAATGCTCAGATCAATGCTGAACTATGGTCGGCATATCTATACCTCGCCATGTCAATGGACGCTGAGGCCAAGGGACTCAAAGGTGTTGCCAATTGGTTCTACGTACAGTTCCAGGAGGAGAATGATCATGCACGTATCTTCATGAACTATCTGAACTCTCGCGATGCAAAGGTGACATTGCTTCCTATTGAGGAGGTTCCCTCAACGTGGGACAGTGTACTGGCAATGTTTACCCAAACTCTCGAGCACGAGAAGAAGGTGACCTCACTCATCAATAATCTCGCTGCTATTGCCAATGAGGACCGCGACTTCGCTTCTATCAACCGTATGGTATGGTTCATCGACGAGCAGGTGGAGGAAGAGGAGAGTGCCCGCGAAATGATTGCTGCAGTAGAGGCAGTAGAAGGCAATAAGTATGGCATGTATATGCTCGATAAGGAGCTGGCATCACGTGCCTATACACAGGCTTCACCGTTAGCTTCTTCAGCAGACTAACTCATATTCATAAACGATAAGAATAAAGGGACCTCAAGGGTCCCTTTATTTATTAGATAGGTGTATAGACTTTTGTTGTAGTGAGAGTCTATGCTATTTCCCCATCTCCTTGATGATTCCTTGCTGATAGGCATAGAGTAGCTTGCGCAGTGATTCTATGCGGCGGCGTATGTCGCGTCCCTTGTCGGTATCGCTCACGTGAATGCGTTCGGTAAGTTTCTCTACAAGGTGGCGTGTGCTCTTGATGTCGGCACCGCTCTGTATGGCCTCCTCTGTGGAGGTGAAAGGTTGGTGCTCTACGAGCGACATGCCGCGTGAGTGGTATACGAGTGTGTAGCCGGCAATGCCGGTAGTGGATTGGTAGGGTTTGGAGAACCCACCGTCGATGACAAGCAGACGTCCGCTGGCCTTCATTGGATTCTCTCCCTTGAGAGTCTTCACTGGGATGTGGCCGTTAATGATGTGGCGGTGGTCGCCCTCGACGCCGAATTCCTCGAGCAGGAGGTCAACTGTGGCATCCTCATTGCGCAAGGTGTAATAGTGCCCTTTGGTCTCCTTCATTACAGTTTTGTCCTTGAGGAAGTAGCGCTCGAAGGTTGCCATACGGTCCTTATCGAATGTGGGGGCATCCTTGCCGCACCAGAGATACCAGAGATAGTCAACGGCGAATTGGTGGAGCTGCTCATTGGTGTCGCTCGAATGGGCTGCGCGAATGAGTAGGTCTACTTTGTCGAGCAGGGCGCGTCCCTTATAGAAGCCATCGTAAAGATGTACCTCTTTGAGAGTGCCATCGGCGTTCATTGGCACGGAGGCATGGAAGAGAAGGTTGCCATTATATACAAGATACATGCTGCCGTGGTCGAGTAGGCAACGGATATGGCGCTGCAGCTTCTCGCTGGTGGTGAAGGAGTGGGCAAGGCGCTCTATTACCTCGCTCTCTTCAACGCTCAGACGGTAGGGATCGGAAGGATCAATGGTCGGGAAATAGCATTCACGCATGCTATAGCGCTTACCTCCTATGATGCAGATGCCCTTCTCATAGTCTATCTTATCGAGCAGAAGACGGTCGTCCATCTCATATTCGGGATGGCGGCGTATGATTTCTGCCTCGAGTTTGAACTGCAACACGCTGACAGCCTTGTGCATCTGTGCTATGAGACGGCGGGTCTTCTCGCTACATGTGACGTTGTCCTCCAGCTTGGGCCCGAACTCCTCGCAAGGGTCATCCTTGTATATCTCCATGGCGAAGATGGCCAAGTTGAGGAGGTTGATGCCATAGCCATCCTCAAGAACAGAAAGATTACCGTAGCGCATGCACAGACGTAACACATTGGCCATACATGCTCGGTTGCCCGCTGCAGCACCTATCCACAACACGTCGTGGTTGCCAAACTGTACGTCGAAATTCTGGTACTGGCACAAGGCATCCATGACGAGATGTGAGCCGGTTCCGCGGTCAAAAAGGTCGCCCACGATATGCAAGCGGTCTACCGCTAAGCGTTGTATCAGTTCGCTGAGGGCAACAATGAAGTGGTCTGTTTGGTCAGTGCTTATGATGGCTTCGATAATACCCTTTACATAACGGTTCTTGTTGGTCATGCCTGTAGACTCGTGGAGTAGTTCTTGGATGATGTAAGAGAACTCCTTGGGAAGTGCCTTGCGCACCTTTGAACGAGTATACTTGGATGAGATGTTCTGACAAACGGAGATGAGGCGACGTAGTGTCAATGCATACCAGTCGTGCATGTCTTGGCCTTCCATCTCAGCCTTTATCAGTTGTAACTTCTCGGCAGGGTAGTAGATAAGGGTGCAGAGGGTGCGTATCTCTTTGTCGTTAAGTTCGTCGCCCAGGACCTCGCGCACTTTTCGCTTGATGTCACCCGACGCATTCTTCAATACATGCTGGAAAGCTTCGTGCTCACCGTGGATGTCGGCCAAAAAATGCTCTGTACCTTTTGGTAAGCCCAGTATGGCCTCCAGATTGATGATTTCGGTACTAACCTCCGCCATGTTGCGGAAGCTGCGTGATAGTAACTGCAAGTAATTCAGCTCTTGCTGAATCTCTTCGGGGGTATATCTCTGCTCAGTCATAGACGTACGTTTGCTTGTAAATATACAAAGGTAACACTTTTTACCATAAATAAACCTAAGCCAATGCCTCTTTTTTGTCAAAAAAGTTGTTACTTTGCAGCGTTGTAACTCATCGATAAAGGTAAATGTACAAGTTTGAACCCATATTAAAGTCCACTATCTGGGGTGGAAACCGCATTACCGCATTTAAGCAGATGGCTTCTGCTGGTCAACCCATTGGGGAAAGTTGGGAACTGTCAGCTGTGCCTGGCGAACTCTCCGTTGTTAGTCAAGGTGCCGATAAAGGACTCACTATTGTTGAACTGATTGACAAATATCGTGACCGTCTGCTCGGACATGACAATTATTGTCGCTACGGCAATCAGTTTCCCCTGCTTGTCAAGTTTATTGATGCCGAGGCAGACCTTTCTGTACAGGTGCATCCCGATGATACACTTGCCATGCAGCGTCACGGCACGTCGGGAAAGACAGAGATGTGGTATGTAATTGATGCTACTCCCGACACCAAGCTCTGTGCCGGCTTTTCGCACCGTATTACTCCTGCCGAATATCGTAAGATGGTCGTTGACGGAAGTCTCGAACAGGCATTACACTACGAAGCTGTGTCTGCTGGCGATGTGTTTTATCTTCCTGCCGGGCGTGTACACAGTATTGGTGCTGGATGCTTCATTGCCGAGATACAGCAGACCAGCGATGTTACTTACCGTATTTTCGACTACAATCGCCGTGACAATCAAGGTAATCTGCGTCAATTACATGTGGAAGAGGCCGAAGCGGCTATTGATTATCGCCCGACAAAGGATGCAAAGACACACTATCGCCGCAAAAAGGATTGTCCGGTGCAACTGGTAAGCAGTCCCTATTTTACCACTTCGCTTTATGAACTTACAGAACCGATGGAATGTGACTATACAGAGTTGGACTCGTTTGTCATATATATATGTACCCAAGGCGCCGCTCATCTTGTAGCCGACGGCACCGAAATGGTTACAATACAAGTAGGAGAGACAGTTCTCATTCCTGCATCGACTGGCACTGTAAGTATATTGCCCAATCCTAAGACAAGTATCTTGGAAGTGTTCGTATGATACTTGTCGTGCCATGTTGCAGTAGGGAACAACGAAAAAGTGTCGATTTGCTATCATAATTGGCGGAAAAGCTGTAATTTTGCAGCCAAAATGTAGAAACATACAATGAATAAGAAAGAACTATATGGCATGGGCGTGGCACTCGTCACCCCCTTTCATCCTGATGGAAGCGTCGACTATGATACACTTATAAAGCTCGTTGACTATCAGATAGCAAGCAAGACCCATTTCCTTTGTGTACTCGGAACCACAGCCGAGACGCCCACACTCAGTGTTGAGGAGCAGCGCCGGGTGCGTCAGACTATCATTCAGCACAATGCAGGGCGTCTACCCATTTTGCTTGGTTTAGGTGGCAATTGCACGCAAGCCATTATCGATACGCTAAAGACTGATTCCATGGAGGGCGTTGATGCCATCCTTTCGGTAGTCCCTTATTATAACAAGCCCACTCAGCGTGGTATCTATGCACACTTTAGCGCAATTGCAGAGGCTACGGAACTACCTATCATACTTTACAACGTGCCTGGACGCACGGGTGTCAATATGCTACCCGAGACTACGCTCCGCCTTGCTCGCAACCATAGTAATATAGTAGGCATCAAGGAGGCTTCGGGAAATATTGAGCAGATTGAGCAAATCATCCATCAGCGCCCCGCAGGGTTCAAAGTGTTCTCTGGCGATGACGGTATCGCACTTCCTCTTATGCATAGTGGAGCCGATGGCATCATTTCGGTTATTGGCAATGCTTTCGCTGCAGAGTTTACTCAAATGGTTGCCTGTGCACTTAAGGGAGATTACAGCCAGGCCGAAACCATCGACAACCGCTTGCGTCCCATGTATGACCTTCTGTTTCTGGATGGCAATCCCGCAGGCATCAAGGCTTTGCTTAATTTGCGCGGCATGGCCGAGAATGTGCTCCGCCTTCCTCTTGTCCCGGCAACGGACGCCACAGTGGAGAAAATCTCAGCAGCACTGCAAACAATCATTTAATACCAATTGATAATAGAGGAGTCGTCAGACTCCTCTATTGCTTGATGACTCTTTTTCCGTTGAAGAAGGGACTTTTTTCGTATATGGCTGCAGCCACGACAGTTACGACAAATTACGGATAAATGGGCTTTTTTTTGTCTATCTCGTTTTTTATAAGTAACTTCGCAACATATTTGAAATACTATATACTTATAATTTATGGGATTTTTTTCGTTTTTCTCAAAGGACAAGAAAGAGGTGCTCGATAAGGGCCTGTCAAAGTCGAAAGAGAGTGTGCTGGGGAAGATAACCCGTGCTATTGCGGGCAAGTCAAAGGTCGATGATGAAGTACTCGACAATCTGGAGGAGGCTCTGATAACATCGGATGTGGGCATTGATACCACACTGAAGATTATCAAGCGCATTGAGGAGCGTGTGGCACGCGACAAATATGTGACCACCAATGAATTGAGCGGCATACTCAAGGATGAAATAGCATCTCTGCTCACCGAAAATGAAGCGACAAATACCGAAGGATTCTCTATACCTGATGATGCTAAGCGCCCCTATGTGATTATGGTGGTGGGTGTCAATGGCGTGGGCAAAACCACTACCATCGGTAAGCTGGCCCATCAGTTCAAGAAGGCAGGCCTCAAGGTCTACCTTGGTGCTGCCGACACTTTCCGTGCTGCTGCAGTGGAGCAGTTGGTGGAGTGGGGGCATCGTGCCGATGTGCCCGTTATCAAGCAGAAGATGGGTGCCGACCCTGCCTCAGTGGCTTTTGATACGGTGAAATCGGCCGTTGCCAATGATGCCGACGTAGTAATTATCGATACCGCTGGCCGTCTGCACAACAAGGTTGGCCTTATGAACGAGCTTACCAAGATCAAGAACGTCATGAAAAAAGTGGTCGACTATGCTCCCAACGAAGTACTCCTGGTGCTCGACGGCTCTACCGGACAGAACGCTTTTGAGCAGGCCCGTCAGTTTACTCTCGCTACCGAGGTTACCGCATTGGCCATCACCAAACTTGATGGTACAGCCAAGGGTGGCGTCGTTATCGGCGTGTCTGACCAGTTCAAGATTCCTGTTCGCTACGTCGGATTGGGTGAGGGAATCGACGACCTCCAGCCCTTCAACAAAAAAGAATTTGTAGATTCGTTGTTTTAGTATTTAGGAGTTCAGGAGTCAGGAGTTCAGACAATGCTTGCGCTCAGCAAATCCGAGAACTTCTGACTCCTGTACTCCTGAACTCCTTAAGATTATATGCTCAAAAACAGAATAGACGTTATCACGCTCGGTTGCTCGAAGAATCTGGTAGATTCCGAGAAGCTGATGAAGTTGCTCGAAGAGAATGGGTATACGCTCCGCCACAATCCCGACAAGGTAAATGGCGAGATTGTCGTTATCAATACCTGCGGATTCATCGGCGATGCCAAGGAGGAATCCATCAACATGATTCTCGAGGTGTGCGAACTGAAAGCCAAGAAGAAAGTGCGTAAAGTATTCGTGATGGGATGCCTCTCAGAGCGCTACATGGCCGAGCTGGGCGACGAGATTCCCCAAGTGGACAAGTATTACGGTAAGTTTGACTGGGCGCAATTAGTCGATGACTTGGCTCATTCCTCTAAGAATGATTCTGGCATTGCGGAGCCAAGTTCCTCTCTTCGGGAGGAGTTAGGGGAGGCCTCTTTCATAGATAGAGTGCAAACCACCCCACAGCACTATGCCTATGTGAAGATTTCCGAGGGGTGCGACCGCACCTGTGCCTATTGCGCGATACCTATTATTACGGGTCGCCACGTGAGTCGCCCCATGGAGGAGATTGTCGATGAGGTACGTCTGCTCGTGAGCCGAGGAGTATCAGAGATACAGCTCATTGCCCAAGACCTCACATACTATGGTGTAGACCTCTATAAGAAGCAGTGCATAGCCGAGCTTGTGGAGCGCATTGCCGATGTGGAGGGCGTGAAGTGGGTACGCTTGCACTATGGCTATCCCACCCATTTCCCGATGGATTTGTTGCGTGTGATGCGCGAGCGCGACAACGTATGCAAGTACCTTGATATAGCATTACAGCACGTGAGTACCAACGTGCTCAGGAATATGCGACGCAACATCACGAAGGAGGAGACGATTGAACTGCTCCAGACGATTCGCCGTGAGGTACCCGGCATCTATCTGCGTACGACACTGATGGTCGGTTTCCCTGGTGAAACGGAGGAAGAGTTCGAAGAGCTGGTGCAGTTTACCAAAGATATGCGCTTCGAGCGCATGGGCGCCTTTGCCTATTCCGAGGAGGAGGGCACGTATGCAGCCGAACATTTCGAAGACAATATTGATGACGATACCAAGCAGGCACGTCTTAGTCGCTTGATGCGTGTGCAGCAGCGTATTGCCGAGGAGGTGAGTGCCGCAAGCATAGGTAAGACCTTCCAAGTGGTTGTCGATCGTGAAGAGGGCGAATACTTTGTTGGCCGCACCCAATACGACTCACCCGAGGTAGACCCCGAAGTATTGCTCTTGAAAACCGACAACGAAGTCGAGATCGGACACTATTATATGGTGGAGATTACGGGAGCCGATGAGTTTGACTTGTATGGAAAGGTAATCTCCAATGAATAACAATAATAAACCACGAACAGAACATCAGCGAACAGGCTATTGTCTGAACTCCTGACTCCTGAACTCCTAAAGAATAAGCAATGAACAACAAAGAATTTATCAATGAGTTGTCTAAGCAGACTAACCAATCGGCTGGTGTAACGACCAAGTTGGTAAATGACGTAATCAAGACACTGGAAGAGCACTTCCAACAGAACGACACCGTGGTACTCTCCAGCTTCGGCACCTTTGAGGTGAAGAAGAAGATGGAGCGCATATCGGTGAACCCGACCACCGGCAAGCGCTATCTTATACCGCCCAAGTTAGTGCTGAGCTTCAAGCAAAGCAATGTGTTGAAAGATAAGTTTAATGCAGAATAAGCAACCCGATATGGCAAAGATAACACTGACAAATATCATAGAGGAGTTGGCTGCGAGGACAGGAATGAGCAAGGATGCTGCCGATAATTTTGTTCACGCCATAGTTGATACCATTCAGAAAGGGTTACATGAAGATAATCTCGTTAAGATTAAGGGATTGGGAACCTTTAAGCTGATGGAGATGAGCGATCGTGGTAGTGTAGACATCAACACTGGAGAGCGCATCACCATCAAGGGATATCGCAAAGTCACGTTCACTCCCGACAGCGCCATGAAGGAGTTCGTCAATCGTCCTTTTGCTCACTTTGAGCCCACCGAACTCAATGATGGATATCCAAGTGAAGAGGAAGAGCTTCCAGTGGCAGAGGAGACAAAGGTCGAGGAGTCAGAAGACTCCCAACTGCTTCCTGAACCGATTGCAGAAGCCCCCATTGTGGAGGAGCCTGCAGTTGAGGTCCCCATTGTGGAAGCGCCTGTTACGGAAGAACCTGTTGAGAAAGAGTCTGTAATAGAAGACCCTGTTGCAGAAATACCTGTTGTAGAGCCCCCTGTCGGAGAAGAGCCCATTCCCTCCGATATGAATGCTGATGAAGAGGATATCGAGAATAGTAGTGCTGAAGACACCGTAGAGGCTACAATGACAGAACAAGAGACATCCATTGTCGAGAAACAAGAATCCCCCGTTTCATCGGAAGTGGATTCCGAAGACAATGAGGGAGAGGACTTGCAACCAGTTGAAGAAGATACTGCAGAGGAAATAACATCGGCCGAGACTGAGGTTGTTGAAGAACCAGAACATGAAGTTATAGTTCCCGAGCCATCGCCTGCCGAAGAAGCCTCAGAGCAAGAAGAGGAGCCTGCTGTTGCACTCCAGCAAGAGGAAGAGCCGGCATTGGACGCTACATCCGAGAGTGCTGATACAGCCCCTAAGAAACCCGCCAAGCGCGGAATCCTTGGATGGATTGTTGTCATCCTGCTGATAGCCATAGCCTTTGGCTTGTACTATTATAAGACTAAAGACTTGTACACACAATCCGATGAGTACTATGAAAAGTTCGACGACCCCAACGACATTATGGTAAATCCTAACCTGAGAGAAGAGCTTGGTGAGGAGTGGGCCGATGAGCCCCAAGTCCAAACTCAGCTTCCTACCCAGAAGAAAGAGGAAGTTGTGGTTGCGAAGCAAGAAGAGTCGGGTAGGGGTAAGATTGCAGCAGACGTAAATAAGCAGGAAGCACAGAAGACAGCAGACTCAGCCGACAAACACGTTGCTACAGCTCCTGCAACAGATGCCAAGATATGTATCGTGACCCTGACGGAAACTCTCGCAGCAAAAGACGTCAAGGATATCACTCCTGCCGATACCACAGACTATGTCATCGATGGCACCCTCGTCACTCACCAATTGAGAAGCGGCGAAACCATCATACAGCTTGCCAAGAAATACTATGGCGACAAGCGTCTGTGGCCCTACATCGTGAAGTACAACTGGATGAAGGATTACAATCACGTAGCCATAGGGCAGATGATAAACATTCCCGTGCTGAAGGATAAATAAGTGTTATAAGAAAACAGTAAAAAAACGCATAGCCCTTTTGTCGAAAAGGGCTATGCCATTTATAGAGAACGCACGTTCCATTTTTCTAAATGGAACGTGCGTTTTTTTCGCACCTGCTCCAAATATTCTTCAGAGGTGCAGCAAGCATCTATTCCATCCATATAATGATTTGTGTTTAGTGCTTTTTACACATTAATTAACAGAGCATTAAAGCACTTTGCCGAAATAGGTTGTCCGGTTGTCCTTGTACACTGCAAACTGCTGTGCCTCAACTTTTTAACGGGGACAACCCTGGCTATCCCCGAGTTGTCCTTCCTGAACAACAGCACTCATAATTTCATTAAATCTGATTGATGAGGCTTCTGCCCTAAAAGACACAAGTAGTTACTATTCTGCTTGCAGGCAGAAAATATTCTATTCGCAGTCAGAAAGTATTCTACTTGCAGTCAGAAAACATTCTACTCGCAAGTAGAAAACATGCTCTCTGCAGGGTAGTGAGTTTTGGAACCATATTTTTCAGAAAAACGTTTTATGGATGATAGGGAAAGGTAAGTGATTATTTACATCTTCGCATGGATTATTGTACAAACTGGCGTGGATTATTGTGCATTATGTTATATTCTTCTTCAGCCATCAAGGACAACCCGAGGACAACCCCGGTTGTCCTTGTTTGACGATTGGTATACAATATTTTATGCCGCGCAAGGAAAGCCGGGAAACGCATTCCGCAACACTTGTTTATATACTACCCACTCATCCACAACATTCAGCCTTGCTACCCAGTTCTCGTTTTCGTCATCTTACAGCCAAAGGCTGTCCTGAGCCAAAGTTTTCCCCGTCTTTCTTCTCTTTGTTCGTAATATTTCCTAACTTTGCGGCATGGAGCAATTGACAAACGCCGACATCAAGGAGCTGGAGCATATCCTATGGAGCCTGGATGCTGACATCGCTCCTACCAAGCTGCAGCTGATGAGTGTGGAGAGGATGGGCGAAACCATCTGGGCGAAGTATAAGGTATGAAGGCACGAGCGCTATGGTCAACGGAAAGATTAGAATCGTCGATAGCTGTCGGCGTAAGAATATGAATAGAAGTTGTATTTACTGCAAAAAAAGTGTACCTTTACATCGTGAAACAAATGGCATGGAAGACTGCCATTTGAGAATGCGTAATCATTCAGTCACAAACGGTATTTTTTATGGCTAAGCAAGAGATAACATACGACAGCATCATCAAGGAGATTAACTCGCGGCAGTTTGCTCCGGTGTATTATTTGATGGGGGAAGAACCCTACTATATAGACCGCCTATCGGACTATATTGCTGAGAATGTACTCACGGAAGAGGAACGCGGATTTAACCAAATGGTCATCTATGGCCAGGATACGGATATAGGTAGCATCATTGCGGCTGCCAAGCGCTATCCGATGATGGCAGAGCACCAGGTAATCATCGTGAAGGAGGCACAGACACTGCGCAACATGGAGGAACTGGTGTATTATCTGCAGAAGCCACAGCCTACGACGGTGCTCGTATTCTGCCATAAATACGGAACCATTGACCGACGCAAGAAGGTGGCTGTGGAGATAGAGAAGAATGGACGGCTGTTTGAGTCGAAGAAATTGAAGGACAACATGCTACCCAGCTTTATCAGTAGCTACGTGCGCTCCAAGGGAACTGCAATCGATGTGAAGGCGGCGGGCATGATGGTCGAAAGCATAGGGGCCGACCTTAGCCGAATGGCCAGCGAACTGGACAAGCTGATAATTGCCAAGCCGAAGACCGATGAACCCATCACACCTGAACTGGTGGAGGAGTGCGTGGGCATAAGCAAGGACTATAACGTGTTTGAACTGAAGAATGCACTCATGGTGAAGGATGTGGTGAAAGCTAACACCATTGCCAAATATATGGAGGATAACAAGAAGACATTCGCCATGCCTATGGTGCTGGCCATGCTCTTCAACTTCTATGCCAACCTGATGATGGCATACTATGCTCCCGACAAATCGGACAATGGCATCGCCGCCTACCTGGACCTCCGTACTCCATGGCAAGCCAAGGAGTACCAGACAGCCATGCGCTACTACACGGCATGGAAGGTGATGTATATCATCAGCGATATCAGAAAGTATGACGCACTGTCGAAAGGTTGCGGAGCCAACGCCACTGACAAGGGGCTGCTGCGTGAACTAATATATCATATACTACATTAAAATACCAACCACGTATGAAACGTATCTTCCGCTCTGTATGTGCGCTGCTACTTGGCGCACTTTGCTACTCTTGTAATGACAAGGCTGAATTCCGTAGTGTGGATGTTACGGAGTTTACCCAAGTGATAGCTGAAAAGGATGTTGTACTCCTTGATGTACGCACTGCCGACGAGCATGCTGCCGGACATATAGATGGAACCTCGCTGCATATAGATGTGCTGAAAGAGGACTTTGAAGAACAGGCGTTGGCCCAAATAAAGAAGGGGAGTACAGTGGCCCTGTATTGCCGCAGCGGAAATCGCAGCAAGCGTGCTGCATCGATACTTGCCGCCAATGGCTACAAGGTGATAGAATTGGCTACTGGATATAAAGGTTGGGTAGAGACAACCAAACAGTAGATAGCGAGGCTCTGACGAAACGGTGTATTTTTCTGTACAAGTAAAAATGCTCCTAAGTATTTGTGAAATAACTCTATATCTCCAGTTTTAGGCATTTTAAGTGCCATTTCCTTGCGATTTTTTCACTTTTCTGTCCCCTAGGGCAGAAATATTCAATTCTCGTGCATTTTGAGGTAATGCTCCCCTTTTGTGTCCTCCTATGTTTACATAAATAAACATTGGAGATTGCATTGTATTTCCAAATATATGCAAATGTAGATCTTCCATAGATTACTTTTGTAATTATTAAAGGAATTGCATTTCGGGGAAGTAGGGTAATTACAATTGTGAAGTATACAGTTGTATATGCACGATTGAGACGTATGCAGATTGCAAACATATATTATTTGTAACACTTATTTGGTAGATTATCAGTAGTATTATGTCTATTTTTATGAAGTTATTTATAGATAAAATTGAATATTTGTATTTACAGGCTAAATTTGAAGAAGAAATACTAATATATACAATATATAATATTATATATAAGCATTTTACAATGGTTTTATAAAGTATATTCCAACTACACTTGCTAAAAAACCGTACATCATGTTTGTTTGATGATTACTTTTGTAATCACACCATATTTACAATTAAGACAATTCCGATTACAAATATAAATTGCAAATGTGAATTTATTGAGTTACTTTTGTAATCGAATAGAAATACCATTTTAACTACAAAATAGGACCTATGAGAGAGCGTATTAAAGAAATCATTGAACGCGAAGGCATGTCGCAAGGACAGTTTGCAGACTATATAGGTATAAACCGTCCTACCTTATCGCATGTCATTGCTGGACGCAACAATCCTAGTATGGATGTGGTGATGAAGATTCATCAGCATTTTCCAAAGATTAATATTCTTTGGCTGCTTGATGGTATAGGGTCCTACGAAGGGGACGCCGTAGCAGACTACCCTGCCGGCTCGCTGCTCGAAGATAGGTATGCTGATTCACCCGACAGCGACAGTCCTATAGTTCCGACCCACTCATCGGCCTCTTCGCCTGCTACTGCTCCTGCATATACAGAGAGGACAGCATCTTCTTTAGGTACTTTGCCCGGCGAAGCAGACTATCAGCCTCGCGCTCGTTTTTATCAGGGCGAATTGTTCGCTGAGAATGCCGTATTTCAGCCCGAGAGTACGGGCGTTTCAAAAAATCGCAAGGAAATGCCGCTTCAGACACCCCAAAACATCCCCCATCGCACTGATATACAGCAAGCAATGGGGCAAAAATCTTTGCAACGAAAAATCGTCGAAATAAAAATATTTTACGATGACGGTACTTACGAGACATTCCGTCATTAATAAAAGGTAATACGTTACATCTTTTCTTCGTTCAGCGCCTCCTCCACTTTGATGTTCATGGCTCTCGCCACTCCCTCGCCATATTGCGGATCGGCACGATAGCAGTTACGGATGTGGCGATGCTTGATGAACAGTTCGGCATCGCCCATAGCGCGTGCCGTATTGGCAAAGAGCAACTCTTGTTCCTCAGGAGGCATCAGCCGGAAGAGGTCGCCAGGCTGGCTATAGTAGTCATCATCGTATTCCCGCTCATTATAATTGTAGGCATCACCGTGCAGCGGAAGCGGAGGCTCTTTGGTATGGGGAGAATCTTTCCATTCGCCCCAGCTGTTGGGTTCATAACCTTTGGTAGAACCGTAATTGCCATCCACACGCATAGCACCGTCGCGATGGTAAGCATGGAAGGGACAGCGAGGACGATTCACGGGTATCTGTTCCAAGTTTACTCCCAAGCGATAGCGCTGTGCATCGCCATAAGAGAAGAGTCGGCCTTGCAACATCTTGTCGGGCGAGAAACCTATGCCTTCCACAACATTGATAGGATTAAAGGCAGCCTGCTCCACCTCGGCAAAGTAATTCTCTGGGTTGCGGTTCAGCTCTAATATGCCTACATCATGTAGCGGAAAGTCACCGTGTGGCCACACCTTCGTCAAGTCAAACGGATTGATGCGGTAGTTCATCGCCTCCTCCTCGGTCATCAATTGCACCTGGAAGAGCCAACGTGGAAAGTCACCACGCTCAATACTTTCATATAGGTCGCGCTGATGCGACTCACGGTCCTTGGCAATGATGGCTTCGGCCTCCTCATCGGTAAGGCACTTGATTCCCTGCAGTGTGCGTAGATGGAATTTTACCCAAGTGCGCTTGTTATCCTTATTATAGAAGCTGTAGGTGTGGCTGCCAAATCCGTGCATGTGACGATACGACAATGGAATGCCACGCGGACTCATCGTGATGGTCACCTGATGCAATGCCTCGGGAAGCAATGTCCAGAAGTCCCAATTGTTCGATGCGCTGCGCATATTGGTGCGTGGATCACGTTTGATGGCGTGATTGAGGTCGGGAAACTTCAACGGATCGCGTAAGAAGAATACCGGAGTATTGTTCCCAACGAGATCCCAGTTGCCCTCCTCAGTGTAGAACTTCATGGCAAATCCGCGTATATCGCGCTCAGCATCAGCGGCTCCGCGCTCTCCTGCCACCGTGGAAAATCGTACAAAACACTCCGTCTGCTTGCCTATCTCACTAAAGATGGCAGCTCGTGTATACTGTGTGATATCGTGCGTCACGGTGAAAGTGCCATAGGCACCTGAGCCTTTGGCGTGCATGCGTCGTTCGGGAATCACCTCGCGGTCAAAGTGTGCCAGCTTCTCTATCAGCCATGGGTCCTGCATCAGTATGGGACCACGCTGCCCTGCTGTCTGTGAATTTTGGTTATCGGCCACAGGACGTCCGTTGGCCGAGGTCAGTCGTTTCCTTTCCATTGTAGATATTGAAATAATGTTTAGAGTTTAGGTATATTTCACATCCTATTAACAATGGTTCAATATAGATTGTTCAGTACAGAAAGTCGTGGATTTTTGTACAAAGCCACGACTTTGTCGGAATTGTAATTCTCTATGTATATTGTTATTATAACACAATAACTATTACAAAAATCCATCTAATACATTTTACTGTTCGATAAAGTGTATATCTGTTACTCATATATGGTAATAAGCATTCAAATGACTACCTAAGATTACTTTTTACAAGGTATCATGTTGCGTTAAGTTTTTTTAAAGGGAATAATTGGATAGAGGCAAAGCAAAAAAGATAGCTCGTTAACGGCTTTTTCAAAATCTTTATTATATTTGCAACCGACCAAGTAGACCTTATGGGTACTTGGTTCCCAGCTATATTTGCTGATTTAACCATGTAAAAACAATAATGTAACCGTAAAGAAAGAACAATGAAAAAGACACGTTTGGCAACATTGCTTGCCACTCTTCTGCTCGGCGGTTCGCTGACTGCCCAGACAGCGGTCGATGTTGACCGGACCAAGTATCCCGACTATTCGGAGAAGATGAATCCAGACCCCACACTTGCGGCTCCTGTACAAAAGGGAGCAGCAAAGAACCGTATTCGTGCGGTCAGTGGGCGCCCTGACCATGTGAACAATGCTGATACACGTCACTTTCCACCTGTATTCAATCAGGATGGAGGTTCGTGTGGCTCTGCATCGCGCATCAGCTATATGTTTAGCTATGAGCTGGCAGCCTATCGCGACCTCGACGGATCGAAGCCTGAGAATTATTATCCCTCGCACTTCGTATGGTTGCATACCTATTCGCCCACTGGAATCATAGACCAGGGCAAGGATGCTTTTGTGACTCATGTAGGCGTGCCCTCAGCTGCTACTTATGGCGGACAGACCTACTCGTCAGTTTTTGGCAACCAGGATGCATCGAACAATGATTTCGGTTGGATGCAAGGCTACGACAAATGGTTCGAGGCCATGCACAACCGTATGCTCAAGCCTTCGCACTTCCCACAAAGCATCGCTACTGAGGAGGGACGCGAAGCTGTGAAGAACTGGCTGTGGAACCATAACGGTGACGACTCATTTGCTGCCGGTGGTATCTGCGGTGTGGGCGTAGCCTCAGGCGGTGTATGGAAGAACATCCCAAAGACCGACATTAATGATAAAATCGGTGTTACGGGTATGTACTACGTGCATGAGTGGGGAACCCAAGTTGACCACGCTCTTACTATCGTGGGCTATGACGACCGTATTGAGTTTGACCTCGACAAGGATGGTGTCTATGGTGAGCCCGAAGCTGATGAGGTGGGTGCATGGATTATCGTCAACTCTTGGGGCGGGTGGTGTAACGGTGGTTTCATCTACTGTCCCTACGCTTTTGCGGGCACTGCATTCAGAAACGACGGTATCCCAGGAAACCGTACCTTTAACGGCGACTTCTGGTCACCCGAGATATATAAGGTACGTAAGGACTATCGTCCACTGCGCACCATCAAGCTTGAGATGGACTATAGCCGTCGTAGCGAGATAGCCCTGAGCGCAGGTATCAGTGCCGACATCAATGCTACAGAGCCTGAGAAGACAATCTCATTCGTACACTTCACATACGCTGGCGACGGTAGCTACGGTGACACCAATCCTGCTCCCGAGGTTCCAATGCTGGGTCGATGGGCTGATGGCAAGTTGCATACCGAGCCTATGGAATTTGGCTACGACCTCACGGACCTTACCGATGGTTACGACATGAATCGCCCGCTCAAGTACTTCTTCATCGTTGACACCAAATCGTGGGCACAGGGCAAGGGTACAATCCACCATGCCTCTATCATGGATTATCAGTACGATTTGCAGGGTTTGGAAACTCCCTTCTTCACTGGCGAAGGTGTAGAGATTAAGAATGCTGGCGACAAGACTATCATTTCTGTTGTTGTATACGGCAACAGTTACCATGCTCCTCAGAACGCTTCGTTCGACGGTAACACACTCAGTTGGCAAGCGCCACAGCGCTCAGCTATGGAGTTGATGGCCTACAATGTATACCGTAATGGAATGCTCATAGCTCATCTGCCTGCAACCACACATTCTTATACTCCGAAGACAGCTGCTTCATCGGGTGAATATGGTGTGAGTGCACTATATACCGGTGACAATGAGTCTGCCATAACCACGGCCAAGGTACCCATGAGCTTATCGGCGCCCAATATGGGTGTCAGCTTCAGCCAAGCTGGCTTCACAATCCCGAGGGTATTCACTTCAAAGTATTCTCAGGCTACTATTGAGTACTGGATTAAGCCTACCACGCTTGTGGACTGGAACCAGAGCGGTGGCCCAGGTTGGGGCAACTTCATGTTCCATGCCAATTCAAATGGTGCGTTCACTGCAGGATGGGATACCTCGAACCGTCTAAATACCGGCACTTCGCTCAGAATAGGCAAGTGGAACCATGTGGCTATCGTAGTCAACAATAATAAGATGACCGTATATCTCGATGGAGTGAGCCGTGGAAGTGTCACATCATCAAGCTACAGCGGATTGGGTGGATTCATCGATCTCGTATTCTCATCTAATGGAGAGCGCAACGCTCAGAATGCACAATACGATGAAATACGTATATGGAACATCGCACGTACGGCCGCTGAGGTAAAGGCATACAAAGATGTAGAATTTACTGGCAGTGTCACTCCTCGTGGACTCATCGCTTATCTTAAAGGTGACCTCATGACGAATAGCGATGGGACTCTGATGATGTATGACTGTGTAGGCGGACACCATGCCACACTAAGCGGAACCTATACTGCTGTGGCAGAGAACATGCCTCAGCTGGGCACATCGAATGAAGCACCCACGGTAAGCATCGATGCTCCTCAAGGAACCATATACGCAGGCATTCCTGTTACTTTTGGTGCGACATGTAATGCTGCGACAAACCGTATGGAGTGGACAGCTACAGGTGCCGGCATTGAAAAACTTGCTGTGACAAGTCCGACGATGACATTCGCTACACCTGGAACACATAGCGTGATACTTACAGCTACAAGCGCCAATGGCACCACGGCGGCTGACACCTGTGAGATCACAGTAGAGGCAGCGCCTGAAGTTGATGCTACATTTACCAAGACTGCTGACAACGTACCTGCTGGTGAGCGCATCACCTTCCTTGCCAATACTCCTCTAGAAGGATACCTCTACGAATGGAGCATGCCTGGAGCTGATATCGAGAGTGCTGCTTCGGTAAATGCTGCTGCCAGCTACCAAAGCAAGGGCACCTATACCGTTACTCTCACAGTGACAGCACCCGATGGAAGTCAGAAGAGTCATACTGAGGATATTACTGTTCAGGAGGTCGCTCCTAAAGCAGCCTTTAGCATTACGCCGGCTGTTGTCGTTAGGGGTGAAGAGGTGACTCTCACCGACGAATCACAATATGCCCCCACTCAGTGGGAGTGGCAGATAAGCAGTGATAACGCCAACTACATTGCATACGACCAAGATAGAAACCTCGTCATCGATAAGCCAGGTGTATATAATGTAGCGCTCAGCGTCGCCAACAATGCCGGTACTGACAAGGCTAGCCGCGAACGGGCCATAATCGTTGTCAATGCAGACAGCAAGAACGGGCTCCTCTTCTCAAGCGATGCTGCTACCGTTACCACCACTACTGTACCTCTCCAGGCTGACCAGACCGACTTTACCATTGAGTGGTGGATGAACAGTGGATGGCCTGTAACATTCTGTAATGGAATAGGTGACACAGAGCAGACCTTGATGATTAAGAGCACAGCCAATGGTCAGATGCTTCTCTTCGTTGGCGGTAAGAGTGTGGCTACACCTGATGACTTCCTGGTTCATGGCGAATGGCACCACTATGCTGTAACTTATAGTAAGGGCGCAGTCAAATTCTACCGTGATGGTCGCCAACAGGCTTCCGGTTCTGTGGCTACGACCAAACTTCCTACACTTTCAACTTTCCGGCTTGGAGGTTCTGAGGCTCCCGTCAAGGGTAGTGTTGATGAATTGCGCGTATGGGGCAAAGCACTTACAGAAAGTCAGCTACACAGCTATATAAATACACCTATAGAGAATGTTGCCGAGGCTGAAACAGCCGACAAACTGGCTCTCTACTACAACTTTAACCAAAGTGGAGGTGATGTACAGGATGCTACATCTAATGCAAATCATGGTGTACGTGCAGGATTTGGTCCTGATGGTGATGCATGGGGATTGTCTAAGGGCGTGTTCTGTCTCATCTTTGATGAGAGTGTGAACAAAGACGTCACTTCCACCTTTCTGACCAACTATGCCAAGCCTTTCGCTAGTATAGGCAAATGCGTCAATCCCAATCTCTCTTCACGCACCTTCGCTCTCAAGGATTGGATGTTGGAAAACATCCATGTGAACAGCACTATTTTTACGGGTGCTCATCTCGACCAAGGCAAGTCTGGCTGCTTTACTATTACAACAGGATGGGATGGCTTTGGTTCGCTTACCGACCACAAGGTATTCCAGACCATGACATTACCTGCCGGAAGCTATACTTTCGAGGCTATATACGACGACCGCTTTGAAGGACAGTGCGGAAATTCATATATTGTAGCTGCAGCAGGTACGACCTTGCCTATCACAGAGGAACTTGAACAGGCACTTGGTTATACAGCCATGAAACCTAAGGGACAGACTTCAAGCAATAAGGTCGGGTTTGTGCTAACTGAGGAGACTACTGTTAGCCTTGGCTTGGTAGTAAATATGAATGGAATGAGCTGTATGACGCTGCAGCGCTTCAGACTTACATGTAGCGAAGTAGAGATACTTCCTCGCACATCTGATATCATCACGGGTGCTGACAAACTCATCAACGAGCGTCTTTACCATATATCACTGCCTTACCATACTGCAGGGCAAGCAGCTTGGGCAGTCGCTAATGATGGTGACAAGTTGACATCAGCTAACATACTGGGAACAAGCATAAATAAGGAGGATGCTACGCAGCAGTTTGCTTTCATAAGCAACGATGGTGGCATTACCCGCTATCTCTATCATGCTGCAAAAAAGAAGTTTGTCAACAAGGATGGTTCACTCAGTGAAACGCCTGCTGATGCTATCTATTTTAAGGATGGTGCCTATGACACGACTTTCGTTGCATACTTTGACGACAGCCATTACGTTGCTATGGATACTGAGCACCAGCTTATCATTAGTACTCAAGGAACGGCTGATGCCAACAACTCGTGTGCTATATATCCTGCAGGTAAGTTCAATCCTCGTGAAGCACTTGCCAAGTTCCCTGCTGTAGCAGTCAGTGAAATCACTCTTAGCCATAGTGAAGTGAGCATGGAGGAGGGAACAACATTGACTCTTGCTGCAAAAGTAACTCCTGACTATGCAACAGATAAAACCGTGATATGGACAACTTCGGATGCTGATATCGCTATCGTTGTCAAAGGTGTAGTGACAGCTCTTACCCATGGAACAGCTACCATTACCGCACGTGCTGGCGACAAGGAAGCTACATGTGTTGTCACAGTGGAGAAACGTACGGTTCCTGTAAGTGGCATCTATCTTGATCAGACCAAAGCTACTGTGATTGAGGGAGAGACTATACAGCTGACTGCAACTGTGGCACCTGCCGAGGCCACCGACAAGAGTATCGAATGGACCAGTTCTGATGAATCCATCGCTACTGTTACTGATGACGGTTTGGTTACTACCCTTATCCCAGGAACGGTAACTATAACTGCTCGTGCTGGTAACCGCACTGCAACTTGCGTTATTACTGTCGAAGAGCGTTACATACCTCTCGAGGCTATTATCCTTAGTCATACAGAAATAACCCTCGAGGTTGGTGCTACGCTTACCCTTACAGCTACCTTACAACCCGAAGATGCTTCTGAGCAATCAATCATGTGGAGTACTTCAGACAGAAGCATAGCTACCGTACGCCGAGGTGTCATTGAAGGACATGCTCCTGGCACTGCTACCATTACTGCCCGCAATGGTGATATCAGAGCTACTTGTGTTGTAACTGTTGTTGCTGCAGATGGCATAGAACAAACTACATTGGATGGTGCAACCATAGATGTCTATGACATCACTGGACGTCCTGTTCGCTTGAAGACCAACTCAACGAAAGGGCTTCAACGTGGCATATACATCATCAATGGCACGAAAACAGTGGTAAAGTAGATTATACCTATTATTAAAAGGGCTGCCCACAGAAAGATGGGCAGCCCTTTTAATATGATTTGAAAACACCTTCCGATTATTATCCGCAGTGGAAATAACGGTTTACGAGTTTTAGCATTTCTTCTTGATTCCCATCAATATCGGCACGTAGAGTACGGTCGCCATATGAGCGAAGGCGTTTGATGATACCATCAATCATAGCTGGACTAAACACATTATGCTTCTCAAAAACGGTTCGTTGACTCTCAAGACAATCAGCCGATGCTTCACAGCTGTCGGGGAGTGAAGCCAGTGAATTTAGCTTTTCGGCATTCTCTTTTTGGTGAATATTTACGTTCACGTAAGTCTTCTCAGCTATCTCTAACGCGTTCTCAAGTTCAAACCCGTAACGACAGGCGACAGCTAGACCTGCAATGAGCTGGTAAATATCGGCAGACCCATCTGGTGAACGCATCTCCACAGTTTGCTTCTGGCTGGTATCATAGTTTGTGGGAGCCTCTAAAGGATTGGCAGTACAGCACATATCCGCTTTTGCAGCCCAGCCGAGGGGTACACGTACAAGAACTGATCGATTGCGGTCGCCCCAGCAAATATTGGTCGGTGCCTCTTGATGAGGTACAAGACGGAAGTATGAAGTAGGATTAGTATTACCAAAAGCGGTTATAGCGGGTGCCAACTGCATCATGCCCGCAATTGCTTTGCGTGCAGTAGGGGAGAGTATCCCCTCATGGAGCATCTGGTTTTGTCCGTCTTTAACGATACGCATATGTATATGAAGACCTGATCCAGCCTTCCCAGCAGTAATCTTCGGTGCGAAGGTAATATCATAGCCATGACGATAAGCCAAGTTGCGTATAATCCATTTAGCTATCATAAGTTGATCGGCAGCTTCTTCTGCAGGAACGGGGAGGAATTCAATCTCGTTTTGTTCATACACACGTCCGTCAATGGTGAAGTTACCAACTTCAGAGTGCCCATATTTAATCTGTCCACCTGCTTGAGCTATGTAAGCCATACACTGGGTGCGGAATTCGTTGAACTTTGCATAGGGAGCCGACTCATGATAACCCTTTTGGTCAGTAGCAGCAAACATACCTGAATCCGGTGCTATAACGTAATACTCAAGCTCTCCCATTGCCTGGAATTCCATTCCTGTCACCTCATGAAATGCACGACAAGCTTTACGCAGCGTGTTTTCGGGTGAACTTTCAAGTAGTTCTCCATCTTTGTTGAAGTATGAGCACAACATTGATAAGGTAGGGATTTCTGCAAAGGGATCCACAAAAGCAGTACTGAAACGTGGCAACACATAGAGGTCACTGCTTCCTGCCTCAATAAAGGGAAAGAGACTACTGCCATCAACACGTTCACCGCATGTGAGGATGGCATCAAGGTAAGCTTCGCTGTTTATAACAAAGTTGAGGGTCTTGAGTCTCCCATCACCAGCAGGGTACATGAAGTTTACCATGCGTATGCCATTGTCACGTATGTATCCTATAATATCAGCCTTGGTAAATTCGTTACAAGGCTTATGTAAATAAGCTACAAGCTTATTAGGGTTGAGAGAAAGATGTTTATCCATAATCATTATTTTGTGGTTTACAGTTAATAAAGAATTCTTTACCTTAATATTGACATATTATAAATTGTGGCTGTAAAGGTACAAAATAATTGTGAATATTACAGCTGAAATAGAGTTTTCTGCTTTGTTAATTAATCGAATGGAAAAGAAATCTATTCAAACTCAAACGATAATTGTTCCCATGTACGCTGAGTGATACCATCAGCCTCTTCGTCATGAGGGTTTGACACGGATAATCCTATGAGACGTATGGGATGGTCTTCGTAATTTACCTCGGCAAGCAAACGCTTGGCCAAAGGAAGTATTACTTTCATTGTCAATAAATCCTCTTCCTGTGTGAGGCTACGGGTAATTTGTGAAAAGTCGGAGAACTTTATTTTCAAAGTCAATGTATTGCCACAGAAGTTCTTGGCAGACAAGCGACGGATAAGCTCTTCGGTAGTGTGATATAGTTCAACGATGACAGCAGCTCGTGTACTTACATCGTGATCAAGTGTACGTTCGCAACCTATTGACTTACGCATCCTCACTGCCTCTACGGGCCGCAAGTCAATGCCACGTGAAAAGTCATGATATAACTGACCGATTTTTCCGAACTCACGAATAAGCCCGTCAAGCGACCATTGACGTAAGTCATGCCCAGTGTGTATACCCAATGCATGCATCCTACGAGCAGTCACTTTTCCTACACCCCAGAAACTCTCAATGGGTAGGCGAGCTATGAAGTTGAGAGCCTGATCGGGATGAATTGTACAGAGCCCATTGGGCTTACGATAATCCGAAGCTATCTTTGCCAAAAACTTATTATACGATACTCCGGCAGAGGCAATTAGGCCAACCTCCTCACGTATACGTAATTTAATCTCACGAGCAATATCTATGGCCAGAGGAATGTTGAGCTTGTTGTCTGTAACATCAAGGAAGGCCTCGTCAAGAGCTAATGGTTCTATAATGTCTGTATATTCACGGAAGATGCCGTGTATCGTGTCGGAGACCTCTTTGTAGATCTCCATTCTTCCCGGTACGAATACCAGATCAGGACATAATCGCATGGCTTTGATCGAAGCCATGGCCGAATGCACCCCATATTTCCTGGCTTCATAGCTAGCTGCCGATACTACGCCTCGATCGCCTGCATGTCCAACAGCTATAGGGCGTCCACGCAGTTCTGGATTATCGCGCTGTTCTACCGAAGCATAGAATGCATCCATATCTATATGGATAATCTTCCGCTTACACATCTTACATCTGTGATTAAACCATTAAATACAGCATATTACATCTTTTATATAGTACATAAGCTATACTCACGAGTACCAATTCCAATTTTGGCCGCATGCTCAAGGCAGGAACGCCATTCCGATTCAGGAGTAGAGTTGGTGAAATGATCATGATGGTCACAAAAACCTGGGCTATGCATATGATCATATAGCTGGCTACCAGGCAATGGGGTAGCAGCAAGACATGCATCTACACAAGCTTGGTCAAGTGCTAAAGGATCCTTGGAAGCAAACATGCCGATGTTGGGTAGGATAGGAGCGTCATTTTCTGCATGGCAGTCACAGTTAGGGGATATGTCTTGCACAAGTGATATATGGAAGTGTGGACGGCCATCTATAACAGCCTTAGCATATTCTGCCATTTTGCGATTGAGCAACTGTGGCGCATGATAGTCAGAAGATGCTATTGCATCAAAATTACATGCAGCGATACAACGTCCGCAACCAACACAATGGTCTACATTTACACTCATCTTCTTTGTGTTTTCATCAAACACGAGTGCATTATTTGCACATTGCTGCAGACACCGTTTACATCCACGGCACAGTTCAGCATCTATCTCTGTCTTTCCACTAATATGTTGCTCGCATTTGCCTGCTCGTGAGCCACATCCCATACCGATATTCTTTATGGCTCCACCAAAACCAGTCATTTCGTGACCTTTAAAGTGATTTAAGCTGATAAACACGTCAGCATCCATTACAGCACGACCAATCTTTGCTTTCTCAACATACTCGCCACCAACGACAGGAACTTCTACCTCGTCTGTACCTTTGAGACCATCGGCAATAAGAATCGGACAACCCACAGTTAATGGTGTAAATCCATTTTCCCAAGCACAGTATAAATGCTCAAGCGCATTCTTTCTACTACCGGGATACAGTGTATTACAATCTGTTAAGAATGGTTTCCCGCCTAATTCCTTGACTACGTCAACAACAGCTCTTGCATAGTTTGGTCGTAAGTATGACAGATTACCAAGCTCTCCAAAGTGCATCTTGATAGCCACAAATTTACCATCCAGCTCAAGTTCTGCAATTCCTGCACGTTTGATTAATTTCTTCAGCTTCGTAGGAAGACTGTCACCGTTTGCTTTCGTTCGAAAGTCTGTAAAATATACTTTAGCAGTTTCCATTATTGTATTATCATCTTTTATAATTTTCAATTATATTGCAGATGTCTCGATTCTTGTTCTTCTGAATTACACTAATCAGTAGAGTAGTAGAAGTCTGTTTTATCGTATTTATAATATTTATCTCACCCTATATGAATTAAACATAATGCAAATTATAAAAAAGGTAATATGTCATTTTAATAGAGTTAGAACAATTAGATAGATTAAAAAAGTCCGTTAAACAAAACTATTATTTAACGGACAGTATTCTTAATTGATCATTATTTATTCAGCTGCAGGAGTTTCTTCTTCTGTCGTTTCAGGTTCTTCTGCTGCTTTCACTTCTTCAAGGATGGCTAATGCCTTATCAAGAACAGTTGTATCATCGATACGTACAAGACCACCATCAGGACCTGGTTCGAGGTGAATGCCTACACTCTGTCCCAACTGGAAGTTTTGGCCGCCAAAGAAGTTTCTTACGGTTTCTACAGTTACGCCCAGTTCGTCGGCGATACGGTGCATGCTACCATCGGGTAAAGAATCTTTAAGATTACGTAACTCGTTGAATGTCATTAACTTGCTCATAGTCGTAAAATTTTATTTATTACTAATAGTGTTGATTGTGTTTATAGTATATTATTATTAATATATATTAGTGCATAAATGGAAATGAACGCGAATGTAATGTATATTGCCGAAATCATAATATTAACATCCTCAACTAGAAAACCAGAACGTGTATAATTAACAGAAATATGTCTAGGATGATATTCAATCTTCTTGTGTATGAATAAATATAGCATATATACAATAAATCCCAACAAACTTCCAACAATAGATCCGCATAGAATATCACCAGGATAATGAACGCCCAAGTAAATACGTGAAAAACTATTGATTAAAGCCCAGAGCAAAAGGGTTAGTGAAAGTGTACGGTTCTTTATCAGCAAAGAGATAAAGACAAAGATACCAAAAGAGTTGCACGCATGGCTTGAAGTAAAGCTATAGCTACCACTGCGATAACCATTAAAGGTATCAATAAGGTGCATCATTTCTGGATCGTGACTTGGGCGCAAACGACCGACTAAGGGCTTTATGATATCTGACGAAACTTTATCGGTAAGAAATATAGTGAGAGCAACACCTAATATAATGAGAAGAGTATTACGTGGTGTATTGTTCTTGATAACAATGAAAAGAAGTACGACAGCTACAGGAATCCATACAGATGTGGTTGTATAAATCTTCATTACGCCATCCATATACAGCGATTCGCTGCCGTTAAGGGCAAGCATCACCTGTTTATCTATGTCGATTAACCGCTGTATATCCATCGCTTCTATTATCAAATTTTTTCAATAGCAGAAGCAGGAAGCCAGCCGATGTTACCATCTTCGATTTCAATCTCCTTCCATTCTTTCATACTATTGTCCTTTATAGTTACTTTTTTACCTTCATGGAGGATGAAGAGTTCGGTTCCTGATGTACTGGGTGTACTGCGTACCGTAACGCTCGGTTCCATGACAATTGCACTCTCCCTATGCAGCACTTTTGCCTTTTGGTTTGATGCAATTATATTGGCAAACACAGTGCACACCAAAGAGAGTAATGCAAATATAAAGATAATTTTTTTAGTTTTACGCTTTTTATTAAAAATAAATAATGTCAAACATAGAATTAGTATTATAAAACATAAAATTCCACATTTTGCCCAGGCATCAACAGACAATATGGAGGAGAATTCGCGAAACCAACGTACGAAAAAGAGTTCACTTATGACAGTGTTTTTATCTACAGCTTTGCTACGTGCCAGTTCGAGATTAAACTCAATATCCCCATTCGAAGGATCAAGCAATAGGGCACGTTCATAATTAAGAATGGAGTGAGCTATGTCATTCGCTTTAAAATAAGCATTGCCAAGATTGTAATACACGGAGGCCGCCTCACCTTCAGTTGCGAGCAACTGCTCATAAATGTGTATGGCAGCTGCATAGTCTGAAGTGGCATAGGCACTGTCGGCCATAGCCTTGGTATACACTACGGTACTATCAGAGAATGTAGTATTTTGTGCACACACGCTCATGGTGGCACCCAAGCACACACACAAGCATATAAAGATTCGCTTCATAGGATCTTATCTTTTAATTGTATTTTCTAACTTATTCATCAATGCCGCTACTTTTTCATAGATCGTCTCCATAGAACTACCTGACAATGTCGGTGCATAGCGGGCAAACTCACACTCGCTGAGCAACCTTTCACACTCTTCAATCAGTGAGCTGGGTACTTGACAAGCTGTGAGTTCTGTTGTAATATTATCCTTTGAGAGTTCCGACAACGGCATATTAAGCTTATCACTCAAATATCCCCAAATAGCTTTGAGTGTCTCATCGTAAAATCCAGCCTTGTCCTTCTCAGTCATCATCTTTTTAGCCTTTTTCAGACGACGAGTAGCCACTTTACCTGCTTTCTTGGTACGTGTCTTGGCGATATTGGCGTTTTCAATAGCTTGTTTACGATAGATAATCATCAGAACTGCAAATGTGACAAAAGGCACAATATACCACATCCAATAACTTAAAGTTCCGAAGAAAAAGTAACCACGAGGATGATAACTAGCCTCTTTTAGGTTTATGTAGCGAATATCCTGTCCTAATAGACGCAATTCTTCTTTACTAACATAGCCAACAGGAGCCGACGTACTTGTAGATCCGCTTCCCTTTACTACATTAAGTGTATATTCAGGAGTTGTGAGTGTTTTATAAGTTCCACTCTTTACATCAAAGTAGGAGAATTCTACCGGGGGGATGGAATAGGTTCCACCAAAGCGCGGTATAGCAAGATACTCAATAACCTTGTTTCCAGACTGTCCACCTGTTTTGAGAGTAAATTTGTTGTCAATCTTGGGGTCATATACCTCAAAGTCCGCAGGGAAGTTCACTTCAGGAGTCTTGATGAGTTTCATGTTACCAGTACCCGAAATTATAAGCTTAAGGGTAACCGCCTCATTTTCCTTAAGCTCTGTAGTACTAATGGATGAAGAGATAGAGAAGTCACCTACCCCACCGCTATATGATGCGGGCTTGCCTGTTGGCAACGGACTAACATCAATCGTAAGCTTGGGTGTACGGATAGGTTTCTGTACGTTAACATAGCTGCTACCACCATTGAAAAAAGCTTCAAACGGGTCGTAGTTCTGTACACGTTGTGCCACAGTACCCTCAAAGGTGATAGAAGGTATCTCCAGCTGTCCGCTTTGCTGGGGGAAAAGTACATATTGACTCCATACAATGGTACGATAGTTGCGTCCCTTGTAGTGCTCAAGCTGGAATTCACGGTTACCTTTGGGCATCTCTACCTCTTGAGTATGGAACCCCTTGAGGTCGGGCATCTTACCGCTCACATTTGTAAGGTTTACCGTAGTATATATTTTATAAGTCAATAGAATTGCTTCCTGCTCATACACCTTCTTCTTATTTACAGTTGCTACTATAAAAAGGTCATCATCATTAATACTTCCATTCTGTGACGAGGTCACAGTTCCCCTACCCGATGGCTGAGAGCCGGACTGCTGTGCTGCTGAGCCACGCTGGTCTGGCGGCAACACTTTCACGGTGAGTTCTTCAGAGGTCATCTGTTTACCGTCAACATTGATTGTAGCCGCTGGAATCTTATACGTTCCCTCCTTCTTTGGACGAAGGATACAGGTAAATGTTAGTGTGCGGGAAGATGTACGTACACCATTAATAATCGATGTACTCGATGAACTTGACTGTGAAGGTCCCATCAGTATATCAAAGTCGGTGATGTCGCCTACTCTGAAGTTCTTAGCTTTATGCGTATTAATGGTATAACTCAAGCGGAATGTCTCACCCATTACTACCGCATTGGGAGCATCAGCCGTAAAAGAGAGTTCATCAGCCCTTACCTGTACTAAAACTGCGACAAGGAGGGTGAATGTTAAAAGTAACTTCTTCATTATTATAATTTTCAATTTACTTATTGATAATATACGCTTAATTATTATGCCTAATAGCAAATAGAACTAATCGCAAACACAGTTTACCAATCTTTATCAAATGTTTTGCCTTGGTGCTGCATCATTTTCTTTTGCTTCTCTTGTACATCTTTTTCGTCCTGCATCAGGGCATTAAGTATCTGCTCAGCATTCTCTTTGGATATTTGTTCCTGCTGCTCTTGTTCCTGTTGTTGTTCTTGATTCTGCTGCTCTTGTTGTTGTTCCTGTTGCTGCTGTTCTTGTTGTTGTTCTTCCTGATTTTGTTGCTGTTCCTGTTTCTGTTCTTCTTGATTTTCCTGTTGTTGCTCTTGCTGCTCCTGCTGCTGTTGTTTATTCATGTGCATAGCTTTAGCAAGGTTGTAACGAGTCTCATGGTCATAGGGATTGTTTCTCAGCGATTCTTTATATGCTTCCACACTTTGTGGATATTGTTGTGAACTATAGAGTAACGTTCCAAGATTATGATATATCTGAGCTAATTTTCCCTTGTCTGCTTCATATTTGGCTGCTGTAGAGTATTGTTTATAAGCTTCATCGCCTTTTTCTTGAGAACTTACAGCCTGACCAAATAGAGCATTCCCCAAATTATACATTGCATCGGCAGATGTAGGATTCAAATCCAATGCCTTACGGTATTCAATCTCAGCCTTCTCAAAAAGGCTGTCAGCATATAGCTTATTCCCATTGCGTATATAGTCGCTCTCGGTCATTGTCTGTGCCTCAACACAAAGTGTACAGCAGAATGTGGTGCTTAATAGGTATATTATCTTTCTCATCATTTACCATTTGATTTATACAGCAAAGATTGTGCAAACGGGCAAATAGAACAGAAGTCCTATTCTGACACGTATAGCCAATCCGAACAAATTAATTGCAAAGATAGTAATTTATCAACAATTGTCAATTGAAACGCAGGAATAAAGAAAGTCTTTTTAAGTTTATTTCAACAATTTCAAAATTTTCAACACAACGTTCTTTCCTTCTTCATAACACAGTGAGAGGATAAATGGGACTTCATCGCAATTTCGATGGAGCGCTTTAATCATTCAGCCATACACATTATTAAAGATTTAAAGATTGCAATCACCAAGAAATAATTACCAAGAAATCATTATACATAAAAATCAGCCCTATAAGTGGGTAAATCGTTTTTTATAATTAATTTTGCAAAACGCAACATTCCAACACGAAGAACGGAGCAAAAGACATGCAGATTGACTTGCGTAAACGACTAACGGGACGTCCGAGCAAAGAGCTGACATTGACTGTGGCTAGAGAGGCTTTGGCTGATACTGAAGTGCTAAAAGAATTACTAAATCTGCTGTACGAAGGTGATGACCCTATGCGTTGGCGTGCTGCTTGGGTGCTGGAGAAGGTGAGCGAACGAAAACCTTCGTTGCTGGCCAAAGAACGCAACAGCATAGTAGCGATGGTTACTAATGGGAATAGCCCCGATGGACTGCGTAGGCTGCTGATGAGCATTCTGCACAATCTGCCAGATGACAGGGATATTGATGTGGAACTGCTCAATTATCTGCTTGCAACAATGCTCGACCTGAAGGCAACACCTGGAGTGCAGGCACTGGCAATGAAGCTGGCTGCACGCATAAGTAGCCGACACGAGGAGTTGCATGAGGAGTTTTGCTACATGGTGCGGAATATGGAACTTGAGTACTATTCGCCTGGAGTGCGTTCGGCAGTGAAGCAATGTTTGAAAAAGAAAAAATAGATATATGAATAGGAATATTATAGAGATTGTCGGTGGGGTAACCCGGCATCCGGCATACAGGATGAACAAGCCGATTGACTTTGCCCTCGGCGAGGGTGAGCAACTGGCTATCGTAGGCCCCAACGGCAGTGGCAAGACGATGCTCGTGAACACCATCATTGGGCGGTACCCACTGCTGATGAATGAGGTGCGGTATGACTTTGGCAAAAGCAACGGACGTATGGTGTTCGAGAACATCCATTATATCGCCTTTCGCGACAGCTATGGAGAGCATGATCCCAACTATTATTACCAACAACGTTGGCACTCACAGGATGTAGAGATGTCGCCCACGGTAAAGGATCTATTTGACGGTGCTGAGGGGAAGTTGGCGGAGGAACTGTTCAGAGACTTCGCCATCGACGGACTGATGGACAAGCTGATGGTGATGCTGTCGAGCGGTGAGCTGAGACGCCTTCAGATAGTGAAAGCACTGATGACTGCACCCAAGGTGCTGATTATGGACAACCCTTTCATTGGATTGGATGCAGAGATGCACGGCCAGTTGCAAGGCCTGCTGCAACGGCTTATCGACGAACGGAACTTGCAGCTGATACTCGTGTTGTCGAGAGAGGATGAGATACCAGACTTCATCACCCACGTGCTACCTATAAAAGACAAGGTTGTGGGAGAGAAGGTAGAACGGGTTGACTTTTCCCCTACATACGGGCTGGATAGCGACCTCGCCCCTACCCTTCCTGCCGTGGACCAAGAGAGTGAAAGCAAGGTTACCGAAGAGTGCATCATCGACTTCCGCGACGTGACGTTACGCTATGGAGAACGCATTATTTTCGAGAAACTAAACTGGACCGTATGCCGGGGCGAACGCTGGGCACTGCATGGCAGGAACGGCAGTGGCAAATCGGCCCTGCTGGCGCTTGTATGTGCCGACAACCCACAATCCTATGCCTGCGACATCAGTCTCTTCGGACGTCGCAGAGGCACGGGAGAGAGCATCTGGGATATCAAGAAACGTATAGGCTACGTGTCGCCCGAGATGCATCGCGCCTATCTGAAGGACCTGCCGGCAATCGAAATCGTGGTTTCGGGACTACACGACAGCATAGGCTTGTACAAGCGTCCACGACCCGAGCAGATGGGGGTATGCCTGGAGTGGATGCGTGTGTTTGGCATAGAGGAATTAGCGAAACGTACGTTCCTCACCCTATCCAGTGGCGAACAACGCTTGGTATTGCTGGCACGTGCCTTCGTGAAAAGTCCTGAATTGCTCATTCTGGACGAGCCGTTACACGGACTCGACACGCAACGACGCGAACTGGTCAGAAGGATTATCAACACCTATTGCGCCACCCCAAAAAGAACACTCGTCATGGTAACACACTATCCTGACGAGTTACCCTCATGCATCACACATCATAAGAAATTGTAAAATAGCTTGCATTTTTCATAACGTTATTGTAATTTCGCAGCAACTTAATCTTATAAACTCTAAAATTGTAATTACATGAAAGCTTTGAACAAGGAGACGGCACAGAAAAACATCCGTCCAGAAAAGGTGATTCAGTTTGGTGAGGGTAACTTCCTCCGTGCTTTTGTTGATTGGATTATCTTTAATATGAATGAAAAGACCGACTTCAACGGTAGCGTAGTCGTGGTACAACCGATCGAGAGAGGTATGATAGATATGCTTAACGGACAGGACTGTCTCTACCACGTCAACCTGCAGGGTCTTGACAACGGGGAGCCCGTGAACAGCCTGACCAAGATTGATGTCATCAGCCGCGCTCTGAATGCTTATACCCAGAACGAAGAATTCATGCACTTGGCCGAGCAACCTGAGATTCGCTTTGTAATCTCCAACACAACAGAGGCCGGTATTGCCTTTGACCCCTCATGCAAACTGACCGACAAGCCTGCATCATCATACCCCGGCAAGCTGACACAGTTGCTCTATCATCGCTATGAATATTTCAAGGGCGACATGAGCAAGGGACTCATCGTATTCCCCTGTGAGCTCATCTTCCTCAATGGACACAAGCTCAAGGAGTGCATCCTTCAGTACATCGAGTTGTGGAACCTCGGTGAGGACTTCAAGAACTGGTTCCTCAATGCCTGCGGTGTGTATGCAACATTGGTTGACCGTATCGTACCGGGCTTCCCCCGCAAGGAAATCGACGACATCAAGGCTAAGCTTGGCTACGATGATAACATGGTGGTTCAGGGTGAGTTCTTCCACCTTTGGGTCATCGAGGCACCTGCAGAGATTGCCAATGAGTTCCCTGCCGACAAGGCCGGTCTCAACGTGCTCTTCGTTCCCTCTGAGGAGCCTTACCACGAGCGCAAAGTGACACTGCTCAACGGTCCTCACACAGTACTCTCACCCGTAGCCTACCTGTCAGGCGTGAATATCGTACGCGATGCATGCCAGCACCCTGTTATTGGCAAGTATATTAATAAGGTAATGTACGAAGAGCTCATGGAGACCCTCAACTTGCCTAAGGAGGAGCTGCAGAAGTTTGCCGGCGATGTACTCGAGCGTTTCGTGAACCCATTCGTCGATCATCAGGTGACCAGCATCATGCTCAACTCGTTCCCCAAGTACGAGACACGCGACCTCCCAGGCCTCAAGACCTACTTGCAGCGTAAGGGTGAGCTTCCCAAGGGCCTCGTATTGGGCCTCGCAGCCATCATCACCTATTACAAGGGAGGTGTGCGCGAAGACGGTGCAGAGATTGTTCCCAACGACGCTCCTGAAATCATGGCACTGCTCAAGGAACTATGGGCTACAGGTGACACCCGTAAGGTGGCCGAAGGTGTACTTGCCGAGGAGAGCATCTGGAAGAGCAACCTCAACGAGATTCAAGGACTTACCGACCTCGTAGTGAAGTATCTCGACAGCATCCAAGCTGTTGGTATGCTCGAAACCGTAAAGACTATTCTCTAATAGTATATATAATAAGTAACATGAGAGGGTGTGTCATGAGTATGGCACACCCTCTTTTATTTTATCAAACCAATCCTACAACGCTTTTTCTCCACATATCTCTATCATAATCCCAATATTTTATGTAATTTTGTCGACTCAAAAAAATACAACAGATTGTGGCTAGAAAGAAAAAAGAGCTCCCACTCCTGGAGCAAGTGACGATAACAGACGTTGCAGCTGAAGGCAAGGCCTTGGCACGCGTGAATGATATGGTAGTGTTTGTACCCTATGTAGTACCGGGCGATGTGGTGGACCTTCAAGTGAAGCGCAAGAAGCATAGCTATGCCGAAGCTGTAGCCGTGAAGTTTCATGAATACTCACCGCTGCGAAGCGAGCCATTCTGCAAGCACTTCGGAGTATGTGGAGGATGCAAGTGGCAGTGCCTCAAGTACGAGGAGCAGCTGCGATACAAGCAGAAGCAAGTGACCGACAACCTCACTCGCATAGGCAAGATAGAATTGCCAGAGATATCTCCTATCTTAGGCTCGGAGCAGACACGCGAGTACCGCAACAAGCTGGAATTCACCTTCAGCAACAAGCGCTGGCTCACACAAGAGGAGGTAGATCAGGATGTCAAGTACGACCAAATGAACGCCGTGGGATTCCATATCCCAGGAGCCTTCGACAAGGTGCTTGCCATAGATGAATGCCACCTGATGGACGACATCTGCAACCGCATACGCAACGGAGTGCGCGACTATGCCTACAAGCACAACTACACCTTCTTCGACCTGCGCACTCAGGAGGGTATGCTCAGGAACATGATGATAAGGAGAGTGGACCAGGGCCCCGGGCTTATGGTCGTAATGCAGTTCAAGATTGTAGACCCTGCCGAGGAGGCACAGATGAAGCAACTGCTACAATACATGGCCGACACGTGGCCCGAGATCACATCGCTCATGTATGTCATCAACAACAAATGCAACGACACCATCGGTGACCTGCCCGTACACACCTTCAAGGGCAACGACCATATCATTGAAGAGATGGAAGGACTGAAGTTCAAGGTAGGCCCCAAGTCGTTCTATCAGACCAACACTCGTCAAGCCTACAATCTATACAAGGTAGCACGCGACTTTGCTGGACTCACAGGCAACGAACTCGTCTATGACCTCTACACCGGCACAGGTACCATCGCCAACTTCGTATCACGCCAGGCAAACAAGGTTATCGGTATAGAGTATGTACCCGAGGCTATCGAGGATGCCAAGGTGAACTCGGCGCTCAACGGCATCGACAACACACTCTTCTTTGCGGGCGACATGAAGGACATCCTCAATCAGGAGTTTATCAACGAGTATGGCCGACCTGACGTCATCATCACCGACCCCCCAAGAGCCGGTATGCACAATGATGTCATCGACACCATCCTCTTTGCCGAGCCTAAGCGCATCGTATACGTAAGCTGCAATCCAGCCACACAAGCTCGCGACCTCAGCCTGCTCGACGTGAAGTACAGAGTCACCCGAGTGCAGCCCGTCGACATGTTCCCCCACACACATCATGTAGAAAACGTGGTACTCTTGGAATTGAAGTAAAATAATCCCTCTCTACTAAACTCAAGATATGTTTTTCTATATTCTAAACCGTCCACAAGCAACTACGAAGAACCCCTATAAAAGATTATGAAAAAACGCGGAAATCTGCTTTTCCTCCTGTTCCTCATCATAGGAACCGTCATCATACTGAGCAAGAGCAAACCGACCTATCGTACACAACAAGGTAAGATCTTCGGCACACTCTACACCGTGACCTACGAGCATAATGCCGACCTGCAATCCCATATCGTAGGAGCCATGCAGGCGGTCGACAATTCACTGTCACCATTCAACAAGCGTTCTATCATCACCCACATCAACAACAATGACTCCATCATCGTAGACTCACTCTTCACCGAGGTATTCCGCAATGCCCAAATCGTATATGAGGAGAGCCACGGAGCATTCGACCCTACAGTAGCACCACTCGTCAATGCCTGGGGTTTCGGCTTCAAGAATGGTATTGAGGTGAACACATCGACCATCGACAGCCTGCGCAGCCTCATAGGCATGAGCTGCATCAGCCTCACCAATGGCCACATAGTGAAAGAAGACCCTCGCATCATGCTCGACTTCAGTGCCATAGCCAAAGGATACGGCAGTGACCGCGTGGCCCGTGTACTCGACAGCTGTGGGGTAAAGAACTATATGGTAGAGATTGGAGGCGAAGTGGTAGTCAAGGGGCACAACCGCCACGGCAACCCCTGGGGCATCGGCATCAACAAGCCCATCGACGACTCTCTATCGGCCAATCAAGAACTACAGACCGTTCTACGTCTCCAAGACTGCGCCATCGCCACGTCGGGCAACTACCGCAATTTCTATTATAAAGATGGTGTAAAGTATGCCCACACCATCGACCCACGCACAGGATATCCTGTGCAGCACTCATTGCTCTCGGCTACCGTGATTGCCGACAACTGCATGCGTGCCGATGCGCTTGCCACAGCCTTCATGGTGATGGGAGTAGATTCAGCCATGGCCTACTGTGAACGCCACCCCGAGATTGACGGTTACTTCATCGTGGCAGCCGATAGTGGACGCCACGAAGTGAGACAGTCTTTCCCTGCCGAGAAATACCAATAAGATAAAACTTATGATACGGTAATAGTTAGCTTAGGTTGCTGCTCAAAGGAAAAAGCGAGGAATTGAAGCCAAGTCTGTGGCTAAATCTGTATTTGACCACTTCATGCTTTCGTAAGTAAAAAAGAAGGTCGTCATCTCGACGACCAATCTTCCAACTTTAAAAATCTAATACCATGAAAAACACAATGCAAAGGTACGCTTTATTTCTGAACCTGCAAACATGCAAGCAAAATAAAAGTGTAAAAAATACACCTTTTTACACTTTTAGTATATTTCTTTAGATTTAGCTTATGATTTGTTATGCAGGAGTGACAATTCCGTACTATTCCACATAAAGCACTAACCCTTTAAGGTATTCACCCTCGGGATGGTAGATGTTTACAGGGTGGTCGGCTGGCTGAGTCAACTGATGAAGGATACGTACGCGACGTCCCGACATGGCAGCTGCAGTAAATACCGCTGTACGGAAGTTATCCTTAGTCACCACTTGAGAACAGGAAAAGGTAAAAAGGACTCCTCCTGGACGAATCTTCTCAAATGCCTTCGCATTGAGCTTGCGGTAGCCCATAAGTGCATTGCGAAGGGCATCTTTGTGCTTAGCAAAGGCTGGGGGATCAAGGATGATAAGGTCGTACTGGTCGCCCATACGGTCGAGATACTTGAAAGCATCTTCAGCAAATGCCTCGTGACGAGGATCATCAGGGAAATTAAGCTCAACATTGGCACGAGTGATATCTATGGCGCGTGAAGAGGAATCAACAGAATGAACCAGTTCGGCACCGCCACGCATGGCATAGAAGGAGAAGCCTCCTGTGTAACAGAACATGTTGAGCACCTTACGGCCTTGCGAGTAGCGCTCAAGCAATGCTCGGTTCTCACGCTGGTCGACGAAGAATCCGGTTTTCTGCCCACCAAGCCAATCGACATGAAAACGCAGTCCGTTTTCCACAGCGATATCATCAGCTGTAGCCAAAGAACCTTTGAGGAAGCCATTGCCACCATCTTCTGAGGCCTTATAGGCTAGCGTAGTCTCTGACTTGTAGTAGATGTTATCTATTACGCCATCGAGCACTTCGGAGAGTGCATCTGCAATCTCCTTGCGGCTCACATGCATACCTACTGAATGGGCCTGCATCACCGCAGTACGATTATAAACATCAATCACAAGGCCTGACAAGCCATCACCTTCACCATGAACAAGACGATATGTATTGTTGAGCGATGAAGAGTGTTCAGTAGAATCAGCATCGGGGCGTACTACTCCGATGCTTTTGCGCACATCGTAGGCCACACGGAGTCGATCATACCAGAAACCACGGTCAATGGCTACATCCTGAAACGAAAGCACACGAACGGCAATACTGCCTATCTGTATGTGACCAACAGCAAGGAAACGTCCGTCAGCACTGAGTACACGCACAACATCACCCTCTTCGGGACGACCATCAATATGATTAATAGCGCCTGAGAAAATCCATGGATGAAAACGGCCGAGAGATTCTTCTTTTCCCTTCTTTAGATATACAGTCTTAGACATAATTAGATTTCTTATACCAATAGAATCCGAATGGCAGCAACCGCCATACTCCGGACAAAATTATTTATTCAATTCTATAATACGATAGTTATCTTTGCATTTCAGTTCTTCAAGGTACTTATATATACGTATGCATGCCCAAGCATCTGTGGCAGCGTATGCTTTCTGACGATCGGTCAGCACATCGGCTTCCCAATTGGTCAGACGTTGCGACTTTGAAATCTTCTGGCCGAAAAGCAGCGCATAGATTTTCTGTAGACTCTGCGCCTCGATGCCCATGTTCTTGACATAGGCTTGCAGATCAAGAAAGCCTTGTGGCTCGAAGCTATACTTACGATGAAGACTATGGATATCGTCCTTTAATGAAAGGCCAACTTTCAATTGACGGCTCTGCAAAAGGTTGATAAGCGAATCAGGCATACCAATGTAATTGAGCCTAAAAAGGAAGCAGGTATCATCGGTGGACACTTGCATGAGCGATACGTCATACATCCTTCCCCGTGAGAAGCTGGGGCGAGTCTCGGTATCAAAACCTAGTATTGGGAAACCTTTAAGGTAGTTTACTGCTTTCTCCACATCTGACAGGGAATGAATCACTATCACACGTCCTTCAAATAAGACAGGCGGAAGTTGAGAGATTTCAGCCTTCGATATGTTGCCAGCAATCTCAATCATCAAATTCCTCCTCCTCATCATTATCCGTATGGCTATACTTAACTTCGTGCAAGGCACGCATAGTATTGACCAACGTCTGGCCCCAATAGGATATAAAATGCTCACGGCATTGAGCCAGGGCATCGTGCATCGTTTCATTGAGTCCGCTGCGGAACTGGCATATAAAATCCTTCACTACCTGATATATGTCAGAGAGGTCCTCGGCAATACTCTTGCGGATGGGAGTGTCGCTATATTTCATATCCTCTACAAACACATCGAGATAATCATCACGGTCGGCAAGCAGCTCCTGCAAATTGATGCGTATCACCTCGTACTCGTCTTCGGAGACAAAGGTCTCCAAATTGTCCTCGCCAAGCACTTCACACTCGGGCAACATAGAGGCCTTTATATATAATAAAGGAAGAATCTTGAGCAGGGTGTCTACAAGCTCTTTTCTATTCTGCCCTTCACTACGTTCGATAAAAGCACAATACTCAGCTGCCACAGTGACAAACTCCACTGAATTACGCTCAAAAATCAATTGTGATGCTTGTTTCATTGTTTGCTTCGAAATAGTTACGAATGGAACGACAAAGGAATTATCTGCATGCTTAGGTGAAACTACCCACGAATAAGGTTCATGAACTCTTCACGAGTCTTTGCCTGATTAAAGGCCCCGGTGAAGTCCGAAGTGGTAGTAATAGAATTCTGTTTCTCGACACCGCGCATCTGCATACACATGTGTTGGGCCTCGACTACTACCATAACGCCTAATGGATTTAGGGTCTCCTGTATACACTCCTTGATTTGCAGGGTCATACGTTCCTGCACCTGCAGGCGATGTGAGAAGATATCTACCACACGAGCTATCTTGCTCAACCCTGTAATGTAACCATTGGGGATATAGGCCACATGTACCTTACCAAAGAATGGGAGCATGTGATGTTCACATAGGGAATAGAAATCAATATTCTTGACAATAACCATTTGGCTATAATCCTCCTTGAATTTTGCCGAGTTGAGCACAGCTTTAGGATCCATACGATAGCCACGGGTAAGTGTCTGCATGGCACGAGCTACGCGTTGCGGAGTTTTCTCCAAACCCTCTCGCTCAGCATCCTCACCCAATAGCCCAAGAATCTGGCGATAGTGCTCTTCTAACTCAGGATTGCGTTCATCAACGGGATAGTTGCTCGGATTGTCCGTCAAGTTCATATTATCTAGTTTACAGCGTAATATTTATCAATTGATTGGGAAGAATGGCTATTTCCTTGAAGTTGCCCGATTTCTTAAGCATACGCATCACCTGATCAGCCTCTTCAATAGTCTTGTAGTCGCCTACACGACATACCCATCGAGGAGCTACAAACTCGGTATATATAGGTATCTCTGGATAATTTTCCTTTATAAAATTGGCAGCCTTCTGTGCCTCTTCCTTTGCATATCGTGTGTTGCCACCGGCATATATTTGTATACGATACCCTACGGTCTGTATTTTCTTTCCCTTGCTCTGCATGGGGTTATACACCTGCCCCAACAAATAGTTGAGACGAGCATCTTGATGAATAGTGATGACTCCCTGTCCGGGAACAGGCTGAGTGAGCCGGCCAACGATATTGTCTTGCGCCATAAGGGGCAATGTGGCCAGAGTCAATAACAACACACGAATTCTCTTCATATTAGAATTTGCTAAAAGATATCGCAAATATGTTTTTTGAACCGGAGGACTCCAATAGCTCCGTAGCTTCGGAGCCCTCCGAGATAATAAGAATTTGCTTCTTACTTAAAAGCATCGATGATGCCCTTGAAGTCTTCTACCTTCAGAGCAGCACCACCAATAAGGCCGCCGTCAACGTCAGGATTAGCGAAGAGTTCCTTTGCATTAGAAGGCTTGCAGCTACCACCATAGAGAATAGAGGTGTTGTCAGCTACTTCCTTACCAAACTGCTTGGCAATTACCGAGCGGATGTAAGCATGGATCTCCTGAGCCTGCTCTGCGGTAGCGGTCTTGCCGGTACCAATAGCCCAAACGGGTTCGTAAGCGAGCACAATCTTAGAGAAGTCCTCAGCAGAGAGTCCGAAGAGTGAACCTTCGAGCTGGCTGTATACTACCTCATTCTGCTTGCCTGCCTCACGCTCCTCAAGCACCTCACCAATACAGAAGATAGGAGTCAGGCCATTAGCCAAAGCAAGGAGAACCTTCTCCTTCAAGATTTCGGGAGTCTCACCGTAATAAGCACGGCGCTCTGAGTGACCAAGGATAACATACTGTGCACCTGTTGAAGCTACCATAGCGGCAGAAACCTCACCTGTGTATGCACCAGAAGCCTTGTCGGCGCAATTCTCAGCACCTACAGCGATAACACCCTTGTCAACGATAGGAGTTACAGATGCCAAATGGATAAACGGAGTGCAGATGATAACCTCGCAGTTAGGCTTATCAGCAGCCAATACTGCGTTCAACTCAGTTGCCAATGCAATACCCTCCTGGAGAGTCTTGTTCATTTTCCAGTTTCCTGCTACAATGTTCTTTCTCATGTCTTTTTTTGTTTTTAGTTATTAATACTAGTATTCTTATTCTTTAGGTTCTTATCTATTATTCCAAGCAACAGCAGTGGGAAAAACATCCACAATGCCATTGATAATCGCCTAACTTCCAATTCACGCATAGTAACCACCATTGACTTGTTGCGTTCCATAGATACATTAAGGTATTCATCGCGAGGCATATCTGTTGCGCTAAATTTACCTATTATAGTGCCATCTTTCAGAACTATTAGCCCAGGATTAGAGCGTATCATGGTCTTGAGCAATATTTCATCAGCCTGCAAATAGGGATATGTAGCTCCTGTATGGTCATTCCACCGGTCAATCATGTGCTTGCTCGACGATGTCACCATATAGAAAGCATAACCATTGACCTTTGTGTAGTCATATAAATCATTGATAACATCAAGCAAACCTTCGTCGGTTCTTTCAAGGTCGTGTGCTACCATCAAGAAGGTGTACCCTGGTTGCTCAAGCACTTCCCATGTGACCTCTTCACCTTCGAGATCGGTCAGGTGGAAGTCTGTAATGGGCGGTTCGTAGCCACGACTCACCAGTCGGTTCTCACGCGACACGAATATCCAAGTAGAATCAGGGTATTCTTCAAAGGAGAATGTACGCTGCTCGCCATCCTTTTCCATCACAAAAAAGGTTTCATACTCATCTTGAGGAGCATCCTCAGGTACAGTCATAGCCTCTACTATATTAGTTCCAATCGTATACGGACGGAAGTCTATAACTGGCAAATGACGTATATTATAGTGCATGAAAACCACAACGGAGGTCAAAGCAAACACGAACACAAGCCATTGCGAGTCTTCAGAGATGACGCGCTGTATACGCTTATTGAATATTAGCACGACAATAGCCATTATCAGCAACACGACATTTTTCCCGAAGGTTTGCCAATTGCTCAACGCTATTGCATCACCAAAGCATCCGCAGTCACTGATAGGATTGGTCAATGCCAAGAAAAGGGTAAGTGGAGTCATCACTGCCAGGAAAGCAATCATGGACCATAGATAAAACCGGCGATACAACCCGAAGAAAAGGGATACGCCCATCACGTACTCCACCACGATAAGTATGCCAGCACCAGTCAGCAACCAGAAAGGAGATACTCCAATGCCAAAAGCATCGGCATAGTCGGCCATCTTGTATACCGTGCCCATAGGATCTATCGCCTTCACGAATCCCGAGAAGACAAACACCAAAGCCAAAGCAAAACGCAGGCTGTTGATGCATATATTCAATGATATGTGGGCAGGAGTAGACTTCATCTTTATTCTCCGAAATCAATCTTTATCAGTCCAAACACCGAGTAGTTGATCATATCCATATAGTTGGCATCAATACCCTCCGACACTATGGTCTGTCCCTCGTTGCTCTCGATTTGCTTGGTGCGATAAATCTTCATCAATATGAGATCCGTATACGAACTGATGCGCATGCCGCGCCATGCCTCATCATAATCGTGATTCTTGGCCTTCATCAGATTGAGCGCTTTCGCAGCATATTCATCATACTTGGCCAGAGCAGCCTCGGGAGTCATATCGTCGGTCTCAGCATAGCCAAGTTCAAGCTGAATGAGAGCAATGATACCATAGTTGACAATACCGATAAATTCAGAACGAACACCCTCATCCACCATTGTGGTACCTTTGGTTTCAATACTGCGTATTCGGTTAGCCTTAATATAAATTTGGTCAGTCACCGAAGAGGGGCGCATGATTCGCCATGCTGCACCGTAGTCTTTGAGTTTCTTTGCAAAGAGATCGCGACAAGTCGCTATCACTTGTTCGAATTGTTGGTTAGTATCCATATTGATTGAGAGGTGAGGGTTTAGTATTTAGAGCTTACAATTGAGGTTTAACTGCCTATTACATCAATTATCCATCATCAATTAATAAAGCCTCAGTATCTGTCCTGGACGAAGGACAGTCTTTGTTGTGATACCGTTGAGCTTACATAAATTCTTCACCGTGGTTCCTTGACGTGAAGCGATACGTCCCAATGAGTCGCCTTTGCGCACTTTATAATAGGTATCAGGATCACTCGGATCATACACCTTCTTCTTTGGCTTTAGGTACACATAGGTATCTCCCGTCACGTCTTGATTGGGGAAGTCGAACATCAGCGCGGGGTTAAGTGCTTTGCCCAAAAGACGAGTTTCAAAGTGAAGATGCGTACCAGTACTGCGTCCTGTATTACCCCCCAATCCGATAGGATCGCCAGCCTTTACCACCTCATTTTCTGCAACCAGGCTCTTGGTCAGATGGGCATACAATGTTTCCAATCCATTCGGATGGCGAATCACAACATAGTGTCCATATCCACGACGTTGATAGCTGACATAGCGCACCTTGCCATCAAAAGCCGAACGAATGGTATCGCCACGCTCCACCTTGACATCCAAGCCATAGTGCATACGGCGCCGACGAGGGCGATAACCAAAAATATCGTTCACCTTCGTATTTTCCGTAGGCATACAAAAACCGGTCAGATCGATCACTAACGAATCAGGCATCACCACATTCGTATACTTATGGGCATATTCATTGCTCCACTCAGGATAGAGGTCCTGAGCTGGGTACTCGTAAGCCTCCGCCCTGATAAGGCGATCGAGCACAACCGAGTCTATTTTAGCCATTTGCGTATCCAATGGTGGTTGTTCAGCTAACAAATCCTGTCCGAATGATTGAGCCGAAAAAACGAGCATCATTGCTAAAAACGCGTTTCTAAACACACTGATATTCATTATTGTTATAATCGGTTTTATACATTATTCTATTAAATTGCAAAGTTACAATTTTTATTGCACATAGCAAAGCAGATAGGCTTTTTTCACACCTCAGCAACATGAATCTGTTTTGAATATTGAAACTAACACTTTTTTGCTCTAGCATGAACTGCATTCAAAAGGGGATCAACCGAGAGAGGCAGACATAAAACATAACAAGATTATTTCTTACGGGCACACAACAACCGTATGCAAAGAGTCGGGGTTCAAATAACGCTGAGCCAACTGTTGTAAACGGGCTGCATTGGTTCCACGTACCGCCTCTACCATATCTTCCACATGAGTTTGCGACAAGCCTAAGTGTTCCATGAATATATAGGCATCTGTTAGCGAGAAGGCACCCTCATAATTGCGGCATATCTCACCAACCATATAGTTTCGCACCAGGCACAGTTCCTCTTCGGAGACCTCCTCATCTTGCAAACGATGCATCTCACGACACACTTCTTCAACCACCTCATTGGTTTTGTCGGAGAGCGCTTCGCTACTTACCATGAACATAACCTGGGATGTATTAGTAATCAGGTCCGATGCGATGTGATAGGTATACCCTTTCTCTTCACGGATATTCCTCATCAGACGACTACCAAAGTAGCCTCCAAGGAGTGTATTGAGCACGCGCATATGAAGATAATCCTCATCCTTAATATCCATAAGCAGAGCCCCCATACGGATACTGCTTTGGACTGCACCCGCTTGCAGAATGGTATGCTTCTTTTCGCAATCAGGAACAATCTCGTAATCTCTATGCTTTCCAGGCACACCGCTCCCCCACTCTGTTTTACCAAAGAGCGACTCCACCTGAGCAACAACAGTATCATCAACACTCCCCGACAAATAAATGGAGCACGAACGAGAGCCGAAATGCTTGTCATAGAACTCCCTCAAATGACCGGTATGAAGCCTATCATAATCATCGGCCTCAGTCTGAGAGCCACATGGATGACAATCGCCATACAGACAGCGACGCAATTTGCGCATAGCAAGCACATCGCCCTTCTGGATATTGATCATATACTGCGCCTTGTTATTGGCACATATTGTACGGAACTGCTCTTCTGGAAATACAGGATCGAGAAGCATACATTGCACCAAAGATAGAGTCTCAGAGAAAAACTTCTTCAGCGTATACAATGTAACGAACGTACGATTCATGGCTACACTGAGCTCAAGCCATGCCCCATAATAGTCGAGTCGCTCAGCAAGGATTGCCGAAGAGTATTCTCCGCATCCCTCACGCAACATACGACATGTAAAGAGCGCCTGCAGACGTTGTGTTTGATGCCACTGTCCTGCAGAGAATACGAAATCTACACGCACGACCTCCTGTCCTACCGCTTCAATAACATGCAGAGGTACTCCATTGACAAATTTCAGGCTCTTTGGTTTGCGAAAGGCAAACGACATGCCTTGCACGGTTGGCGGAACAGTACGATCGAGCATATCATTCAAAGAAATCGTCCAACTGCTGTTCTTTGTTATAATTAGTCACGATAGTCTGCTGTGCGCAAGGATTGAAGTCTTCCGGAATATTAAACTTTTCCTCTTGTGAATATCCGAGCGACTCGTCAGCATACACCTTCTGCATATATAGTGCCCATACAGGGAGTGCCATCGATGCACCTTGCCCGTCGCTCATACTTGTAAAGTGAATGTCACGGTCATCACCACCAACCCAACATCCGCTCACAAGTGAAGGAGTATATCCCATAAACCAACCATCGGCATTGTCATTGGTCGTACCCGTCTTGCCTGCTATTTCAGCAGTGAAGTTATAACGGAAACGCAAACGACGGCCTGTACCCTCGTCAATGACAGCTTTCATCATATCAATCATCTTATAGGAACTCTCCTTACTGATTACCTCATAGGTTTTCGGGGAGAAGGTCGCCACAATATTACCCTCATTATCCTCTATACGCGTCACAAAGAGAGGTTCGGTACGTATACCATTATTCGGAAAAGCTGTATATGCACCTACCATCTCGCCTACCGAAATATCACACGGGCCAAGGCAAAGCGACGGCGTCGGCTGTATGTCCTGATTGCGTATACCAAACTGATGTATCAGATTTTTGAAAGCGTAGGGATTAAGCTTACTCATAAGATAAGCCGATATCCAGTTGTTCGACTGTGAAAGTCCCCAACGCAAAGTGACGATATGTCCATACATATCCTTGCTTCCAGTATTACGCGGAATCCATATTTGTCCGTCCTCGGTAAGTATCGTCTGCTCCACGTTACGTGTTTGATCACATGGAGAGAAACCATTTTCCATAGCCAGCGTATAAAGATAGGGTTTAATGGTAGATCCTACTTGACGACGACCAGTCATAGCCATATCATACTGGAAATGAGTATAGTCTGGTCCTCCCACATAAGCCTTCACATATCCTGTAACGGGGTCCATTGACATAAATCCTACACGAAGGAAATGTTTATAATAACGTATGGAATCCATGGGCGACATGATAGTATCTCTATCACCGCCATAGGCAAACACTCGCATAGGATACTTCACATCAAATGTATCACGGATGGCCGCATCCGAGAAACCTGCCTTTTTCATACCGCGATAACGGTCGGTCTGCCTCATTGCCCTCACAAGCAGGTTCTCAATCTCCGCTGGCTTGAGATTATCATACGGAGCATTGCGATGCCCCTTCTTGGTTTTGAAGAAACGCGGCTGTAGATATCCTTTAATATGTTCATCAACGGCCTCTTCAGCATATTGTTGCATACGCGAGTCAATGGTGACATGAATTTTCAAACCATCTGTGTAGAGATTGTAGTTACTGCCATCCTTCTTCTGATTCTTATTACACCAGCCAAAGAGCGGATTGTTTGCCCAGTCGAGCGAATCTTCATAAAACTTCTGCATTTGCCATCCACGGTAGTTCTTTTTCTCCGGTTTCTTAGCTGTGAGCACACCACGCAGATATTCACGGAAATAGGGAGCAGGACCTAGCTTATGGTCTACCCTACGATAATTGAGCACCAGAGGTGTTTGCTGTAGCGAATCCACCTCTGCAGCAGTAAGACAATTGTTCTTCTCCATCTGTGACAACACCACATTGCGGCGTTTGCGAGTAGTCTCGTTACGGCGCACTGGATTATAAAGCGACGAGTTCTTACACATTCCCACCAACGTGGCAGCCTCCTCTACTGAGAGGTCCTTAGGTTCCTTGGAGAAATAGGTGTTAGCAGCAGTCTTAATACCGATGGCATTATTACCAAAGTCATACTTGTTGAGATACATCGTCAGAATCTCCTCTTTGGTGTAATACTTCTCCAGTTTTACAGCTATAACCCATTCTATAGGCTTTTGGAACAGACGTTCCAGTTTACTGCCAGCCACTTCCGTATACAATTGCTTGGCCAACTGCTGTGTAAGTGTACTTCCACCACCCGACCCTGATTGCCGCAACAGTCCGGTTTTGACAATGGCACGCATAAGTGCACGGAGATCTATTCCTGAATGCTCTGAAAAGCGCACATCCTCAGTACTTATCAGTGCCTCAATCAATTTCGGAGAGAGGTCTTCATAGTTTGTCCACACGCGATTTTCGCGGCTATACGAGTAGGTGCTGAGCAACTTGCCGTCCGACGAAATAATCTGTGTTGCAAACTTATAGTTAGGATTCTCCAATTCTTCCACGGGGGGTACAAAACCTATCCATCCTTTCGTAATGGAGTAGAATACCACAAATACAGCAACAAGTCCTGCTGCCAGTAACGCCCAAAGCACATATATAAGCTTCTTCATCATAGCATTGACTATTTTAAGTTGCAAAGTTAGTAAAAACAGCCGAATAAAGCCTACTTTATTGGCGGGGAGAATCAAAAAAAACAAGTTTTTTTAAGAGAAGAAATAGCTTTCTACATATATATATTATAATAGCGTGTATACTTGGCAACCTCAAATAACAAATAAAAAAGACGGTCAGTAGCCAAAATTTCAAAAATTAGTTGTACCTTTACACGGAATATAGTGTGCATATACATTTTGCACCTATAACGAATGGAATGAATTACAATATTTATTTTATCAATTCATAAAAATCAATAGTTATGAACGACAAGAAACTTATGAACAAAGCGGCCGACAACATCCGTATCTTGGCTGCATCAATGGTAGAAAAAGCTAAGTCTGGCCACCCCGGTGGCGCAATGGGTGGTGCCGACTTCATCAACGTACTGTATAGCGAGTTCCTCGAGTACGACCCCAAGAACCCCTACTGGGAGGGTCGCGACCGCTTCTTCCTCGACCCCGGCCACATGGCTCCCATGCTCTATGCCCAGCTGGCATTGGCAGGTAAGTTTACCCTCGACGAGCTGGCTCAGCTGCGCCAGTGGGGCAGCCCCACACCCGGACACCCTGAGGTAGACCTCGTGCGCGGTATCGAAAACACTTCTGGTCCCCTCGGCCAAGGCCACACCTTCGCTGTGGGTGCTGCCATCGCTGCCAAGTTCCTCAAGGCTCGCCTGGGCGACGTGATGGGACAGACCATCTATGCATACATCTCTGACGGTGGCGTGCAGGAGGAAATCTCACAGGGCGCCGGACGTATCGCCGGTCACCTGGGACTTGACAACCTCATCATGTTCTACGACTCTAACGACATACAGCTCTCTACCACCTGTCACGAGGTGACATGTGAGGATGTGGCCAAGAAGTACGAGGCATGGAACTGGAAGGTAATCACCATCAACGGTAACGACGCCGACGAGATACGCGCTGCCATCATCGAGGCCAAGGCCGAGAAGGAGCGCCCCACACTCATCATCGGTAAGACCATCATGGGTAAGGGTGCCCTCAAGGCAGACTGCAGCAGCTACGAGAACAACTGCGCAACACACGGTGCTCCCCTCGGTGGCGATGCTTATATCAACACCATCAAGAACCTCGGTGGCGACCCCGAGAACCCATTCCAGATATTCCCCGAGGTGCAGGAGCTCTATGCTAAGCGTGCTGCCGAGCTGGAGAAGATCGTAGCCGAGAAGTATGCCGCCAAGGCTGCTTGGGCTGCCGAGAACCCCGACCTCGCCGTGAAGATGGCCGAGTGGTTTGCCGGCAAGGCTCCGCAGGTTGACTGGGCTGCCATCCAGCAGAAGGCCAACGACGCTACACGCTCAGCTTCGGCTACCGTACTGGGCGCCCTCGCCACACAGGTGGAGAACATGATCTGCGCATCGGCCGACCTCTCAAACTCTGACAAGACCGACGGCTTCCTTAAGAAGACCCACGCACTCGTGAAGGGCGACTTCAGCGGTGCCTTCTTCCAGGCTGGTGTAGCCGAGCTCACCATGGCTTGCTGCTGCATAGGTATGGCACTGCACGGTGGTGTGATTGCCGCTTGCGGTACCTTCTTCGTATTCTCTGACTACATGAAGCCCGCCGTACGTATGGCTGCCCTCATGGAGCTGCCCGTGAAGTTCATCTGGACACACGACGCCTTCCGTGTAGGCGAGGATGGTCCTACCCACGAGCCCGTAGAGCAGGAGGCACAGATTCGCCTGATGGAGAAGCTGAAAAACCATAAGGGGCACAACTCAATGCTCGTGCTCCGCCCTGCCGACGCTCAGGAAACTACCGAGTGCTGGCGCCTGGCTATGGAGAATACCACTACACCTACTGCCCTCATCCTCTCTCGCCAGAACATCGCCGACCTGCCCGCAGGCAACGACTATGCCCAGGCTGCCAAGGGTGCCTACGTGGTAGCTGGCTCTGATGCCGATGCCGACGTGGTACTTGTAGCTTCAGGCTCTGAAGTATCGACCCTCGTAGCTGGTGCCGAGCTGCTGCGCAAGGATGGTGTGAAGTGCTCTATCGTGAGCGTACCCTCTGAGGGACTCTTCCGCAGCCAGTGCCCCGAGTATCAGGCTCAGGTATTGCCCGCAGGTGTGAAGAAGTTTGGCCTCACAGCCGGATTGCCCGTCAACCTCCAAGGTCTCGTACCTGCTCACGAAGGCAAGGTATGGGGTCTCGAAAGCTTCGGATTCTCAGCTCCCTACAAGGTGCTCGACGAGAAGCTGGGCTTCACCGCTGAGAATGTGTATAATCAAGTGAAGAGCCTGTTGAAGTAAAAAACAATTCAATGAAGACAATCGGATTGGCCAGTGACCACGCTGGCTACGAATTGAAAGAATATGTGAAGCAATGGCTCGAGGCCAAGGGCTGGGAGTACAAGGACTTCGGCACCTACAGCACTGATAGCTGCGACTATGCCGACTATGGACACCCGCTTGCAGCAGCCGTAGAGAGTGGAGAGTGCTACCCCGGCATTGCTATCTGCGGCAGCGGTGAGGGCATCAACATGACGCTCAACAAGCATCAGGGCATACGTGCCGGACTCTGCTGGATACCCGAAATAGCTCATCTCATACGCCAGCACAACGATGCCAACGTGCTCGTGATGCCCGGACGCTTCATCGACACTGCCACGGCAGCAGCCATCATGGAGGAGTTCTTCACTACTCCCTTCGAGGGTGGACGCCACCAGGCACGTATCGACAAGATTCCCGTGAAGTAACACAATTCACCTTACTACAATGAGCGGCAAGCCACATCGGTTTGCCGCTCATTTTTATCTATCCTACAAGATTGAATAACCCTACTTGCTATGAGCAAGCATAACCATTTTAATAATCATAAAAAGGAACTTTTCAGTATTCACCTTCGTCCAAAATGACGAAGGATCGGTATCAGGAAACGGCGCAATGCACGCCATCTGTACCATCGACTGCCACGAAGAAGCCATTGCGTATCCCGACAATCCTGTGTAGTGCCATCGGGGTGATAAATTGTACTGAGGATGCCAACGATAGCTTCTTCAGGGACCTCCTCTATCTGGCTTAAGTTGCCATCGCCCATCATACGGTACATACCGTTTTGGATTTCTATACAGCGATGCACCATGTAGCGTCCTTTCCATTTGAAGAGTGCACATTCCCAACGCTGCAGAGGGCGACTGGCATCATAAGGCTGAAGCTCCACCTCATCGTTACCACCACGAATGAAGGGATACATGCTCTCACCATCGATGCGCACCTTCACGCTGCATCCTTCTGAGAGCACACGAGCCACCTCGGCCAAGAACTGGTTCTGCACGACCACTCTCCTCACCATCTGTCAGTCCTCCTCATTATTCTGTTCGTCCATCACAATCACCCGGTCACAGTACTCCAGCGAACTCTCCCGATGGGCTATAGAGAGAATGGTAAGTCCTGGACATTGCAGCTTGAGATTATGCAAGGTCCTGTTTACCTCCCGCTCCGTGGCATTATCGAGTGCCGAGGTTGCCTCATCGAGCAAAATCACCTGAGCCTCCTTGTAGAGTGCCCGCGCTATACCTATACGTTGGCGCTGGCCTCCCGACAGTCGGCCTCCATATTCTCCCATCAGAGTGTCAACACCCTGCGGCAATGTCTGTACCCAATCGTAGAGAGACACCTGCTGCAACACACGGTCAAGTCTCTCCCTATTGATACCCCTACACCCCAAAGCTACATTCTCGGCCAATGTGCCTTGGAAGATAAACACATCCTGTTGAACATAGCCAGTCTGTTGCAGCCAAGCGCTCTGCACCTCTGGGGTGAGAGGCACACCGTCAATACTGATGGTTCCCTGCTGTGGCTTCAGGAATCCGAGCAGGAGGTTAAAGAGGGTCGACTTGCCCACACCACTATATCCCTTGATACCCACATACTCACCTTTGCGTATGCGACAGCTGAAGTCCGTCAGCACCTGTCCATCATCATTATACGTGTATGACACCTTCTCTATGGCTATCTCCTTCTCGAAGGGGAGTGTAGCTGTCACGGCCGTTTCGACTGACGACTCCTTCATCCCCTCCTCTATGATTTGCAGGTTGCTCACCATATTCTGTATCAGCGTCCACCCCGAGAGTATACCCTTCAAGGCCGGCAAGAGCCGGAAGGCAGCCACCGCAAATACCCCTATCAGGGCTTTCACATCGCCCGTAGCACACAAGGCCATCAGTGTGAGTCCCACGATGACCGACATCTCCGACAAAAATCCAGGCAAGCGCATCAGCGTATCCATCTGCAGGCGGCTGCCTGTAATCTGTTCCAATCCTTGCCGGAAGGCATCCTTGACGGTTCCAAAGGCTCCGTTGACCTCCAACTCGGCATATCCTCCGAAGGCCTCGTTCACGATTCTCGATTGGCGACGGCGAGCCTCCAATTCCTGCTTTCCATATTCGCGCACTTGCTTTCGTATGGCTACCACATAGAACACGGCAAAGGGCACGAAGGCACCGAGTAGGATGAGAGCAATAAGCCAGTCATACACAAGCAGGGCCACTACGACCATAGCTATCAATAGTCCATCGCTACATATACGTAGCAGAGGAGCCAGCATATTGAGGCTGAAGGCATAGCACACGGCATTCACCTCGTAGCCCAGCCTGTTGGTGCCTTGCTCACGGATGAAGAGCAGGCCACGGCGGTAATAGGCCGTGAAAAGTGAAAAGCTCATGCGCTTATACAGCGACAACAGGTAGCGCTGCTGATAACGCGAGAGAAGTGCTATGGCCACGTTCTTGCCTGCCATCACCCCTCCTGCCAACAGGCAGAACCACAGTGCCGACTGGCGGCTGGCACTATCGTCGAGCAGGTAGTAGAGCACAGGCAGCAACGATGCCAGCCCCACGAAGTTGAGCAAGGCTGCGAGGAAGGCGGCTCCCACCACTCGCTGTCCTTGCTTCCGCTCTTCGGGAAGCAGCAGGTTGTATATGCGCTTCAGCAGATTCATCGTTCTCGTATCATTTGCCGGTACTGAATATGGTCTCAGGGTGTCGCAGGTGGAAGACTACCGAGTCCCACAAGCGGCGTGCCAGCGAGCCTTGTATGACCTCCCCTTTGAGGCGATGGATATAGAGCAGACGGCGTGTCTTCTCCACGAGTATCCCCCACCGCCCTTTTGCAGGCAGTTCACGCAAGTGGTATCGCGGGTGCAGCATCTCTCCATAGATGCGTTCCATCAATCCACTGTCGGCCCCTCGCACTGGCTCTGTCCCCAGCAAGTGATGAGCAAGGTCGGTGAAGGCATCGATGAATCGCAACATGCCAACATCATCAGCACCCTCTGGCAGACACCAGCCATAGCGTTGCAACAAGCATGCCCAGTCGTAAAGGTGGTGCAGCGCCAAGCCACTGCCATAGTGCTGCAAGGCATGGAAGGCGATGAAGAGCGCATTGAACGAGGGCGAAGGGGTCATGATGTTGCATTCGCCATCGAGCAGCGAGGTGGGTCTCGGCAACAGATGCTCCCGCAACACCCGCTCCATGCGTGCTGCCACCACATACTCCGTCACATTGAGGAAGCTGCGGTGGTTCTCCACGGGTACACCTTTATAATAGAAGTTACTGTGCTTGGGCGAGTGCATGTCGACCTCGATACCCTGCCGGCGCATCAGCTCGTTGGCCAGTTCGTTGGCCTCGCGGTGGCTCATCACCGCCGTATCGGCCGAGTAGGTGAAGATATCAATGTCGCCACCCTCACGATGAGCCGGTACGGGGTAGTGTGCCGAGAAGCCCACTCCCTTCATCTGCACCATCACGATGCCGTTTTCGGCATACAGTGCCGAGAGTTCAGCAGCCGTACGGCAATAGCGGGCATACTGCTGCTCATACTTCTCCACGGCGAGGCCCCACGTCAAGCGCAGGGTGCGAGGTGGGCGCAACTCTTCGGGGAGTGTCATGGCACCCTCCCAGGCTACCGCCATCACTCCCTGTGCCGCTGCCAAGCGGTAGCAGGCACCCCACTCCTCGGCTGTCGCCTCACGGAAGGGGTCACACACTGCAGGCTCCTCATGCAGGGCCGAACGCAGCAGTGCAAACAACATTGCCTCTATATTAGTATGTATCTTCATAACTCATAACTCATAACTCACAACTCATAACTACCCCAAACACCGTCTCCCAAGTCATACGTGCCGCCTCACCATCGGGCAGGCAAGCCATGTGGTAGCAGGGCACTCGCTGCAGGATGTCGCCGATAGTCTGGCTCATGGGATCGTACAAACTCTCATCGTAGGCAAACTCCGGCGGGCACGACGGATGTATGGCTCCATAGGCCTGCAGCAGGGAGAGCTTCGATATGCGGTTGTGCGGTGCTTGCGACAGGCGCACACAGGCCTTCAGTTCATAGCGTTCGGCACAGTAGCAGGGGGTCTTGCCGCTCCACGGACTGCCGTAGGCATATACGCGCCCCTCTTCGAAGCGTATCACAGGACTGTCATCGTTGAGCAGCATGGCACCCTCGATATGTTCGCGCCACAGCCTCGTGTGGGTACTCTTCCCCGTGCCGCTCTCCCCAAGGAACAGCACTGCCCGTCCGTCATATACGATGCAGCTGCTGTGTATGGCCACCGTGCGGTGAGACAGTGTCATCAGGCCATAGCCTATCCATAGGGCAAAGCGCAACAGGCGTGCAGCAAGGTTGCCCGCCACGTAAGCCACCCTGTCAGCCGGGCTATACAGGAGGTCAAGGGCAGCATCATCGGTGGGTTGCATGCATAGGCGAAGTCCCTCGGCGGTATGCCCGAAGCGGGTGACCACGCCCTCGTGCTCCAGCTCGTAGAGCACCTTGGTGAAGGTCTTCACACGGTCGGCTGCAGCAAAGCACAGCTGCGGCTCCTCGCCATTGGCCTCCACGGCAAAGGGAGCAAAGCCTTGAAGAACCTCCACGGCAGTGCAAAGTTCATCGCCCTGCACCTCCATCAAGTGCCCACCTATTCTATAATGCCTTTTTTCCATGCATCATTCCTCTATTACACCACACCCCTTCAGGCTCTCGGCCCAGCGAGCAGCATCTGTGCGTGCCTGATTGTTGTCGATGCCGTACGTCTCGGTGAGCACGCGGGCAGCATCGTCGAGCGCGAAGTCGGTGCCTGCCAGCGCCTCATAGAGCCGCTTGGCCGATGCGTTGAGCGATATGATACGCGTCATATCCATGCCACCAGCACCTTGGTTCACCACGATGGTCTCTCCAGCTATCTCGCGGAGCTTATAGTGGGTATTGATTCTCATAATCTTCTGTTATCTATAGTTAGTGCATATTAATGCTTCAAAGTTATCATTTTTATTCCAAATGGCAAAGATATGTCGGCAGAAATATAGTTTCGTGTAAAGCCCTGCATTTGCTCCTTAGGCAAAAGAACAAAAAGACACATCTCACCCCCTAAATAGTGAATCCCCCTCACGAGAGGGGGATTCACTATAATTATAAAGGTGTTTTACTTAATTAATCCCATTCACCGGTGTTTTGCGAGTCAATTGAAATAGTAAAACCTTTTTCTACAGCAACTTCAATAATTTCCACTTCGGGAGCAATATAATTCTTTTCCATATATTCTATTTTTTAGGTTATTATTAATCATACTTACTTAATCACAACTTTCTTTCCATTTACAATATAGATACCCTAAAGGCTCCGTCGTCGCAACCGACGCTTTTATACCGCGTCGGCGCGTGTACCGTCCGGATGGCAGCGAGGGCGAAGCGACTCGCAAATTCTGCGTAAGTCTGCGGAGTCTGCGTGAGGCAAAAGGTTGATTATCTG
>JAFTVE010000015.1 GCA_017465905.1 Bacteroidaceae bacterium | reverse complement strand
TCTGCCGCCACTGCCAGATAAATATAGGAGCGTATGTAGGAAATTAAAAAATAATTATCTACCTACACGCACCTGAATAATTATTTTTTATAATCATATTTCCTCTATGAAAACCAGTGGCAGAAGTGGCGAAGTGGCAGAGGGAATACGGCACACAAGCGAAGCGATGCATGAAATCAGTGCATCAGTTTCATCTGTTGACAAGAAGAAATCTGTCTCATCGGATATCTCTTATCCGATGATGCTGAAGTAGGGGTCTCTGACCCCTATTATATTTTCGGGTCAAAGACCCTGTCCGCCGTGACGGATAACTCCATCTTCGCTCGTAATGGCTTGATTACACCATTGCATAGAAATAATACCCCACCGCCCCCAACACCAATAGGATGAGTGCTACGATTATAGTGCCGTAGCGTACGAACCAGTGAGGTGGGCAGCCTATGGTCTCGCGCATCTTGGGACTGCGGAGGTTGATGTTGTCATTCTTGTCCATAATATCACTAATTTCCAAGTTCCAACTGATTCTTTACCAAATTATAATAGGTGCCTTGGGCTGCCGTCAGCGAAGCGTGGTTGCCTATTTCAGCTACTCGTCCACCGTCAAGCACGATGATTTGGTCGGCATCCTTCACCGTCGAGAGGCGGTGGGCAACAATTACCACAGTGCGTCCCTTATAGAACTGTGCCAGGTTCTCCACGATGGCACGTTCGTTCTTGGCATCCAATGCATTGGTGGCCTCATCAAGGAAGATGTATTCAGGATTTTTATACACCGCACGTGCTATGAGTATGCGCTGTTTCTGTCCTTGGCTGAGGCCCACCCCATCGCGTCCTATTTTGGTGTTAAACCGTAGTGGTAGCGACATCACATAGTCCTTTATACAAGCAATCTCTGCAGCTTTCATCATACGCTCCTCGTCAATATCACCATCATCTACCGCGATGTTTCGAGCAATGGATTCTGAAAATATCACGCCATCCTGCATCACTACACCGCACTGGCGACGCCACCATTTCATGTCGAGCGCATTGATATCGGTGGTACCTATACAGATCTTACCCTTCAGTACAGGGTAGTATCCCAACATCAGCTTCACCAGCGTAGTCTTGCCACTACCTGAGGCCCCCACGATAGCCGTCACCTTTCCGTGAGGAATATGTATAGAGGCTCCATCAATAGTCTTGTAGAGCGAATGAGGGTCATATTTGAACATGATGTTGTCAATTGAGATTCCCTCATGTCCGTCGGTAACAGCCGTCAGTGCCTCACGTTCGCTGTTCTCGTCATCCTTGCCATGTATCTCGTTGATACGCTCCAGGCTAATCTGTACATCCTGCAATGAGTAGAAGAATCCCATCAACTGCTCTATAGGGGAGTTAAGTTGTCCCATGATATATTGTATCGACAGCATCATACCCAGTGTGATTTCTCCATGTATCACTGCCGTGGCAGCCACTACGGTTACTATCACATTCTTCAGTTCGCTGATGAAGACTCCTCCTGCCTCCTGCATCTGTTGCAGCTTCAGTGTCTTCATCTGCACCTCGAAGAGCCCTGCCTGCACATCCTCCCACTCCCAGCGGCGGCGCTGCTCACAGTCCTGCAGCTTGATTTCCTGCATCGAGGTGATGAACTCGTAGGTGGTATTGTTGTTCTTTGCCTGCTGTTCGAATAGTTCATAGTCGAGCACTTTGCGTTTGCGCAGAAACAGCGCCATCCATACGCCATACGCTATACTGCCGACAAGGAATATACCGAACACCAAACGGTTATATATGAGCAGCACTACAGAAAACACCACAAAGCTGAGCATCGAGAAAGCAATGCTCAGTATCTGCTGTGTGAGGAAGTTGTTTACCCGTCCATGGTCATTCATGCGCTGCATGAGGTCGCCCATCAGTTTGGTGTCGAAGAATGACATGGGTAGCCGCAGTAGCTTGATGAAGAAGTCGCTTACCAATGATATGTTTATCCTGAGGCTGATGTGTAGCAACAGCCATCGGCGGATAAAGTCTACTGTGGTACGGCTGAGCACCAATACCAGTTGCCCAATGAGCACTAACCAGATGAAGTTAATATCCCGATTCTTGATACCCACATCGACTATCGCTTGCGTAAGGAACGGCAATGCCAGCTGTAGTAGGCTGCCGATGAGTAACCCCAAAAGTATCTGCCTGAAATAACGGCGGTATTGTTTCACATAGTCCAAAAGGAAGCGGAAGGATTTCTTTTCATCTCGAGATTCTTCCTCACGGTCATAGAAAGCCTGGGTAGGAGTCAGAAACATAGCTATGCCGCAATCTTCACCGTTGGATTGCGTACTGATCCAATGCTGTTCAAACTCTGTACGGTTGTAGGTGATAAGCCCTTTGCCTGGGTCGGCAATATAAAACTTGTCCTTTTTTATCTTGTAAAGTACAACGAAATGATTTTGATTCCAATGGAGGATACAGGGAAAAGATGAATAGACCAGTTGAGCACAATTTATTCTGCAACCGTTGGTCTGCAACCCTAAAGCTGTCGCTGCTTCACTGATTCCGAGCATAGACACCCCTTCGGCCGTGGCATGACATATTTTAGAAAGTGTGTCTATGGAGTACTTTCTGCCATAGTATTTGCATATCATGGCAAGACAAGCAATTCCACATTGCATAGTATCGTGTTGTTTTATCAGTGTCATTGTCCTCATCCCCGGATCAATATTATTTTACTAAAACACCAGAATCATTATCTTCACCTTTCTTTCTCTGTATGCCTCCAGTCCATTGACGGCCAAAAGAACAATTATAGGAGAGTTTGAATTGGACCATATTTATGTAGTCGTAAATCAGATTTTCAGTTTTAGATTGTAAGATAGCTTCTCCTGTAGTCTTTTCTCCTTCTTTAAAAGCATGGAGGAAGGGTGGGTTCCATTCAAAACCGATGTTGAGATTCTCGATAGGTTTGTAAGAGGCACTCAATCTTAAAAATTCAGTTCTTGGCATTTCCAATTGCCCTACAACAACTTGTCCTGGATATTGATAGAATGCGCCTACTTCCCATTTTTCTGCAGTATAACTTGCAGATACCATGAGTTGATAACGATAACCATCCCATATTTCCCCTAATCTTTCTTCTCCATGGTATAGCATATAAATCCCGATTGTTGATATTTTTAATGCTTTAGTTGCAAGAGGGTATAAACTCATTGATATTTGTCCTCCATATTCCGTCTTATACTTAAGGTTGGCGTATGATTGTAGAATGTAATTTTCTGTATAAGTAAAGTTGTTAACAATCTCACCTGGAGCGTATTGATACAATAGTAGTGTTGAGAAGTCATAATGTTTACTAGTAAAAGAAGAGGATAGGGTAAACAGATGCGTTGAATATGGTTTCAAGTTTCTATTACCCCGATATACATAATAGTTATCTAACCATTGTTCTGTTTCACTTAATAATGACACGGAAGGTTCTGAAGTCATGCATCTGTATTGTAAATGAAAGAAGGATTTGTTAGTAGGCGTATAAGATATATTTAGAAGTGGTACAGGATTAAATTGATTATAAACCTCCATGCCGTTATTTCTAGCACTCAGATATTTCGCCGCAGCTATTAGTTGGTATTGTAATTTCCCATGTTTCCTTGTGAATTGTAGATAACCGTAAAGCGTATTTTGACTAAGTTTGATTGTTTGCCTACGTTCCTCTTCTTGCTGACTACTGCTATAAGTGTCATTTAAACCGATATAAAAAGTTCCTCCGAAGTCTTTGAATTGATATTGGAATGTAGACAATAAGGACTGTTTGTCTGTTGTATAAGCTGATAGGCTATTGAATACGTTTTGTCCTGCAATTTGTTCTATATAGCTAGAACGAAATCGAGTGTTAAACATAGTCCCAGTGATGTCAACTAATAGGTTCTTTTCGTTCTCCCAAATTCTTGAAAAGTGAAGATTAGCAGCATATTTGTTGTATTTGTTATATGAATTACGTATTCCTTCATATAAACTGCCATCATTATATTCAACATCTTGGTATAAATCCTTTTTTTCTTCATGGATAGATGTAGACAAATTTACATTGAATTGATATTTATCGGCAATCCCATTCATGAAACCTAAATTCAGCGTATTGTTATCTCTTTTGAAAGGAGAATTCTTTCCCGTTTTCTTCTTCTTGTATTCTAAATTATTGAATATATAAGACAATGTTTCATCTGTGCGATATCTTTTGTATCGTTTTATTTCATTGTTATATGTGAGACTTAATCGGCTGTTCCCATGATTGTAGAATACAGACATGTTGTTGCTCCCATTGATGGGATGGAATGAGTCCAATGTATATAATGCGATATTGCCTCCAGAGTTCTCTCGTTTGGTTATAACATTCAAAACATAAGACGCTCCGTTCAGAGCATACTGCGCTGGTGGATTTTCGTATACGTCCACTTGGAAAACATCTTCTTTTGACAAGGCTTGTAATTCTTCATAGGTGGTAGCTACTCCATTGAGTAATAATATGACGTTAGAGTCTCCTTTATAATATATCGCTCCTTGTGTTGTAATATTTACATGAGGAATTATATTCATTGATTGTATAAATGAAGAATAGTTTGCCATATCCTTTTGAAGCATTCGAAATGTGGTATGAGTATCATAATGTTTTATAAGTTCTACATCAACTGTTACTTCACTCAGAATATTACTTTTTTCTTTTAGGACTGTAATAATTATATCCTTTGGTTCTTCATCTATATTTATCCAGGTCTCATCATAAACTATATGACGAAATACGATAATCGCAGGGTAGTGGACATGTGGTAGATTGTATACACCTAAAGTGTCTGTAATACAATTGGTTTGCAATATAGAGTCTTTGGTATATACTGAGACTGCTGCACCGATAACCGCCTCGTTATTCTCGTCTATGACTTTCCCTTTAAATCCAAAACAAGCGCCTGCTTTGAATAGCAGCATTATAAACAATAACCTCTTCATGTTACAGGATGACATTTATAGGTCTTGACAATGGGCAGCGGGGATCAGGTAGGTCCTTAGTTGCGCCACCGTTGGTTTTAGCAATATCTGCATAACATACTCTTTTCGCTATATTCTTTTTACATTCATCGAACACCTTGCATGTATGGCATGGTGAAACTGTTGATATCTCATTTTGATTAGGCGTAAATAGGGATAATGCCTTAGGGCTATTCCATATATCAAATAATGATTGATCTTTAATGTTGCCAATAGTATATTCTTCATTCTCATAAAGCATTTCGCAAATGGTACACTCCCCCGATGCTAATACGGACATGGAGAATGAATTGGCATAACATATTTGATTCTTAGTTACATAATCGTTTACGGTTCGCTCTCTTTTTAGTTCATAACCACATTCACTGATTTTATTTAAATATATGGGAAAGCTCTTTGCGGTAGCCTCTATGTAACTATTAACCTGTATTAAGTTTTCGTTAGGAACTTCATACTTTTTGTATTCTTCTTGCTTGAATTCTGAGAAAAACGCAGGTGTCATAACCCAATCCTTAATATTGGCGAATTTACTCAAAAAGCCATGTAGTTCCTTGATTTGAGTAACTTGAGAGTTTGTTTCACAAAGTACAGTCCTTATGCCTAACTTTATGCCAGATTGTTCGCAATACATGAACATATTATTTACTTTTGGCAGATAGCTGTTGTTGACATGCACTAGCTGATTTAGTGTTTCAGGGCAACTTGAGTCTAACGAGAATTGTAATTCTTTAATTCCTATTTGATGTAAGAACTCTATATCTTCTTTACCTAATGGAGTTTTTGTTGATAGAAAGGGATTATATCCGCATTTAATTGTGGTTGCAAGTATCAATTTCCAATCCTTATGAGCGAAAATGTCACCTCCTGTTAGACTAAGATTAATAACACCATAGTCCTTACATTCTTTGATGAAACGTATGATTTCATCGGTTTGCAATTCCTTCTTTAAATTCCTTTTAGCATAGCAATAGCAACAATTAGTTGTGCATTTGGTAGTTATCATAAAATTTAGATTTATAGGAATCTGAGGTCGTAAATGTAATAAATTGCATGATGCGTTTGGCTTTATTTCTTCATAATCTTCAGGAGTATCGCTTTTTATTAATAGTCTCCTAGGAAATATTATTCTTTCATTCCCTATAAATAAACTCTTCTTTTCTTCGTTTTCGATAAGTGCAGTTGTAAATTTTCTTATGACATCTTTTGATATCCCAAGATTGTCAGATAAATAACTTAAAGATTTTTCATATTCATCCTGCCCGATAGTTTTTAGTATATAACCTATGGCGGGCGGTATTATAGTCGCTAAAGCTATGTCATTCTCTATGTTTGGGTCTATGCGCCAACTTTTCTTGACAATATATGAACTATTCTTTTCGTTTCGTATTGAGAACTGTGGATTTAGTATTGCAATCATAATATGATTTGATTTTACTATTTGTAATGAAGGTATTTCATTGAACGATTGCACAATGAAATACCCGTAATTAGTTCAAGGAATTAAGCAGTATTAGCCTGTCTTATTGTTTCCCCGGCGTTCCAGGATTCACAGGGCCTACTGAAAAGGCGGCAGTTGTGCATATACATGTAGTTTCATCTTCACCGCCTTTCACATTCTCCATTTCAGAATTGAGAAGACTCTCAAGCATCATTTTTTCCATATCTTTGATTTTTAATTTGTTTGCCTACTCTATTTAGCTTTTCGGCATCCGCTCCTTTTTATCAGTATGGTCTGAACTATAATCATTACCGGTATAATTATTGCCTTATGGATTTATATTTCAAAACTTCCCTCTGCATATATTGTGGGAGATGTCACAACAATGTAATAGATGTTACTACTGCCATCTACTTGTAGGGGCACTACAGATGGGATGCTTGTGTTTACCTCGGCAGAGTCTACCACCTCACCATCTGCATTGACAATCGAAATAGTGGCATCTCCTATATTATATAAGTTGACCTCTACTTCTCCTGATATGGGGTGTACGTAGGCACTCACCTCCCAATACTGGAGGCTGCGCTCTTGAGTGTCGGTAGAGGCTATGATTTCTTGTTCGTGAACCGTTATGCCGACAGGTACGGGAGTTTCAGAATCTCCATTGCTTTGCCCGAAGGCGCCGAGCGTTGCTAAGCATAGCATGGCTGATAAAATAAATGTTTTCATTGTTTAGTATTTTTATTGGTTTCGCTTGCAAAGGTATGCTGCAATTATTTCATTCAGAAAACAATTATTTCAGATTGCGTACTTGTAACTGCTTGATTATCAGGGGGGGGGTAAATTTTAGATTTCAGATTTCAGTTTTGTGATTTCAGAACTCATAATTGGAATCCTGAAAAGCCTTGTTTGAGGCAGTGCAAATGCAAAGCACCCCACCAGACTTTTACATGTCTGATGGGGCGCGAGCACTTATGTAAATATAGGCTTATGCTTCGCTGAGCAACTGGCGGATATGGGTGCCCAATGTGGTGCCATGCTCGGGAAGACCGAGCTTCTTGCGGATGTCGCTACTATTGTTGAAGTGGCTCTTCATCTGTATATATTCGCCCACCTCTTTGCCTTTCAGTCCCAAAGCATAGAGGCAGCAATAACCCATCTCCCATTCGTTGAGTCCACAACGCTCAAGATGCTTGATGAAATGGGGATGGCTACCGGCAAAAGCCATGCGTGTAGAGGCCATGAACACCTCCTTGTTCTCCAGCAAGTCTTCGATTTCCTTATCTACCTCTTTGGATGTCTTGGCATCCTTTGTGATGTTTGCCAAGAAGAAACGGTTGAGCAAGCCTATTCTCTCCAGCAGCGCATTCTTTGCCGTCTGATTCAGTTCCTTGTTTTGCTCCAGTAGCTCGGTGAGGCTGTCGCGCTCTTGTTCCATTTGAGTATATAGCTGCATGTAACGCTCCTTCTCTCGCTTGGCCAACTCGGCTTCTGCAGTTTTAGCTTTCAGCCTGTAGCGGGAGATGATGAGCAGTGAAGAGATTGTGATGACGAGTAACAGCGCTATCAGTAGGGTGCGATTGTTCCTTGCCCGTTCACGGAGATTTCGCAGTTCCAAAGAATGTTTTTCTTCTACGAACTGAATGTCTGATTCTACTCGTGCATACTCCATGGAGTCTGTAAGTGCTACATAGTATTCGTAGGTATCCATCGCTTCCTTATGTCTCCCCTCTAATTTATAGATTTGAGAAAGCAGTGCATGGAATTTCAGGCGTTGGGAAGTGTTGAGTATTTCCCCATGATGGGAGAGTGCATCCATAGCAGCAGGTGCGTCACCTATTTTTAAATAGGCATTTGCTACCGATAGCCAATCAGTACCGCTTGTGGAAGAGATGTTGATATAATCATTTATTGCTGTTCGGATTTCATTCTCGTCTTGTCCGTAGTTTGCTAAATAGGTGAGATAGCAGGAGTAGAAATGAGCTTTTATCTTCGCACTGCAACCATCGAGATTTTCTTGTGCCAAAGCAATATACTTTTCGGCTTGTACGGAATCGCCTATTATTGTGTATGCATTGATGACGTTTGCAATGCAGTTGACGTAACTACTCGTTTTGCCCATGCTCTTGAAGTACTCGGCCGCCTCGAGATAGGTAGCGATGCATTTGTCCCATTCATAGATGGTGCTGTAGATACGGCCTTGGGTAAACAGCACTCGTGCCTTGGTCAGTATGTCATCTGAAGTCGCGCCTTCGGTTACCGCTTTCACGAAACACTGCATGGCCAGCTCGTCGTGCTTCTGCAGGTTCTGATAGATGCGCCCCTCGTAGTAGTAGGTGCGCAGCTTGTCGGTGGCTGTGCCGTGGCTGCGGTAATAGTCGATGGCGGGCTGCAGCACCTCGAAGTCTGTCTTGTCCACGTAGTTCTTATCCAAAGCCATTGACAGCAGCAAAGCATACTTTGCCCTCTCTTCCTTGCCCGCCAGCTCCTGCACATCGATACGCTGCAAAGCCGTCAGCGCACTATCAGGCTGCTCCTCAATGAATGTCTCAACCTGTGTCAGCGTCTCCCAATGCACCGAGTGCCGGCTACACGAGAGCATGCAGAGGGCGGCAAGAAGGAATATATATCGTATGGTACTGAGCTTCATGCCACAAAAGTATGCATAAATCGCCACACGACAAAAAGGGAGCGATAAAAAAGTGTTCAATCAATAATAGAATCTTGCTTAGTTAGCACCTAAAAGTATGCATGTCGCGAGATTGTCACAATAGAAAACATGGTTGAAAAATGAAATCTTTAAATTAACTAATGGGATGTTTTGCCTAATTTCCAATGATGCAATACGTGTAAATAGTTAATAGTTGTTAAATGTTTGCAAAAAAAACATACCCAAGAGGTATTCATAGCGGTAAAATGTTATATTTGCACGAAAATATTCGTCAGGAAATAAACTTAAAACCTATTTGACTGGTTTTCAAATAGGTTTGTTATTTAATTTAAATTTATAGTATTATGGCAGAAGAAAGAAGTGTATCAATGAGCTCTAGTAAAATAAATGAGCTGGAGCCTGCTTTAGATTACGTTTGCAGCCAAAAACATGGTTCACTTGCAGAACTAAGAAATAGACTAACTCAACAACGAATCGATTTGTTAGCTGCAGCTGGTTTTATTGCTTATGGCGCAACTTTCAGTCATTCTACTTGGAGAGTGACAGAGACTGCTATATCCGCAAAAGAAAGTTTGAATTTAGATAGAAAATTGAGCTTCTTAGAAAAAATTCAGGATTTAATTTGTAGGTATATACTACATGTATAATTTGTAGAAAGGAACACATTCATGATAAAAACACGTTATTGTGTACTGTGGATGCCATGTACCGTCCATAGTAGTTTGTCTTTGCGTAATATTAAAAGCCCACAAATTCTTTTGGATTGTTCTGACAATGAAGAAAAAGACAAAAGGGATAAAGTTGTTGTGAAGATCAGTAGCGATGGGGATGATTTCAATATTGAAGTAGAAAATGGAGAAGGGGAGAAAACCGCTTATTCTTTTAGCCTGAAGTATATTGACAATAGTCGAAATGGACTTTTCCTGTACAGTTATGAGCACAATGAAGAATCGCCCTTATTTAAAGAAGGGAAGTTTCCTCCTGTTGTATATCATAAAATAAAGGAATACTATCATGAACATGAGAATATTAACAAGAAAGATGCTGATGCGAGCTTGATGCCCTTCGTTAGTGATAATGAAGTTAATATTAAAGAAGAAAACAACGCGGCCTTATTATGGTACTTGGAGCAATATGAGCGCGTTTTTATGGCCTATCACGAGCAAGTCAAAGAGCTTTACAGAAAATTCCATGAGACACCTGCTGAGAGAAGTAATTACATAAGCTCAACTCCGACGATGAATAAAATAGAAGAAATCTATTTGAATGCTATCGGTGAGATGACGTACTATAATAGTCTTTACAATTCTGTATATAATCTGAAATTCACATTGGAGAATCGAGAAGAAGATGAGCGCAATCGTTCTTTGCGTCAAAAGGTTTTTAATATTCAGAATACTATTACAAGAATAAAGTGGATAAAGGATAAAGCGAATACCGAATATCAGCAGCAGGTAACAGACAAGTCTATGTTTTTGGCTATAAGAGGGGTTGCGGTTGGTATAATCGGAATAATTGTTGGCGTGGTGGGAATAATTGTTGGAATAGTTAGTTTTATTGTGTAGAAAACAATTCTCAGAAGTAGCAAGAATACTCAAGAAAGACTCCATACAGAGCAGCCTCGCCCGTATGGGTCGTCCGCTCGACTACCAGCAGTCGTTCAGCGCATCCTACCAGGCCCCCTTCAGCAAGCTGCCCATCCTCGACTGGACACAGATGGATGCCAACTTCAGCTCATCCTACAGCTGGGACCGTGGAGCCACCCTCGCCAGCGGCGCCAGCTACGGCAACAGCATTGCCAACCAGCGTTCGCTCACCGTCAACGGCAAGCTCAACTTCGAGACCCTATATAATAAGGTAGACTTCCTCAAGGAGACAAACAAGAAGTTTGCCTCATCGAAGGGCACCAAGAAGACCACCACGAAGAAG
>JAFTVE010000014.1 GCA_017465905.1 Bacteroidaceae bacterium | reverse complement strand
CGAAGTAAAGTAGTCACGAAGAATTAACAAACGTTCTTCTTCACTGTAATGTTGATACCGTTTTCTCATACTGTTTACACATTTTTAATGGTTATTAAATGTGTCTACCTATAGCAGTATAAGACAAGATCTTCGTTTCCGGACAAATGTTTGGTGATTTTACGGAGTTTTCGGTGTAGTTTTCTCGTAGAGAAAGTTGGCTGCACTTTGTTGCGTCGTGCCAATGCCAACCGATTTATGAACTTTCGCCAATAGGGAGCCCGCTAGCAACCTTTGCTCTTGCCCGTTCACCCCTTCACCACCCTCATCAGGCAGTGTAGCTTGCGGTGCGGACGCAGCTTGGTGTGGTCCACGGTGACCTGTATGCCCACTTTGGGCACTGTGGTCAGTGTCAGGGCATCGTCGGGGGCGATGAGGTAACTGCGCAGTTCACTCACGGCTACGTTGTAGAGTGCCTGCCCGTCTTTGACATCGCGTTGCCAGATGTCGTGGCATATCTGCTCCTTCGTCAGCATATATTCAGGCGCGGCGGTGGCAAGCATCCTGAGCAGGGCTGCCTTGTTGCCTGTCATCGGTGCAGCACTGCCGTCGGGCGAGTATATCATGTTCTTGTTGAAGTCGATGCACGTGTTTCCTATTAGGTGCACGCCCTGCAGGTAGGCCATGGTTTTCCTCATATATAGGATGACGATATAGAGCACTGCCATGAAGAGCAACAACAGCGCCTGCCGCCAGGCTATCCATCGCATGCCACTCCGTATGGTGCTGCGCTCCAGGGCCACCTTGCCCACCATCAGTCCCTGGTCGCAGATGCCTATGCCCACGGTGTCGGTGGCGAATCCCTCCACATGCCTCGCTATCAGCACCTCACGGATGGGTGCATTCACGTTCATCGAGTCTTCCGTGGGGAACATCTCTTTTAGGTCCTTCACATGCAGCTCGGTAGCCGCCTCGGCCTCGATGCCCATATCCGCCAATAGGTTGCTGAAGAGTGAGTCGGTGAGTGCCGAATCATACATGTCGCTCTTTATAAGCATACCTTCAAGCCCCTTTCGCAGCCACCACTCGTAATCTGTACGAGGAAAATAACGGGCCGAAATCTCTATCGTATCTTTTGTGCTGATGATGGCCGTTTTCGTTTTGCGTACAGACTCCGCTCTATCGTAAAATCCACTTTGTGGTATTTGCAATGTGTTGAATACCGTGTTGAGCCAGTGCGGCACCGCCTCCCTGAACTGCTCATTGATGCGGCTCTGCATCGCTTCCTTGCTGTCGCGGTAGTTGAGCTGGTACGATGCAGCCAGCAGCAGTGCGGCCAGTAGTATATATATGTAGGTGAATCGGCGGTTCTTCATAGATGCAAAGGAACAAAATATTGGGATAAAATCCAAGCCCTTGCAGAATAAGTTGGTGCTTTAGTATCATACAATACAATTTTAACGAATAAAAGGATTTCATCTCTTGCAAAATAGTTCTTTTGTGCTTATTTTTGCAGAAAAGAAATTATGGTATGAAGATACCTGAACTCAATAGTATTAAGAGTATAGAACGGCAATATGAAACTGGTGAACGACCAGTGCTTGTTACATGCTCTGATAAGAATGCTTATATATGCAAATACATGCGTTCTTCGGCGAGTGCATATAAGCTTGCGAGTGAGTTTATTGGCGCCAATATGATTAGTTATTGGAATATCAGATCACCTAAATTTGCTTTTGTCAAGATTGAGCCAGCACATTGGGCGAATATCAACACGTCGCATACTTCGGCCGTTGCATTAGGTTATATAATGCTTGAGAAGGTTGCTGACATTAATAATGTAACGATACAAAACGTAAAAAAGAATGCCCGTATTTTGGAGCAACTGTTAAAAATCGCTTTATTCGACTTTTGGATAGCTAATGAGGATCGCACATACAATAATGCAAATTTGTTATATGACTTGGATAAAGAAGAATTGGTGTCAATAGATTACGGAGGAATATTCAACACCTCGACATATGACTATTCATTGACTCAACTGACATCAACGGATACGATTCTTTATGCTGATATAATGAGACATCTTGCAGATGGCTTAGATAGATCAAAGATACTCGAAAGAGCAGCATCTCTTAAGGGCTTTCTTTTGGAATCAACAGATAAGTGTCGTGAAAACAGGAATCAAATAATCGATTCAATACCTATAGGATGGAACATCCCCAAACAAAATATATCAAAAAAAGTAGATGAACTCTTTCAATCGCATTGGATTGATGAGGTATGGAACAACTTTATGGAATGCTTAAATGACAATATTTAATTATGGAAAATCTTAAATATAGTATAATCTATGGGGTGATACGCCCTGAGATATCGGAGCAACTTAGTATTGGCATTGTCTATGTGGATAATGGCAATGTGAGTGTGCGCTATTCAAAGAAGAAATTAGATGTATTACAAGGATTGTTTTCTGAGCAGGAATATAAGTTTTTGAGAAAGACATTGAAGTCGTTAGGGAGGAATGCAGCAATACAATCAGCTGATGCTATAAACTACCTTACACGTTATTCAAACAACTTGATTGCTCTGTCTCAATTGCAGACTATAGATATAGCACCATCTGAGAGCAGTAAGGATTGGCTGTATCGCAACTATGTATATTCTCGATAAAGCGTTTATGAGAAAAGATACCCCTTGCAAGTATTTGCAAGGGGTTTTCTTATCGCTTCTGGTGCCTTGATAATAAATCCATATCACCACGCTCAGAGTCCAAATCATGACTATTCGTTAAGTATGATGAGTCGCTCATTTTCCCCCATTTCATCGTCTAAAACGACATTTTTAGACGTCTAAAGATGCATTTTTAGATTTTTCTTTTGGCGAGGGGCGAGTTTTTCTATTCATTTGCGCAGGTTTTGCGGAGCACGGAGATTGCCTTCCTTGAGACTGGAGCATGGACACCCCGAGAAAACAAGAAAAATGAGGGAAAATTAAAAAAAGTGGCGATTTCTTGTTTAATTTGCAGCTGGTCGTTCGTATAATAAGCGTGATGACACAAGAAGAATTCACATATGTGGCGAGCGAGGTACGGGCAAAGGCCGTATCGATAGCTGCGAAGTTCGGGTACAGCACCGATGACTCGGAAGACATCGCACAGGACGTGATGCTCCGGCTGTGGAGCCTGCACGAGCAGCTGAGCGACGCCACACATCTGAATGCTTCGGCTATCATCACCGCCAAGCGTGCTTGCATCGACAGATGGCGCACCACGCATCAGTACAAGGAGATAGACGATGCGATGCCACTCACCGACGAGACGACACCGCACGACCAACTCGAATATGCCGAACTGGAGCAATGGCTCGACAAGCAAATCGATAGCCTGCCCTCCACAGCGGGAATGATACTGAGGATGCGCCAGCTCGAACGCCGTGAACTGAACGAGATTGCCGGCATACTGGGCATTAAGCAGAGTTCGGTGTCTACACTGCTGACACGTGCAAGAAGCGAATTGCAAAACAAACTATTGAGGAGGAACCAACTATGAAGCATCAGTATGATAAACAGGAAATAGCCCAGCTGATAGACAAGTTTATGGCTGGCATCACCAGCATCGCCGAGGAAGATGTGCTGGCACAGTATTTCCGCACCCACGAGGTGAGCGAGGAATGGGCAGTGTACAAAGAAATGTTTGCCCTGTTCGACAACGGAGAGGTGGACATTGAGGTGGAGCCCACGAAGCAGGAAGACGAAGTACACACCATAAAGGTCGAGATGCCCACCACGACCAAGCGAAAGAGAACAAGAATGGTAGCCCTAAGATGGACAACGGCTGTTGCCGCCAGCTTCCTACTGCTACTGATGCTCCACAATACCAATGCCAATAGCAATACCGAGGCTGTGGACAGAATGGTGATGGTGCAGCAACAGAGAATGCTCGATGAGGCCGACAGGTCGTTCCTGCACACCACAATACGATGCGCTATGGACATCGACGAGACATTCTCGCTGAGCGAGGCGCAAGAGGAAGCGGACTTCCAAACCAATATTTACATTTAAGTATACTACATATATGAAAAAGATTATTCTCATTACAATGATGTGTGCATTCACATCGATAGGATATGCTCAGACACACGTCAGGAAAGCCATCGACGATATGCTGGCAAAGCATCCCGAGTGGGTCGTCAATCAAGGGAATAGCGAGAACGGCAACACGAGCCCTACAAAGGCTGGCTCGAAGACTAACTGCATCTACCAGCTGTCGATACCCGACACTATGGCTATGGACAAACTTCTGAATGCCTTCGAGGCCGACAAGATGGATAGCTACAGCTACATACGTACCTCTGCCGAATACAATCAGGCAACACCGAAGCGGCGCAGAGCCTCCACTGTCACCCTACAGAATGGCGATAGACTGGAAAGCCACCCCACGGAATACAGTTTCGTGTCGCTGGCAGTAGTAGACCCCGAGCAGCGCAGTTACCGCACCAGCTATATATTGAAATGGTATCCGATAAAGAATGGTAGGACAGTGGCCACGCTATACATTCTTTATGGACCTAGACCAAACAAATAATGACAAACCAATAAAACTAAGTAACCAATGAAAAAGATCGCAACGACTCTGATGATGCTGACTATCATACTATCAGCCTCTGCACAAAACAACGTGGATGTCCTTATCGACAAACTGCTGAAAAGTTATCCCAAGGCTCCATCACGTGAGGTTATCGAAAAAGATGTAGAAACGGGGAAACTCCAGGAACGTATCGCAGAATATAGTTTCCGCGACATCAACCCGAAGAAACTCGAACCACTCATCAGCGCTTTGCGCAATAAACAGTACGACGGATATTATAGCTCAGCTTGGGTAAGCGCACTGGATGGGAATGACCGTTCGTATGAACTTCGCGTAGCCGACACCGACCCCGACTACCGCACGGTGTATATCCTGAAGGTCAATGGCAACAATGCCGACCTGCACGTGCTCTACGGCAAGATGTCCTATAGCGAGATGCCTACCAACTTCAGCTACTCACCAGACACCTACTATACCTTCTTCAACAAGGGCACAGGCGCCAAGCTGGGAATCTCGTTCGATTATAACAACCACGCCAGTGCCTATCACGAGGCTGCACCCGAAGGAGTAGGCCGCAATAATATAGTCATCACAGGCAATAAGGTATTCCGATTTAAGTTTGTTCCGACAGTTGTGGTCGACAAGCGCATCACCGAGGTCGTGAGCGAAGATTGCTTCATCGTCAATGAAGATAGGTTTGCCCTGGAAGACGGTTCTGACACCTCTGCAGGACAGTGGCTCATATTCCGCTACCTCGACAAGAACAACCCCTATCAGCAGTGGAAACTTATCGAGAAGGACGGCGCAGTCACCATCGTCAACAAAGCCACAGGCCGCTGTGTAGACCTGGCTGGCGGCGACACCAAGGAAGGAGCAGCCATCTTCAGCTACGACATCAACGATGACGAGCAAACCAACGCAAACCAGAAATGGTACATCGAGGAGGCAGAAGATTATCCCGAGCCTGAGCAAAAAGACATTCCTCAATCGGGAATCAGACTGAGATTCAACTCTCGTAAGTAAGAATACTTGAGAGTCCCGTAATTTGAATCTATAGAACTTGAGTAATCAGAAAAACCAATAAAGTAATTTAGTTAAAGATAATGGTCAAGACCAATCCATGCCGGGGCTGTGAAGTTCTGGCATGGACATTTAAGAAACATCAGTGCATCCTTCTTTTTCAACATAAATTCCCGTAAATTGACCATAAATTAGCCATAAATAAAATTTGTGTAACGACATAAACAAACAACCAAAACAATGAAAAACGTAAGACTATTCCTTGCCCTTGCCGTGGCGATGCTGCTGGGGGCGTGCGCGAGAGCGAACAAAGTGATTGAATCTCCGCTGGTGGGCGCGTCCAATACTACGAAGCTTGCCATTGAGAAAGTGGAACTTACCGACAAGGCTACCGTGTTGACCGTACGCGGATTCCATCGTCCGAACTATTGGATTAAAGTGCCTTCATATACCCACCTCGTTTCACAGGGTGTGGAATACAAATTGCTTGGGAGTGAAGGTGTAGAGATTGGCGAAGAACTCTATATGCCCGAGGATGGTGACTCGTGTTTCATCCTATTGTTTGAGCCTCTGCCTAAGGACGTCACCTCATTCGACTTTATAGAGAGTGATGCTGAAGGTGATTGGAGGATATATGACGTTGACCTTACAGGGAAGAGAGATGCAAACAGTCCTGCCGACTTGCCGGAAAAGCTAAAACGGACGTCCGCTACTGACGAACCAACACCGCAGTATGCCTACACCTTCGGCAAGACCACCGTCAACATTCATCTGTTGGCTTATCGCGACGGGTGCGCCAGCAAGGTAACACTTCCTATAAGGACTGCATTTGAGAACCAACGCAGTATAGATGTTGAGATTGACCCCGCTACAGGCAAGGGTACTGCCTCATTTATAATCTATGGCACAGGTTCCTTCTCGCCTACAGTCAATAATTGCGGGTATGGCGACTGCTTGGTGGCACCAGGCGAGACTGTAGACCTATACGTTAATCTTGCATACATCAATCAGGTAATGCAATTGCAAAAGAGAACAGCCGAAACCATAAACAGGATAAAGGCCGCTTGGACTCACGGAAGCGTATATGATGCTCTGAACAACCAATCTGTAGCGGATGACATAGTATTGCCCGAATCGCTGTTCATCCATAAATATGTCCGCTACGATATGACGGCCGATGAGTTTACCGACAGCCTCATTAAGTACTACCGTGCTGTATGTGAGTATGCCGATGCACAGGAGTGCCATGTCTGGAAGAAGGAAATTTGCAAGGCTATAAATTTCAACATCTGTATTTACTTTATGAACATAGATTTCAGGCATTGGAGTGTGCGTGAAGCTCATGTTCCCGCCGACTTTAAGCATGATGATATCCTCTCGGCGCATTACGAACGCCTGTTTGCTTGCGTTGACCTTGACAATCCTTGGTTGCTTCTCAACAATAGGAGTAATCAAATAATGATAGCAGCGCGATATATAGATTCGGATAATCCTAACGAAACATTCAATTGGTGGGGGACTACTCACAAGGCAGTGGCCAAGGCGGCTGCAGATGCACTTCCCGACGAAGAACTACAGGCAATGCGCCAATGGAACAATCCCTTCTATGCCGATATATGCGAAGACATACGGAACCGCGCAAGAAAAGCCATAGAGGAGAGCGCCAAGAAGACCCAGGATGTCACAGCCATTGCACCTGAGAATCTGTTTGCTGCAATCATTGCTCCGCACAAGGGGAAAGTGGTGCTGGTGGACTTCTGGAACACGTGGTGCAGCCCATGCCGAAACGCCATCAAGGCCATAGAACCCTACAAGACAGGCGAACTCTCCAGCGAAGACCTCGTGTGGGTATACATTGCTAACGAGACTTCACCCATCAACATCTACTCAGAGATGATTCCGGGCATCAAGGGAATCCACTACCGAGTGAACGATGCGCAATGGAAATACCTCACCAACTACATGTTCAACATTGATGGTATACCCTCGTATGTGCTTGTCGACAAGAATGGCAGCTGTAGCCTACGCAACGATTTGCGTGACCACAGCAAGATGGTGAGTACGCTGAAGGAGCAGCTGAAGAAGTAGCAGTAATGTTATTCATGAATAAAATTCGTGTAACAACATAAACAACCAATACGATGAAACCAACCAAACTTTCAATTTCTTTCGCCCTTGCCGTGGCGGTGCTGCTGGGGGCGTGTGGAAATAAAGAAAATGCTTATTGGTTAGAATATACAAGTCACGACATCAAGTTGATGGATGATGTACAGATTGCCGTAGCTGACTCATTTGTGATTCTCGTATCGGCTTTCTTCGAAGACGGTGTATGTCATACGTATTCTATTGCTGACAATCTGGAGTTCTGCCATGCATACGGTCGTATAGGAAGCGGTGTTGATGAATTCCGCCAGCCAGTACTTACATTTGCATCGGGCAACACTTTTGGCATTAACGACATCAACGAGATGTCGCTGAGAGTCATCGGTATTGACTCCGATGGTGCTATGAGTGCAAAGAAAAGACTGAAGGCTACTTACCGAAGAGCGAAACCTGGGGAAGAGATTATGCCCAAGGACACCCGATATACGCTGTTACCCAATTCCAACCAATACGTATCGTGCCTGTTCAAAGGTGACGGCAGTCTGTTTACATTGTCGAATAGCCTGTTACAGCCTAGTTGTCGCTTTGGAGATTCGCCAGTGGGTGACTCTCTTACATGGTATGCCATGCGCAATGACCTTAACGGTTATATGGCTGCGAGTAGTAGGACATTCTTCTATGCCGCCGAGAACTTGCCTTATATGGCAGCATACAGGTTGCAAGGTGACACTATGCAGAAACAGTGGGAATGCTTTTACCGTACTCCTCATTATAAGATATCCAACGATGCCATACGATACGACAAAGAAAAGGCCACTGGCCCACTGAAGTCATTGGCTGCCGATGAACATTATGTATATCTGCTGTATGTAGACACACTCATGAGCCGATACGACGTGAATGACATCACCAAATCCTGTTCGGACAAGGTGTTGGTATTCGACCATAGCGGGGAATACGTCTCAACGCTACACCTCAATTGTCACCTGAAAAAGATAGCAGTGGGCAAGAATGGCAAGTTATATGGTATTGCCCGTATGCCTCAGCATGTACTTGTTGAGTTTGATTTACCTACACAGTTAAGAGGTGGCAAGGGTACTAAACGCAGTGCGGAGAGGAAGTCGGAATTGCAGCAGCAAGCAGGACCACTGGAAATAGGTGACACCATCCCATACGTAGCCTTGTATGATACACTTGGTAATACGCATTATCTACAGGACTTCAAGGGGAAATATCTTCTGCTCGATTTCTGGGGAGCCCATTGTGGCCCTTGCAAACTCAGTATCCCTGAGTTGAAAACAATTGCCGAGACAATGTCCGACAAGCTGGAAGTGGTTAGCATCAGTATTGATGCAAAAAGTACATGGAAGCAATCCTCAATCGAACATGGAATTAGCTGGCACAGTCTCAATGACCTCAAGGGACGGGAGTATGATGCCATCAGCACACTATATAATGTTATGGGATATCCTACGTTTTTCATTGTCTCTCCCGAAGGAGTAATACTGGATAAGATGAAAGGATATGGCGAAGGTGTCGTGACATATTGGCTCAAGATGAATATGGACTAAATGTTTTTAGTGAAGTGATGAAGCAACCAAAACAATAATTCCTTAAAATTGCCTTTAGCCCCTGCGGGCGGCGAACTCGTTTCGTGGCCAATTCATGACCATTTGTGTTCCCTTCTTTTTCAACATAAATTCCCGTAAATTGCCCACAAATTATCCATAAATAAAATTCGTGTAGCTTAAGCTACAAGCATTCCGATATTCGTTATACGCAATCGCGTTAGTAACATCTTTGTTAGTAATAATATTGTTAGTAACAAAGATGTTTCTTAACTTTGCCGCACAATTTCAACTAAGAGACAGTTATGAACAATAAAGCTTTTGTTTTTGGTGTAGCCACATCGGGAGATAATTTTACGGACCGAGTAAAAGAAACTGAGCGGAATAGATAGATTTATTTGACCTGAATACAATAACCCAATACAATGAAACCGACCAAACTTAGAAGTTGTCTTGAATTTATTTCAAGTTTAGTTAAGAATTATTTTCGAGTAGATTTGTCTTCTTTGGGTGCAGCAAATAGTGGTCTATTTGCAAGAACAAAGAGGATAAAGATGCCGGAAAGAATCTTAAATAAACAGAAAAGCCCAATCAAGTACATATTAGCGGTAAATTCAAGACGGCTTCTAACAACCCTCTTCCTTGCCGTGGCGGTGCTGCTGGGGGCGTGTACAGAAAAGACGGGGAAAATACATTGCCACATTGAGGGCGCTGTGCCCGACTCGACTTATACCATGATGCTCCTTGCCCCATCGGGCAGTGACTTCCGTGTAGTGGATGCTGACAGTATCCCTGTGATAGACGGCAAGTTTGCTTTTGACCTCTATGTGGATGAAGTGATGCCCTATCAACTCGTTTCAATGGAGGAGAACAATCTTGGCAGTATGTATCCTTGTGAGTTCTTTGCAGAGGAGGGAACGATAAATGCCACCTTCTACCATTATGAAAGAGATGCTAAGCCGCCTACCGTGAAGTGTGACGGTCCTATCAATATGAAATTCAGGGAATATGACGCAGAGCTGAACCGCAGGCTTGCCCCGTTACTGCAAGAAATCGACTCCCTGATTAATATTGCGCAATGGGATTCTCCACGTATGGAGGAGTTGAACACGATGTTCCGCGCTACGATGAACAGATGCACCGAAGAATACATACGCAACAATCGTTCTATCGTAGGTCTGTATTTGCTGATGCGCCAAGCAATGTGGATGAGCCGTTCGGAAGCGGACGATTCTCTTTGTACCGCACTGTACAACGAAATATACCAACCACTCTTCCCCAACCATCCGCTGAGCAAGCAGATAGAGGAGTGGATAGAGAGCCTCGGTATCAAGGTGGGTAACCGCTACATCGACTTCACTGCTCCTGCCCTCGACGGCACGCTGCATACGCTGAGCAAGGAAATTGGCGGAAAGATAGCCCTCATCGACCTGTGGGCTTCGTGGTGTGGTTCTTGCCGACGCACATCGAAGAGCATGATTCCCCTCTACGAGAAATATAAGGAGCGTGGCTTCACGGTCGTAGGCGTGGCTCGCGAAAGCAAGCGTGAGGATATGGAGCGTGCCCTTGCACAGGACGGATACCCTTGGCTCAACCTGCTCGAACTGCAAGATGAACATAAGATTTGGGAGAAATATGGCGTTAGCCGAGCTGGTGGCATCACCGTACTTGTAGACCGCGACGGAACCATCCTTGCCATTCACCCCACAGCCGAAGAGGTGGAGCGGATATTGCAGGAGAAGTTGTAATTCATGATAAATTCGTGGTTAATTTATGACAGTTCGTGTTCCCCTTCTTTTTCAACATAAATTCCCGTAAATTGCCCACAAATTATCCACAAATAAAATTCGTGTAACGACATAAACAACCAAAACAATGAAGACCAAACTATTCCTTGCCCTTACCGTGGCGGTGCTGCTGGGGGCGTGTGCAAACCAAGAAAGATATTACACGTTGACGGGTGAACTGCCTGATTCGAGTTACAATGGAATGACCGTCTATCTCACCGACTTTGATAATGGCTGCAAGATTGATTCTACTACAGTCGATGGCAATAGGGTGACTTTTAGAGGCATTGCTCCCGATACTGCGCTTAATTGCCGCATTGACATTGCCCGTGGCCTCTTTTCAAATCCCATCTTGGAAAAGGGCGATATTGTGACAGACTTTGTGAACCATCGCACATCGGGTACGCCTCTCAATGACGAGATGGCACGCATCCTCACATACTTGGCCGATTGGCACGACAGAGCAAATAAAACACGCGAGGAGTTTGAGGGAACACAAGAGGAGTTTGTAGCCCGGTATATGGACGAATTCTATGCCGAACTAAACTCGCTGATGAAAGAAGAATTTCTGAAACACACCAATGATGCCGTAGGCTATTTGATTGTGAGAGAGGTTCTCGGTAGCGTGGAGTTAATGAAACACGTATGCGACAACAGTGGCCCATGGCTCAACAACAAGGGGATGGTTAAACGAATGAGACAAAATACTCAAGGGCTTCTTGCTACAGCTGAAGGCATGACCTATACCGACATCAAAGGCACCGACATTGGCGGTAAGCCCTTAGCGCTATCGGACTATGTAGGTAAAGGGAACTACGTGTTGGTGGACTTCTGGGCATCGTGGTGTGGTCCCTGCCGTGGTGAGATCCCCAACTTGCGTAAACTGTATGAGAAGTACAACGGTAAAGCCCT
>JAFTVE010000002.1 GCA_017465905.1 Bacteroidaceae bacterium | reverse complement strand
GGGGTCGGTGGTGATGGCCTTGAGCTGGTTGAGCTCGTGCAGCTTCATGTGGTCAAGCTCTTCGAGAGCTATCAGCCCCATCTCGGTAAGTTCGAGGCGGTCATCCTTGGTCATGCGGTTGGCAAAGTTGCGTGCCGAGTAATAGCCACGAAGTTCGGGTGGCAGCAGCAGGCGCATGAAGGTACTCTTGTAGATACCTTGCGGACCGATATAGGTGAGTATCTCATGGTTGGTCACCCCATCGACTATCCATGCCGCCACCATGGCCACCATCCACTTCTTGAAGAAGCGGTTGTGCAGCTCCTGCGTGCAGCCCGTGACGTGTACACGCGATGCCAGTGCATCGATATGGTCGGTCACGCCGTCCCATGCGGGCAGACTCTCCAAGAAATCACGCATCGGATGATACTCGGGGTAGAAGTCGCTCTCGATGATGATGTAGAGATCCGAGATCTTCGCCTGACGGCCCGTGTCGAGGCAGAAGCGGCAGTAGAGGGAGTTGACGCTCTTATCTTCCAGTTCCTTCCAGATTAACGTTGACGATAACGCTGACGTTGACCAACCATCCGGACGGCAGTTATCGTTAACGTTATCGTTATCGTTAAACGAGATCTCCCTTTTCCTCGTTATCACATTATGCCTTATCCTGATATTATTATTCCGTAGCCACTCCTGTATGTCCTTGATGGAGGCATAGCGGCTCTCCTTTTCCGCTTTCGGTGGTCGCGCCGTGCCGTGCTCCTCGGTCTGCAGGTAGCAGGAGCGCACGATGGAGGTCACATCATTGCCCTCGGCCTGATAGTCGCTGAACCTGTCCAGTGCCCACTCCAGGCACTTGTTCTCGGGCACGCCATAGCGGTTCATCTCATAGCAGGCGGCACTCACATACTTGTTGTACGTGCCCGCCTCGTACACCACGCCACGCCGCTCCAGCTCACGCAGCACGATAGCCTCACATCTTTCCACTGTCATCTTTAATCTTTCAACTCGCTTCGGTCTTCCCACGGGTTTCTTCGTCTCAGGCTCGATGATGAATGGCGTGGCCTCAGGGTTGTAGTACAGTTCCTCATCGTAGGCGATCGTGCTGATGCGCCCTACATTCTTGCACTGCCCATCGGTGGGCAAGCCAGTGAGGTTCTGGTAATAGGTGTTGACGGTGAAAAAGGCTTGTTTGTAGTTAGAAAACGTTGACGTTAACGATGACGATAACTGCCTGCCGGATGGTAAGTCAACGTCAACGTTATCGTTATCGTTGGACGTGTTGGACGTGTTGAGCGCGTAACGCGCTAAAACACGAACTCCGTGCCCCGACAAGGTAGTATACGCCAGCAGCGTATGCTCATCGCCCCGCACGAGAGCGAGCACCTCGCCCATCCGCTCGGCAGGGATATGGTCGATGTCCACCAGGCTCAGCCCCGTAAGCTCCACGATGTGCTGTTGCCGTCTGCCGCCCTCGAAGAGGGCAGCCACGCCAAAGCTCGTCATCATCTTCTTGTATCTACTGGCACCCTGCTCATCGCCCACGGAGCGGGCATAGCGGTGCTTCTCGGTAAGGTCGCGCACCGACTGGTCCGTGCGCATCATCGTCACCACCTCCTCGAGGGTGACAGGCCGCGGCTGCGTGTCGTGCACACCGCGGAAAAGGCTTAGTTGTATCATAGGTTTCTTTGTTTAGTGTGTAGAGTGTAGTGTTTAGAGTACCATCCGGATGGTCTATAACCCATAACCTTTACACTTCGCAAAGTAAGCCATTCCCCTGCGGCACCCCAAAAATTTTACCGACGAGTAAAATTTTCAGATAATTGTTTGTCAAGTGTATCCGCTATGCAGCACATCCGCTCATACGACTTACGGCTGATGCCATAGACCGCATCGTAGCGCCACTCCGCGAAGGGGCGCACGAACATAGTCTGCGAGATGTTTTTCAGCGAATGATAGTCGAGCGGTACGCGACATTCCGCTGTAGGAAACACCTCCTCTATATAACAGCAGAAACCGCGGTAGTCTGTCCCATCGGGATAGATACCACGGTCTACCAATATGCGGAATATCGCCTGCCAGTGCACCTTGCGTGTGACGAGGTAGCGCCCGTCAACTCCTCTGTAGTTCATTAGTTTACTTAGACTTTCCGCGATGTCTGTAGCCCCCTCTCCTCTTGGAGAGGGTTGGGGTGAGGCCACTCTTGCTTCAATTTTTTTTCACTCTGCCACACAGCAGTGCCAGTTCATGTTCCAACGCATCTACGCGCTGAATCAAATCTTTGATTTGTTGTTTCATAAACATTAAGAATAAATAAGAATCCCCGCACTTCTAATGTGTGGGGATTCGGTCTTGTCCTTGTTAATCGTTAGAAGAGCATCTTCTCTCCATTGCCTCATCTTTTGTTAGCGACTCACGAGGCGCAATTTTCATCTGCGCACTCGTGACCAATCGCTAAAGATTTCGTCGATGGTAAAAGGTCATTTTACAATAACCTTCTTACCATTCACGATATAGATACCCCTCTTGAGGTTCTCTGTATCCGTCACCTTACGGCCGCTGAGGTCGTAAATTGTCAATTGTGAATTGTCAATTGTCAATTGAAGGACGTCACTTGCGATATTGGCCGTGTAGGTCACATCATGGGCAGGCATGGTGTCGTAGGTCTCACCTACCCATCCAAAGAATATATCGCCCTCTACCGTAGGCTCGTATACATACTCGGGGATAGCCTCTCCATAGGCCACTTCGGCTGTGTGTACCAGTTCATCGCCTACGTAGTAGTATACCTTATAGATGTTGACGGTATATGTACCATCGTAAGTAACATCGCTAGCAGGTACTGTAGCTGCTACTTCACCCCAACCGTCGAAGGTATAACCCTCCTTCTCGGGAGCCTCGGGGGCTACGATGGTAGCACCATACTCAAGTGAATCGGCGGCAATCACCTCATCGCCAATCTTGAAGGTCACGAGATATTTGTTGACGATGAAAGTGCCGCTGACGGTTACATCCTTGGCAGGCATGGTCTCAGGCACCTCGCTCCATCCGCTGAAGGTGTAGCCCTCCTTGACGGGCTCGGCAATCGGCGTGATGGCTGCTCCGTACTCGATGCTGTCGGTAGCGTATACCTCACCATCGACAATGTAGATGAGTGCGTAGGTGATCTTGTGATATTCCACATAGAGCATGCTGTCGGCACTAACCTCTGTCAGTTCTTCGCCATCGAGAGAGGTTTTCCAGATGGTTTGGTGGCCTTCGACGTCCTCGAATTGTGGCAGTGCACCATTGGTGTAGAGTGAATCGACATCCGCTGATAGGTTGGTGGTGTAGGTAACCTTGTATACACGCTCGCCGCCAAGCACGGGGTGGGTGTCGATACCAATCTTCTGGCCGAAGGCTTCGCCCAACAGGTAGGCCACTTCGCCCAACAGCATTTGTTCGTCGGTCACGGTGGTTTGTCCTTCGAAGATGTCGTATTCCTGTATGGCAAAGATGTTCTGAGCATTGTCCTTCGCTGTGGTGCCACCGATGCAGGCTGCTACCTTATTTCCGGTAATCGTGCCCAGACTGAATACATTTTCGATGACGGCGCTCTTATGGTTGTATCCAGCCACACCGGCACAGTTGGTCGTACCCGTGATGTCGCTCAGGTTATACGAATTGGTGAGCGTAGCGGTTGACTGTGATACCGAACCGGTGACTCCGCCAACATAGGTGGATGCGCCTGTAACCTTAGCCTTGTTGGCGCAGCGGTCTACGGTTGCCTTTGGACCCATAAAGGCTACGACACCTGCTACATATTGCTTGGCATTGACCTCGCCACTGACGGTGATGCCGCTGATGTGGCTATTCGTCGTGTAGCCGAAGAGTGCCTGATAGGTAAGGGTGTTGTTGATGTAGAGTCCGTCGATGGTGTGTCCGTCGCCAGCGAAGGTGCCTTGGTAGGCTGTGTTTGACTTGCTGCCACCGATAGGTGTCCAGTCGTGGCCGCAGAGGTCGATGTCGCTCACGAGTTTGGCCGATAGCTTATAGTCACCGCCATTGACCTTGGCGGCAAACCATGCCAGCTCGGCACCGTCACTAATCTGATACACATCGTCCTTAAGTTCGGGCTCGGTGAGGGTGGTGCCATCCCATGCGTTATCGGCTGCCTTGACCATCTCTACGATGCAGGTCTGCTCGCCCTCGGCACCGTCGGTAATGGTCAGTTCGGTACGGAAACAGCGGTAGCCAGGCTTGGAGGCTTTGACCAGATAGGTGCCGTAAGTGGCGGTATATATGCCCTCAGCGTTGGGGCGCAGTGTATCGGCCTCATGAGTGATGGTGTATTCGACGCTGTCTACATTGGATTGCAGGTTGAGCACGAACATCTTCATCGGTGAGATGGGTATACGCACCTCGGGCAATTGGCCGAAATAGGTCTTGTGGGCAACGGCGGTAAAGTTTGGCGAACGACCTAAGTTCTTGTTTATATCGCGATGGGCACCAATAGGGTCGCCGAAGCCGTTTACCTGTATTACACCTTGGTCCATAACCAATGCCTCTGAGGCTGATGCATCGTAGTCTGCAGGGATGTCTATCGTGACAGCCTGAGCCGAGGGTGCTGAGCCGAAGGTGTATTGGCCTGCACCGAGAATGAGCGAAGAGCCGTTGGGGATGTTGTTGTAGGTCACATAAGCCGACATGTTGTATATACCTGCCAGCTTGTTGGCAGGGTGATGCAGTCCGCTATACTGAATCTTTACCTTGTCGCCAGGCTGGAAGATGGTACTTCCTTCACGACTCGCGTTGGTAATCTCGCGATGGCAGGGCTTGGCCGTCAAGACCTGATAAATGGAGTTGCCACCAGCATCGGTCATCTTGACAATCTGTCGTCCCTCCTTCAGCAACAGGGTGTATGAGCCGTCTTCATTCTTGCAGACTCCCTCCGTACCGAATCCGTGGTAGGTAGCCATCTGCTCACCGATGGTGGGGTATGCCATCTCGATATGGTCAACGCCTGTGGGAGTGAAGGTATATGTAGCGCCCTCCTCGGTATCGAGATAGTAGAACACGTCATGCTCGGCATCGACGTGTTTGCCGGCAGTCTTCAGTGCTCCTTCGTTGTAAGCCTCGTTGATAAACATGTTGGGCTGCATGGCTGTAGTGCCTTCACCGACGGTAACGACATAGGCGGCAGTATTCTCGGGCCAGATGGCTCCCCAGTACTCGCCACCCATGTAGTTGGTCTTCGTCAGCGAGTCGGCCTTAGTGTTGTATTTATAGTAGTTCAGTGCTATGGCATCGTATGTCACCAATACGATGGCAGTACCATTGCCGACGGCTTTTATGGTAGACCACGGTGCGGTGGTAGTGTGTGCATTGTCAATCTCGATGACACCGGTGCTGGGGTTACCGTCCAGATCGATGACGGTATAGTGGAAGTCGGGTTCGAGGAAGTAGTTGTTGGTTTGCGTGTCGGTCAACTGCCATGAGCGTATGGGCAGTGTGTGGAAGGTTTCGCCAACGCTGAGCTGCAGGTGTCCACGCTCATTGATGTTGACAAGGATATTACCTGTCTCGTAACCGCCATTCCAGTTCACGTCATGCTTGATGGTTTTAGGACCGAAGGCCTCGTAGCTGCTGGCAGAGAACTTCAGGTATGAGTTCTCTCCTGCGTCTATATCCATAGTGAAATATCCACCTTGGGTGAGTCCACCCGATTTCCATGTGCGGAAGTTATAGACCTGATTGTCGGCCAAACGATAATATACCTTTTTACTGTTTCCGTCAACCTCAGTCTTTGAAGGTTCAACCTTAGCGAAGTTCGTAAAGTGGCTGAACTTCTTTCCTATAAACAGTTCAGCATCGGCGGGTAGGGTTACAATGTATTCGCCACCCATCGGTATGGCACCACTTACGGTTATGCCTGCAGTCAAGGTTCCGCTTCGCTCGTTGGTCATATACCCTTCGGCCTGACGCTCTTCGCTGGGGATAAGCGATACATAATAACTGTTTCCATTGAGTGCCAAGAAAGTTTTGCGGCCAGCTGTGACGCTGTTGCCCAGTGTCACCACCATTCTTTCGCCCTCGCGGGTAGATACATCTACCGCAATCGTATAATCCTTGCCTACTTCCCATGCGGTCTTATCATCGTTCTTATTGGTAGCATAGACCGTATTGGTCAGGATAGAGAACTGTCGTGTACTGTCGCTCGGAACGCTTTGGACGTCCAGCTCAATAGTACCGTTTACCGTGGCACTGTCTTTGGCCAAGGCTGTGAGCACATACACACCTTCGGGCACATCAAAGGTATACGTTTTGTTTACAGCCCCACCTACATCGATAGTGTCTCCTGTAGCCTTGTCTACAAGATTCATCCACGGTGAGGTGGAATTCATTTTCACAATCACATTGGCCGACTGTATACTCATACAGCATGTAATCACTGCGGCCAAACTCAAAAGTAACTTTTTCATTTTTTTCTAGTTTGTTAAATGATGGTTTATATTTAATGTTTGTATATCTTCTTTCCATTGTCTATATAGATGCCTCGTGTGGAGAGTCCGTCCATGCGCACTCCTCGCATGTCATATATCCCGTAGGAGGTGGTAGGCTTGGCATCATTGGTGGCAGACTCTATTCCTGTGAACTCCATGCCATCGGGCGGTAGCGCCAGGAAGTGTGCCGGATTGATATATACCTTGTGTCTGCCGAGGAAGACCCCTTCGGGCGACCACTGTATCAATGCACCAGCTGCAGCAAAGGAGCCGGCATCGGTGGCATAGATATATCCAGTGTAGGGGTTGACATACACTCCATAAGGCATACCCAACTCCATCAGGTCGTCGAGCATCGTGCCAGGCAAGGACTCTTCCACTCCGCCTGCTCCTTCGGTAGCCAGCACCTCGCGAGGGTCGATGACTACGTAGTTGAACTTATACTCGCTGGTGTAATAGGAGAACCGTGCACCGATAGCCAAGAATTTGCCGTCGAGCATGGTGCAACTATAGGTAGAGGCATACTCCAGTACGACAAAGCAGTCATCGCTGCCAGCCAAAGCCGCCTCACAGTCAAAGATGACTGTGGCAGCAGGAATATCGTAATAGTCGCCTGGGGAGTTGATGCACAGGTACTGGCCCGACTGCGACAGCTTGCCATAGAGGTTTATCTGGCCCGTGTCGACATCTCTCACCAGCTGCATAGTCTCGGCATCGATGATGCTCACGGTCGTTTCATACTCATGGTCTTCCTGAAACGCATAGCCGCCCGTATTGGCCACGAAGAGATGTCCTTTGTAGTAAGCTATGCCCTCAGGCTCGTATCCCACTTCACAGGTGGCGACAACCTCGAACGTATGGATGTCAATCTTGGCCACATACCCCTTTGTAAACATTTCGTAGCCATTGATGGTGCCACACTCATGACCATAGGAAGATACATATACATATCTGCCGTCGGTGGCGAGTTTGCGGTTGTTAGGCACATCTTCTGTCTCGGCCACACGCTTCCCATCGGGTGATATGAATTGGATGATGTTGCTCCAGTTGATTGTTATGGCAATGAGGTCTTCATTTATTTGGATGATGTCGTTGGGGGTGTCTCCAAGTTTTCGTTTGTTGGCGTCTCTGAACCACTGGTTGCTGACAATCTCACCATCTTCGAAGTAGGAGATCTTGCCATTGTCGGACTGCCAGTTGCCTTCGTTCAGCAGGATGATACGCTCCTGGGCCTGTATGTTCACGGCAATGGAGCAGAGGAGTGATAGAATCAGTTTTTTCATATTCCAAAGGATAATGTCAGTTTATAATTGCGCCCGGGCATAGGGTAGCGCGGTATGTGTTCGTATTGTATGTCGAGCAGGTCGCACACCTCAAGGCATACGCCCCACTGCGTCTTATCCATGGGGAGCGTGTAGGTCAGTTTCATGTCGATGTTGTGATAGGGCTTTAGCACATCTTCGGGGTCAGCATAGCTCCACATGCGTTCGCCCACATAGAGATAAGAGGTGGTAAACTGCAGGCTGCGCCAGCCGACGATGGCCGTGACTCCCGACGACAATGTGGGCGAATAGCAGATGGGCTTGTCATACGTATCCTCATCCTCGGGGTCGGTACGGTTCACGTCGCGTTGCCATGTCAGCGAACCTAGCAGTGAGAACTGCCAGTCATCCGTGTGGTAACGGCCCTGTGCTGTTGCGTTGAGTCCTCGGCAGAAGGTATAGCCGTAGTTCATCATCGACCACGTATAGGTACCCTTCAGGGGAAGGCACACGATACGGTTCTCAATCTTGTTCTGATAGGCATCGGCTTGCACGGAGGCATTCCAATGCGGAGAATCGAAGTGGTACTCAACGCCCAGATTGAGTTGCTTGGTGTATTCGGGTTTCAGGTTTCGGTTGCCCACTTGAGTATAGTAGAGGTCGTTGAGCGTGGGTGCACGGAAGATCTTCTTGTACCAAGCGCGCAGCGTCAGCCCCTCCCATGTGTAGGCGGTAGAGACAGCCGGTGTCCAGCGCTCCAAGGGGTCGGCAGCTCCCACATGGGCAAAGGTGACATCGCGGTAATGCTGGTGTAGCAGCGAAGCTGCCGCCTGTAAACCTTGCCAGTTGACCTGTGCCGCCATCACCTGCTTCTGGTCGAGGCGGAACACATCGTCAAACTTCTTCAGGTCGGCCGCCAGCTTGCTGTAGCGCACATCGTAGCTTGTCGAGAGCGACAGCCACGGCCAAGGCGTGAACGCATAGCATAGTGCGCCGTAGCCATCCTGCTGGTAATAATGATTGTCTACACGGGCAGTATTATGGTTTTCCGGATAGTCGGTACAGTAGCGCAGATACTCGTTGGTGTACTTGGCATTGACCTTCAGGTGGTGGTGCTCCTTGAAGTGCGCCTGATAGGAGGCCTGCACGAAGAAGTCGCGGTCCCACTCGCGGCCCACGTTGACATACTTGTCGCTCAGTCGCCTCACGATACCGCCCGGGCAACCACGCTCACTGTCGTAATAATAAATATGAGATGCGAAACCACCCTTGAACAGGGCTCCTTCGATGCGTCCGTAGCGGATGTCACTGTTGGAACGACGCCCTACGGTGTCTTCATACTCCGAGTGGTAGCGGAAAGGGTAGTCGCCACGCGAGTCGGTCCACTCACCATCAATGAAGCCGCTCCAGCCCTTTCTCTCAAACTGGACATTAGCCTTCGCCATATAGGTGGTAAACGAGGCTCTACGCAACTGCACAGACAACGAATCCTGTGTGGGTCTCCGTGTGCGCAGATACACAGTAGCTCCCGAGGCATACTCCGAGGCCGATTGGCAATGGTCGAGCTTGTTTGCGTTGTAGAGCGATACGCTCTCCATCGTCGACAAGGAGAACTTTCCCAAGTCCACAGTACCATTCTGTGCATTGGTGATGCGTATGCCATCCACATAGATACCCACATGCTGCGCACCGAGCGAACGCACGTTGACAGTTTTCAGACCGCCGAGTCCACCATAGTCCTTAATCTGCACCCCAGCGAAATACTTCAAGGCATCAGCTACCGATGTGTTGCTCAGTGCTTGCAGTTCCTCGCCCCACAGCGTCTGCGATGTGGCGATGGTGCGAGAGGGCTGTTTGGAGGTGATTGTCACCTCATCAAGAACCTGCATGCTGTCGAGCGACAGTTGGGCACTGGCAGTCATCACTTGTGCCGCAAGCAAGAGCATCGCGGCGCACCGTATCACATGTTGTCGTGTCTTATACATATATACACCATTATCTATCAAGCCATCTTTTTCAGTATGCTTGATACACAGGTATACATGTCAACTCACAAATGACAAACTATACGATGGGCCATCTATCGTCGCGTGTCGGAAGATACAGCAGAGTACTCCTCATGCTATCCATGCCTCTTCCTTGCCAATAATCGTGGATATGTGAAAACCCATGTCCGTCCATTCGATTCTTTCCGTAGACCTGCGTCAAGAATACTTTTTATTTGTCACGGCCGGTCTTCTGACTTATCCCGTTTATTGCGCCTTCCCAACAATGAAGTCAGTGGCTAAAGAGTGCAATAAACACACAGTTGCTAAGGGACTTACAGCAGCAGGTACTGTCCCGGATTCACACCGGATTCCCGTAAATCCAAGCCTTTGTAGAGGCCTGGAAACCGTTAACTGGCGACAAAGGTAGGTATAAACGAACGAAATACCAAATCTCAACGAGTGAAAGTAGAGAAAATGCTTGTATTTTTTTACTGAGCGCCGAATAGCATTACCATTCCTTAATCTTGTACTCCACCTTGTCGAAACGAAAGCCAAGATACTCCAACAGTTCTTTACTCAGAAGTATGTCCTGCAACTCATACTGATACACCTCATTAACTTCTCCCATACAGTCTCGAACGAGACACTTACCATTAGCGAGAGTCATGACCTCGCACACGTTGTCGTTGAATAAAACAAGTTTTTCCATATCTGCTTAATTTTAATACACAACAAAGTTAAGAACTATAATCCCGATAATGAAGGACAGAAAAATTAATAGTCCCCACGAAACGTCAAGGTGGCAGATAAACGACTCACGCCCGAGCCTTGCAGCTCGGGCGTGATATTGTACTATGTGACATGCAATGCGAGAGCAAAGAGATAAAAACCCATCCCCGACAATCAGCCTTCGCCCTATCATCAATGGAGGTACGGAGTAGCTAATGAATTGCTCACCCAACTTGTGCTTGCATTCATCACGACCTCTTCATAATAATGCGAGTTCTGATTATTTATCCCTTAATGGTTACCTTTATTAAAGATTGTAAATTCAATCAACTTTTTCACCCGTTTCCTTGTATTTGTGATACGAGTGTTATACATTTACAAACAAATTCATAACTATGGAAGCAATTATAGGAAGAAGACAAACAGCATTCAGACTGAGTACAGACCTGCTGGACAAGTTGAAAGAGGCCGCGGTGAGAGAAAACCGCAGTCTGAACAACTATGTTGAGAGCGTACTGATGGATGTTGTCTACAATCGTCCCAACCCCATCACGCTGCGTGCCATGCAAGAGGCCAAGCAGAAGGATGACCTTGAAACCCTTGACACAGATAACCTGGACTCTCTAATCGAGGCATTGTAGGACGATGTATACCCTTCCCACCACATATGCCTTGAACCACATCGTTTCGCCCAGATAATAGCTCGTGTTGTCGAAATGTAGGTATACTTTCTCTTGAGGGAACAACTGGTTGACCATAATGGCACGCATAACCAATGTATCCAATGGCGATTGGGCACAAAGGATGGTGGGCAGCAATAGCAATAGGACGGATAGGATGCGCAGTGGGGATTTCATCAGTTGTCTATAATACCTTTAGAAATGAATCGCAGCTTTCTCCGGTGCATCGTTTATGCGAGCCTCCAGATGCTCCAACTCATGCATAGAAAGGCGACCACCACACCCCATATAGAGGGTGGCGAGAAGGAAAGTGTATTTCACGGCGCGGAGCTTCATGCCACAAAGATACGAATAAGCGAATGAAAAGTCAAGTTTACTTGAACTTTTTGCAACGAGCATGAGTGTCTTCATGGTTTACCATAAAGATACGAATATGCGAGTGAAAAGTCAAGTTTACTTGAACTTTTTGCAACGAGCATGAGTATCTTCATGGTTTACCATAAAGATACGAAGAAACAAGCGAGAAATATGAAGTTCACTTCACTATTTTTCACAGCGAGTGCAGATCACTTTCGAGATTTACCTCAAAAGTAGGGATTATTCGCGACACAGCAAAAAGAAAGGCCACTACATCACATACGTGCTGAAGGAGTGTGCGGGGAGCACCATGTTGAGGTAGCGGCGGCCTATCTCGACATTGACCACGCACTCCTCGGCGGTGGAGTTGCGAGCTTAACGGGGCAACTTCAATGTGTAGTGTCTACGGTTGAGGTCTTATATATGATCTCCTTTTCGGGATCGAAGGGGCGTCCGTTGACGGTGACATTCTCAAAGGTGATGTCCTCAACCCTGCGATGGGCATCGTAGTGGGTGATGTCGCAACTCTCAGATTCTCCCAAATCAGGACAGCGCATCAATGATATATATATATGGCGTATCTTCGTCACCTCTTGGATATCGTTCTTTTCGTCAAACGGAATTGTTCGATACAGTATCTTTTATCTGTCGGCCATTGTCCGCGAAATTGTATTTTTCGTGCACTATATGTCAACTTTTTTAATAACAAATGGGATTTAATTGCTTATTTTGCAATTAAATCCCATGCATTTCGTCTGTGATTCGCTTGGGGCTCGAACCCAAGACCCCATCCTTAAAAGGGATGTGCTCTACCTGCTGAGCTAGCGAATCGACCTCTTGTGCCGCTAAGCAGTACAAATACGATTCAACGAGCGAATAAAATGGCATTCATTTGCAGCGAGTGCAGCTCGTCTTCGCATTTGCGGATGCAAAGATAGAGAGTTTTTGCGTAACTGACAACTTTTTCGTATTCTTTTTATCTTTTATTCCTCTTTTTCTTCCACAGAAGGTTCTAGAGCAGCCACTTGCTCGTGCGATTCAGCCTCCTGGGCTTCCTGTCTACGCAGGAACTGGCGGTAATAGGAGAGTATGAGCGAAGTGGCAGGCAGGGCGATAATCATGCCCACGAGACCAAGCAGACTCCCCCAAATGGAGAGCGAGAGCAGGATGACTGCCGGGTGAAGTCCAATGGCCTTGTTCATGATGCGGGGGATAAGGATGGTCTCCTGAATAATCTGCACTACCAGCATGACAATACCTGCAGCTATAAGTATCCACCAGAAGTTCTCGCCCGTATTGGCAGCCTTCACCAAGGCGAGGAAAACCATTGGAACGATAGAGGTTATCTGCAAATAGGGGACGATGTTGAGCAGACCTACAAATAGTCCAAACCCGATTGCCATAGGGAAGTCGATGATAAGGAATCCTATGCTGAAAAGGATGCCTACGCAGAGTGCTATGAGCGACTGTCCACGGAAGTAGTTGCTCATGCTCTCCTCCACATCGTTGCAAAGCGTGACTACACGCTCGCGATACTTCTCAGGAATGAGACGTATCCATCCACGCTCCAAAGTCTCGTAGTCGCTGAGGATAAAGAAGATATACACCAGTACCATAAAAGCGGCAACGACACCACCTACGAGATTGAACGATTGGGATATCACATTCCACAATTTGGGTAACATGCCTTTGACCAGCTCGCCAATGCGCTCGGCCGAGAAATAGGCCTCGACCTGCCGCATATCGATATTCTCACGGATAAACTGGTTGACGACATCGGGAATAGTGCTATTGCTGTTGCCGGAGGTCAGATAATTGGCCATGAGTTCCTTGAGCATTACCATCTCCTCCACGATCGGGGGTATCACGGCAAAACATATACCTACTATAATGCCGGTCACTAAGAGCAGCACGGTGAAGATGGAGAGCACCCTACTCTTGAACTTCAGCTTATATTGGAAGAACTTTACAATCGGATATACCAGATAGCAAAATAGCCAAGCGATGAGAAAAGGCAACAGCGCTCCGCTCAGTCGGCTTATGAGCATATAGGCGATGATGCATACGCCGATTGTTATCAATCCCCGGATGAAGCGATCAAAAGTGATTTCTTTGTTCATAACTAACAGCTCTAAATTCATATAACTCAGCGAAGCTCTGCTTCCTTGCTTGCCATTGCTTTCTCGTAGCATACGCGGCACAGGGGTTCGTATTCCATCTTTTCGCCCAAGAGCACACGCTTGTCGTTATCAACCGTACGGTGCGATACGTAAGCCAGGTTACCGCAGCGCACACAGATGGCATGCACCTTGCTCACCTCATCGGCAATGGCCAATAAAGCGGGCATCGGGCCAAAGGGCACGCACTTGTAGTCCATATCAAGGCCAGCCACGATAACACGTACACCTCTCTTCGCCAGCTCATTGCATACCTCAACAAGACCATCATCGAAGAACTGTGCTTCATCAATACCCACTACCTCGATATCGGTAGAGAGCAACAGTATGCTGGCCGATGAGTCGACGGGGGTGGAAGCGATAGAGTTGCTATCGTGCGATACCACCTCCTCAATGGAATAGCGTGTGTCGATGGCAGGCTTGAATATCTCTACCCGTTGCCGTGCAAACTGAGCACGTTTCATGCGACGGATAAGTTCCTCGGTTTTGCCTGAAAACATTGACCCGCAAATAACCTCTATACGTCCACGACGCTGTGTCTCTATCACTTTGTCTTCTGAGAAGTCTGCCATATATATATTCTTTATTATTAATAGGACAAAATTAGTGCAAAGCGAGCGAAAATACAAAGCAAGTTTTGTTTTTTTTCTCGGCTTACACTAACTTTGCAGTGGTTGATATGAACAGGACTATGGCTACCGGACGATTATATGTAGTGCCCACTCCCGTGGGAAACCTTGAGGATATGACATTCCGTGCAATCCGCGTGCTCAAGGAGGCTGACCTCATCTTGGCAGAAGACACACGCACAAGCGGAGTCCTGCTCAAGCATTATGAGATAAAGAACTCGCTCCAGTCGCACCATAAGTTCAATGAGCACAAAACCATAGAACCTCTCGTGCAGCGCATGCTGGCGGGAGAAACGGTGGCGCTCGTCTCCGATGCAGGCACACCAGCCATCAGCGACCCCGGGTTCCTGCTTGTGCGCGAGTGTGTTCGCCATGGCATAGAGGTGCAGTGCTTGCCCGGTGCTACGGCCTTCGTTCCCGCTCTTGTATCATCAGGCCTGCCCAACGACCGCTTCTGCTTCGAAGGTTTCCTACCTCAGAAGAAGGGCCGACAGACCCGCCTGCTGGCTCTACAAAGCGAGCATCGCACTATGATTTTCTACGAGTCGCCCTACCGATTGGTAAAGACACTCGGCCAGTTTGCAGAATTCTTCGGTGCAGAGCGCGAGGTTGCTGTATGCCGAGAGATATCGAAACTGCATGAAGAGACCATACGGGGCACCCTCACCGAGGTCATCGCCCACTTTACTGCCACCGAGCCACGCGGCGAAATTGTAATCATCCTGGCAGGATGCCCTGACTCTGACAACAAAAAGGCTTCTGAAGAGAGAAAAAGCCGCAGCTAAGAAGCTACCCGAGAACCAAGTTTTAGACATTACATGCTTATTCCTTTCCGACCCATTAGCGCAGCCGATGCCGAAGTGCTGCGTTCCTATACGATGCAGAGCAACTGCATGAACTGCGACATGAATGTAGCCAACCTCTGCAGTTGGCAATTCCTTTACCATACAGAATATGCCGAAGTAGACGGGTTCCTGCTCCTGCGCTTCCTGCTCGATGGTCAGGTTACCTACATGAAGCCTATGGGCAAGGGCGACCTGCGTAGCATACTACAGCTGCTCATCGCCGATGCTCGCAGCCTGGGCGACACGCTACGTATGGCTTGTGTATGCCCATGTGCCAGAGATGTGATGGAGGAGGCTATGCCCGGAGCATTCACATTCACCACCAATCGCGACTCGGCAGACTACCTCTACCTACGCGAAAAGCTGGTGATACTCGCAGGCAAGAAGCTCCAGCCCAAGCGCAACCACATCAACAAGTTCAAGCGACTATATCCCGATTACGAATACCGTCCTCTCACCGCAGAACTGGTCCCTGAATGCTTACGCTTGGCCGAGGAGTGGTGTCTCACGAATGATTGCCGCGAGCAACGTGCAGCCATGGCCGAGCAACGCATGATGGCCTACGCCCTCAATCATATCGAGGAACTGCAAATCCTGGGAGGAACACTATTTGTAGAGGGCCGCATGGTAGCTTTCACCTTTGGCGCTCGCATCAACAAGGATGCCTTCGACGTATGTGTGGAGAAGGCCGACACCAACTACGAAGGAACCTACGCCATGATAAACAATGAGTTTGCAGCCCGCATTCCCGAGGACATCACCTATATTAATAGAGAGGAGGATCTTGGTCTAGAGGGACTACGCAAGGCCAAGCTGTCATATCAGCCCGACCTCATACTGGATAAGATGACAGCCACACTCACTGCCCAACCATCGGAAAGCGAAGAGGAGCGTCAGGTACGCTTCGAGACGCGCCACCTATGGGAGAGCTCCTTTGCCGACCCACGCGCCTTTATCGACCTCTACTTCCGTGAGAAGTACCGCACAGAGCGCAACGAAGTCATTCAGCGTGACGGACGCGTAGTCGCAGCCCTACAGAAACTTCCCTACCCCATGACTTATGGCGGCAACCTACTACCCGCATCCTATATTTCCGGGGCTTGTACCGACGAGGCTTACCGCCGTCGGGGTCTTATGGGCGAGCTGCTCAATCAGGCTCACCGCTCCATGCAGACCGAGGGTGCCCTCTTCAGCTTCCTCATACCCGCTACTCCCGAGCTCTTTGCCTACTATGCCAAGTTTGGCTATACACCCTGCTTCCGCTTCGGATGGAAGACGGTAAAGGCCAACGGCATGGTGCCCAGTGACGGCTCGCTCATGGTCGATGTCGTAGACCAACCCAGCGACTGCCTCGCCTACCTCCGTGCCAAGATGCAGGAGCGCCCCCTGTGTGTACAGCACCCTATAAGCGATCTTCGCGCTGTAGCTGATGACATGCGCCTAGCAGGCGACACGATGTGGGTGACTCGCCGTGGCGACAACATCGTAGCTTTGGCTATATGCCGCAACGAAACTGATGGCACCCTGCTCCGCGAATGTATTTATGATGACAAGGAGGCCCACGATGCACTCATCAATGCCATCGCCAGCCATTACGGCCGCACCGAGCTGGACGTGCTTGACACCACAGGCCACGAAGGAGACTTTTTCGGCATGGCACGCATCATCCATGCCGAAGACATGCTCGGCCTCTACGCCCAGCTCCATCCCGAGCTATCACTTGCCTTGAGCGTTACCGATGAACTACTCACCGAGAACAACGGCCACTACCGTCTCGAGGGCGGGAAATGCCACCGTCTCACCGAGCCATGCCCCTCGGCCGAACCCCACACCATAGCCCAGCTCACCCACCGGCTACTCACAGAGGAAAATCCGCTGATGAGCCTGATGATGAACGACTGACAAGCGTAGGCTACTGAGAGACACATACAACAAAAGAGGCCGGCCCAAACGAATTGGCCGGCCTCATATTTGTATTACACAATGTATTACTTACGTCCTTCAACCTTGAAGCGATACATAGCGAAGGTCTTGGCAGGTACGTTGGCAACATCAAGAGCAGTGCCATTGGCAGCCTTCACCTGAGGTACGATAGCGGTGGGATTGTCAAGGGTGTTGTCGGCATAGAGGTCATCAGAGTGGTAGGTGGTAACGTCTACCAACTGGGGCTTCTGGCTCTTCTTGAGGCCTGTGAAGTTGAGCTTCACCTCCTGTGCCTTGTCAGACACGTTGACAACCTTAACGATTACCTCTTTCTTGGCAGCATCCCATACGGCGCTGGCGAAGAGGCCATCCTGACCCTCATTGCCTGCAAGGGGCTTGCCATTCTCTGTAGCCTTGAGCACGTGGGTACCGGTGTTGTGGGCATACATCTGCTGCACGTAGTATGAGCATGAGCGTACTGAACGGAGGTTGTCGTACCAGATGAGGTCGGGACGCCACTGCCAGCCGTCAACGTGAGCGAAGAGAGGAGCATAGGTAGCCATGTGTACGATATCGGCATTGCGCTCGAGGTTGGTCATGAAGGCAGCCTCGAGGAGCGAAGCGTTGAAGTGGTTCCACTTACGGCCATTTGCACCGTGACAAGCATACTCACCGGCAAACACCTTGGGACCCTTGCGGTCGTAGTTGTCGTAGCGGTTGCCCTGGCTGAGGAACCAGCTCTCGGGACGGTAGAAGTGCTCGTCAACGAGGTCTACCTTGATACGCTTCATCTCGGGCCACAAGTAGTCGAAATCGCGGCCTTCTGAGTTAGGACCAGACGAACCGATAATCTCAATTTCGGGATGAGCCTTGCGCAGACGCTCTACGAACTTCTCGAGGCGCACTACATACTCAGAGCCCCACTGCTCATTACCCACACCAATGTACTTGAGGTTGAAGGGTTCGGGGTGACCCATCTCGGCACGAATCTTACCATACTCGGTAGTAACGTCGCCATTGGCAAACTCGATGAGGTCAAGAGCGTCCTGGATATAGGGGTCGAGCTCATCAACTGCCACGTGAGCGTGCTCGCCATTGTTCTGATACTGGCATGAGAGACCTACATTCACTACGGGCAGAGGTTCAGCACCAATCTCCTCAGAAAGGAGGAAGTACTCGAAGAAGCCAAGGCCATAGGTTTGGAAGTAGTCGGGGAAGAAACGGTGGCGGAAGGTGTAGTGCCAGCGGTTCTCATTGAGCGGACGGTTCTCCACAGGGCCGAGTGTGTTCTTCCAGTTGTAACGAGTATCAAGGTCGGTACCCTCAACGATACATCCACCGGGGAAGCGGAAGCAACCGGGCTTCATATCAGCCAATGCCTCCATGAGGTCCTTACGCAAGCCACCCTTGCGGCCTTTCCAGGTGTCGACAGGGAAGAGTGAGATGTGCTCGAGGTCTACGGCATTGTTGCCGAGGAGGAAGATGCGGAGCTGTGCCTTAGGCTCAGTCATGGGCGACTTCACTACCACCTCGTACTGTTTCCACTCGCTACCCTCGATATTAATCTCGCGGCTGAGGAAGTCCTGACCCTCACGATTGGTGATGGGCTGGGCCAACTCCATGCGGATGCGGGCGTTCTTCTTGCCTTCAGGAACACGGGCATAAAAGGTGAAGCGATACTCCTTGTCTTTCTCTACACCGATGCCGAAGAAGCCTTCGTTGAGAAGGGCTGTCCACTTATGTCCGTGGCCAGAGCTCTTGAGGCGTACGTAGTTGGGGTTACGGTCGAAGGGGCCATCGTTTCTTACTTCCACATTACCGGCAACCTGCCAGCCAGTGAAGGCATAGGGGAAGTCGAAAGAGCGGTTCTTCACCAACTCGGCATACAGACCACCGTCGGCAGCGTAGTTGATGTCCTCGATAAACAGACCGTACATAGTCTTCTGAATGGGTGCACCATTCTTCTTCATCTCAACGGTGAGCTCATGGTTCTGAGCTGTTACCGAGAGTGCAAGCGCCGAAGCGGCGAATGCGGTCAAGATTGTTTTTCTCATGTGTTACTTTGTTTTTATGGTGAATAAATTGATGGCTATTAAAGGGGATTAAGGGTAATTAGGGATGGGGCGATTGCTACTTGGCAAGGGGGTTCCATCCATCTTCACCTGCCAATATCTCCTCGATGCTATATCCTTTGAGATTCTTGAGCTGATGACTAAACTTGGCACGTTCCTTCTTCGTAGCCGCACCGGCACCTGTGTTCTCATACTCGGCAAAGAAGCAGGTCTTCTCCGCATCCTTCTTGTTCCAATTGTGCCAACCTACGGGAAGGATATGGTCGTCCATCTCGCAGTGGATAAACACAGACTTGCCATAGGGGCGCCATGGACGAGCGAGATAGACCTTCTCCACTCCATCAGCAGCTGTAAGACGGCAATCGATGAAGACATACCCATAAGCCTCATCCTGCGGTGTAGAGGGAGCTGTGAGATAGCCCTTACTGAGGCTATGGATGGTGCAGCGATTAAACACTGCCGTCGAAGAGCCAAAGATAAAGTCAACAGTACCCTCAATGTAGCAATTCTCGAAATATTGGCGGCAATGTTTTCCGAAGTTATAAAGCGTATCCTGATTGCCCAAGAAACGGCAATTGCGGAAGATGACCTTATCGCCTGACACGAAGCATGCAACAGCTTGGCCTACACGTCCTGCGGTATTCTCGAAGGTGAGGTTCTCACAAATCAAATCAGGAGCATAGATGTAGCAAGAGGATGAGCCCGAAGTACTCATATTCTCGCCAAAGCGATTGGGCTTGCTGGCATAGTCGTCACCCGAGATGACAGCTCCCTCGGCACCAATAAGCGACACATTGATCTTTGACTCCGGGATAATAAGCTTCTCCTTATAAACACCCTTGCGAATATAGATGGTAGTGCGCCCCTCTTTGCGGAAGTCGGGAACTGCATTGATTGCCTCTTGTACGGTAAAGAAATCGCCCGAGCCATCCTTAGCCACCACAAAATCGTAGTGACGTACATAAGGAGCCAAAGCGGGAACGGCCTCAGCCATAGCATCGACGAGGAGGCCAGCCACTACACGGGCACCATAGACATTGAGGTGCGTATTGTCGACACTACCTTTGGGTACAGCAGGCACCGTATTTGGCTCTACCCACATAAAAAGTTTCTTTGATTCCTCACGGCCCAAGCCCTGCACAAGTTCGTGAGTAATCTTATTTGCATCAACAAAAGGTACATTCAACTTTTTAGCCACATTGCGCGGACTATCAAGGTAGGTTCCGTGGGTATCATACAGCGTATCTCCCTCAACCTTTTCTTTACTCTTGCTGGCATCGGGACGAGCATCCTCAGAGACGGTGGGATCCTTTGGAGCGATAAAGTTGCGGCGCACGATAGCATTCATCAATATAGGATTGGCGCCACGCTCACGAGCCTCATTGACAAACCGTGAGAGATTGGCATCAAATGTCGTTCCGGGGTCTGTATGACGGTCGGGGTTAGGCTTCTCATCGTTATGTCCGAACTGTATAACCACATAGTCGCCCGGCTTGATGCGACTGAGCACCTTATCCCAACGTCCTTCATCAATGAAGCTCTTCGAGGAGCGTCCGTTCACAGCATGATTATCCACAATAATATCTTCCGTAAAGAAGCCGCCCAGCACATGTCCCCAACCACGTTCAGGCTTGCCACCCGTAATCGACTTGTTGGCCATGGTAGAGTCACCTATCATGAACACGGTAATTTTCTTCTCACCTTCCTTAAATGCGGTCAGCGTTATCAGCGCCATCAACAAGCAAATGAGACTCTTCTTCATTTTCATCCTTTATAGTCATTAATCTGTTGGAACTATTCCTACCATTATAATATATAGGCTGCAAACTTACACAATATTATCGAAAAAAACAACAAAAAACCGACAAGCATCCCGATTACTTGGAAAATCCAAAAGTTTGTCGTTTCTTTGTGGTCAAATAAATCATCAACCACAAGAAATAAAGATGAGAACCTACTTAGTCACTGGAGCAGCTGGATTCATTGGTGCCAACTACATCAAGTATCTGCTCAAGAACTATGACGATATAAAAATCGTTGTACTGGATTTGCTAACCTATGCCGGCAACTTCGGCACTATCGCCAAGGATATTGACGGCGAACGCTGCACTTTCCACCGCGGCGACATAGGCGACCGCGCCCTTGTAGACGATCTTTTTGCACAATACCGTTTTGACGTGGTGGTAAACTTCGCTGCCGAGAGCCATGTGGACCGCAGTATCGAGAACCCACAACTGTTCCTTGAGACCAACATCCTCGGCACACAGAATCTCCTCGACTGTGCCCGCAAGGCATGGGTGACAGGCAAGGACGAGCAGGGCTATCCCGTATGGCGCGATGGTGTACGCTACCACCAGGTATCGACCGATGAGGTATACGGCAGCCTCGGTGCTGAGGGCTTCTTTACCGAAGAGACTCCCTTGTGCCCACACAGTCCCTACAGCGCATCGAAGACCAGTGCCGACCTCTTCGTAATGGCCTACCACGACACCTTCCACATGCCCGTGACTATCACCCGCTGCTCAAACAACTATGGTTCCTACCACTTCCCGGAGAAGCTCATCCCGCTTATCATCAAGAATATCCTTGAAGGGAAGAAGTTGCCCGTATATGGCGACGGTTCCAACGTACGCGATTGGCTCTACGTAGAGGATCATTGCAAGGCCATTGAGATGGTCGTACGCAGAGGCCGTCCCGGACAAGTATATAATGTAGGCGGACACAATGAAAAAACGAATATAGACATCGTTCGACTCACCATTGCCACCATACATCGTCTGATGACCGAACAACCCGAGTACCGAAAGGTGCTGAAGAAAGTCATCAAGGGAGAAGATGGACTGCCTACAATAGACTGGATAAACGATGATCTCATCACCTTCGTCAAAGACCGCCTCGGACACGACCAGCGTTATGCCATTGACCCCAGCAAGATAAAGGAGGAACTGGGCTGGTACCCTGAGACCTGCTTCGAAGTGGGTATCGTAAAAACGATTGAGTGGTATCTCAACAATCAGGCATGGGTCGACGAAGTTACCAGCGGCGACTACCAACACTACTACGAACGAATGTATGCTGCGCGGTAATATAGCGACATGAATACAGAGCTACCCAAATATTGGTTTGCCATACACGTACGGTTGTTCCACGAATTGAAGACCAGGGACAATCTTGCCAAGATGGGCATCGAGTGTTTCGTGCCGGTACGCAGTGAAGTACGCGTATGGCACGACCGCCGTGTCATCAAGGATCGTGTACTCACTCCCCAACTCATCTTCGTGCATGCTACGGAGAAGGAGCGCATCGAGGTACTTAAGCTGAGTTCAGTGACATACACCGTCTGCATCCCAGGCAAGTCCACCCCTGCCCACATCCCCGAAAGCCAGATGCAGGCCCTCATCTTCTTCGTCACCAACGCCAACCAACAAGTCGACTTCACCGAAGAGCGCCTGAAGGAGGGCGACCGTGTACGTATCACCGAAGGGCCACTGACGGGCCTCGAAGGTGTCATCGCCCACAGCAAGGGCAAGCACTATTTTGCCCTCAAGGTCGACCTCCTTGGCAGTGCCATCATGAAGATTGACGAGAAGATAATAGAGAAAATCAAAGATTCTTAGAGGCCGTTTGGTTTTATTCGCTTGTTTTTATTACCTTTGCACCCTACAAAACAATAACCTAACAACAAATTAATATGACAAAGCGCTTTTTATCAATTGCACTTGCAGGTTTAGCAACCTTCAGTGCTTTCGCACAAGATGCAAAGCAGGATGAGGGCTTCGTATTCACTACCGTGAAAGAGAATCCCATCACCTCTATCAAGAATCAGAACCGTGCCGGTACTTGCTGGTGCTACTCTACCATGGCTTTCCTCGAGGCCGAGTTGCTCCGTATGGGCAAGGGCGAGTACGACTTCTCTGAAATGTTTATCGTACACAACACCTACCTTGACCGTGCCGACAAGGCTGTGCGCACTCATGGTGACGCCTCTTTCTCACAGGGCGGTTCATTCTACGACGTACTCTATGGCATGGAGCACTTCGGTCTCGTACCCGAGGCTGAGATGCGTCCCGGTGTCATGTATGGCGACTCATTGAGCAACCACACCGAGCTCTCTGCTGTAAGCGATGCTGTTGTAGCCGCTATCGCCAAGGGCCGCCACAGCAAGCTTCAGAGCGATGCCGAGGGCAACATGCTTTGGAAGAAGGCTATCGAGAGTATTCACGACATCTACCTCGGCGAGCGTCCCGAGAGCTTCACTGTAAACGGTAAGGAGTACACTCCGAAGTCATACTATGAGTCTACTGGCCTCAACGCCGACGACTATGTATCACTTACTTCTTACACACACCACCCCTTCTACGAGCCATTCGTCCTTGAGATTCAGGACAACTGGCGTTGGGCACAGTCATACAACCTCCCCATCGACGAGCTGATGGAGGTATTTGACAATGCCATCATGAATGGCTACACCATCGCATGGGGTTCCGACGTGAGCGAAAGCGGCTTCACACGTAATGGTGTAGCTGTAATGCCCGATGCAGAGAAGGCTCAGGAGCTCAGCGGTTCAGACATGGCACACTGGCTCAAGCTCTCTCCCGCAGAGAAGAAGCTCAACGAGAAGCCCCAGCCCCAGAAATGGTGCACACAAGAGGAGCGTCAGCTCGGCTATGACAATTGGGAGACTACCGATGACCACGGTATGCTTATCTATGGTATCGCCAAGGATCAGGCCGGCAATGAGTACTACATGGTAAAGAACTCATGGGGCAAGAGCGGCAAGTACGAAGGCATCTGGTATGCTTCAAAGGCATTCGCACGCTACAAGACCATGAACATCGTCGTTCATAAGGACGCAGTGCCCAAGGCTCTCCGCAAGAAGCTCGGCATCAAGTAATCCGAACATTACTACACATAATAGCGGTACAAGCTCTCGCAGCCTGTACCGCTTTTTTTTTCTTTACTCAGACGACATTATAGGCAAGCCCTATCTCTTCATAGTCAAGGTCTGTTGGCCGATATGTATTTATGCTCTATCTTTGCACTGTCAAAAGATGATAAACAAACATAAAAGAAGTACGTAACAATTAAAAAAAAAGATAACTATGACAACGAAGTATTATTGCACAGTATGTGATTGGGTATACGACCCAGCAGTAGGTGACCCCGATAGCGGCATTGCGCCAGGAACCAAGTTTGAAGACATCCCCGACGACTGGGCCTGCCCTGTCTGTGGCGTAACAAAAGACATGTTCGAAATCGTGGAGGAGTAGCCTTAGGGCTACTCCCCTTTATTATACACAATTGAGTGCACTGCTCTTGACAAGCTGAAAAAACCGTTAAAGTTTATTGCAACAACGGGCGTAGTAAGTCCATTCCCAAGAAAAAGCATTACCTTTGCACCCGATTATCATACAAAATGACCATAAGATGAAAGGAACCAATATTACTGAGACCATACACTACATCGGTGTTGACGACACCAATATTGACCTCTTCGAGAGCCAGTACCCTGTGCCCGATGGCATCTCCTACAACTCATACCTTATCATGGATGAGAAGATTGCCATCATGGACACCGTAGACCGTCGCGAGAGTGCAGCTTGGTGGAGCAACATAGAGCACCTGCTCGATGGGCGCACTCCCGACTACCTCATCGTACAGCACATGGAGCCCGACCATACAGGCACCATTGCCGAAGCCGTAGAGCGCTACCCCGGACTGCAAGTAGTAGCTTCAGCACGTGCGGTGCAGATGCTGCCACAGTTCTTTGGCACCACCGACTTTGCCCAGCGCACGATAGCCGTGAAGGAGGGCGACACGCTCAGCCTCGGCCACCACACCCTGCAGTTTGTGATGGCCCCCATGGTGCACTGGCCCGAGGTGATGGTCACCTACGATCAGGCTGCGCGGGTTATCTTCTCGGCCGATGCCTTCGGCACCTTTGGTGCACTGCGTGGAGCCATCATCGCCGATAGCGCCACCAGCAGCCCTGCCTGGCCCGACGAGGCACGCCGCTACTACTACAACATCTGCGGCAAGTATGGTGCTCCGGTGCAGACACTGCTCAAGAAGTTCTCGGCACTCGACATCGCCACCATCTGCCCCCTCCATGGGCCTGTGCTGACAGCCGACCTCGACCACTACATCAGTATGTACGACCGCTGGAGCCGCTACGAGGCCGAGACCGACGGTGTGCTCATCGCCTACGCCACCATCCATGGCGGCACCGGCAGGGCAGCCCACCACATGGCCGACCTTCTCCGTGCCAGGGGAGCCTCAGAGGTCACGGTCATCGAGCTCAGCCGTAGCGACATGTCGGCAGCCGTAGCCGAGGCCTTCCGCCACAAACGGCTCATCGTAGCCGCCTCATCGTACGATGCCTCAGTATTCCCCCCGATGTACGACTTCCTCCACCACCTGCAGCTCAAGGGGTATCAGCACCGCCGCGTAGGCATCATCGAGAACGGCTCGTGGGCACCCACCGCAGGACGTGTGATGAAGGAGATGCTCACGCAGATGAAAGAGCTTGAGCTTGCAGAGCCCATCGTCACCATCCGCTCCACCATGAAGCCCACCGACCAACCTGCTATGGAGGCTCTTGCCGAAGCCATGTTGGCATAAATAAGGAGTATCAAGTGGTTTACAAGGCATAAATAGAGAATATTTCATAAAAATATAGTATTTTTGCACGCAATATTCATAATTAATAACTCAAACGAATGAAAGTAGCTATTGTAGGAGCCAGCGGAGCTGTAGGACAGGAGTTCCTCCGCGTGCTCGAAGAGAGAAACTTCCCCATCGACGAATTGGTGCTGTTCGGTTCGCCCCGCAGTGCCGGTAGTACCTATACCTTCCGCGGCAAGGAGATTACTGTCAAGTTGCTGCAACACAACGACGACTTCAAAGACATTGACATAGCCTTCACATCGGCTGGTGCCGGCACCTCCAAGGAGTATGCCGATACCATCACCAAGCATGGCGCCATCATGATCGACAACAGCAGCGCCTTCCGTATGGACGAGGATGTACCCCTCGTAGTGCCCGAGGTGAATGCAGCCGATGCGCTCACCCGTCCGCGCGGCATCATCGCCAACCCCAACTGCACCACCATACAGATGGTCGTTGCCCTGAAAGCCATCGAGCAGCTCTCACATATCAAGACCGTCCACGTGTCGACCTACCAGGCTGCCAGTGGCGCCGGTGCAGCAGCCATGGCCGAGCTCTACGAGCAGTACCGTCAGGTATTGGCCGATGAGCCTGTGACCGTAGAGAAGTTTGCCTACCAGCTCGCCTTCAACCTCATCCCCCAGATCGACGTGTTCACCGACAACGGCTACACCAAGGAGGAGATGAAGATGTATCACGAGACAAAGAAGATCATGCACTCCGACATCCGCGTCAGCGCCACTTGCGTACGTGTGCCCGCCCTGCGTTCACACTCCGAGAGCATCTGGCTCGAGACCGAGCGCCCCATCAGCGTGGAGGAAGCCCGCGAAGCCTTTGCTGCTGGCGATGGTCTCGTGCTCATGGACAACCCCGCCGAGAAGGAATACCCCATGCCCCTCTTCCTTGCCGGCAAAGACCCCGTATACGTAGGCCGCATCCGCAAGGACCTCACCAACGACAACGGACTCACCTTCTGGATTGTAGGTGACCAAATCAAGAAAGGCGCAGCCCTCAACGCCGTGCAGATAGCCGAATACCTCGTAGCCGAGGGTGTGGTGAAGTAACCGCACATAGCTTGGCATCAAGCAAATCACGCAACAAGGCGATTCATCATAGCGGCACCGGCTTTCATAGCCAGTGCCGCTATCTTTTTATGAATCTGCTTGGATTTTATTTGTAGTATCATGATTTATGCCTATCCTCGCGGCAATGAATAAGAGCACGCGTTTATGAAGCTCCGCGCCATACTATACACCCTCCTTCTCGCCACCCTCTGCATGGGGGGGGGTGGCGGGCATGGCCACATGCGCCAGCTGGAGCGCTTGGAGGCGCAGCTTGATACCGCGCCCGAGGCCGTGCGCCTCGCGCTCGACAGCATCCCCCTCGCCTCGCTCGGCGATGAGGAGCGGGCACTCTATGCCATACTGCGCACGCAGGCCGACTATAAGTGCTACGTACCGCTCACTACCGACACCCTCATCCGCCATGCCACCGACTATTATAATAGGAATAGGAAAAGCTATCGCGCAGCTATGGCCTGGTACTCCTTGGGGTGCGTGTATACCGAGCTGAGGCGCGATGCACCGGCCGTGGAGGCCTATCTACAGGCACAAAGCCTCTTCCCTGATACTACGGCACGATATTATGGGCTATGTTATCAGAATCTTGGACGACACTATCTGAATAAAGATATGTCCGATGAAGCACTGGCAGCATATACAGCATACCATAATATAACAGAGGGTGATGCGCATTTGTATGCCGATATAGGATTGGCCCAGGCTTATATCCATAAGAAACAACCTAAGCAAGCTCGCGAGATATTGGAGGGACTGTTACTGCATCGTACCGAGATGGATACGCTCAGTTTGGAGACTGTGCTTTTTGACTTGGGCAAGATTGAGTATGCTTTCTCCAAAGACTACGATAAGGCCAATATGTACTTTGACCAACTGATAGCATTGTATGGAGGTGAAGAGGTCGATGGGACCTATTGGTTTAAAGGGAACATGGCTGAGTCTTATGGGAACAACGATACCGCCAAGTATTACTATGAGATGGCTATGCAGGGAGATGATGAGGTATACCTCCAATACAATTGTGCCCGCAACCTACTATACCTGACCTTAGACTCCATAGTACAGCCCGAACTCTATAGTTACGTCAAGCGCTTCGAACAGATGTCCGACTCCATCAACCGCATAGAGCGCCGCACCGAAATTGACGAGATACATACAGCACACCAAATGGAGTTACAGCAGCGTGAATTATCGGAACGTCACCGAAGATCACTTTATAATATGCTGTTGACGCTTGTATGCATAGTTGCGGTTATTGTAATAGTATCCCTCTCTATTGAGCAACGTCGCAAGCAGCATTATCTTCGTTTGCAGCAAGAGCTACAGCGCAATCAGGCGCGAATCTACAAAATGTACGAATCCATCGAAGCGAAGCGCGATAATGGAACGCTGGAGCGTGCCCCGATGCTTGCTCTCTATCGGGCAAACCTCACAGCAAGTGTCACACTCTGGAGCAAGGAGGAGTGGGCCTCACGATTACGGAAACTGAGCGAGCAGCGCAGCAAGGATATACCCCCCCTTACAATTCTAGAGCGCGAGCAACTGGCCGAAGCACTCGAGCGCTGCTTCGTCACCGTCATCACCAACTTACGCGATGAAGCAATGAGAAGCGGTAGCAAACTCAGCACCGAAGATATCCATCTTTTCCTCTATCTCGCATTGGGCTATTCCACCGGTGTTATTCGCGAATGCTTGGCCGCCTCTTCCGACAATGTGGTGAACCAGCGCAAGAAGCGCCTTTCAAGCAAGCTCCCTGCGGATATTTTCAGCATTTTTGCTTAAGCTTTATAACACCCTGTATTACAAATCTTTACCACACACCCTATTTCTATCAGGGGCGAAATCCGTGAAATTGTCACTATTTTGTCACTATCTTTTTTCGCCTGAAATATTGTTTCCGCTATATATTTGTAGCGAAAACGATAAAACTAATCAGTATGAAAAAGGTATTTATGTTATTGGCGTTGCTTTGTTGCATGCTATCGGGGTTTGCAGAAGCTAAACCTATTAAGATAGAAAAGAAAAAACGACCACATGAGCGTAGTGAAGTCCAGTTACCTACCGCTTCCATTGACGGCCAAGTATTAACCATCGAGTTTAGTGAAGCTACCGCATCGCAAATTACGGTCATTAGTCAAGGCACACAAGTTGTAGTGTATAACGGCTCGTTCACAAGCGGTCTAGTCGTGATTAATTTACCCTCGCTTCCTGATGGTGAATACCAATTAGAGATAAAGCAAGGCGATAACACTTATGTGGGAGAATTCAATGTCATAGACTAGCCCCTATATCCCCCATTTCCCCGAATTCGGGGAAATGGGGGATTAAAGTAAAACGACTCAGTAACCAATTAAATAATTAAAAAACACACAGAATTATGAAAAAAATTCTTTTTTCGATGCTTATAATAGCATCATGTTTTGGCGTGGCCAATGCGCAGTTAATAGTAGATGAAAATGGAAGAACGGGAGTAGGTATAGAAACGAATGACACTCTTATATCAGAACTATCAATCAATGGCACTGGTCATGCTAATGCTACAGTATCAATAGATACTCCCAAGGACGCCGTGTATAGTCTATATATATACGGAAAAGCTATGGAAAACAATCTTTACCATGGAATACGAGCGAATATCAGCGCACTCTTCAATACTCGTTCCGTATATGGCTTTCATTCTTCGATAACATCAGGTAGTGATTGTTATGCCACGGTTGGTGTCTATGGAAAATCAGGAGTTTCGTTAAACAAACGTAACTATGGAATAGTGGGAATTCTAAATGGCATATCATCCAGTGAGAACAATTATTATGGATCAGCAATTTTGGGTAATAGTACCAATACAATTCTCCCCACAATAGAAGGTCGCTATGCTGGCTACTTTTATGGTGATACTCGCGTTACAGGAACTCTAACAGCTGGTGCAGTAGTGACTAGCTCAGACTATCGCTTAAAAGAGAATGTGCGTTCCCTTTCTTCAACGGATGGCTGTTTGGGCAAGTTAATGAGTATGAATGTCGTGGAGTTCAACAACAAGCAACGTGAGTACGAGGTCAGCAAGTCCGAACTTGACGAAGAGGAGCAAATGGAGGCTGAATTGTTAGAACAAGACTCTACCATCGCCACTATGAATCTGCATGAAAAATCCACAGAAGTGAAAGCACGCTGGTTTGAAGAAGGCTCTCCCATTATAAAGAACAAGCATTATGGCCTTATTGCACAAGAACTGCAAAAAATCTATCCAGACCTTGTAATAGAAAGCCAAGATGGGTATCTAGCCATCAATTATTTGGAGATTATCCCGTTGCTTATCCGTTCTGTGCAAGAGTTGAAATCAGAGTTGGATGCTACTAAGGGGAGCAATGCTCCTATTCAAAAAGCTCAGACTCGTTCGACCGATGAGGAGGCTACAGATATGGATGCCATCGTCACCACTCTTTATCAGAACACCCCCAATCCGTTTACAGAAAGCACACTCATTCAGTGCGATGTAGCTGAGGAGGTGATAAAGGCAGACCTTTATGTTTATGACATGAACGGCAAGCAAATCACAGTCTATGCTATTACCGAGCGTGGTGCTACAAATATCACTATCGAAGGTCGCAGTCTGGAGGCCGGCATGTATCTCTATGCTCTCATTGCCGACGGGCAGGTGATTGATACCAAACGTATGATATTAACAAAGTAGGAGGGTGTGCCATGAGAACAATTCTATGCACGCTGTTATTCATTACAGCAGCATTGACTAATGCACAGACGGTCATTTCCCTAAATGGCATAACCTATTCGGAGGTTACAATGCCGAAGAGAGATGTTGAGCAAGTGGAAGACGGCATTATCGTTACCTATTATTTTGATAACGCGGTTACACAGCAAGATTTATTGTATAATGACTGTGTTTTATGGAGAATTCCAGGCTTCGGTCTGAATGAAACGGTTGGTGAACCATCAACTCCTTTCCGTTGGGATTCGTTTTCGTTGCCACAGAATACGCGCATAAGTATTGAGGTACTTGATTCATCCTATGTTGATTTTCCAATGCAATTGGCACCAGCTCGTCCTGCATTGATAGATAGTGATACAGTAGGACATACATTGGAGACAGTTCTTCCGATAGTATCGTATGACGGTTTTTTTCCAGCGTCTTTAATCGAGAGTTTTGAAGGTAATGCTTACAGAGGAGTACCTTTGCTAGATGTGGGCATATCTCCATTGCAGTATGATTACAAGCTACAGATTGTTAGGGCATACAAGATGATTAAATATAAAATTACCTTCATTGCATCATCTCGAAGTAATGGAGCCACATCTGCTGTTGACATCAATGACAATTATTTGTCATTGGCGACAATAAACCCACCATCAACAACAAATCAAGTTCGATGCATATCAGAAACAACGGATGCAGAACAATCGACCCGAGACTATCTGATTATTACTAATTCCGCATTAAGCCCTGCTGTTGAAGAATTTGCCGAGTGGAAACGTACATTGGGCTTCCGAACCTTTATCGCGGTAAATGATAATTGGAGTATACAGGCGGTTAAAGATACTGTATCTAACTACTATAATGCCCCTAACAACAATCTTTATTATTTACTTATCGTTGGAGATGAGAATATTGTTCCTGCAATTAGTTCTTCTTATTCGGATAGTGAATGCGTTACAGATTTGCATTACGCTTGCATAGATGGGGCTAATGATTATGTGCCGGATATTTATTATGGGCGAATACCAACCGATAACACTTCTGAGGCAGAAGTTGTATTCGACAAAATACGTTCCTATGAAGGAAACCCCACATTGGATACTTCTTTTTATAATACAGGACTTAATTGTGCGTATTTTCAGGATGATACAATAAAAATCGATGATTTTGTCATCCTTCCTGACACCTACGCTGATAGACGATTTGCTCAAACAGTAGAAGAGGTCCTTCAATATGTGAGAAGTCAAGGGAAAACGGTAAACAGAGTTTACTTCACAAAAAGCGAGACTACTCCTCTTTTTTGGAATAATGGAATATATAGTTCAGGCGAACCTATTCCTAGTTATTTACGTAAGCCCGAGTTTCCATGGAATGGCAGTAGTACCGATATTGCCAATTATATAAATGAAGGAGCCTTTTATGTGCTACATAGAGACCATGGCACCTTTTATGGTTGGGAAGAGCCAGCCTTTGAGATTAATCACATCCCTAATTTAATAAATTCAGACAAACTTCCTGTAGTGTTTAGTGTAAACTGTAATACAGGAAGATATCATGTATCGTCAACTATCGATTGTTTTGCTGAAGCTTTTTTGAAGCATGTTAACGGTGGCTGTGTTGCTATATATGCAGCGACAGGGATTAGTTATTCTGGATATAATGATGCCTTGGCAACTGGTATGTTCGATGCAATATGGCCTGAACCAGGTTTGCGTTCTATTTTTCCCTCATCTTCAAATGGTATAGGAGTTACTCCTACGCCATCCCCAACTTATGAATTGGGACAAATTCTAGAAGTAGGCATGGTGCGAATGAAAGAAACATGGGGTTCAACGCGAACATCTGGAGCTGAATATACCCGTGAATTATTCCATCTATTCGGTGACCCTAGCATGCAAATCTACACAAGTTGTCCAACAAACATACAAATACCTGAAGTGTGTCGTATAAATAATTCTATATATGTTAAGGTTAAGGATGGCGAAGCACACATATCGTTCTACACACCCTCAACTCAGCAAGTGGCCACATATGATAGAAGCAATGTTGTCTACCAAACAGAGTCCAACGATGTGATTATTTGTATATCGCGACACGATTGCATCCCTTATATCACAAATATATCTAATAATCCAGTGTATATTCAAAATGAGACCACCAGTGAGGATAAGAACTATTCGGGAAACATTATCAAAACTGGAAGGAATGTAACGGACAAGAGTACAACGGGTGATGTTACCTTCAATAGTGGCACTGTGAATATGGTGGGCAATAGAGTGGAATTGCAAGCTGGCACCAAGGTTTCTAAGGGGGCCGTCCTCAGAATAGACAAACCGTAGTTGTAAGTTCTAATAAAAGATACTATCTTTGCCGTATAATTATAAGAATTAGTAATATTATGAAACGACTATCGACAACATTGATTTGTATCATCATGGTTTGTGGCAATGCCTTGCAAGCGCAAGAGATTCGCCAATTCATCGATACATACAGAGGCTTCATACTATACGAGAACAACGGTTGCTCTTCGTATTACCTATTTGGCACGCACACTATAGATGGCATCGAATATGCCAAAGATATTGATTTGCGTTATTTTTACCGACAAGACGGCAACAGAATCTACTGCTATAGTCCAACTGAAGAGAAGGAGTATATGGTTATGGATTTCGGTCTGGAAGTGGGTGATACCTTCGCGTTGTATGACGGGCTTAATGTGATAGTAGAGCAAAAGACTGACACGCTGATGAAATGCTGGTGGGGAGAAGAAACTGTTTGCAAGACACTCCATCTGCGCGGAATAGAACAGCAGGACTTTACCGATGTATGGATTGAAGACGTTGGTTCATTACGATATGGTATCAATCCGCCCAAAGCAGGAAACACGCATTTAATATATAGCAGCCTATACGTGGAAGAGTATAGGGATATTATCGCTTACGAATTCGATTTTCAGGAAAACAACTTGCGTGGCATGTCTGTCCGATATGGAGAAAAGGTGAACGAGGAGGATTTTGGCAGTTATGAGGAATATAAAGCCGCCCATGCCGGTAACCGCATGACATTTGATTTGCGTAACGATACGCTCTATGTCGGAGGATATATTGAAGGCTATTGTGAAGGAGGAGCTTATTTATTAATCGAGGAAAAGCATGAAGACATACGGATTGGCTTCGCGAGATATCCCTATAACGATGAGGCAGATTGTAGAAGTGTAAATGCCATAGACGTGAGGATTCCCGGTCTCACCCAAGAGAGATATACGGTTCATTGGGGACTTATAACAGCAGTAGTACCCCAAGGTATTTCCTCCATCGGCTTAATGATAGAAGAGAAATCAACCGAAGCACCCTACTACGACCTGCAGGGTCGCCCCGTGGATAATCCCGCGCGCGGTATCTATATCAAGGATGGAAAAAAGACTGCTGTCGATTGACAGCAATCTTCTAACGATAACGAAAACAGGAGAGCGGAGCTGCGGTTGATGGATGATGGAAGAGAGTCCCCCTCCGCTCCATTCCCTATTGGCAAAAGTTCATAAATCGGTTGGCTTTGGCAGTGCGGAACGCTGCAACGATAACGTTAACTTCTTGACGGATATTAAGAGTTTGTTTTAATACTATAGCCAATAGGAATGAAAGAATAATTGTCAACCTTTTCAGTATATTAAGCCCTATATTGTAAACTTCTTTAGCACGACTCACACTGAAACGACAATCTTAAGACAGAAAAAAGGCGTAACTATCAGTACTTTCATGCAAGTACTATAGTACTTATGACCAAGTACTCGAGTACTTACGGCTCAGTACTGGAGTACTGACGGGGAAGTACTGAATTTGTTGTGCTTGCTTGCTCGTGAGCAGAGTTCAAATGAATTTGGCTCTGTTCTCTCCGCGTTGCCAAAGCCAACCGATTTATGAACTTTCGCCATATAGGGAGCATCTAAAAATCGTCCATTTCATCGAGGACGTGTACTTGATCGGGCCAAAGGGATGGAGAAATTAGGCGGCGCCTCGGAAAATTGCAACTAATGCAGGAACGAGAGCAGAGATGGGCTTGCCTAATCTCTATGCCGAGTGACAAGGAAGAAAATAAAATTAAGCAAGCTTGCATTTTCTCTCGGCTTGCACTATCTTTAGTCCTGCTATGCAGGCCAGAAATTAGGCTGCGCCTCGGAAAATTGCAACTGACGCAGGAACGAGAGCAGAGATGGGCTTACACAATCTCTGCCGAGTGACAAGGAAGAAAATAATATTAAGCAAGCTTGCATTTTCTCTCGGCTTGCACTAATTTTGCGAAATAATTAAAGGACAAGTATATGAAAACAGCTTTGATAACCGGTATCACCGGTCAGGACGGTTCGTTCCTTTCTGAGTTTCTTTTAAGCAAAGGATACGAGGTACATGGTACTATACGCCGCTCATCGGTAGACTATCGCGAACGTATAGCACACCTTGAGGGGCAGCCGAAATTTCACCTCCACTATGCCGACCTGGGCGACTCCATGAGCCTGATTCGGGTTATTAGCAAGGTGCGTCCCGACGAGATATACAACCTCGCTGCACAGAGCCACGTGCAGGTGAGCTTTGACTCACCCGAGTTTACGGCCAATGTAGATGCCACCGGAGTATTGCGCATCCTCGAAGCTGTACGTCTCAGCGGCTTGGCCGATACATGCCACATCTACCAGGCTTCTACATCGGAACTGTACGGCAAGGTAGAGGAAGTGCCTCAGAACGAGGAAACACCCTTCCACCCCTATAGTCCGTATGCTGTAGCCAAGCTGTACGGCCACTGGATAGTGAAGGAGTACCGCGAGGCATACAACATGTTTTGCTGCTCGGGCATCCTCTTCAATCACGAGAGCGAGCGCCGTGGCGAGACCTTCGTCACACGCAAGATAACCCTTGCTGCGGCACGCATTGCCCAGGGTAAACAAAGCAAGCTATATCTGGGCAACCTGTCATCGCTGCGCGACTGGGGATATGCCAAGGACTACGTGGAATGTATGTGGCTGATGCTGCAGAACGACAAGCCTGAGGACTTCGTCATCGCCACCGGCATACAGCACTCGGTGCGCGACTTCTGCTACTATGCGTTCAAGCACGTAGGCATCGAGCTGGAGTTCGTAGGTGAAGGGGCCGACGAGAAGGGTGTCATCAAGAGCATCACTCCCCAGCTATCGGCTGTGAATAAGCGACTGACAGTGGGAGATGTACTGATTGAGGTATCTGCCGATTTCTTCCGCCCCACCGACGTCGTCAATCTTTGGGGCGACCCATCCAAAGCGAAAGAGAAGCTCGGCTGGAACCCTCAGAAAACGACCTTCGAGGAACTGGTAAAGATTATGGTGGATGCCGATATGGCCAAGGTAGCCGTAGAACGTGCCGGAGAGAGCATACGCACCAACCTGGTGGAGTATCTGGAGAAGGGAATAGTGAAGTAATTGACAATTGACAATTGACAATTCACAATTCACAATTCACAATTGACAATTCACAATTCACAATTCCGCAGCGTAGCGAGAGTAGAGTAAAACTTATTATTACTCTGCCAAGCAAGCAAGGAATCTTGATACAAAGTATCATAATTCACAATTAAGCAATGGAGAGAAACAGCAAGATTTATGTCGCTGGGCACCGTGGCATGGTGGGTTCGGCTATCGTACGCGAACTTCAGCGCCAAGGCTACACCAATATCATCACACGCACTCACGCCGAGCTTGACCTCTGTCGCCAAGAGCAGGTGGAGGAGTTCTTCGAGAAGGAGCGCCCCGAATATGTATTCCTCGCCGCCGCCAAGGTAGGAGGTATCATTGCCAACCAGACAGCACTGGCCGACTTCATGTATGAGAACATGATGCTGGAGATGAACGTCATACACGCAGCTTGGAAGAATGATTGCAAGAAACTGGAGTTCTTGGGTTCTTCGTGCATATATCCACGCTTGGCGCCACAGCCTATGCCCGAGAGCTGTCTGCTCACCTCATCCCTCGAACCTACCAACGAGGCGTACGCACTGGCCAAGATCTCGGGACTCAAGTATTGCGAATATCTGAACAGGCAGTATGGCACAGACTTCATCAGCGTGATGCCTACCAATCTGTACGGTCCCAACGACAACTATCACCCCACACACAGCCATGTGCTTCCGGCCCTCATACGCCGTTTCCACGAAGCCAAAGAGGCAGGGCTCCCCACCGTCACCTGCTGGGGCGACGGCACTCCTCTGCGCGAGTTTCTTTATGTAGATGACCTTGCCAACCTGTGTGTGTTCTTGATGAACAACTACAGCGGCAACGAAACCGTAAACGCCGGTACCGGCAAGGAGGTCAGCATAAAAGAGCTTACCACACTGGTAGCCAAAGTAGTAGGATACGAGGGCGAAATCCTGTGGGACACCTCGAAACCCAATGGCACCCCGCGCAAACTGCTCGACGTATCGAAAGCCAAAGGATTAGGCTGGCAGTACAGCACCGAGCTGGAAGAGGGCATACGACTCTCGTATGACGACTTCCTCAACAACCCGATGAGAGCCGAGCGATAAGGCTCAGCTTAAATGCTTTTTCTCTCGGTTTGCACTAATTTTACGGCTATGCCGTGAAGATACTATCACTCGCAGAGAGAAATATTCAAGCAAGCTTGATATTTTTCGCTCGTTTATTCGTATCTTTGCGCTCAATTTGGATAATTGTATATAAACGACATATAAACTATGGAATTAGCAAGCAAATACAACCCCACGGATGTTGAGGGTAAATGGTATCAATATTGGTTAGACAACAAACTCTTCCACTCTGAGCCCGACGGCCGCGAGCCCTATACAGTGGTCATTCCCCCACCCAACGTGACGGGTGTGCTTCACATGGGACACATGCTAAACAATACCATCCAGGACATTCTCGTGCGCCGCGCACGTATGCTGGGCAAGAATGCTTGCTGGGTACCGGGTACCGACCATGCCTCTATCGCTACCGAAGCCAAGGTGGTGAAGAAGCTCGCCGAACAGGGCATCAAGAAGAGCGACCTCACCCGTGAGGAGTTCCTCAAGCATGCTTGGGAGTGGACCGACGAGCACGGCGGCATCATCCTCAAGCAATTGCGTAAGCTGGGTGCCTCATGCGACTGGGACCGTACGGCCTTCACCATGGACGAGAAGCGCAGCGCAAGCGTCATCAAGGTGTTCGTAGACCTCTACAACAAGGGGCTTATCTACCGCGGCCTGCGCATGGTAAACTGGGACCCCAAGGCACAGACTGCCCTCTCCAACGAAGAGGTAATATACAAGGAGGAGAAGAGCAAGCTGTATTATCTGAAGTATTATGTGGTAGGACAAGTGGAAAGTGGAAAGATGACAGATGAAAGTTGCCATCCGGACGGCCACTCTCCACTTTCATCTTTCAACTTTCAACTCGACAACGTCATCCACAAAGACGAGAAAGGTTACTACGCCGTAGTGGCTACCACTCGCCCCGAGACCATCATGGGCGACACGGCCATGTGTATCAACCCCAAGGACCCCAAGAACACTTGGCTCAAGGGACAGAAGGTCATCGTACCGCTCGTAGGTCGCGAGATTCCTGTCATCGAGGACCGCTACGTAGACATCGAGTTCGGTACAGGTTGCTTGAAGGTGACTCCTGCTCACGACACCAATGACTACATGCTGGGCAAGAAGCACAATCTGGAGACTATCGACATCTTCAACCCCGACGGCACACTGAGCGAGGAAGCCGGACTCTATGTAGGCAAGGACCGCATGGAGGTGCGCCGCCTCATCGCCAAGGACCTCGAAGCTGCTGGTCTGCTCGAGAAGGTGGAAGACTACGACAACAAGGTGGGCTACTCGGAGCGCAATGCCGACACAGCCGTTGAGCCGCGTCTCTGCATGCAGTGGTTCCTCCGTATGCAGCACTTTGCCGACATCGCCCTGCCGCCCGTAATGAACGACGAACTCAAATTCTACCCCGCCAAGTACAAGACCACCTACAACAACTGGTTGGAGAACATTCAGGACTGGTGCATCAGTCGTCAGCTCTGGTGGGGACACCGCATACCGGCCTACTTCCTGCCCACCGCAGAGGGTGCCGAGGAGGCCTTCGTAGTAGCCGAGAGCATTAACGAAGCCGTTGAGTTGGCCCGCAAGATTGAGGGATACGAGAATATTACAGCTGCTGAGCTGCGTCAGGACGAGGATGCCCTCGACACATGGTTCTCATCATGGCTGTGGCCCATCTCACTGTTTGACGGTATCAACAACCCCGACAATGCCGAACTCAACTACTACTACCCCACCTCAGACCTGGTGACTGGCCCGGACATCATCTTCTTCTGGGTAGCCCGTATGATTATGGCAGGCTACGAGTACAAGGGCGACATGCCATTCAAGAATGTATACTTCACCGGTATCGTACGCGACAAGCTGGGACGCAAGATGTCGAAGAGCCTCGGCAACTCGCCCGACCCGCTCGACCTCATCGCCCAGTATGGTGCCGATGGCGTGCGTATGGGTATGATGCTCTGCGCTCCTGCCGGCAACGACATCCTCTTCGATGATGCACTCTGCGAGCAGGGCCGTAACTTCAACAACAAGATTTGGAACGCCTTCCGCCTCGTAAAGGGTTGGAATGTAGATGCCACCATCGCTCAGCCCGAGGCTGCCCGCTTGGGTTGCCAGTGGTTCGATGCTATGCTCACCAAGACAGCCCTCGAGGTGGACGACCTGATGAGCAAGTACCGCTTGAGCGAGGCACTGATGGCTATATACCGCCTGTTCTGGGATGAGTTCTCCAGCTGGTATCTTGAGATTGTGAAGCCCGCCTACGGTTGTGCTATCGACAAGCAGACCTACGATGCCACACTTCACTACTTCGACGCCCTGCTTCGCCTGCTCCACCCCTTCATGCCCTTCATCACCGAAGAGTTGTGGCAAGCTATCGAGGAACGCAAGCCCGGCGAGAGCATCATGACACAAAGCGTAAAGATTTTTGCCGACAAGTACGACGAGCAGCTCATAGCCGACATCGAGACCGTAAAGAGCATTATCAGTGGCGTGCGCACCATCCGTTTGCAGAAGAACATCGCGCAGAAGGAGGCGCTCAGCCTTGAAGTGGTAGGCAATCACGCTGTAGCTACCTACAATGCAATTATTGAGAAGATGGCCAACCTCGAAGCTATCAATGTAGTAGAAGCCAAGAGCGAGGGTACCTCATCATTCATGGTAGGCACCACCGAGTATGCCGTACCTCTGGGCAGCCTCATCGATGTAGAGGCCGAAGTTGCCAAGCTGCAGGCCGAGCTCACCTACCTCGAAGGTTTCCTTAACTCAGTGATGAAGAAACTTTCCAACGAACGTTTTGTAAGCAATGCCCCCGAAGCCGTAGTAGCCGCCGAGCGCAAGAAGCAGGCCGATGCCGAGAGCAAGATTGCTGCGATTAAGGAGACAATTGCGAAATTTACTATTTAACCAATTACAATTTACAATTGATTTGACAATTTAATTATTCGTCAATTTGAATTTCGCGATGCTGAAATTGTAAATAACTAAATCGCACAATAAATCGTAAATAGTAAATTGTAAAATTGTAAATAACAAAGATGAACAAGAAAATCCTAAGCATAATCATCATTGTAGCCATGGTATTGGTTGGAGCGTTGACCTTCCTGGGCATTCGTCTCAGCCAAGCCAACAAGGCCAATGAAGAAATGGTACAGCTCTTCGAACTGGAGAAGCAGGAGATGGAGAATGAGTATAGCACCTTCGCTACCCAATATGACGAAATGCAGATACTCATCTCAAACGATAGCCTCGTAGCACAGCTCGAACGTGAAAAGTTGCGTACACAACGCCTACTCGAAGAGCTACGCGCTACCAAGGCCAGCAATGCTGCTGAGATAGCTCGTCTGAAGAAGGAGCTGAAAACTGTGCGTGCCGTAATGCGCAGCTACATCGTGCAGATTGACTCGCTCAATCAGGCCAACGAGAAGCTGAGTAAAGAGAACAAGCGTGTACGTACCCAATACGCCGCAGCCACCAAGCGAGTTGAAGTATTGCAAGAAGAGGCCAAGAACCTTAGCGACAAGGTTACACTTGCCTCACAACTCGATGCTACAGGTATCACCATTCATGCACGCAACAAACGAGGTAAGGACACAGACAAGGTAAAGGGTGTGGTGAAGTTTGCCATTGACTTTACCATTGTCAAGAACATCACCGCACCTACCGGTGAGCGCACCATCTATGTACGCATTGCCAAGCCCGACGGCACGATACTGACAAAGAGCGCCTCCCACACCTTCGCCTATGAGAACACCCAACTTGAATATAGCATCAAGAAAATCATCGAATATACAGGCGAGGAGCAGAGCGTCACTGTATACTGGGATGTAGAGGAGTATCTCGGAGCAGGAGAATATACCGTGTACCTCTTCTCTGATGGTGTTATGATAGGCGAACGAAGTTTTGTATTGGAATAAGTAGCCAGTTCCCACATAAACACAAAAAAACAACAGCCCCGGCTTCGGGGCTGTTGTTATATATATAAGGTATAGCGCGACTTGTATGAATTGCCAATTCAAAGAGAGGATTGTTTCTTGAGAAAGGACTACTTCGTCACACGGAAGAAATCCACATCTACCCATCCTCCATCAACACGTTCCTTTGCAGGGCGAGTACAGAAGACACCCGTTTTTGCGCCTATCCATTTACCCTCTTTAGCCTGAAACGCCTCGCCTAATGGTTTGTACTTTTTCCCGTCAAGGCTATACGAGAACTGCACCATCACCTTCATATCCAAAGGATTCTTTTCGAGCATGCCCTTATCCATAAACTTTGCACGAAGGTACACCTCACCACTCTGCAGAGGCACAGATGCAATGACCTTCTCCACATTTCCCTTGTCGGCCTCCTTACATACCACCTGATTCAGCACCAAACCATCAGCCGTGTTCTCCATGACGATGGCAGCATAATCAAGTCCCATAACCACCAAGCCAGTGCGTTCACCAAGGTACTTGTCTGAGGTAGTGAAGTTCAGCTTTGTTGTACACGTAAAATTAGGAGCCGTAGGCTTCTGCATCAACAGATTGGGGACATCCCAAAGGCTCTTACCGCCCTCTGGTTCAGGATAAGAGAATAGGCGCAACACGCCCTTCTGACCGGCGCAGTAGTGCCACTTCTCATTGAAGTTTGCATGCCACTGCCACTGCTTGCCCAGTTCATATCCATTGAACTCATCGCTCTCGCGTGGATTATTTATAGGATAGCTCTTGCCTACATTCGGCTTCTTATACTTCAGTACAGGCTCACCACAGCCATCACCATCTTTATCAACGCCCATCACAGGCCATCCATCAATCCATGTCATGGGTTGCAGATGCACCAGACGACCATAAGCGCCGACATCCTGAAAATGCAGGAACCAATGCTCACCCGTAGGAGTATCTACCCAGGCACCTTGATGGGGACCATTAATATCGGTATCGCCCTGAGCCAACGTAACCTTCATCTCATAAGGTCCATAGATGTTTTTTGAACGTTGCACCACCTGCCAGCCTGTTTGAACGCCACCTGCAGGATGAAATATATAGTAATAGCCATCATGCTTATAGAATTTGGGGCCCTCGCAAGTCGGATGTTCGCCATGTCCGTCAAAGATAATACGACTGGGCGTGATAGCTTTAGTAGCATCGGCATTGAGTTCACAAATAGAGATTACGCTCTTGAAACCTGCGCGGCTGCCAGCATAGGCATGCACCATATATACACGGCCATCATCATCCCATAGCGGAGTAGTGTCAATGATGCCTTTACCAGCCTTAACCAATACCGGCTCGGTCCATGGGCCAGCAACGTCCTGCGCCTTGGTCATAAAAGCTCCTTGATCGGGATCGCCCCAAAAGATATAGAACCATCCATCATGATGGCGAATGGAGGGAGCCCACACACGCATACCATGAAGAGGAGCAACATCATCTACCGGAGGCAATGCATACGGGACAGCAGCACTTACAATTTCCCAATTCACCAAGTCCTTAGAATGAAGTATCTGTAGACCTGGAATACAGTTAAAGCTTGATGATGTCATGTAAAAGTCATCACCCACCCTACAAGCATCAGGGTCGGAGTAGTCAGCATACAGGACTGGATTCTTATAATATCCGTTACCTAAATCGGCGCACCATACCTCTGACACATATTCATCGGCATATCCTGTAGATACACCACACACAGCCAATACACACAAGCAGATTTTGATTAAAAGATTCTTCATATAGTATCAGAATTTAATATTGTATTAACGACGCTTCCAGAAGGAGGTGGTAAACATCAGCAAAATCGTGAACAGCTCGAGACGGCCTATGAGCATGAGCAGGGTGCTCAGCCATTTGGCAGCGGCAGGCAGGGCACTCCAAGAGTAGGCTGGTCCAAAGGTGCCGAGGGCGGGACCGACGTTGCTAATGCTACTTACAGAAATGCCATAGGCTTCGAGAAAGTCAAGTCCCATAATCATGAGAACAAACCACCCGATGAAGATAAGCAGGAAGTAGAGGCAAGTGAAGGTTAGTACCGTAGCGCGGGTGTCTTGACTAATAGGGTTGCCGTCCATGCGCACGGGTATCACGGCATTAGGGTGAAGAATACGGCGGAACTCTCCGCGTATGCTCTTGGCAAGGATGGCCACGCGGCCGCACTTCATGGCTCCAGTGGATGACCCGCCACAGGCGCCGAAAATCATGGCGAAACTGAGTAACATCCACAAGTAAGGTGGCCACAGCATGTAGTCAGTTGTGGCAAAGCCTGTAGTGGTCTGTAATGATACTACCTGAAATATTGACAAACGGAAGGCCTTCTCTATGCCCACATCTCCTTGGGCTAGTAATCCGATGGTGATGGCAAGAGTGAAGCCCAGGACTGTGAAGAGATATACGCGGAATTCGGTGTTACGATACAGTTCGCGTATCTTTCCTCTGAACAGCAACAGGTACAGCAGGGTGTAGTTGATGCCACTGAGAAACATGAACAGGGTGAGAACGTATTCTATCAGGGGGGAAGAAAATGCTTCTATGCTGGCTTGGCGGGTAGAGAATCCGCCTGTACCTGTTGCTGTAAATGCGTGGTTGATGGCATCGAACCATCCCATGCCACATATCTTGAGCGATACGGTACAAACGAGTGTGAGCAGTATGTATATGCCGAATATCCAACGCGAACCTACTGATACGCGTGAGTGTACCTTACGGTGGCTTACGCCCGTGGACTCGGCAGCAAAGAGTTGCACCTTGTCGATGCCGAACATGGGCAGGATAGCTACGGTGAAGAACACGATACCCAGACCGCCCAGCCATTGCGTAAGGCTGCGCCAGAGGAGCAGCGCATGTGGCTGGCTCTCAATGTTGTCGAGGATGGAGGCTCCCGTAGTGGTGAAGCCCGACATGGACTCAAAGAAGGCATCGGTGAAGCTCGGGATGTGTCCGCCCAGCCAATAAGGTAGGCTGCCGAAAAGGGCAAAGGCTATCCAGCAGACCGTGATGGTGATATAGCTGTCGCGGCGCGAGAACTCCCCCTTGCTGCCCTTACCGATGATGAGGCACCATAGTCCGGCAAGGGTGGTGGCCAGTGCCGATACGAGGAACCCAAACAGGTCGTTGCCTTCGAGGAACGGCGAGGCGATACTGAACAGCAGGAATATGCCTGCCAACAGAATCAGTAGGGTGCCTATGATGCGAGATATGGTCTTGAGGTGTATCAATTGAAATATTTCTCTATACGTTTAATCATGGAAGCAAGGCAGAAGACCACTACGTGGTCACCTGGCTGTATCTGTGTGGAACCGGTGACGAGAATACCTTCGCCGTCGCGTACGAGTCCACCGATGGTGACTCCCTTGGGTAGGCTGATGTCCTTGACCTGCGAACGGGTGATGCGTGCTCCCTCCTTGACGACAAACTCAGCGACGTCGGCATTGGCAAAGGTGAGGCACTTGACGTTTTCCACATCGGCATCAAGCAATAGTTGATAGATGTAGCTGGCAGCAATCTTCTTCTTGTTGATAACAGCACCTATGTCGAGACTTTCGGCCATGCTGATATAGTCGATATTCTCCACCTCGGCAATGGTCTTGAATACACCCATGCGCTTGGCCGACAGGCAGGCGAGAATATTGGTTTCGGCACTGTCGGTGAGTGCCACGAAGGCATCCACGTTATCGATACCCTCTTCGGAGAGGAGCTCGTGGTCGCGACCGTCACCGTTGATAACCATGACGTTGTCGCCCACCATTTCAGTGAGCCAGTGACAGCGGGCGAGGTCACTCTCGATAATCTTGAGGCTCATGTCCTCGCTGATGAGCTGGGCACTGCGTACGGCTATGCGGCTGCCTCCCATAATCATGACGTTGCGAACTGATTCGTATTCGTCCTTGCCAGTGATGTGGCGAATGTAAGTGAGCGAGCGCTTAGCAGTCATAAAGTATACGAGGTCACCAGCCTGCAGTATGTCGTCACCGCCGGGAATGATGGTCTCTCCCGAACGCTTGATTGCCACGATATGGTAGGGCTGTTCCTTCTTGATTTGAAAAATGGGTATATTGAGTATCAGCGCATTGTCGCGTAACTTTACGCCAAGCATCACGAGGGCTCCTCCACTGAACTCCCACCACTGGCGTATCCAGCTCAGGTGGAGACCATCGGCAATCTCCTTGGCGGCCAGCATCTCGGGGTAGATGAGCGAGTCGATACCTAGATTGTTGAAGAACTCTTTGTTCTTGGGTTGCAGATATTCGTAGTTGTCAATACGTGCAACGGTCTTCTTGGCTCCCAGCGAGTGGGCGAGCATGCAGGCTGTGATGTTGGTGCTCTCCTCAGGGGTTACGGCTACGAAGAGGTCGGCATCGGCGACACTCGCATCCTTCAGACTACTGATGGAGGTGGGGCTGGCAGCGATGGTCATGAGGTCGAAGTTGGAGTCGAGGTTTGCCATACGTTCTTCGTCAGCATCCATGAGCACGATGTCATGTTGCTCATCGGAAAGCATCTTTGCAAGGTGTGTACCCACGGCTCCTGCGCCAGCGATGATGATTCTCATTGTATGGTAGTATTTTTTATTGCATAACAGTTCTCAGAGTATTCGGAGACCTCATCATTCAACATTCACCCTCTTCTCGATCTCCTTTACAATACTCTCAACATCGATGTTGCACAAACGGCACAACTCAGGGACAGAGCCGTGTTCAATGAACTGGTCGGGTATTCCCAAACGTCGAACGTCGGGGTTGTATCCATTGTCGGCCATGAATTCAAGCACGGCACTACCAAGTCCACCTTTAATGACACCGTTTTCAAGCGTAATGACATGCTTATACTTGCGCCCCACCTCATGCAGGATATCTTCATCGATGGGTTTCAAGAAGCGCATGTCGTAGTGAGCCACACTGATACCCTTCGCTGCAACACGCTCTACAGCTTCAGCAGCAAGATTACCAATAGAGCCAATACTGAGAATAGCCAAGTCATTGCCATCCCGCAGTTTACGTCCTTTACCAATGGGTACTTCCTCAAAGGGGCAATGCCAATCAACCAATTTACCTCGGCCACGAGGATAGCGTATAGCGAACGGTCCCATATTGGGAAGCTGAGCTGTATACATCAGTTTGCGCAGTTCATGCTCATCATAAGGTGCCGCAATCGTCAAGTTGGGTATAGGACGTAGGAAGGCCAAATCAAAAGCTCCATGATGAGTAGGGCCATCTTCACCTACAAGACCTCCACGGTCGATACACAGAACAACATTGAGTCGGCTTATAGCCACATCGTGTATGATATTATCATAGGCACGTTGCAGGAACGATGAATATATATTGCAGAAGGGTACAAGTCCGTCCTTAGCCATTCCGCCCGAGAATGTCACTGCATGACCTTCGGCAATACCAACATCGAAGCAGCGACACGGCAACTTTTCCATCATTATGTTAAGCGAGCATCCAGTCGGCATGGCAGGTGTCACTCCCACAATCTTCTTGTTCTGCTTAGCCAACTCCAATACAGTATGTCCGAACACATCCTGGAAGCGGGGTGGCTTGCCCTCCTCGCAGGTCTCAAAACGCTCGCCCGTCTCTGCATCAAAGAGTCCCGGAGCATGCCATTCAGTAGCAGCCTCTTCGGCTGGCGCAAACCCCTTACCCTTAACGGTGTGGATATGCAACATCTTAGGGCCACGCATATCCTTTATGGTACGCAATGCGCGAACAAGTTCTACGACGTCATGTCCGTCGACAGGACCGAAGTAGCGGATATTCATCCCCTCAAATATATTCTGCTGATTGGTAATCAGAGACTTCACGCTATTATTGAAGCGAATGAGGCGCTCGCGTCCTCCATCCTTCATGAACCCAAGTTTGTTGAGTACCCTTGCAAACTGATAGCGGAATTTGTTGTAGCTTCGCGTAGTCGTCAGACCGAGCAAGTATCTCTTGAATCCGCCCACCGAGCGGTCAATGGACATTTTGTTGTCGTTGAGTACAATGAGCATGTTGTTGTCACTCTCCGACACATTATTGAGACCCTCAAAAGCCAATCCTCCACTCATGGCGCCATCGCCGATGATAGCCACTACGCGACGTTTGTCATCGCCCTGTTTCTTGGCAGCTATGGCCATGCCGAGCGCTGCCGAGATAGAGTTCGAGGCATGTCCGCAGGTAAAGGTATCATATTCACTCTCTTCTGGTGCAGGGAAAGGCTTCAGGCCCTTAAACTTACGATTGGTATGGAACTGTTCTCTTCGACCCGTAAGTATCTTATGCGCATAAGCCTGATGGCCTACATCCCATACCAAGCGATCACTTGGCGTGTTATACACATAGTGCAATGCAACCGTCAGTTCTATCACACCGAGCGTAGAGCCAAAATGGCCTGGATTATGGGACAACTCATCGATAATAAATTGGCGAAGTTCTTCGCACAACTTCGGTAGCTGATTCAGCTTAAGTTTACGCAAATCATCAGGAGTCTCTATCGTATTTAATATGCTATTACACGCTTCTTTCTTCATCTTAATTAAAGATTATTGGACAAATTTACGATATTTCTCCCAAAGATGCTTACTTTTGCATATATTTTTTACTTCGCATTTATGGAATTCAGAATAAAAACGCTAATACCTACACCAAAGTGGCATATCCACCATGCAGACAAACTCATGGTTATGGGTTCATGCTTTGCAGAACATATAGGGAAACGTTTACACCAAACGAAGTTCCGCTGCGACTTAAATCCTTTCGGCGTGCTGTACAACCCTCTCTCCATCGCCGAAGCTTTACAACAGCTCATCGCTCAGTACATGTACACCGAGAGTGAACTCATAGAATTCCCCGACGGAGGATGGAGCACATGGCTACACCATAGTCGCTTCTCGCAACTTGATAGAGCAACTGCTCTGAGCAGAATCAACGACCGCATTTCCTGCGCTTCACAGACTCTCAAGGAGACAGATGTACTGATTATCACATGGGGAACCTCATGGGTCTACAAGTTAGCCTCAACGAACATGATTGTAGGCAATTGCCATAAACAACCTGACAGATTTTTCATTCGCGAGCGACTTACCGTATCCCAAATCACCGAGACTTATACCGAGCTATTAGAAGCGCTCTGGCAACAACGTCCTGAACTAAAAGTCATATTCACCGTAAGTCCGGTGCGACACCTTAAAGACGGGCTGCATGAGAACCAACTCAGCAAAGCGATGTTACTGATAGCCACAGAAGAACTCTGCAACAAGTATCCCGAACGTTGCTATTACTTCCCGGCCTATGAGATTGTGATAGACGAATTGCGCGACTATCGCTTCTATGCCGAAGATATGGCTCACCCTTCAGAGCAAGCGGTTGAGTACGTATGGCAGTGCTTTACCGACACCTGCATCGACAAACAAGCACAAGCCTTTATAGCGGAGTGGGAGAAAATACGCAAAGCACTCGACCATCGGCCTTTTCAGCCCAAATCACAGAAATATCAAGATTTTGTGCGTCAAAATTTGTTAAAAATAGTGAGCCTCAAGGAAAAATATCCTTACTTAGAGGCCCAAAACGAAATAGACTTATGCCATACGCTATTAAAGACATCGCAGCCCTAGTCCACGCTGAGCATTTGGGACACACTGAGGGTACGGTCAAATGGTTGCTCACCGACAGCCGCTCGCTCTGCTTTCCCGAAGAGACGCTGTTTTTCGCATTGGTAAGCAAGCGCAACGACGGGCATCGTTATATTCCCGAGCTTTATAGCCGTGGAGTACGTCAATTTGTAGTTTCCACCTCCCCCTCTCAAGAACTATTGAAACAGATGCCCGATGCCGCCTTCCTTGTGGTAACAAATACGCTCACAGCCTTGCAGATACTGGCCGAGAAGCACCGGGCAAGCTTTGACATCCCCGTCATAGGAATCACAGGCAGCAACGGCAAGACCGTAGTCAAGGAATGGCTTAGCCAGCTCCTCTCCCCCGACCACCGCATAACACGCTCGCCTCGCAGCTACAACTCACAAATCGGTGTACCGCTATCCATTTGGCAGATAGAGGAGTCCACACAAGCTGCACTGATTGAAGCAGGAATCTCCGAACCGGACGAGATGAAGCGTCTGCGCGAAATCATAAAGCCCACCATCGGTGTGTTCACTAACATTGGCGGAGCCCATCAGGACAATTTCATCTCCCTGCAGAGCAAGTGCATGGAGAAGCTAACACTATTTCGCGACTGCGAGATTGTCATCTACAACGGCGACGACGAATTAATATGCGATTGCGTTAACCGTACCCTGCAATCGGCCCGCGAGATAGCATGGTCACGTCACAACACCGACAAGCCTCTCTATATATCCTCCGTAACAAAAGAAAGCGACAAGACTATCGTAGAATACAACTTCCTGGGTATACAAGGCATGTATGAGATACCCTTCACCGACAATGCTTCTGTGGAGAACTCATTGCATTGCTTGGCCGTATGCCTATATCTACGAGTTTCTCCGGTACTCATAGCCAAGAGGATGGCACAGCTTGAGCCTGTAGCCATGCGCCTCGAGGTCAAGGAGGGTAAAAACGGGTCTACGCTCATCAACGACAGCTACAATTCCGACATTGCATCACTCGACATTGCACTTGACTTCATGGCACGGCGCCCCGAGCGTGAAGGTCGTGAAAGGGTCCTTATACTCTCCGACCTGCAACAGACCGGACAAGAGCACCATTCGCTCTACAAAATGCTTGCCGGACTCATCACCACACGCGGCATAGAGCGCATCATCGGCATCGGCAAGGACCTTTCGGCAGCCGAGTCATACTTCAACATAAAGAAGTCGTTCTACCTCACTACCGAGGAGTTCCTGCAATCAGATGAGCTGAACAGCCTGCACCGTTCGTTCATCCTCGTCAAGGGATCCCGTAGCTTCGGCTTCGACCGCATCACTGAGCGCCTTGCGCTTAAGGTACATGAGACCACTTTGGAGATTGACCTCGGAGCCATGGTCGACAACCTCAACCATTACCGCAGCTTGATGGCCCCCTCGGTGAAGACCGTCTGCATGGTCAAGGCATTTGCCTACGGAGCCGGCTTCTATGAGATTGCCAAGACGCTGCAGGATCATCGGGTGGACTATCTGGCCGTAGCCGTAGCCGATGAGGGCGAACAGCTGCGCAAGGCTGGCATCACCGCCAGCATCCTCGTGATGAACCCCGAGCTGACAGCCTTCAAGACCCTCTTCGAGAACAATCTGGAACCGGAAATCTACAGCTTCACCCTGCTGGAAGAGATGATTCGCGCGTGCGAGCGTGAAGGATACCTGCACTACCCCGTACATATCAAGATCGACACTGGCATGAGCCGCCTCGGCTTCCGTCCCGACGAGATGCCCCGCCTCATCAGTCGCCTCAGCCGTCAGTCGGCTGTGATTCCCCGCTCGGTATTCTCGCATTTTGCAGGCAGCGACAGCCCCGAGTTCGACACCTTCACTCACCTGCAGGCCGCCCGCTTCGACGAAGCAGCTACCGCCCTGCAAGCCGCCTTCCCCCACAAGATACTGCGCCACATATGCAACTCGGCAGGCATCGAACGCTTCCCCGAATACCATCACGACATGGTGCGCCTGGGCCTCGGACTCTATGGCATCAGTCCTGTGGGCGACCGCTTGCTCCACCCCATCAGTAAGCTTCAGACCACCATACTGCAGATACACGACGTGCCCGAAACGGAGACCGTGGGCTACAGCCGTAGAGGACAGCTGGTGCGCCCCTCGCGCATCGCCTCCATCCCCATTGGCTATGCCGACGGACTCAACCGCCGACTGGGCAACGGGCACGGATACTGCATCGTCAACGGACAGCAAGCCCGCTACGTGGGCAACATCTGCATGGATGTGTGCATGATAGACGTCACCGACATCCCCTGCCAAGAGGGCGACAAGGTAGAGATTTTCGGTCCCGAACTGCCTGTGACCCAACTGGCCGAATGGCTCGGCACCATCCCCTACGAGGTGATGACAGGCATCTCCACCCGCGTGCGCCGCGTCTACTCGCTGGAGAGCTGACGAGCTGGGGCCCCAGGGCATCAGCGCTCTCAGAGATCTCCGAGTCCTCCGAGTTCTCTGAGTCCTCAGAATCCTCCGAGTCCTCCGAGAAAAAACAAAGAAAAACAACAAACAACACCAATAAACACAACGAAACAATGAAAAAGACACTATTCCTCCTCCTGACTGCATGCACGCTCCTTGCTGCCTGCACCCACGAGAAACCGATGTCAGTACGCATGACAGAGTCCGAGATGCAGCGCGTGCCCGAGAGCTGGCGCCTCGACTTCAAGGACAAGATCAAATGGGACTATGCCTCTGGCGTAGAGCTTGAAGGCATGCTCAACACCTACGAGCGCTATGGCGACGAGCGCATCTGGCAATACGTGCTCGCCTTCTGCGACACCATGGTCAACGAAGACGGCACCATCAAGACCTACCGCCCTCATGAGGAAAGCCTCGACCGTATCCACACGGCCAAACTCTTCTACCGCGTCTACGACAAGACCGGCGAGGAGAAGTACAAGAAGGCCCTCGACCTCGTGCGCGACCAGATCACCCATCAGCCCCGCACCCATGCAGGAGGTTTCTGGCACAAGAAGGTGTATCCCTGGCAGATGTGGCTCGACGGACTCTATATGGGCTCGCCCTTCTATGCCGAATATACCCGTCGCTATGGTGGCTACAACACCACTCCCGACTCCTGCTATGCCGACATCGTGCACCAGTTTGCCGTAGTGGCCGAGAAGACCTACGACCCCGCCACGGGACTCTTCCGTCACGCTTGGGACGAGAGCCGCGAGCAACGCTGGTGCGACAGCATCACCGGCCAGTCGGCCCACTCATGGGGACGTGCCCAGGGATGGTTTGCCATGGCCATCGTCGATGCCTTGGAGCAGATGCCCGCCGACTATGCGGGCAACGCTACGATGAAGAAGATCCTCAATGCCGTAGCCGAAGGTGTGAAAAACTATCAGGACCCCGCCACGGGTTTGTGGTACCAGGTGCTCGACTGTCCCGGACGTGAAGGCAACTACCTGGAGTCGTCCTGCTCATCGATGTTCGTCTTTGCCCTCTACAAGGCCGTACGCCTCGGCTACCTCGACAGTTCCTACCTTGCCGTAGCCGAGAAGGGCTACCAAGGCATCCTCGACAACTTCATTGAGGAGCACGAAGACGGCACCATCTCGCTCACCCGCACCTGTGCCGTAGCAGGCCTCGGAGGCAAGGTTTATCGCGCCGGCGACTACAACTACTACATCAACGAACAGATACGCTCGAACGACCCCAAAGCCCTCGGCCCCTTCATCAATGCGTCGCTCGAACACGAGTTGTTGCACCAATAATTTGCATTTGTGGAGAAAAGTCCTTACATTTGCCCGATGATGTGTACAGAAAACACTAATTTAATAACCAAATAAACAAAACGAAAGAACATGAGCAATCAAAAAGGAAATGCAAAAATGACCAACTATCGTTGGGTCATGTGCGCCATGTTGTTCTTAGCAACAACAGTCAACTACATGGACCGACAGGTACTTTCGCTCACATGGAAAGACTTTATCGCTCCTGAGTTCCACTGGACAGATGCCGACTATGGTACCATCACCGCGGCATTCTCTCTTATCTATGCTGTCTGCATGCTGTTTGCAGGTAAGTTTGTAGACTGGATGGGCACCAAGAAGGGTTACCTCTGGGCCATCGGTGTGTGGTCGTTCGGTGCATGTATCCATGCCGCTTGCGGATGGGCTACCATGCATATCGAGGGCTACGAGTCAGTAGCTGCTATGGCAGCTGTGGAGAACGGCAGCGCTGCCGCCTTGGCTATCGCCAGTGTCAGCGTATGGTTGTTCCTCGGTGCACGCGCCATCCTCGCTCTCGGTGAGGCCGGTAACTTCCCCGCAGCCATCAAGACTACAGCCGAGTACTTCCCCAAGAAGGACCGCGCCTTTGCTACCTCAATCTTCAACGCAGGTGCATCGGTAGGTGCTCTCGTGGCTCCTGCTACCATTCCCCTGCTTGCCCAGTACTTCAAGGACCAGGGCGTAGGCGGCGGCTGGGAGATGGCCTTCATCATCATCGGTGGTATCGGCTTCCTTTGGATGGGTGCATGGGTATTCATGTACGACAAGCCCGAGCGTTCACGCTTCGTTAACAAGGCCGAGCTCGCCTATATGCAGCAGGACGATGCTGAGGAGCAGAAGTCTGAAAACGCTCCTAAGGAGAAGTCAGTATCTATCTGGGAGTGCTTCAAGTTCCGTCAGACATGGTCATTCATCGTGGGTAAGTTCTTCACCGACGGTGTGTGGTGGTTCTACCTCTTCTGGGCACCTGCCTACTTCTCTGACCAGTTTGGCTACAAGTCATCATCAGGCACAGGTATGGCCCTCATCGTAGTGCTCTACGCCATCGTGACCGTTATCTCTATCGGCGGTGGCTACTTGCCCAAGATTTTCGTGGAGAAGAAGGGCATGAACCCCTACAACGGACGTATGCTCGCCATGCTTATCTTCGCCTTCTTCCCCTTGCTCGCACTGTTTGCACAGCCCCTTGGCATCGGCCTCAACTCTGCTTGGTGGCCCGCTATCATCATCGGCTTGGCAGGTGCAGGCCATCAGGCTTGGAGTGCCAACCTCTTCTCTACCATTGGCGACATGTTCCCCAAGAGCATGGTAGCTACCATCACCGGTATCGGTGGTATGGCAGGTGGTATCGGCTCGTTCCTCATCAACAAGGGTGCAGGCTGGCTCTTCACCTACTCAGAAGGATTGGGCGAGGCATTCTCTGTATTCGGTTTCGATGGCAAGCAGGGTGGCTACATGGTAGTATTCTGCATATGTGCCGTAGCTTACCTCATCGCATGGTCTATCATGAAGGTGCTCGTACCACGCTACAAGAAGATTGAACTCTAATAGCACTTCGTCGTCACACGACATCCACTGAGACAAATAGGAAGAATCACTAAGGTTCTTCCTATTTTTTGCGCTCTCTTATCGCCATGCCATCAGAGATTTACCATTTATTCAGCCTTGTCGAAGGCGCGGCAAGCCGTAGAGCGGCTTCTATTTAGGGCTAAAAAGTGAGGGGTTAAGGGTTATCGGTTAAGGGTTGAAGGATAGTGTCCATCTCGAAAGTGAGAGATCTCACACATTGCAATAGAGAACAAGTCGATTGCTGCCATTTTCAGGGCACTTGAAAACAACTTTCTATCCAAAACCTTGCATGCATGTGGACGATTTCGTAATTTTGCAGTACAGTTTTCTTCTACACGACAACACGATTCACCGACAAGCGACAACAGCTTGCGATACTCAAAAAAGATCTACATATGGACAACGAAAGACCATTAATACTGCTCTCAAACGATGATGGCTACAAGGCACGAGGCATCAACTTCTTAGCCGAGCTGTTGTCACCAATAGCCGACATTCTCGTGATGGCTCCCGACGGAGGACGTTCAGGAATGGGATGCGCCATCACCTCCACCCAACCGGTGTACTACAACCTGGTAAGCGAGCGCGAGGGAACCACCATTTACCGCTGCTCAGGTACTCCTGTCGACTGCATCAAGATGGCGCTGCATGAGTTTGCTGACCGTCAGCCCGACATGATTATCGGTGGCATCAACCACGGCGACAACTCAGGAGTCAACGTACACTACTCGGGTACCATGGGCATCGTCATCGAAGGCTGCATGAAGGGCATTCCCTCGGTTGGGTTCTCGCTCGACAACCATTCACCCGAAGCCGACTTCGAACCTTGTGCCCCCTATATCGTGAAAATCGTGGAGCAGATACTTGAGCATGGTCTGCCTAATGGCACCTGCCTCAATGTCAACTTCCCCGCCACGCCCATCTACGAAGGCGTGAAGGTATGCCGTATGGCACGGGGCGAGTGGACTCAGGAGTGGGAAGAACATCCGCATCCGCGCGGTGGGAACTACTTCTGGCTAGTAGGCAGCTTCTGCTTACGCGACGACCATCCGCACGATGCCGACCGCCCCAACCTTACCGAGGGCTACGTGGCCGTGACTCCCATACAGATTGACATGACCGACTATCGCATGATAGAGGAGATGGAAAACAGTTGGGACTTGGGATGATGATTATTCCAAGTTGTCATTAGCTATCCTAGGAACCCCTAGGACTGTCTAGGAAAACCTTTAAAAAGCAAGTAATAAACAATGAAATACTACATCATCGCAGGCGAGGCCTCGGGCGACCTGCACGCATCGAACCTGATGCGAGCGCTCAAGGCCAAGGATCCCGAAGCGGAGTTCCGCTTCTTCGGAGGTGACCTTATGCAGGCTGTAGGCGGCACATTGGTAAAGCACTACCGTGAGCTAGCCTACATGGGATTCGTGCAGGTAGCACTACACGCACGCACCATACTGCGCAACATGCGCCTGTGCAAAGAGGACATTGCAGCGTGGGCTCCCAACGTAGTCATACTGGTCGACTACCCAGGATTCAACCTCTCTATCGCCAAGTATGTGAAGACCCACACGCAAATACCCGTATACTACTACATATCTCCCAAGATATGGGCATGGAAGGAGTATCGCATCAAGGACATACGCCGCTACGTCGATGAAATGTTCTCCATCCTCCCCTTCGAGGTGCCCTTCTACGCCAGTCACGGCTACCCCATCCACTATGTGGGCAATCCCTGCGTAGATGCAGTGGCCGAATTCAAGGCCCAATATACCGAGACCCGCGAGGAGTTTTGCGCACGCCATGGCCTCAACCCCGAACTACCCATCGTGGCACTGCTCGCAGGAAGCCGCAAGCAAGAGATCAAGGACAACCTCCCCGTCATGCTCACCGCAACCAAGCACTTCAAGCCAGGAAGGATACACCGCAGAGAGCGAATCAAGGGATTCCAGTGGGTGATAGCCGGAGCGCCAGGCATAGACAAGGAGATGTATGGACAAGCCTCCAACGCATACCCTTCCAAGGAGGGACTCTTTGTGGTCTATGGCGAGACCTATGCCCTGCTGAGCCATTCGTATGCAGCCATGGTCACCTCGGGAACGGCAACGCTGGAAACAGCCCTATTCCGTGTGCCACAGGTAGTTTGCTACTATATCATGTGTGGAAAGGTGGTTTCGTGGCTACGCAGCCTAGTGCTGAAAGTTGAATACATCTCGCTGGTAAATCTCGTGGCAAACTTCCCCTTGGTGCGCGAACTTGTTGCGCATGAGATGCGCGAGCGTGAACTGACCGAGGAACTCGACCGTTTGCTCCTTGATGACTTCTACCGCAACCGTATGTTCGACGAGTATGACAAAATGGTGATTGCCCCGCTGGGTGAGCCGGGCGCCTCTGAGCACACAGCCGAGAAGATGGTGGAGCTGCTCATGGGAACAAAGAGATAGGTTGATTTACTACAGCGACAGCATATAGAGGTACACAATCACTGCCGGGATGGCAAAGAACATGCTATCGAGGCGATCGAGAAAGCCACCGTGACCGGGAAGTATATTGCCCGAATCCTTGATGCCCAGATGACGCTTGATCATCGATTCCGTGAGGTCACCGTAGGTACCAAAAACTACCACCACAAGCGCCATGCCTATCCATTGCCATACATTCATGAAGCTATAGAAGTGGGCTACGGCTACCGCTGCACCCACCGTTAGCAAGGCACCGCCGATGGAGCCCTCCCAAGACTTCTTGGGCGAAATGCGGGGAAATAATCTGTGTCGTCCCAATAGAGAGCCACACAAATAGGCTCCAGTGTCGCTAGCCCAAATAAATATATAGATAGCAAGAGGGATGGCATAGAAGGGAGCCTCGCCCGAGAAGCAGGCAAAATCGCCGAAAGCAAGGAGATTGATGAGCGACAATGGCAACACGATATATATCTGGCTGAGCATCGTGACGCCAAGATTCACAATAGGATTGTCATGATGGCTATACAGCTCCTTGATATAGCAATAAAGCAGGAACACTAAATAAGGAGCGAATACGACAAGCGAACCTCCACGAGTAAGGCAATTGAGCCAAAAGGCGAAGAACAGGTAACAGCTACCCACAATCACGATGGGGCGATTCACCTGCACCTGCCCCTTCAGGGACACTATGCCCAAAAACTCATTCACCGTAAGCGCAGTCAGAAGCAGGAACAGGCCAGCCAATGAGAGCGGACTGAGGTAGGTACACAGGACTTGAACAGCCACGATGGCTATGCCTGTGAGGGCGCGGATGATAAAGTTTTTCATATCGTTGTCGTGTTCTTATGGTTATGCTACGCGTTGCTACTTATCTTCTTGATCAAAGTCAAACCCGTCGAACAGGCTGTCGCCCTTCGCCTTCCGACTACGGGGCTTGGCAGGCTTCGAATAGTCGGGGGTCTCGGTAAGCGAGGCCTCCTCCACGGCGTTTGGTCCGTCCACAACATTCTCTGAAGCCACTTCGAGAGCTTTCTCAGCAGGTCTCTCGGCATTTCCCTTCGGTTCTTCAACAGACTCAGCAACAGGTTCGGTTACGAAAGGTGCGGCGGGCATATCGGGAGCGACCACATCGTGCTCCAGCTCCTTGAATTCAGGTTTCTGTGACACAGCTACGGGTTCATCGATAGTTGTATCCATAATCTCTTCGCTGCGCGATGCCCAAGGACGTTTTCCGAATATTCGCTCTGCATCTTCGGCAAAGATTACCTCACGCTCCATCAGTAGCTCAGCTAGCTGGCGGTGTCCATCACGGTGCTCCATGAGCATGCGTTTGGCACGCTCATATTGCTCGGCAATAAGATTCTTCACCTCATTGTCGATAAGTTCCGCAGTTTTTTCGCTATAGGGTTTCTGGAACTGCTCCTGACTGTTGTAGTAACAGAGGTTAGGCAGCTTGTCACCCATGCCAGCATAGGCAATCATGCCATATGCCTGCTTAGTCACACGCTCCAAGTCGTTCATGGCACCTGTGGAGATACGTCCTGTGAAGAGCTCCTCGGCAGCGCGTCCTCCAAGGATAGCACACATTTCATCGAGCATCTGCTCCTTAGTGGTAATCTGACGCTCCTCGGGCAGGTACCATGCTGCTCCGAGCGCACGGCCACGCGGCACGATGGTTACCTTCACCAACGGGTCGGCATACTGCAAATGCCATGAGAGTGTGGCATGCCCAGCTTCGTGCAAGGCGATGGTATGCTTCTCCTCAGCTGTGAGCACCTTGGTTTTCTTCTCCAGTCCACCGATGATACGGTCGACCGCAGCCAGGAAGTCTTCCTTGTTAACGGTCTTCTTATTGTGTCGGGCAGCAATGAGAGCAGCCTCGTTACATACATTGGCAATATCTGCACCCGAGAAGCCCGGTGTCTGGCGAGCCAACAGGTCCACATCAACCGACTTGTCGAGTTTCAGGGGACGCAAATGCACGCCAAAGACTTCCTTACGCTCATTCAAATCGGGAAGGTCAACATGTATCTGTCTGTCAAAACGTCCTGCACGCAGCAACGCCTTATCGAGGATGTCCACACGGTTGGTAGCAGCCAGAATGATAACACCGCTGTTGGTACCAAAGCCATCCATTTCAGTAAGCAGCTGATTGAGCGTATTCTCGCGCTCGTCATTACCACCCATCGCGGGATTCTTGCCACGGGCACGACCTACGGCATCAATCTCATCGATGAAGATAATACAGGGAGCCTTCTCCTTGGCCTGACGGAAGAGATCGCGTACGCGTGATGCTCCCACACCGACAAACATTTCCACGAAGTCTGAACCCGAGAGAGAAAAGAAAGGCACATCGGCTTCTCCTGCTACAGCCTTGGCAAGCAACGTCTTGCCAGTACCCGGAGGCCCCACAAGCAGTGCACCCTTGGGAATCTTGCCACCCAGCTCGGTATACTTCTCCGGTTTCTTGAGGAACTCTACAATCTCCTGCACCTCCTGCTTGGCCTCGGCTTGTCCAGCCACATCCTTGAAGGTGACTCTATTGGCTCCGCCTTTCTCGAAGAGCTGTGCCTTAGACTTTCCTACATTAAACACGCCACCAGGACCTCCAGCTCCGCCACCGCTCATGCGGCGCATGATAAAGATCCAGATTCCTATAAGCAGAATGAAGGGGAACAGGTTCCAGAAAAGATTGCTGAGGAACTTATCCTCCCGTTTATAATTCATCTCGCCCTTGAAGGCACCAGACTTCTCTTGCTCGTCGACGAAGCGGTCGAGACCCTCCAATGAGCCCATCTCCACGATAAATATGGTGGGGACTCCCTCCTGGACAGCCGACTGACCCAAAATGCGAGCTGCCGAGTCGGGAATGATGGTTAGCTCTATCTTGTTGTTGTCATTAGCCGTAATTTTCTCGGCATATCCTTTCGATACATACTCCTTGAACTCCGAGTAGGAGATGTTGCGCTTCATGCTAGTCTCCTTAGTGCCATCGTTCATCCAAAGAAATGCCAATGCCATGAAGATGATGGCATACACCCACGACAGCGAGAATTTGGGTGGTTTGTTAGCGTTGACAGGTTTATTGCTACGCTGCTGTTGATTACTCATAGGTTGCTTAGTCAAGATTAGGTATTTCAGTCAAGTGAGCATCAGCCCACAGATTTTCCAAGTTATAGAAGACGCGGTCTTCAGGAATGAAGACATGAACCATCACATCGCTATAGTCCATAGCTACCCAGCGAGCATTGCGCAAGCCCTCGACAGCTATCGGCTTCACACCTGCATTGATGCGTACATAGTCGCTCACGGAATCAGCTATGGCAGCCACTTGCGTGGGAGTGTTGCCTTCGCAAATGACAAAGTATTTACAGATACTATTGTCCGTACCGTTGAGGTCGGCTATCACGATATTTTTACCCTTCTTCTCCTGAATGCCCTCGGCAATTCTTTTTACCAATTCTTCTGTTTCGTTCATGCAATCTTTATTCAAGTACTATATTAATGTACAAAGATAGCTTGTTTTCTTGAATCCGGCCTCTTTTGCAAGGTTAAAAAAGCCTTTTCACCCTATTTTTCGAAAAAACAGCAAAAAAATCTCATAAAATCCACAAAAATATTTGCCAGATAAAAAAAAAGCAGTACCTTCGCAGCCGAAAACGATTGGGCTATGGTGTAATGGTAACACTGCAGATTCTGGTCCTGCCTTTCCTGGTTCGAGTCCGGGTAGCCCAACACAAGTGAAGACGACTGAATACTTCAGCCGTCTTTATTTTTGTCACTTTGCAAGCACACATCCATACACCCTCTTCCGCAGCCATAGTCCATACTCCTCCACGCCATGCGTGGCCAGAAACCCCTGCTGCTCCTCGACACTGACAACCTCCCCGACACATAAACGCACGGGACGGTGAGCCTTGTTGAACAACTCGGCAGGAAGACGCAAGAGCCGCACCCTCCAGTCGATTAGTCCTAAAGAATAGTAGAAACGGGAATTCCCATCCCAAAAATGAACTGGCAGTATAGGTACAGCAGCCTTGGCTATAAGGCGAATAATAGCAGGTTGCCACTCACGGTCACGCACGCAGCGGTCGCGAAGGCTGAGGTCGCTCACAGCCCCCGAGGGGAAGAGTCCCAAGGCACCTCCCGAACGCAACTGCCCCAATGCACGGCGGATTCCTACAATGCTATCTTTGGTAGGCACGGAGCGCTCCACGCCCGTAGGAGTAACCGAGATAAACGATGGCGATAGCGCTTCCACGCGCCCCAAAATCTTATTCACCATAATCTTATAATTCGGGAACTGATGGCCGAAGAAGTCGGCAAGGATAATACCGTCTATACCACCATAAGGATGGTTGCTGATCGTAATGAACGGAACACCGAACAATGCGTCAGCAAAGGCTTCAGCACCAGGCCCCATCACCTCGTATCGTACCCCCAAGTCATCGAGCACGCTGCGAGCAAAGTCGGGACCACTGAGGTGGGCATGGCGATCATACAGCGCATTGAGTTTATCGACTGCCAGCAGGTGCATCAGCCCATGCCCCAATGCGCCCCCTACCCGTCCACGGAAGAGGGGAGACACCTGTTGCAGTTCCTGTATTGTTAACAGAGACATTTTCGATTACTAACCTTCTTGATTATACTATCATCTTTCCACTTTCAGCTTCCTGAATATCACCCACTCGCCCATCGCAAAGTTAATACACCCCGAGAGGCACAGGGCGGCAAGGTTGCACACTACTACATTCCACCCGAACAACCTCTCGAGTAGCAGCAGGACAGCCATCTTGGCAAGAAACGCAGCTGAGGAGGAGAGATTGTACATAAGATACTTGCGCATAAAAGTAGACTTCCCATACCGTTTCGCACGATCGCGCCACACGAAATGCCATGAGCTTAGGTAGTTGGCAAACACGGCACATTCAAAAGAAATGAGCGGCGACACCAAATATTCACCCACATAGCCATAATCCGCAAAGATGAAATGCGAGCACACCCACAGCACCAAAGTATCGACTACCGTACCCATAGCATTGGACACGACAAACTTCGAGACCTTACCAATATAATGCAGCGGAAACCTCATGCCTGTATTTACAAATTGCAAGTTGCCAATTGCAGATTATCAAAAAGGTTTCACCGGGTCAAGTTCGGCATACTCCTTGGCATCGTGCTTGAAGTTGTTCAGATAGATGAGCACCAACACCAGTAGGATGGCAAGCCCAATAAAGTCAAACACGCCGAAAGTAACGGACACCCCAGCCACGGTAAAGTTCACACTCCACTCGCGCAAAGAATTAGCAAAGATGAACAATGTGTTGACAACTATCATAATAAGGCGAAACTCTGTAGGCCCCATACCTGCATAGGTAAGCTTAAATTCCCCTTTCAGATGAGCATTGATATACACCGAGATAGAAAGCAGCAGATAAACAGCCAATACCGCCATGGCAATGTAGAGATTGAGCATATCACTCAGTCCTGCACCGACACACATGATAGCCATTGTAACACCATCGATATTATGGTCGAGATAGAATCCGTAGATGGGGCGCTGCGTCTTGCGCACACGAGCCAATGTGCCGTCAAGCGAGTCGCCATACCAATTAATGACAAAGCCCAGCGAAGCCAGCCACAGCCACTCTATCCGGTAATTGGACAGGAAATAGCCCAGAGCCACAACGACAGCCCCCACCACTCCGATACCCGTAAGGATATCCGACGTCATCCAGCGTGGTTGCCGCTCGGCAAGCCATACGAGCACCTTCTTTTCCACGCCATTGAGCACCGACGTCTGAATCCGTTTAGATTGTTCTTGCTTCATAATATAAGGATTTTTGAGATTATTGTTTTAGTGACCAAAAGTAGAATGTTTCTTCCGGAATAAAATAATAAATTTTAGGACAAAAATGTTCAAAAAGTCTTTATTAGGGAAGTTTAAGAAATGCGCCGAGCATTTTCATCCATCGTAGCACTACGATTCAGAAGAACGAAACAAAGGACAAAAAAATATAACAGAAGAGGAATACTGACACAAAAAAAGAGACGAGGCCATAAGCTTCGTCTCTTCGTGTAGCGGGACCCGGGATTGAACCGGGGACCTCATGATTATGAATCATGCGCTCTAACCAGCTGAGCTATCCCGCCATCCTTGCGATTTGCGGGTGCAAAGGTAGGACTATTTTTTCTGTCCGCCAAACAAAACGTGATTTTTTTTACAACTTTTTTACCAGCCGCATTAATATGCTTAAAAATGAGAGAATATATTTGTTTCATCCATTTTTTTTCGTATATTCGCAAAAAAAAGGAGCAATGCTATGATAAAGGTACATTTGGAATATCCGCTAAACGGCAATTCGCGTAATATCATTTGGAACTTCATAGGCACCACCGGTGGCTTGGAAGCATGGATGGCAGACAGAATCACAGAGAATAACGGAGTGTATACATTCCAATGGGGCAAGGAGGAGACACGCGAAGCCGAACTGCTTGGGTGCCGTGAAGGGGTATACATCCGCTTCCATTGGCTCGACGAGGGTCCCAAGACCTATTTCGAGCTGCGCATCAACGTCAGCGAACTCACCAAAGCGCACATACTGGAAATCACCGAGATGGCACGCGACGAAGAGGAAGAGGATCTCATACAGATGTGGGAAAGCCAAATGGAAGACTTGCGCCGCGTAGCAGGACTCTGACGAGCGACATGACGACATCATATTTGCAGCAAGCCTGAATGTTTTTTTGCGCACTCGACTCGTTCGGGAAACCAGTTTCTTCGCTCACCTAAACTAAAATTAATTTACCAAAGCAAGCAGAAATTAAGCTTCGGCTCGGAAAAACACAAGCAAACTTGTTTTTTCGCTCGCCTTGCACTAATTTTGCACGTGATTATAGATTGACGTCACTGTGCGCATCAAGAAACTCGACATATTCGTACTGAAAAGTTTCGGCTTCATGTTTGTCGGAACATTCTTCATCTGCCTGTTCATCTTCATCATGCAGTTTCTGTGGTTATACGTTGATGAACTCGTAGGCAAGGGTATCCCGATGGATGCGCTCATGAAATTCTTCTACCTTACAGCCATCACACTCGTTCCCAAGGCACTCCCGATGGCCATTTTGCTGGCTGCGCTCATCACCTTCGGCAACTTTGGCGAACGCGTGGAGCTCACTGCCATGAAGGCTGCAGGCATACCCTTGTTAAGGGTGATGAGTCCGCTAATAGGCTTCAGCGTGATATTGGGGTGCATATCTTTCTACTTCCAGAACGTGACCATTCCCAACGCCAATTTACAGCTACAGACGCTGCTCATCTCCATGAAACAAAAATCTCCTGAGCTGGAAATTCCCGAAGGAGCTTTCTATGATGGCATAGAGAACTACAACCTCTATGTAAAGAAGAAGGACACCAACACGGGTATGCTCTACGGCGTAGTCATCTACAACATGAGCAACGGATTCGAGAATGCCACTATCCTGAAGGCCGATAGCGGACGCCTTGAGGCTACAGCGGACAAGCAGCATCTAAGAATGATTCTCTACCACGGAGAACAGTTCGAGAACCTCAAGGACGGACAAATCAACTCGAAAAACATCCCCTACCGCCGCGAGCAGTTTGGTGAGAAGACCATGCTCATCGAGTTCAGCAACGACTTCGACATGATGGACGGCAGTTTCCTCAGCAACAACGCCATGAACAAGAACATGGAGCGTCTGAGCCACGACATTGACTCCCTCTCGGCCGTGCAGGACAGCATCGGACGTGAATACTTCGCACAGCTCAGCAATAACTCGTATGGTTCATACAAGCTCACCAAGAGCGACACCACCAAGCTGAAGCAGCACATAGAGACAGAGCTGGTAACGCGCATCAACATCGACAGCCTCTTCCGCTCATCCACCCGCGAGCAACGTCGAGAATGGCTCAAGAGCGAGGAGTCGCGCATCAACAATCTCAAGAATGAGACAGCACTGAAATCAAAGACCGTATTCAATGCCGACAAGAACATACGCCGCCATAAGACCGAGTGGTTTGCCAAGATTACCATGTCGCTCTCATGCCTCGTATTCTTCCTCATCGGCGCACCGCTTGGTGCTATCATCCGCAAAGGCGGACTGGGCATGCCTGTCATTGCATCGGTGTTCACCTTCATCGTATACTACATCCTCGACACCTCGGGCACCAAATTGGCCCGCGAGGGCGAGATACCCGTATGGTGGGGCAGCTGGATGAGTACATCCGTGCTGGCACCCTTGGGACTCTTTCTCACCTACCAGGCCAACAAGGACTCAGGCGTATTCAACATCGACATCTACAAGAATGCTTTCCGCTGGCTCCTCGGTATACGCAGCAAGCGTCACCTCGCAATGAAGGAGGTTATCATCGATGACCCGGACTACGTAACCATACGCGAGCAGCTCACCGCGCTCACCACTGCCTGCAAGGAGTACAACAGAAATCATTTGCGTGGATTCTTCCCGCACTACATACGCATATTTACAGCCAAGAGCAACACCGACCGCGAGATACTCAAAGTCAACGGACTGCTCAGCAGCATTGTAGAGCAGCTCAGCAATAGCCGTAGCCACGAAATACTCAAGGCACTGAACAATTACCCCGTACTGTCGATCGGAGCACATGCTGCTCCGCTCCCCCGGAAATGGATGAACCTGACTGCCGGCATCATCTTCCCCATAGGCATACTCTTCTATGCACGCGCCTGCTTCTTCCGCCATAGATTGAAGGGAGACCTGCGACAGATTGTAAAGACCAATAAAGAAATACAAGATATCATATATGAAAGAAAACTCTAATGAGAAGACGTGGCAGCTGAGCTCCATTGAGCAGGCCTTGGAGGTGTTCCGCCAAGGCGGCATCGTTATCGTGGTCGATGATGAGGACCGCGAGAACGAGGGCGACTTCATCGTTGCCGCCGAGAAGATAACTCCTGAGATAGTCAACTTCATGCTCCGCTACGGACGTGGCGTGCTGTGCGCACCTGTCACGTTGTCGCGCTGTGAGGAGTTGAACCTTGCTCCGCAGGTGAACAACAACACCAGTATTTTGGGTACTCCGTTTACGGTGACCGTAGACCTTATCGAGGGCTGCACCACCGGTGTGTCGGCTTCCGACCGCGCTGCTACCATCCGCGCTTTGGCCGACCCCAAGCGTACCGCTGAGGACTTCGGCCGTCCCGGACATATCAATCCGCTCTACGCACAGGACAAGGGCGTGTTGCGCCGTGCCGGACATACCGAGGCGGCTATCGACCTTGCCCGTCTCTCGGGACTCTATCCCGCTGCCGCCCTCATCGAAATCATGAATGAGGATGGCACCATGGCACGTATGCCGCAACTGATGGAAATCTCGCGAGAGATGAACATCCCCATCATCACCATCCATGACCTTATCGCTTACCGTCTCGATACGGAGTCGATGATTGAACGTGGCGAAGAGGTAGATATGCCTACCGCACACGGACACTTCCGCCTCATTCCTTTCCGCCAACTCTCCAACGGAGCCGAGCACGTGGCCCTCATTAAGGGCGAATGGGAGGAAGATGAGGCCATCCTCGTGCGTATGCACTCCTCATGCATGACGGGCGACATCTTCGGTTCGTGCCGCTGCGACTGTGGCGACCAGCTACACAAAGCGATGGAGGAGATTGACGCAGCCGGCAAGGGCGTCATTGTGTATATGATGCAGGAGGGTCGTGGCATCGGACTTATGAACAAGATACGCGCCTACAAACTGCAAGAAGAGGGACTCGATACGGTGGATGCCAACATACACCTCGGGTTCGATGCTGACGAGCGTGACTACGGCGTAGGTGCACAGATACTACGCTCGCTCGGCGTACACAAGATGCGCCTGCTCACCAACAACCCCGTCAAGCGCATCGGACTCGAAGCTTACGGCCTTGAGATTGTAGAGAACGTGCCCATCGAGATTGCCCCCAACTGCTACAACGAACGCTACTTGCGTACCAAGAAGGACCGCATGGGGCATACGCTGCATTTGAAGAATTCCAAATAATCAAAGCACTCGGAGAACTCTGATACTCAGAGCACTCAGAGAGCTCCGAGAACTCCGAAAAAGAAATCATAAATCATAGATCATAGTTATGAACACACCAAGCAACCTTATCAACCGACTTTCTCCGTCAGCCACGCTGGCGATGTCACAACGCAGTGCCGAGCTCAAGGCTCAAGGCGTTGACGTAATCAACCTTAGTGTAGGCGAGCCCGACTTCAACACTCCCGAGCACATCAAGGAGGCAGCCAAGCAGGCTATCGACGACAACTTTTCACGTTACTCACCCGTACCGGGCTACCCTGCTTTGCGTCAGGCCATCGTAGACAAGCTGAAGAACGAGAATAACCTGGAGTATACTATCAATCAGATCTCTTGCTCCAACGGAGCCAAGCAGTCGGTATGCAATGTGGTGATGGCGCTCGTCAACGAAGGCGATGAGGTCATCGTGCCCGCTCCCTACTGGGTGAGCTATCCCGAGATGGTGCTCATGGCCAACGGTACTCCTGTCATCGTGGCTGCAGGCATCGAGCAGGACTTCAAGATCACTGCCGAGCAGCTCGAGGCTACCATTACCGACAAGACCAAGGCACTCATCCTCTGCTCGCCCTCTAACCCCACGGGTTCTGTATACAGCCGCGAGGAGTTGGCCGCACTGGCAGCCGTGCTCGAGCGTCATCCGCAGGTATATGTCATTGCCGACGAGATCTACGAGCACATCAACTATGTGGGCCGTCACGAGAGCATCGCTCAGTTTGCTGGCGTACGCGACCGCGTAGTTATCATCAACGGTGTGTCAAAGGCTTACGCCATGACAGGCTGGCGCATCGGCTTCATTGCCGGTCCCGAATGGATTGTCAAGGCGTGCAACAAGCTGCAGGGTCAGTACACCAGCGGTCCCTGCTCGGTATCGCAGAAGGCTGCCGAGGCTGCCTACCGTGGCACTCAGGAACCTGTGGAGGAGATGCGCAAGGCCTTCGAGCGTCGCCGCAACCTCATCGTACAGCTCGGTCGCGACATCCCCGGCTTCGAGGTCAACGAGCCTCAGGGAGCCTTCTACCTCTTCCCCAAGTGCAGTGCCTACTTCGGCAAGAAGTTCGGCGACAAGGTCATCGAGACAGCCTCTGACCTCGCCATGTATCTCCTCGAGGAGGGCCACGTAGCCTGCGTAGGCGGCGACTCCTTCGGTTCGCCCGAGTGCATCCGCATGAGCTACGCCACCAGCGATGAGAACATCGTTGAGTCTATGCGCCGCATCAAGGAGGCATTGGCCAAGCTGGTATAAAGCATTAGTAAGTTAATAAATTGGGTGGAGGGTGTGCCGCACGGCACACCCTCGTCTCTTTTTCAGACGCTACAAGTCGCCCAATTCTTGTTCTGTCAAGGGGTAGTACCACCCCTTGGCAAAAATGCGTTTTCGTCACCATACACTACAGATTATCAACACATATCACCCTATAATGATTTGTATTTACCCCCTGGCATTGGCAATCTTCCTCACCGCCCAGAGCCGGCGATTGTCCACGCGCACTTGCTGAGCACCGATCTCCTTGAGATACCACCCGAAGGTGGTGCGCTCGATGCCCTCCATGGCCGAAGGCGACATCTCGCGCAGGCAGTCGTAGACATGCGTGGCTGGCCAGAGCTGTGCCTGGCGCTCCTCCATCGAGTCGGGCACCTCGCACGGCTCGAAGGTGCTGAGCAGCAGGTCCCACACGCCTCGTTGGGTAGAGAAGCCCTGGTTGTGGGCTTCGATGAGGCGCACCTCGGCATCGTCGAACCAGCTGCGCTCGCCTGCCGCGAGGGCTGCCAGCGCCTGTGCATAGAGCTGGGCATGGCCTACGGGCGTAGCCACATCGATGGGCGCCTCCAGCTCCACGCAGATGAAGCGGCGGCTACCCGTCTCGTCGCGCAGCAGGTAGCGGCGGTTGCTGGTGGCGATGAACGAGGCCATGCGCTCCATCTCCTCCATCTGTCCGCGGTGAGGGCGCTTCAGCGTGATGGTGGCCAGCTGCACCAGGTTTTTCAGCGTGGCCATGCGCAGCGTCGAGAAGCGGTCCAGCTCATCCACATTGATGAGCCAGTACGAGGCCATGCGGCGCAGACAGGTCTCCTCCTGAGCGAGGTTGAAGGTGTCGGCGAAGAACATCTGCAGCTCGGGCGGCACGATGAGCTTGGCAAACTGGCTCTTTCCCCATCCCTGCTGGCGGCTGATGATGAGCGGACACACGCTGTTGCCATACCGCCCCAGACGGCCCTGCACCTGCGCCACCATGCCCAGCAGCCAGCGGCGCAGCCATAGCAGCAGCTGATCATCGTGAGTGATGCGGCGGAAGAGGTCACCGATATGGTCGCGCCCATCCCACTGGGGCAGCGCATCAAGGTAGCTGCATACAGGGTGGTAGTGCGCCACCTGCTTGTAGCCCCGCACCACGGTGCGCACCAGATAGGGCTTGCTCAGCCCGATGCCAGCATGCTGCATCTCCATCAGCAACGTGCAGCACAGTGCCTCGTCGAGTACCTTCCATGCAGCAGCGCCACCTTCCCGCTCGCACAGCTCGTGCTCGCGGCTCAGGCGATTGTAGCGCAGGTGGTAGTGCTCGGTGATGTACTCCTCGGCGCGGAGCAATGTTGAGTCGTGACCTGCCGGTGCAGCATGCGGACCAAACGGCGTTTGGTCATACGTAACTGGTGATGGCTCTGGGTTCGGGTTTTCCCTTTTCACTCTTCTCTCTTCCCTCATGATGGCTGTTACTCTGCTTCGCAGCCAGTTGATTGCATTAACAAAAAATCTTTTCATAGTATATAATAAATATGGTGTACGTCATCGTTTTCATTTTCGTTATCGTTTTTCGTTGACAATGCAAAGATACGGCACCTCACCAACCGTTTATTCTGCATTTGATACGCTACAGAAGAAAGTTATCGTCATCGTCTTCATTATCGTTGAAAACTCCGTTTTCTTTGCAAAGATACCACATCAGAATCCCGATGTCAACACCCACTAATCCGCATAAAATCAGAGGAAAAGACTTGCAAGATTGCTTGTCTTTTCTTAAATTTGTAACCGAATTCGAGTGCGTCTGTTGGCGTACATACGTGCGTTTGTACGCGTCGGTACACGCATACGCTCGCGTCAATCTGCGTGTATGGTCGCCAACGGACAGCTTGAAATACGAATAAAAACCACCGATTACACAGATTGCACAGATAAAAACACTATGACTTCGGCGCAATGCAAAGAATTGCCGTAAATTTGAGTAATCTGAGTAATCCGTGGTTATAAAAAAAAGAGAACTTATGAGAAAGACCAAAGCGACAAAGAAGAGTGGCACGATTGCCTACCAGCTGAACCCGAGGTACGACCTCCAGGGCGAAGCCACCGAGAAGAACCCCCTGATGGGTGTGAGCGTAGTAGCCTCCACCCCAGTGACCACCAAGGAGATGGCCGAGCGCATAGGCTTCGCCACCAGCGTCAACAAGGTAGACGTGGTGGCCGTGCTTACAGCCCTGGGGCACGAGCTGAGCCGCGCACTCCTCGATGGACGCACCGTGCAGATCGACGAGATTGGTTCGTTCGGCCTCAAACTGGGCCTCAAGGAGCCCAAGTACTTCAACGACCGCGTCACCCAGCGCGACGTCATCGTCAAGGGCATCAGCTTCCGCCCCTGCAAGGAGCTGAAGGAGGAGCTGCGCGGCGCCGAGATTGTGAGCGGAGGCCATGCCGTGCGCACCCTGCTCACCCGCACCATCGTGGAGCATCGCCTGGCTACCTTCTTTGCCGACCACCCCTACATCTACCGCTCACAGATGGAGCAACTGTGCGAATGCTCCAAGCACCTTGCCCTCAAGTACCTCAACGAGCTGGTCGACGAAGGCTACCTACGCGCCCTCGGCCGCAAGAACAGCCGCTTCTATGCCCCGGCGCCGGGGAGGTTTTAGGGTTATGATGCTCCGCATCAAGACTCTTTGCTTGCTTGGCAATGACTAAGTAGTCCTATCATTGCTCTCGCTACGCTGCAGAGTTGATGGATGATGGATGGTGGTTGATGGTTGATGGACAAAGCTGACGTGAGTGCCTACTAGGAATTCTCAATTGTCTATTTTCAATTGTCAATTCAACTCTGCCAGGCCCCAAACGAAAAATTACTATAATGCAGGTCTCAAGAGGCGCAAGCGCGATTCCTTAATATATATAACATACACATATTCAGTTTGTATACTCTTGGCAGAAACCTCCTTTGACAAACCTTTCTGCCAAGGGGTACAAGCTGTTTTGCCGGGGGCAAACATTGGATACGGTTCATAATGGAGAACTTCGTTTCATGGTTGCCATCAGGCAGTCTGCGATGATAGCATGCTATGACGTATGTCAAAATGATTCTTGTGATTCCTTAAGGTTATTCGGAGAGCAAATCCCCAAGGCCTTCAAGGTACACCTACGCCTATTCCTCGAAAACCTTGGAGATTGTTGCGGTGGATGTTGCTTGCCCTCTGGGTTGGGTGTAAATATCTTCATTGCGTTTCTTTTAAGATGCAAGAAAATAATTGTTAATTGTCATTTGTCAATTATCAATTTATTATTACCTTTGCTCCATCTTCGCGCCGATGCCTTGATTCTTTATTGGAGATTAGGGTGGCTGGGCGGGGACGACATAGTGGAAAGGCGTTTACTTGACGCTTTGGTTTTGACGTTCTGGAACTTCGCAACTTCTAACGATTAGTCAAAGACAAAGCAACAGTAGATGTCACGGGATATGTTTTTTATATTCCTTTATTATACCTTACCGCAACCGTGGTGGGTATAGTGTGGTTATATATTCATATCGGCGTGAGGTCTGCGTTGCTCGTTTCGACTAATCGGGCAATGCGAAGGCCTCAGAACGTGAGACGAGCAACAGGTACAGGTTCTCACGCTTTTTTGTTTTAAATAATACATATCGCCGAATCGGGAGAACTTATAGGCAAAACTAAAACATTTCAAACACAATGAAGAAGTTTTACTTAGGTGCTCTCGGTTGCTTGCTGGCAATGGGGGCAAGTGCGCAAAAATTTGATCAGGTGGGCACTATGCAAGGTGAGTTTTGGAATCTACAATCCATTCCCGTAGAGTATGCCTACGACGGTAAGTCATCGGTATACACTATCAATGAGGCGGAATCAGCCGTTGAGTATACCGTATACAACAAGTCGTTTGCTGTAGACCGCACGATTAAAGTGGATAATCCTACGAGCTATGACCGTACGGTGGTGGAAAGTCGTGAGGCGGTGATTAAACCGATTGAAATGGGAGTGTTTAATTGTGGAAATCGAGAAGTTCTGTGGGTGGACAAATATGGCTATAGTCAAACTTACCCCAACTGGTGGGCAAGCAACAAGTGCAACAACACGGCTTATACGGCTGAATATGTTCCACAGTGGTTTGAGTTTATGAAGACAAAGGGATTTTTTGAGGAAATTACGATTGTCTCGAAAACAGACTACGACGGTGGTACATTATTCCTTACAAATCACATATTCGAAAATGAAGAAGGAACGCCAACTTATGCCCTTTATTTTAAGGGAAACGATCTGATTTCTGCCAGTTATCTTGAAGGAGCAATAAAAGATACTTGGGATCAAGGGCACTATAATGAGAGCTATTATAACTTTTATAATATGCAAATCGCAGAGTTTACTCAAGATAACATTATCGAATATATCAACTTAGGGCAAATCCTTGAGTTTTCAGATTATGACTATTTTACTGATAGTTATCAAGTGGACTCTATTGTCGTAAAGGATGATGGCTCAACATATTTTTACACCAATGCATATTACCAGAGTTATTTTTATGGGAAACAATATCCGGTGCTCTATTTTGTTTGGAAAGGGGAAAGCCTTGAAGCACATGGATTGAAGTATAAGCAAACATATACAGGCGAATGGAAGCAGGAATTGAAAGAAGATAGTTATTATGAGGAGAACGAATGGTTATGGGATGCAACTCTGTGTCCGTTCTATGTAGGAAATGTTGGGGAATTGGAATTGGAAATCTATGCAACACAAACTCTCTTTAATAATGATGAGAAGTGGGAGTTCTTACGCCCTATATATACTGAATCTGTCTACAATACCAGAGAAAGTGATCGTGATGACGACGGTGAGATAGATTATAAAGAGATAACATATAGAGACAAAATAAAAGCATACGAAATTGTATCCGAAGATGGCAATGTGCTTTCAAGTTTTCTCGTACCTGAAGGAGATTCTTATGACCCGAGAATCGTCAAGTGGGATGGCGATACATACTTTGGCCTGTCTATAAACAGAAGAGTGGAGACTGACGAGTGGAATCCGGATACGGAAGGTAAATACTATTATGAGGAATTCATCAATATCTACAGCATCGACAAGAATGCCAGCAGCGTGAAGAAGATAGCCTCTACTCCAGCCATGCGCGTAAGCCCTGCACTTGCAGAGCGTAACAGCACCGTAAACGTAACCCTCGACGCAGAGACTGTTAAAAATGGTGGCGAACTTATCATCACCGACAGCAATGGTCGAACCATTGGCCGTAGCCACGTGGAGGCAGGGCAGACTTCTGTGCCCGTGACTACCGACCGCATGGGATCGGGTGTCTACAACATCACGCTTACCGAAAAGGGACAGAAGGTAGAGAACGCGCGTATTATTGTGAAGTAGACATACTGATACATTATATATAGCCTCAACCGCAGTGGTCTGTAATGGAACAGGGGGCTCTACATCACAATTCACATGAGGGTGTGCACACCCTCATGTTTTTTATCCCTACCACACTCAAAGAACAGGCCGAGATGGGAGGGATGAATAAAATTACGTTCGCTATTTGCAGCGAAAATTCTATGTGCACAAAAAAACTGGGCGGAATTAACTATTTTTTAAGGATAAAAACTATCTTTGCATTTCAGAAAGTACAAATTATGTTAAACACGACCGTAATATGAAAAAACTGACAACATGGCTACTTGGAGTAGCAAGCCTATGTGCACTGGCAACCACAGCACAAGAGAACCCGAAGGTAGACCTGCGCATTGAAGCGCGTGGCGACCTGCAGAACGAGTTAATCGACGGCAATGTAGTTGACGCAAATACAGGCTTCCGCGGCAAACAGCTCAACCTGCGCCTCAACGGCAACATCAACGACTCATGGAGCTACGTATACCGTCAGCGTATGGGCAAGCCGAACGATGATGCGAGCTACTTCGATGCCGTTGACCACCTGAACCTCACCTACACTACCGGTGCATGGGCCTTCACGGGCGGTAAGCAGACGGTAGCCGTGGGCGGATACGAGTATGACCGCGCTCCGATAGACTTCTACTTCGGCTCTGAGTATTGGTACAACATGGCCTGCTACCAGTGGGGTGTGGGCGCCACCTACACGATTGGCGACGAAGGCAAGGATGCGCTGAAACTGCAGATTACGCAGAGCCCCTTCCGTAACGTATCGCCCGAAATGTTCTCCTATAACCTCCTATGGAGTGGCTCGCACGGATGGATTGACATCCTCCACTCGGTGAATATGGTAGAGTACCAGCCTGGCAAGTATGTCAACTTTATCGCCTTGGGCCACCAGTTCAATATGGGCGACTTCAAGCTGCAGCTCGACTGGATGAACCGCGCCGACATGGCCAACTTTGACTTCTATGACTTCTCCGTGATGGCCGACCTCTCATGGAGCGCCTCAGACAAGATCAACGTATTCGGCAAGTTTTCGTATGACGTGAATGAGACCAACGCAGCAGACTACTGCGTACTCCCTGGCACAGAGCTTACTCGCGTGGGAGCAGGCGTTGAGTTCTTCCCTATCAAGGACAGCCGCGACATCCGTTTCCACGGTGGCTACAGCTACACATGGGGCACGAACGGCAACCTCGCTGGCGGCACAGTGTTTGATGCACAGTCGTTCCTGACGCTGGGTGTTACCTGGAAGATGAGTATCTTGAAACGATGATTTCTAATTCTGAATCGTGAATTCTACATTATCCATTATAAACAGCCATGTTTAGAATTCAAAAATCAGAATTCAGAATTCAGAATTAAAACCCTCCTACCATGAAAAAGAAAAACATTCTACGCAGATGCTATGATGCCATTCCCTCGGGCATCATCTGCTTGCTTGTCGTATTTGCCCTGTTCGGCTACCTCGGGCATAAGATGGGCACGCCCAACATGCTCAATACGGTGATGAACACGGCTCACGACCTGTTGCTCAACACGGTGTTCTACCTTATGGCCATCTGTGTGCTCACGGGTGCGCTGGGCAAAGTATTCGTGGAGTTTGGCGTGGTGAGCCTGCTGGAGAAGTTGCTGCGCCCGCTCATGCGTCCGCTCTTCAATCTGCCCGGTGTGGCTTCATTGGGTGCCGTGCTCACCTTCCTGTCCGACAATCCTGCCATCATCTCCTTGGCACAGGACAAGCGATTCGGTTCCTACTTCAAGAAGTACCAGTTCATCTCGCTCACCAACTTCGGCACCGCCTTCGGCATGGGTCTGCTGGTGATAGTCTTCATGATAGGCCAGGGCTTCTACATGGAGCCGCTCATTGGCCTCGTCGGTGCTTTTGTCGGATGTATTGTATCAACGCGCTTGATGCAGCGTGCCGTCTTGAAAGCCTACCCCCACTATCTGGAGGAGAATGCCTATGAGGAGGCTGTCGTAGAGGTTGCCGAGGACAAGAGCTATCGCAAGCCCATGTTTCAACGTATCCTCGACTCTCTGCTCGATGGTGGGCGTACGGGTGTGGATGTAGGTATTGCCATTATCCCCGGCGTGCTCATCATCTCCACCTTGGTGATGATTCTGACCTTTGGCCCCTCTGCTGACGGCACCTATACCGGTGCAGCCTATCAGGGAGTGGAGCTGTTGCCCTGGGTGGGCGAGAAAATAGGCTTCCTCTTCCGTTGGCTCTTTGGCTTCGAAGACCCGCACCTCATAGCCTTCCCTATCACCGCCTTGGGCGCTGTGGGAGCAGCCCTGGGCCTCGTGCCCAACTTCATTGCCGAGGGTTGGGTCGACGGCAACGCCATCGCTGTGTTCACTGCCATCGGGATGTGCTGGAGCGGCTACCTGAGCACGCACACCGCCATGCTTGACTCATTGGGCTACCGTCGCCTCACATCAAAGGCCATCATTGCCCACACCATCGGTGGTATTGTAGCAGCCTTCGCGGCCCACTGGATTTTTGTGCTCTACAGCTTGATATAAGCGAAGAGGAATGAATAAGATAAGAGAGGGTGTGCCAAAGACACACCCTCTCTTGCTTATCCTTATCGGCAAAGGGCCGTATACACTTATTTCGGCAAGTTGAATGCCACAGACATCTCGCGCATCTGCTCCTGGCTCATGCCGTCGGGCTCGAAGCCCATGTTCTTGGCGGCGATATAGATGAGTGCTGATTTGTTGAGCACGTCAATCTGATCGAAGGCAGCCATTACGTCGGTATCTACGGCAAATACGCCGTGCTTCTCCCACATCACTACATCATAGTCATCGAGTTCGCGGATGGTAGCTTCAGCCAGTTCGTTTGAGCCGGGCAGTGTATAAGGGATAATGCCCAAGCCACGGGGGCAGAAAGCTTTTGTCTCGGGAATCATGCTCCACAAGAGATTGGTAGCCACGTCCTTCTCCAAGAACTTCTTGCAGTGGGTCATCGCCACCAGTTCGATGGGGTGTGTATGTACCGAAGCCTTGTAGGGCTTGCCAGTCTCGATAAACCAGTTGTGTACGCTCAGGTGTGAGGGGAGCTCCGATGTAGGCATCACGGGCTCGTCGGCGATGATGACATAGCTGGCGCAGTCGTCGAGGATACGGATGATAGAGCCGTTCTGCATGGGCCAGCGCGCGAGATCACGCATACGCTTGTTGGTACCCTTGCAATAGAAGTAGCAACCCTTCAGGTGGGGCAGGGTAACGCCAATCTGCTTCACCTCACTGATTGCGGGCAAAGCCTTGATTTCGTCATCCACGTACTCGGTAATGTTCACTGTGATGTTGCCGCCGTTGCGCTCGGCCCAACCCTTCTGCCACAAGTAGCCAGCCACTTCGGCCACCTTGTTTACCTCCGCAGCCAGTGCGGGGCGATTGTCAAGAACTGATTTCATTGTATTATTTTCTTAAGTGATTTTAGTGTTTTTCTTCTGCAAATATACACGAAGCTTACCAAACAACAAAAGAAACTCCCGCTTTTTTGTCGGCGGGAGTCAGATTCTTACTTCTACTGCACATTCATATCAGCCGATGATATATTTCCCTATCTTGGGAATACGCTGCAGCCCCACACACACCACAGCTACGCATACGAAGCTGCATACGGCCCCTAGGAGTATCTCCACCGGAGTGGTCCAGAAGCCGAGAAGGCCGTCGGCACCCACGCCGAGCCAGCCACGGATAGCTCCGCAGATGGGCACAAGGAGTACCAGATGGCACAGATACATGCCGTAGCTTGCCTTCGATATGGGGAGCAACACCTTGCGGTAGAAGGCGCCACAAGCCTTAATCTTGCGGAAGAGCAGCACCCACGCTATCGCCATCAGCGCCACACCTAACGTGTCGTTACACCAGGTTGTCTCCCACCAGACAGCCTTCTCCACCAGTCCCTCCACAGGGAAGGTACCGGCAGCAGTCTCCATCACTCTGCGCAAGAATCCGCCAAACGCGATGGCAAAGCCTGCAGCGTAGCAGGGTATGGCAATGCCGAGGGTCTTACCCCAGGAGAGGTCGCCCACGAAGCGGCGCAGATAGAGTCCCAGCAGCACGTAGCCTACAAATCCGCTAAGGTAGTAGAAGGTGCCGTAGCCATTCCAGCTACACTCGCCCCAGAGCGGGTATAGCGCTTGGCGGGGCAGCCCCGAGGGGCCATATATCACTGCCAACGCTTCGTCAGAGGCCCAGTCACGTATGAGGGGTATGACCGTAGTGAAGAGGCAGATGGCGAGGTACACCTGCAGCTCGCGCTTGCTCACCTTCTCGGCCCAGGGCGACAGCATCGGGATGAGCAGATACACACCCACCAGCATGTATACGAACCACAGGTGGCCCGACGCGTAGTTGAAGTTAAGCAGCAGGTTTTTCAGGTTATCCACGGGCTCGCCCCACAGGAAGGCATACACGAGCGTCCACACCACAAACGGGACGAGCACCCTCACCGTACGGCGTCGGAAGAACTCGCCTGCCGAGTAGCGCGACGGCAATTGCAGATAGCTGGAGGCAATGATGAACAGAGGCACACAGGAGCGCACCAAGCAATCGAAGAGCGAGGCCCAGAAGGCATCGCCCTGCGTGAGAATCAGCGCTCCCTCGCCACCGAGGTAGAAGGGTTCGGTACTGTGCACCACCATTACCATGAAGCAGGCCGCCACACGCAGCCAGTCGAGCCATACCACACGCTCGTTTCCCTGCATTGAAATAGTCTTGTCGTCTTTCATATTATCGTCATTGTCTGTTCATATCTACACAAGCTCGCCTCCGAATCCCAAGGCATCGATAGCCTGCACCACCTCGCCCGGCTCGGCAGTACCGCTTACCGTCATCCTGCCGCTCTGGAGATCCACCTCCACAGCCTCCACACCGGGTAGGCTGCCCACGGCGCGCATCACACTGTTGCGGCAATGGTTGCAGTGCATGCCGGTGACGATGTAGACCCTCTCCTGGCTCTTCACCTCCTGCGCCACAGGGTCCTCCTCGTGGCACGCGCCGCCACATTCACATGCCTCCGCGTGGCACGATCCGCCACATTCACACTCCTCGTGTGCAGTCTTGCGTACAAACCTGCGCACCAGTGCACCAGCGAGCAGGACCAGAAGGACGGCTGTGCACAGTATATTGAACCACGGGGTATGCGTATGGCACGATGCCGTGATAGCTGTCAGGCTCTCGGTGAACCACTCGCGCGGCAGCAGGTAGTCCACGCCCAGGGCAAAGGCGATAGCTCCACCCACAATGGCAGCGAGATAGAGCCACAGGGTGCGCCCACCCAGCACCTTGCGTATGACGAGTATGGAGGCCACATTCACCGCCGGCCCCGCCATGAGCAGCACCAGAGCGGCACCGGGAGTCATGCCCTTGAGCATCAGCGCCACAGCGATGGGGATAGAGCCTGTGGCACACAGATACATGGGTACCGCACACGCCAGCACCAGCAGCATGCCCAGCAGGGGGCGATGGGCAAAGGCCGCAAAGAAGCCGTCGGGCACGGCCACGGTGATGAGTCCAGCCACGAGCAGACCTATGATGAGCCACTTGCCGATGTCCTGCATCATGTCGACATAGCCATAGCGCAGCGCCCCCACCACCTTCTCCTTCAGCGTGAGGTGCCTCTCGCTCTCCTGCGCCGGGGCATGAGCTTCCTGCTCGCCTCCACGGTCGAAGGCATTCACCAGCGTGCCGCCCAGCAGAGCCGTCACCAGCGCTGCCACGGGGCGTATGACGGCAAAGGGCAAGCCCATGAGCGAGTAGGTAGCCATGATGGAGTCTACACCCGTCTGCGGCGTAGCGATGAGAAACGATGTCGTGGCACCCTTCGAGGCCCCCTCCCGACGGAGCGACATGGCCGTGGGCAACACACCGCACGAGCACAGCGGCAGGGGCACACCCAGCGCAGCTGCGTAGAGCACCGAGCGGAAGTTGCGTCCCGAGAGGTAGCGGCTATACAGGCGGTTAGGCACAAACGTATGCATCAGTCCAGCGATGCCGAAGCCCAGCAGCAGGTAGGGCGACATCTCATTGATGAGGTTGATAATCTCTTGCATAATACACTTCTTTTTTTAATAAGGTCAGCCGACAACGTCAGCATCACCATCATCATCTTTTGACACCGCGAATTTACAGCAACTTTGCGAGATTACCAACACCTTGGCCCCTCGCGGCCCAACTTTGCAACTCAGTTGCACAAAAAACCACAGCCACCCCGAGTTATTAACAAAAACGGGGAGTTATCCACATTTTTAGAAAGTTTAGGACGTTTTTTAGCAAAGTTACACAGATATTTGTTTATTTCGCGGTCGAAAACAATAGCAAGTATTAGAAAATGGGAAAGATTATTGCATTGGCCAACCAGAAGGGAGGCGTGGGCAAGACCACTACCGCCATCAACCTCGCCGCCTCGCTGGCCACGCTGGAGAAGAAAGTACTGCTCATCGATGCCGACCCTCAGGCCAACGCCTCATCGGGCCTCGGCGTGGACATCCACAATGTGGACTGCTCCATCTACGAATGCCTCATCGACGGCCGCGACCCTCGCGAAGCCATATACACGACCGATATCGAAGGCCTTGAAGTGATAGCCTCACACATCGACCTCGTGGGGGCCGAAATCGAGATGCTCAACCTCGAGCACCGCGAGACCGTGCTCAAGCGCATGCTCGAGCCCTTCGTCAACGAGTACGACTACATCCTCATCGACTGCTCGCCCTCGCTGGGCCTCATCACGGTCAACGCCCTCACGGCAGCCCACTCGGTCATCATCCCCGTACAGTGCGAATACTTCGCTCTGGAGGGCATCAGCAAGCTGCTCAACACCATCAAGATCATCAAGTCGAAGCTCAACCCCGGCCTCAACATCGAGGGCTTCCTGCTCACGATGTACGATTCACGCCTGCGCCTGAGCAACCAAGTTCTCGACGAGGTGCGCCGCCACTTCCAGGAGCTGGTGTTCGACACCGTCATCCAGCGCAACGTACGCCTCAGCGAAGCCCCCAGCCACGGCATCCCCGCCATCCTCTACGATGCCGAGTCGAAGGGAGCACAGAACTACTTGACTTTGGCACAGGAAATCATTAAAAAAAGTGGAAAGTGGAAAGATGAAAGATGAAAGTTTTCCTACTTCCAACTCAGAAAAATAACTTTAAAAAAATGAAACGCTGAAAAGTGAAAGAAGAAAGATTATTGCCATCCGGCAGGAAACACATCGCAAAGCCTACTTTCAACTTTCATCTTTCAACTTTCAACTAAGAGAGCTATGAGTTACGGACCATTGTTACAAAAAAGCAAACAATTTGCAATAAGGATAATACGTTTCTATTCTTATCTCCAAAAAGAGAAGAATGAGTGCGTTATATCCAAACAAATTCTGCGTAGCGGGACCAGCATAGGTGCCAATGCACGAGAAAGCAACAATGCCCAAAGTAGCGCTGACTTTATCAACAAACTATCCATCGCCCTAAAAGAAGCAGATGAAACTGCCTATTGGTTAGAGCTTCTACACGAAAGTGGAATTATAGATGAACAGCACTTCAGCTCTATGTACAGTGATTTAAAAGAACTTATAGCACTACTTACTGCAAGTATAAAAACCAGCAAACAGAATAATAACATAAAAAAAGTGGAAAGATGAAAGATGAAAGTTTTCCTACTTACAACTCAGAAAAATAACTTTAAAAAAATGAAACGCTGAAAAGTGAAAGATAAAAGTTTTGTCATCCAGCAGGGAACACATCGCGAAGCCTACTTTCAACTTTCATCTTTCAACTTTCAACTAAAAAAAGATATGGCAACCAAGAAATACCCCTCCTTAGGCCGTGGCCTCGACGCCCTCATCGCCACCGACACGGTGAAGACCGAAGGCTCATCCTCCATCAGCGAGATAGCCATCAGCCACATCAAGGCCAACCCCAACCAGCCGCGCCGCGAGTTCGACCCCGAGGCACTGCAGGAGCTCGCCGACTCCATCAAGGAGATAGGCATCATACAGCCCATCACCCTGCGCAAGATGGACGACGGCACCTACCAGATCATCGCCGGCGAGCGCCGTTTCCGTGCATCGCAGCTCGCCGGGCTCACCACCGTGCCCGCCTACATACGCACTGCCGACGACGAGAACGTCATGGAGATGGCCCTCATCGAGAACATACAGCGCGAGGACCTCAACTCCATGGAGATAGCCCTCGCCTACCAGCACCTGCTCGAGGAGTACAGCCTCACCCAGGAGAAGCTCAGCGAGCGCGTAGGCAAGAAACGCACCACCATCGCCAACTACCTGCGCCTGCTCAAGCTCCCCGCACAGATACAGGTAGCCCTCAAGAACCGCGAGCTCGACATGGGCCACGCCCGCGCACTCCTCGCCCTCGACAACCCCATAGAGCAGATACGCCTCTTCGAGGAGATACAGACCTTCGGCTACTCCGTACGCAAGGTCGAGGAACTCATCAAGAAGAGCAAGGCAAAGGCAGCCAAGCAAGCCGCCACACCCCCCAAGCCCGCCAACGACTACGAGATGCTCAAGAAGCACCTCTCCAACTACTTCCAGACCGAGGTCATCCTCACCTGCAGCAACAGAGGCAAGGGCAAGATAGCCATCGCCTTCGACAACGAGCGCGAGCTCGAGCGCATCATCGGATTGCTTGACAAACTCAAGGAAAAATGACACCCCACAGCAGCAGAGCCCTACATACCCTCCTACTCCTTGTGATGCTATGCCTACCCACAACACTGGCAGCACAAGCCCACACCCTCGTGCCCGACACCCTCGGAGCAGGCGACCGCCAACCCCTCAAGCCCCTGCGCGACAGCCGTCTCACCCTGGGCGACACCCTCACCACCCCCACACCGCGCGAGACACGCGCCATCGCCCTGGGCGACTCGCTCCACCGCGCCGCAAAGGCCGAGCTGGGCATACTCAAGCCATCAGACACACCCGAGCCCTCCCCCGGCACAGCGACCCCCGACACCACAAAAGCCCCCAAGGCCCCCAGTGCCCGTCGCCAGCAGCGCCTGCAGAAGATAGCCACCTTCACCCCCGACCCCGGCAAAGCCACATGGGCCGGCATCGTCTTCCCCGGAGGCGGACAGATCTACAACCACAAATACTGGAAACTACCCATCGTCTACGGAGGCTTCCTCGGCTGCGCCTACGCCCTCAACTGGAACAACCAGATGTACAGCGACTACTCGCAGGGCTACCTCGACCTCATGGACGACGACCCCGGCACCGCCAGCTACGAGGACTTCCTCCCACCCCGCTACAACGTGGAGGCCAACCGCGACTACCTGGAGCGCGTCTTCAAGAACCGTAAGGACAACTACCGCCGCCAGCGCGACCTCAGCATCTTCTGCTTCATCGGCGTATACCTCATCTCCGTCATCGATGCCTATGTCGATGCCGAGCTCTCCAACTTCGACATCTCCGAAGACCTCACCGTACAGGTGCGACCCAGCATCATCGACCAACAGCGACACACCACGCCACGCAACACCCAGTCCTACGGACTGCAGTGCAGCATCAGTTTCTAAGCCTGGAGCGAAATTACACAAAGACTGCCATCCTAATAACAGGAAGAACGCCTGCAAACCCGAGCTACTTGCGCTTCGGCCAAAGAATCTCGCGCCATAAAATGGGAGGTTTAAGTTCTTCTTCTGATTACTCCGTAAAGTTTCGAAATACTTGTCCGAAAATCAAATTCCAAGCATAGAAAAACTTGCGTAACCGTGGATATTTAATGAAATATCCGCGGATACGTAATGAAATATCCATGGATACGTAAGTAAATATCCGTGGATACGTGATAAAATATCCATGGATATTTGAGTTTATCTACTGTACTATCGGGAAAAATCTATTTGCCCGTTACTAATTTTATGAATTGCCAAATACCTTTTCTTCTAAGAAAAAAAACGCCGTTGCTTGTTTGTTGGCGATTAATGTGTATCTTTGCGGTAAATACAACAAAAGTATAACACATTAAATGATTTGCCTATGGAGCATTAGCGTATAGCTGATACGCACATTTTAGACATATTGGGAAAGCGTTTAGCTTTGATCTTGTCTTTGAAACTTCGACACTTTCACTAGGCACCAAGAGTAAAGCGATGACGCTCACGCCATCAGGCGTGGGCTTTACTCGTATATTTGGTGCAAGGTAGTCGAAGACCTCAAAGACAGATACACAGAGTTTTGTCCGCGCTTTTTTTGTGCGTTGGTATAGAATCTTGTATGATTCGTTGGAGGACATGGATATATAGTGTATATTTGCACAATTTTTTAATAATAAAAGAATTGATTATGAAAAATAGATTTGCATCTTTTGTACAAGCAATGTTACTATTTCTGCTACCAATGTCTTTAATGCTTGTGTCTTGCAAGAAAGAAGACGAAGACAAGCAGCATGATAATGCTCCGTCACACGTAGAGGCTGTAGACCTCGGTTTGTCGGTTAAATGGGCAAATTGCAACATAGGAGCTTCAACTCCTGAGGCCACTGGAGCATATTATGCTTGGGGTGAAACTGAAGAGAAGGAAGCATATACTCCTTTCACCTATAAATATTACTTGGGTGATTTGAATGAGGATGGTAATTATTACAACTCCGAAGAGTACAAGAACATCGGTAATGACATTAGTGGTACTGCCTATGACGTGGTTCGCGCCAAGTGGGGTGGATCTTGGCGTATGCCTACACAAGAGGAACTTGAGGAGCTTTGTTTGAAATGCTCTTGGGAAGCTACTGAAATTAATGGGGTGAAAGGAAATATAGTAACAGGTCCTAATGGGAACAGCATCTTCTTACCTTGTACAGGCATCCCCACAGGAATAGGTACAGCGAATGAAGCAGATATAATAGGAGCATATTGGTCTGCGACCTTGAGCAATTTCCCAAGCAGTGCCTACAGCATTCTTTTCACATACAATGACATTGTTTCCGGCAATAGGAGCATAAGTACCTATCGCTCTCATGGGTTGCCAATTAGGCCTGTAACCGAATAACAAACATTTTACAGATTCAAACATTTAGAAAACGATTATGAAAAAGTTTTGGACTATTTGTGCCCTTATGGCCGTTGCTGTGGTGGGCTTTACCTTCACCGCTTGTGACGAAGAAGAAGAACTGTATCCTCCCACGGATACGAATTATACAGCAAGCATAGCTATCAAGGAAGCAACGCTGAAGCACGAAGCCCATATAATAAAATATAATCCTGAACGCTGGAGCACAAGGAGCAACGTGGTAATCTATGAAGACTACAACTACAAATACACGCTGGCGCTCGGCAGAGGCCAGTTGCTGTTGCTTATGCATACCCGCACCGCTGGCCATTGGGGCGATGCAGGGCAATACGAAGTGTTGGAGACTCCTGACACCTGCTATGTGTTCCCCTATCTGGAACAATTGGATAAGGTGAGAAGCATCGCCGATATCACCGAGCACCCCGAATGCTATTGCGATACCCACGTAGACAGTCAGTATTCGTGGGTGGAGTATATTCCTCACTACGCGGCTGAGATGCAGCCGAAGTGCGGATACAGAGGCTATATCGCAACAGAGGATGGTGAACTGAAATACATCCGCCTGCACGTCAAAGAGTATACACTGGACGAGGTGGGTACGCTGGCTACGGCTACCGTGATGTATCAGCTATATTAAAAACAAACAACTAAAAAAAAGAATTGATTATGATGAGTTCAAGTAACTCACGCTGATTATTGGTAAAAGTTTTTTTGCTTAAAGCGGTGGACATCTCATCCACCGCTTTTTATTTTTGCGTTTTCTCTCGCTGAAAAAAGTTCAAGTGAAACTTAATTTTATTGAGTTTCTGCCTCGCTCGGCAAAAAAATGCAAGCAATTATTTACTTTCACTCGTTGATACTTGACTTTATGCTCGCTTATTCGTACCTTCGCAAAGAGAAAACAACTCAATGACGAAGATTCTACACAAAAACATACGAAGAACATGAAAACACGACGCTTACCCCTACTCTGCCTGATAATGCTCCAAGCCACCATACAGCTGATGGCCGACAAGGTACAACCCTCTACGACACTACCAGAAACGGGACGACCCGAGCATGTGTATACGATGATGAACGGCAACAATGTCTACTCCAGCTCGCTCACTGCTCCGACACAGACACCCGAGAACTACGGTCTCTTTGCCTTCTACACCGTGGAGGGACGCACCAATGCCTACTACATCTACAGCCATACGGCAAAGAAGTGGCTCACCTATACCAAGGCGGGCAGCTACAGCAACGGCAAGGATTTCGTGAAATTCTCTGACACGAAGGTCGAGGGCGCCTACTTCAAGGTGACCAACTATGCGGCCGACAACTACGAGCTGCAGCCCTACACCACATCGGGCACCAATGACAAGTACATCAACTGGTACCAGGGCGTGGGCGGTAACCCCTACGACGGGCCCAACACGCTGGGCCTGTGGCAAGATGCCGGAGCGGCCGACGGAGGTAGCCGCTACACCTTCACCGAGGTGGTCATCGCCGAGCGCACCTACACCATCAGCATCCCCGACGGGCGCACCATCAAGATTGGCAACACCACCTACAAGGATGGCGACACCTACACCACGGAGGGTAGCGTGGACAAGGCCGACATCACCGTGGTGGCTCCCGAGGGGCAGTTTGCCGCCGTGGCTATCGACGACGTGAAGCAGACCATCAACGTCTACTTCGCCACCCTGCCTACACAGCCGGCTACCGTGGCCTACACCCAAGCGGTGGTATACCCCGCCCAGCAGGAAGCCGTAGGCGCAGCCAAGAGCGACGAGAAAGATGGCGTGTACACGCTGAGCAACAAGGTGTTGGCAGCCTCATACATGCGCTTGGGCGATGCCATCTACTTTGCCGGCTCTGATGCCATGGACCTCGTGGCCGGTACCGAGCTCTTCACCGTAGCCTTTGGCTCGGGCGACAACGTGCCTGCATCGGCCATGACACTCAAGAGCCTCGAGCTTGTGGACCTCACGGCCAACGACAAGGCCATCGGCGGGGCCGAGCACTATGACGGCAAGGCGCTCGTGGCCAACTACGAGTACACCTACAAGGAGAGCACCGTGGCCATCGTATGGCGTGCCGTATTGCGCGACGGCTCGCACTACCTGCGCACCGAGATGGAGCTCAAGGGCGTGGACGATGTAGACATGTACAACATCATCCCCATGATCTACAATGTGGATACCAAGAAGGCCGGCTCTACCCCTGCCGTGGTGGGCAACACCCGCGGGGCCGTGCTCATGAGCAACAAGATATTTGCCGGGCTCGAGACCCCCACAGCCTACAACACCGTAGGCGGTGCCACCGGCGAGGAGGACAGCTGGAACCTCACTGCCACCCTGCCCGACGTGGCCCTCACGGCCAGCTCATGGGTGCCGATGGAGGAGGGCGACAAGGCCATCGCACGCCTCACCGAAGTGACCGGTGCTGGCTATCAGAACCTCTTGGCCTACAAGCAGACAGGCGTTGAGCTGAAGGAGGGTCAGAAGGTGGAGGTCAAGGTGCAGTACAAGAGCGGTAGCCACCGCCTCAACTTCGGTGGGGCCGACCTGCTTGCCGCCAATGGCGACATTGCCGCCAACGACTACCATAGCGGCTACTCGGGCAGTCAGCACGAGAAGAACGTGTTTACCTTCATCGCCCCCAACGATGGCACCTTCACCATCCGTGTCATCGTGGAGAACAAGACCGAGAGCATCGATGCCGCCAGCACCCTCAGCACGAAGATATATACCGCCAAGGAGGGCGTGGTAATCAATACCGACATCGTAGGCATACAGGGCCGCTGGAGCCGCAATACCACCCTCGCCAAGGACGAGACATGGAAGGTGGCCTCCGTGGTGGGACTCATCGCACAGGACGGCACCGAGGCCGACACCGATATACACAAGACACAGAAGCGCCGCTCGTTCCTCGCCTACTCGGAGCGCGAGCGTGCCGTGCCCTGGCGTGCCATGCCCATGTACCTCACCTGGTATGAGCTGCAAATCAACCGCAACAATGCAGCCCCTGGCCGCGAGCATCTCGACAACACGAAGGTGGACGATGTGCTCGACGTGATGGCCCACTGGAAGAGCGACTTCTATGACCGCTATGGCGTAGCGCCCAAGATATTCATCATCGACGACGGATGGGACAAGTATGGCGAGTGGACCTTCCACGAGAGCTTCCCCAACGAGATGCGCGATATGTCCAAGGTAGCCAAGGAGATGGGCGCAGGCATAGGCGCTTGGCTCGGCCCGGTAGGCGGCTATGGTGCCAGCGGTAACCATCGCCGCTCTTATTGGAGCGACAAGGGTGGCATGCAGCTCTCCAATCCCCGTTACTACAAGGCGTTCAAGGATGCCGCATTCAACCTCGTATGCAATCAGGATGGCACAGAGGGCTATCAGCAGGACAACGACAACTACGTCTTCTTCAAGTTTGACGGTATCTCCGGGCAGTTCTCATCCGTAGGCCCCGATGCAGGTGACACCGGCAACGAGAATGCCGAGGGCATCATCCGCCTCGAGCAGTATGTGCGCGAGGAGTTGCGCGAAGACATCTTCTTCAACACCTCCGTGGGCACCTGGGCATCGCCCTTCTGGTATCAGATTACCGATGCCACATGGCGTCAGGAGAACGACCACGACCGCACGGGCAACAACACCATCAAGCGCGAGAACTGGATTACCTACCGCGACCGACTGGTATATCAGAACTACGTGAAGAACTCGCCCATCTGCCCCATCAATACCTTGATGACTCACGGATTCATCCTCACCAAGTACGGTCCTCCCGCAAGCGACGAGCGCGACTACCTCCCCGTACGTAACGAGCTCCGCGCTGCCTTCCTCTGCGGTTCGGGCATGGTAGAGCTCTACAACGACTACGACCTGATGAACAGCATCAACCGTGGTGCCCTCTGGGCCGACCTCGCCGAGTGCATCGCTTGGCAGGAGCGCAATGCCGACGTGCTCCCCGATGCCCACTGGGTAGGCGGAAATCCCTGGACGGGCTCCAAGGCCGAGGTGTATGGCTGGGCTGCATGGAACGGCACCAAGTCGACACTCGCACTCCGCAACGGTGCCAACGATGCACAGACCTATAAGTTCACCCTGCGCCAGGCGCTCAACATCCCGAAGAATGTAAGCGGCAGCATCATCCTGCGTAGCGCATTTGGCATTCAGCCCGCACTTGAAGGACTTGCCGAGGGCACGCCCATCAACATCGACACCGAGCTCACCGTGAAGCTCCCCGGTAGCAGCATCTACGGCTTCGAGGGCATCGATGCAGCCGCCTATATAGTACCTATACAGAGCATTAGCATTGAAGAGAAGGATAGAGAAGAGAATAAAGTGCCGGTGAACCAAACCATGACGCTCGCCGCCACCATCGCCCCTGCCGATGCCACCTTTCAGGCCTTGGAGTGGACGAGCACGAATCCCGCTGTGGCCACCGTGGAGAATGGCCTGGTGATACCGCACAAGGAGGGTGAAACCATCATCCAAGCCCATGCCAAGGATGGCTCGGGCATATCGAGCAATGCCAGAATCGTGGTGGTCATCCGCAAGTACGAAGAGCCTTATATGACAAACTTCGACAAGGATGCCAACGCCATCCGGACCGACCGCTTCATCAAGAACATCATATTCCAGGAAGAGGGGAAAGAGGCTCAAATCGTAGAGGTAGGCGTAGCAAAACCCTATATTGACAAAACGGACACACAGTTCAGCTGCACAGCCAAAAGCAACGTCAAGGTAACCTTCGACCAGCAAGCCAACTGGATGCATGGGTACGTATACATCGACCTTGACCGTAACCAGCAATTCTCGTTCCGCGATGGCGATACCAACCAACGCGGCACCGAGTTGGTATCGTACAGTTTCTACTCAGGCGACTTCAACAACGATGCCAGTGGCACCAACTCTGCCGGAACCACCCTCACAGGCAATGCCCGCAACACCATGGATTGCCCCTCGTTCACGACACCCATTGAGCCTGGCAAATACCGCATCCGCTTCAAGATGGACTGGAACAGCGTCGATGCAGGTGGACAGGTTGCTGCCGATGGCACTTGCACCGGCACAAACGGTATTCTGGCCAATGGAGGCTCCATCGTAGATGTCACTCTGCTCGTGAACGACATAGACTACAGCTCCATCGGCTCCATATCGCCCGACCTTACGCAGTCATCCACAACCTACGACCTTCAGGGCCGCAAGGTGGATGGTACATCAAGAGGCATCTACATCAAGAACCGCAAGAAGATAGTGCAGTAAAGAGAGGTTGAGCTCAAATGCTCAAATGAATTTCACATTGTTGAATTTCTGCCACGCCCAGTTATAGAAAAGTAAACTCTTCCACAACATTCACTCGTTGAAATTTGCGTTTTCGCTTGCCTTGCGCTATCTTTGTAGGATATTCCCGAAAAGCGTTTAACGACAATGAAGAAGACTATATACATGGCATTGATGGCACTGGTGGTGCTATGCGGATGCTCGCAGAGGATACACCCCGTGCGCGGAGTGAAGAAAGCAGCTGCCACGCAGGAGGCAACAGCTGCGGTGGCAGCAGAAGATACCGTAGCGGCAGCGGCAACAGAGGGCGAAGAGCCCGTGGTGGAGCGCGAACCCATCCCTGAGGAGTGGACCGCCATCAAGGACGACTCGCTGGTGGTGATAGAGAGCATGTCGGGCGAACTCGATAGCCTACTCAACAGTTGGTATGCGCAAACCTACCTCATGGTGGACACCACCTGCACGGCAACAGCCACCAACCCCACATTCAGCGACACGGTATACACCGAGCGACTGGCCAACCTGCCCTGCCTGGTACAGATGGTATACAATCAGCCCGTTCGCAGCAGCATCGACCGCTACGCCACGAAGCTGCGCCACCAGGTGTCGTACATGCTGGGTATGATGCAGTACTACGAGCCCATCATAGAGCAGGCACTCGACGTGCATGGCGTGCCCAACGAGCTGAAGTACCTGCCGGTAATCGAGTCGGCCCTCAACCCCGTGGCCGTATCACGCGCCGGGGCAACAGGTCTGTGGCAGTTCATGTACAGCACAGGCAAGCTCTATGGGCTGAAGCAAAACAGCCTCGTGGACGATCGCCGCGACCCCGTGAAGGCCACTTGGGCAGCCGCCAAGCACCTGCGCGACCTCTACGACCGATTCGGCGACTGGAGCCTCGCCATAGCAGCCTATAACTGCGGCTCGGGCAACGTGAACAAGGCCATCTACCGCTCGGGTGGCAAGACCAATTTCTGGGACATCTACTACTACCTGCCCCGTGAGACTCGCGGCTACGTGCCAGCCTTCATCGCAGCTACCTACATCATGACCTACCATGCCGAGCATGGCATCTGCCCCATGGAGCCCAAGTTGCCTATAGCTACCGACACCATCATGGTGAACCGTCTGCTCCACTTCGACCAGATAGCTGCCGTGTGCGGCATCGACATGGAGACACTGCGCGGCCTCAACCCCCAGTACCGCGAGGACGTCATCCCCGGCAAGTTCCTGCCCGGAGCACTGCGCCTCCCCGAAGACAAGATACGCACCTTCATCCTCTCGGGCGACTCGATATACAACTACGACCGCGAGAAATACTTCTCCGAAGAGAAGGTGAAGACTCTGAAAAACCAAGCCACCAACAGCGGATTCATCTACCACAAGATACGCAGCGGAGAGACACTCTCGACCATCGCACGCCGCTACCGCGTGACGGTAACAGAACTGAAAAACTGGAACGGACTGCGCACCAGCCGCATCGTGGCAGGAAAGAGACTGAAGATTTATCCGAGATGAAAGTTGAAAGATGAAAGTTGAAAGATGAGCCGAAGGTCGATGCCCGAACCTTTAGGTCGCTGGCCGTAGGGAAAAGCAAGGGGCCAAAGTCAAAGACTAAAAAGAACAATTCAGAATTAAGAATTCAGAATTAAGAAAACATGAACACCGAAAAGGAACTTGCCGAAGAGAAGATGATAAACGAAGCGTTCCAGGGAATGCTGAGCACCTACCTTGCATCGAAACACCGCAAGAAGGTCGACATCATCACCCGTGCCTTCAACTTTGCCAAGCATGCCCACAAGGGAGTGCGCCGCAACTCGGGCGAACCCTATATACTACACCCCATCGCCGTGGCACGCATCGTGAGCGAGGAGATAGGACTGGGCTCCACATCCATCTGCGCTGCCCTGCTCCACGATGTGGTGGAGGATACCGAGTATACCGTGGAGGACATCGCCAACCTCTTCGGACCCAAGATAGCACAAATCGTTGACGGGCTCACCAAGATAGCAGGAGGCATCTTCGGCGACAAGGCATCGGCACAGACCGAGAACTTCAAGAAGCTGCTGCTCACCATGTCGGAAGACATACGCGTGATACTCATCAAGATTGCCGACCGCCTGCACAACATGCGCACACTGGAGCACATGGCTCCCAACAAGCAGTACAAGATTGCCGGAGAGACACTCTACATATATGCACCCATCGCCTACCGACTCGGACTGAGCAAGATAAAGGTGGAGCTGGAGAACCTCAGCTTCAAGTATGAACACCCCGAGGAGTATGCCCGCATACAGGAGAAGCTGGCCATGACGCAGGCCGAGCGCGAGAAACTCTTTGCCGACTTCACCGCACCCATCAAGGCCCGACTCGACGAAATGGGCGTACAGTACCGACTGATGGGACGCATCAAGTCGCCCTACTCGATATGGAAGAAGATGCAGGCCAAGCAACTCGCCTTCGAGGAAATATTCGACATACTGGCCGTGCGCATCATCTTCGAGCCCAAGAACATCAAGGAGGAGGCCAACGAGTGCTTCAACATATACATCGCTCTATCGCACCTCTACCGTACCCACCCCGACCGCTTCCGCGACTGGGTGAACCAGCCCAAGACAAACGGCTACCAGGCACTGCACGTGACACTCATGAGCAACCACGGCGAATGGGTGGAGGTGCAGATACGCAGCCGACGCATGGACGACATCGCCGAACAGGGCGTGGCAGCACACTGGAAATACAAGGAGAGCGGCTACGTAGAGGAGGATGAGGTGGACCTCAACAAGTGGCTCCACACCATCAAGGAGATTCTCGACGACCCACAGCCCGACGCGATGGACTTCCTCGACGCCATCAAGCTCAACCTCTACTCCTCGGAAATCTTCGTCTTCACCCCCAAGGGCGACATCAAGACCATGCCGCAGGGATGCACCGCACTCGACTTTGCATTCTCCATACACTCCGTGCTGGGTACACACTGCATAGGCGCCAAGGTCAACCACAAGCTCGTGCCCATGAGCCACGTGTTGCAGAGCGGCGACCAGGTCGAGGTGCTCACCTCGAAGACACAGAACGTGAAGCCCGAGTGGCTCACCATGGTGACCACCGCCAAGGCCAAGAGCAAGATACAAGGCATACTGCGCCGCGAGGAGCGTGCCGCACACAAGGAGGGAGAGCGCATCATGGCCGAGTTTGCACAGAAAGAGGACATCACCCTCGACGTACACGGCATAGCACGCCTGTGCCGCATGCACAACTTCACGGAATATGACCAGCTGCTCGTAGCACTGGGCAACAAGAGCATCGTCCTGGGCGATGCCGACCGCAGCGCCCTCAAGGGTTCCAGCTCATCGTCGAACATCCTGGGCCGACTCTTCCGCACCAGCAGCAGCAAGAAGGAGAAGGAGCCCTCGGCAGCTTCGCCCCTCGACAACACACAGAAGATAGACAAGAAGCGCCCGCTCATCCTCACCGACGAGGCCATACAGAGCAGCTACCACATGGCACAGTGCTGCCACCCCATACCGGGCGACGATGTGCTCGGATTCATCGGCGACGAAGGACAAATCATCATCCACCAGCGCAAGTGCCCCAAGGCAGCCAAGCTCAAGGCAGGATATGGCAACCGCATCGTGGCAGCACAGTGGAGCACCCATAAACTGCTCCACTTCTCCGTATCCATCAACATCAAGGGCATCGACGGCGTGGGCGTGGTGAACCAAATTACCAACGTGATTTCTCAGGAACTCAACGTAAACATGGAACGCATCCTCATAGAGGCTCACGACGGCATCTTCGACGGCACCATACGCCTCCGCGTACACGACGTGGACGACATAAAAGTCATCTGCGACAATCTGAAGAAGCTCAACAATATCCGCACCGTCATCCGCGTGGATGAATAATCGGAGGGGCCCCATTAAACCATTCCATAGGACGGTAGTCTAATCTATGACAAAACTACATTTTATGAGAACACTACTTACACTCCTCGTCAGCCTCATAGGCCTCGGTGCCTCGGCTCAAGTATCGTTCGGCCAAGCCGACAAGTTCAACACCGGATGGCGCTTCGTCCTCAATGATGACAGTGCAGCCAGCAAGCCCGACTACGACGACAGCCGCTGGCGACCCATGGAGCTGCCCCACGACTGGAGCGTGGAGAGCGCACCCTCGCAGGAGCTGGCCAGCTGCACAGGCTACCTGCCCGGAGGCATAGGATGGTATCGCAAGACCTTCACCATCACCGACGATGCCGCCCGCCACTACATCTACTTCGAGGGCGTGTATAACCGCAGCGACGTATACCTCAACGGGCACCACCTGGGACACCGCCCCAACGGATACGTATCGTTCATGTATGACCTCACCCCCTACCTCAACAAGGGCGGCGACAATGTTATTGCCGTACGCGTCGACCATAGCCGCTATGCCGACTCACGCTGGTACACCGGTTCGGGCATCTACCGCGACGTCTACCTCATCAGCGCCCCCGACGTGCACCTCTCGCAGTGGGGTGTGGCCTACCGCGCCAGCAAGCTCACCGACCGCAGCGCCACCATCGAGGTCGACGTAGCTGTAGACAACCACACCACACAGGCCCAGAAGGTGCAGGCACGCATCACGATGCTCGACGCCGAAGGCAAGAAGGTAGCTTCAGCCACCAAGAGCGCCAGCGTGGCAGCCAGCACCACCAATTGTCAATTGTCAATTGTAAATTGCCAATTAAAGAACCCTCATCGCTGGAACCTCGACGACCCCTACCTCTACACCCTGCAGGTGGAGCTCCTCGCCGACGGTAAGGTGATAGACCATACCGAGGTGCGTACCGGCTTGCGCACCCTCGACTTCAGTGCCGACAAGGGCTTTGCCCTCAACGGACAGAACATGAAGGTCAAGGGCGTATGCCTCCACCACGATGCCGGTGTGCTGGGTGCCGTAGTGCCTCCCGAGGTATGGCGCCGCCGCCTCGAGTCGCTCAAGGCCATGGGAGCCAACGCCATCCGCATGAGCCACAATCCACAAGCCCCCATCGTGTATGACCTATGCGACGAGCTGGGCCTGCTCATCATGGACGAGGGCAGCGACGAGTGGGAGTTCCCCAAGCGCAAGTGGATAAAGGGCTGGAACAAGGGCGAGCCCGGCTTCGAGGGCACGGCCGACTTCTTCGAGGAGTGGATAGAGCGCGACATCACCGACATCGTGCGCCGCGACCGCAATCACCCCAGCGTGTTCCTCTGGAGCGTGGGCAATGAGGTAGACTACCCCAACGACCCCTACTCACACCCCGTGCTCGACGGCAGCAGCATCAGCCAGCCCATGTTTGGCGGCTACGACCCCAAGCGTCCGCATGCCGAGCGCATAGGCAAGATTGCCAAGCGCCTGGCAGCCTGCATCCGCGCCATCGACTCCTCACGTCCCGTCACGGGAGCCTTGGCAGGTGTGGTCATGAGTAATGAGACCGAGTACCCCGAAGCCGTCGACGTGGTAGGCTACAACTACACCGAGGACCGCTACGACACCGACCACAAGAAATACCCCGAGCGCATCATCTATGGCAGCGAGACCCGCAGCGACTTCGGTGCCTGGAAAGCCGTGCGCGACAAGGAGCACATCTTCGGCCAGTTCATCTGGACGGGCACCGACTACCTCGGCGAGTCAGGCGCATGGCCCTCACGCGGCCTCCACACCGGTCTGCTCAACTTTGCCAACTACCCCAAGGGCCGCGGCAAGTTCCGCGAGGCCCACTGGAGCGACAAGCCCATGATCTACATCGGCACCTACCGCACTGGCCGTGGCCGCTGGGGCAACCAGCTCTCCATCGATGCCGGTGATACGTGGAACTACCGCGACGGACAGCGTGTGCGCGTGGTATGCTACACCAACACCGCCAAGGCACAGCTCAAGCTCAATGGCGAGGTCATCGGCGAGATGCGCCCCTACGACGACAACAGCGGCATGATACACTGGGACGTAGAGTACCGCCCCGGCACCCTCACCGCCGAGGGCTTCGATGCTGAGGGCAACCTGCAGGCCACCTATGCCATCACCACCAGCGACCGCCCCTACCAGCTTCGTGCCACACTGCTCGAGCCCGAAGTGTCGGCTGCAGGAGGCACCGCACAGGTGCTCGTGGAGGTGCTCGATGAGAAGGGCACCATCGTGAAGCTGGCCGACAACATGATCTCTTGCCAGGTCGAGGGACCTGCCCGCCTGCTGGGCCTCGAGAACTCCGACAACAGCGACATGAGCCACCCCAAGGCACGCCAGCGCCGCGCCTTCCAGGGCTACCTCGTAGCCTACGTGCAGGCCACAGGCAAGGCCGAGCCCGTGACGCTCACCTTCAGCGCTCCGCTCCTCGAGGATGCCACGCTCACCTTCACTCCCAAGATGTAAGAGACCTATAAATATACAACAAGCGGGTGTGTCACGTGACACACCCGCTTGTTTGCTTTCGCTCTCACACCCTCACGCTACTCCTCAGGCAAGAGATACAGTTCGTCGAGCTTTGACTTTATCTCCATGAGTTCGGCCCTCACAGTCTTGAGGCGCGTCACGATTTCTTCGCGGGTGACCACCTCGTGCTTGCTGGTCTTGAGGCGTGCGCGGGCAGCTTTCACCGTGAGGCCCTGCTCCTTGACAAGATGGTGGATGAGGCGCACGAGGGCGATGTCGTCCTGCGTATATTGGCGCACTCCTGTGGGTGTCTTCTTGGGTGAGAGCGTAGGGATTTCCTTCTCCCAGAACCGCAGGGCCGACTCGGCCACGCCCACCATCTCAGACACCTCGCGGATGCTATAGTATAGTTTCAGATTCTTGCCCATATATCAGTCCATCACCTTTCCATGATTGTTTGCCATACGTATCATCTCGTCGTACTGGTCGGCATCAAGGTCCATGAAGTAGTAGTTGGCCGGGTTCACGGGGCGTCCTCGCTGCAGCACCTCATAGTGTACGTGAGGTCCCGATGAGCGTCCACTGTTGCCCGACAGGGCGATAGTCTCTCCGCGCACCACGCGCTGTCCGCGCTTCACCTTGAAGCTCTTCAGGTGAGCATATCGTGTCTCATAGCCATAGCCGTGGTCAAGGGTGACGATGTAGCCATAGCCACTCTCCCAACGGGCATTCTTGACGATGCCGTCGGCCGTGGCATATACGGGCGTACCTATATCGCAGGAGAAGTCCATGCCATCGTGGAAGATACGGGTCTGATAGATGGGGTGTATGCGGTAGCCATATCCCGAGGCGGTGCGCTTGAGGTCCTTGTTCGACACGGGCTGTATGGCAGGCAGATGGCGCAGCATGTCCTCGTGGTTCTTGTAGAACTGCACCACCTCGTCAAACGACTTCGACTGTATGTACAGCTGCCGGGCCAGCACATCCATCTTCTGCGTGGTGGCAATCACCAGCTCGGCATTGTCGAGGTCGGTAAACGCTTCGTAGCGGTTGGTACCGGCATAGGTGGCATTGCGCACATCGTCCGATACGGGCTCGGCCATGAACATCACACGGTAGAGATTATCGTCGCGCTGGCGGATATCGTCCATCACCTCCAGGGCATCGTCCATGCGCTGCGACAGCATCTTGTACTGCATCTGCAGGCGAGCGTTCTCGGAGCGCAGGTCCTCGGCGCTCTCGGGCGTACCCAGCAGGAGCACTGCAGCAATATATCCACCCACGCCCAGGAGAATGAAGAAGAAGCCGTTGCGCAGGTAGGTGAGCATGCGGGCTCTATGGCTCGGATACACACGGTCGTAGGTCTTGGTCTTGTCGTTGTACTTGTAATATACGTTACGCATAGGCGGTTTTGGCCTCTCAACTGCACTTTTATAACAGTCAAGATGAATTTTTTACCTAATATTTAGGGCAAAAGTACGAAAAGGTGCGTATCTTTGCAAACTATTTGGCAGAATATTAAAAATAATTAGATATTAAACAGCTATGTTGACAGCAAAGGAAATCAGAGAATCATTCAAATCCTTTTTCGAGAGCAAGGGTCATCAGATTGTGCCCTCGGCTCCTATGGTGGTCAAGGACGACCCCACCCTGATGTTTACCAACGCCGGCATGAACCAGTTCAAGGACATCATCCTGGGCAATGCCGCAGCCAAGTATAAGCGTGTGGCCGACTCGCAGAAGTGCCTCCGCGTGAGCGGCAAGCACAACGACCTCGAAGAGGTGGGCCACGACACATATCACCACACCATGTTTGAGATGCTGGGCAACTGGTCGTTTGGCGACTACTTCAAGCAGGAGGCCATCGACTGGGCATGGGAGTACCTCGTGGATGTGCTCAAGCTCGACCCCAAGAACCTCTACGCCACCGTCTTCGAGGGCAGCAAGGAGGAGGGCCTGAGCCGCGACGATGAGGCAGCAGCCATCTGGGAGCGTCACCTGCCCAAGGACCACATCATCAACGGCAACAAGAAGGACAACTTCTGGGAGATGGGCGACACAGGTCCCTGCGGTCCCTGCTCAGAGATCCACATCGACCTCCGCTCCGAGGAGGAGAAGGCAGCCGTGCCCGGTGTGCAGCTCGTCAACCACGACCACCCGCAAGTAATCGAGATATGGAACCTCGTGTTCATGCAATACAACCGCAAGGCCGACGGTAGCCTCGAAGGGCTCCCCGCCAAGGTTATCGACACCGGTATGGGCTTCGAGCGCCTCTGCATGGCGCTGCAGGGCAAGACGTCAAACTACGACACCGACGTGTTCCAGCCCATCATCAAGGTCATCGCTGCCATGTCCGGCAAGGTATATGGCGACGATGCCAAGAACGATGTTGCCATGCGCGTCATCGCCGACCACATCCGCACCATCGCCTTCTCCATCACCGACGGCCAGCTCCCCTCCAATGCCAAGGCCGGCTACGTCATCCGCCGCATCCTGCGCCGTGCCGTACGCTACGCCTACACCTTCCTCGGGCAGAAGCAAGCCTTCATGTACCGCCTGCTCCCCGTACTCATCGAGAGCATGGGCGACGCCTACCCCGAGCTCAAGGCACAGCAGACCCTCATCGAGAAGGTCATCAAGGAGGAGGAAGAGTCGTTCCTGCGCACACTCGAGACCGGTATCCGCCTGCTCGACAAGGTCATTGCCGATGCCCGCACCGCCGGCAAGCAGGAGATCAGCGGCGTAGATGCCTTCACCCTGTATGATACCTACGGCTTCCCGCTCGACCTCACCGAGCTCATCCTCCGCGAGAACGGCATGAGCGTCAACCTCGCCGAGTTCACCGCCGAGATGGACAAGCAGAAGGCCCGTGCCCGCAACGCCGCTGCCGTCGACCTGGGCGACTGGGTAGTGCTCACCGAGGGCGAGAGCGAGTTTGTAGGCTACGACTTCACCGAGCACGATGCCCGCATCCTGCGCTACCGTAAGGTGACACAGAAGAAGCAGGAGCTCTATCAGATTGTCCTCGACAAGACCCCCTTCTACGCCGAGAGCGGTGGTCAGGTGGGCGACACCGGAGCCATCGTGAGCGAATACGAGACCATCGACATCATCGACACCAAGAAGGAGAACGGACTCTCCGTACATATCGCCACCCGCCTGCCCCAGCATCCCGAGGCCGAGTTCATGGCCTGCGTTGACACCGACAAGCGTGCCGCCTGTGCCGCCAACCACTCGTGCACCCACCTCATCGACGAGGCCCTGCGCGAAGTCCTCGGCACCCACGTGGAGCAGAAGGGTTCGCTCGTCACGCCCGACTCCTTGCGCTTCGACTTCTCACACTTCCAGAAGGTCACCGATGAGGAGCTGCGCCAGGTAGAGCACCTCGTCAACGCCAAGATACGCGCCAACGTCGAGCTCAACGAATACCGCAACCTCCCCATCGAGAAAGCCCGCGAGCTGGGCGCCATCGCCCTCTTCGGCGAGAAGTACGGCGACCACGTGCGCGTAGTGCAGTTTGGCAACTCCATCGAGTTCTGCGGCGGTACCCACGTGAGCGCCACCGGCAAGATCGGTATGGTCAAGATCGTCAGCGAGAGCAGCATCGCCGCCGGCGTGCGCCGTATCGAGGCCATCACCGGAGCCAAGGTTGAGGAGATGCTCGACCGCCTGCAGGATGGCATGGGCGAGATACGCCAGCTCTTCCACAACGCCCCCGACCTCAAGGGCACCCTCGTGAAGTTCATCGCCGAGCACGACGACCTCAAGCGACAGATCGAGGAGTTCATGAAGGAGCGTGCCGCATCGCTCAAGGCCGACCTCGTGGAAAAGATGGCTTGCGTAAATGGCATCAACGTCATCAAGGCCGTAGTGCCCATGCCTGCCGATGCCGTGAAGAACATCGTGTTCCAGCTCCGTGGCGAGAAGCCCGAGAACCTGCTCGTAGTCATCGGCAGCGTCGATAGCGGCAAGCCCCTGCTCACCGTATCGGCCAGCGAAGACCTCACCGCCAAGGGCATCAATGCGGGACAGCTCGTGCGCGAGGCAGCCAAGCTCATCCAGGGCGGCGGCGGCGGACAGGCCCACTTCGCCACTGCAGGTGGCAAGAACCCCGACGGCATCATCAGCGCTGTCGACAAGGTAGTAGAGCTCGCCACAGCATAAGCCACAGCACCATAGCTACTCTCACAAAAGCCTTCCCCACACGGAGAAGGCTTTTTGTTTTGGCGGTTCAGAGTGTCTCACTCGTGCTATATGAGCACGAGTGGCAGCCCTAAGCCACGCAATAGTGAGAGAAGCCTCACCCCCCCGCCCTCTCCAAGAGGAGAGGGAGCTTTCAGTCATCGCGGTTTTCATAATTAACTTCGTTGATACTTGGCTGCACTTGCTGCAAGATTGCAAGTGAACTTGCATCTTGCTCGTTTGCGTAAGTATTCATAATTCATAATTCAGAATTCAGAATTAGAACTCGTTTCTGACGTTGCAAAGTTACTACATCCATTTTTGGCACTTGGGGATAGTGTATTTTATTGTGTTTTAGCTGTACACATGTCGTTGAGCCACAGCGGATATAGGTTTTTCAGAAAGCAGTGCCCAGAGGTGCGAAACGACGCGATTGACACCGCCATTTGGCTGCACTCGCGCAACGAATCGCCTTGATTGGCTGTTGGCTGTCCGAGAACCATCATCCTCAACTCGCTAACGCTGGCCTACCTGCATTATGCGCGTGCGCCACACGTGCACGCAGGTAGTCGGCTGTCAGCAGTCAGCAGTCAATTGTTTTGCTGTGTCGGGATTTTAGGGTGCATAAAAAAAAGGGCATTATTCTATAT
>JAFTVE010000013.1 GCA_017465905.1 Bacteroidaceae bacterium | reverse complement strand
CGCTTGGCCATACCCGAAGTAAAGTAGTCACGAAGAATTAACAAACGTTCTTCTTCACTGTAATGTTGATACCGTTTTCTCATACTGTTTACACATTTTTAATGGTTATTAAATGTGTCTACCTATAGCAGTATAAGACACTTGAAAACTTTTCGGACACTTTCTGCAAGATTATTGCTTGTGTGTATTCAGTTTTTCTTATGTTATAGATATCACTTGCATATATAATCGTATCTTCATGCTTGCATAATGCGGACCCTTCCGTTTGCTCGGAATGGCAAAAATGTATTGGAAAAGTTGCGGCATTGTGGAGGATGTTGTATCTTCGCAAAATAATATGTGTAAGGCAAAAACGAGCGTATGAACGATATGTCCCTCCCCCCCTACGATGCGGCTCCTATGGAAGCCCCGCGTGCCGGCGAACCGATGGCAACGTATGGACACACTGCCGCTACTGAAAGTCCCATGTACCATCCTACTCCGTATGAGACGGAGGTGATAATGCAATCAAAGAAGGATTTCGAAGAGGGCCGTTTCTATACGCAGGAAGAAGTAGATAAAATGGTGGAGGAATGGCTGCGCTAAAGGTACGATGGTCTGCACGAGCCACATCAGAATTGAATAGAATACTGATGTTCTATGCTCTGCGAAATGGCAATGCCAAATACAGCCGTTCTGTGATGAAGATGATCAAGGACACTTTACGCTTGGTGGCGAAGTACCCATTGATGTATCGTTCTACATCCGTTCCCGATACCCGAGTGTTTGTCTGTGAATATTTCAAGGTGTATTACAGCGTTCGCGCTACTTGTATAGAGGTCGAAGCCGTCTTCGATACTCGGCAGAATCCAGACAAAGCTCCATACTGACGAAGAGTGGCAAGGTTCGCACTAACTTCCGAATAATACTTCGCAGAGGTCGGCGGTAAGTTTGTTGCGGATGCGTTCTTTGCGAGATTCGCGAGCGTGAAACAAAATCATCCGTACAAGAGAGCCCCCAATCGTATAGGTTGAATATTTTTGGTAAAGTTCTGAATCCCGAATGTGCTTCAGCACATTCGGGAGGATGGAGAAATGTATCACTTTATTGGCTGTTTCCTTTAGGATTCAGTACTCTATTCCCTTCACCTGTAGTCCGACGTTGATGTTGCGTTTCTCGAAAGTGTCGCTTGCGTCGCGTCTGATGTAACTTTCCTTGACATAGAAGGGGAGTTGCAGGGTGCTTTGCTTCGCCATCTCGCGACGTTGTTCCTCGTCCCACTGGTGACTGTTGGCCCATAGTGCCTTAGTCTCTTCATCGCAGTCGACGAGGCCGATGGATACGATGTATTCTCCCGGCTCCAGAACGAAGGATTCCACTGGGCGAAGGCCTATCGCCTGCTTCTTTCCTTGCTCAACGTTTGCAAGGATGGGGCCGATAAACTTTGTATCGGTGTCGGCACGATAGATGTTTATACCCATCACGGCGTCTTTGATGTTGCACGAAAGTACATCGAACGAGAACTCTCTAATCTCTGTAGGGCGGGCGATGGCCAATGCCGTCCCTATCTCCTGCCCTATTTGGTTAGGGGTGTACTGCATGCTGGTGCCAGGCACGCGTGTGCCTCGGCCGAAGAGCTTCTTTTCCTTATGTTTGCCTTGCCCCACTTGTACCGCGACCTCTTTTGGTTGCTCCTCTCGTTTGGAGGGATGCATGCCCCACTCGGAGAAAGGCACGCTTTGACTCTCTGATTTACTCTCTGTAAAAGGAGTATAGCTTGCTACAAACTTATTGTCCATAACGAGGATATTAAGTTTTTTGCCAGGAACGAAAACCTGCTCTATGTATGCTTCACACAAGGAACCGTCTGCAAATATGGCACGGATAGTTGCTTTGGTGGGTTTGTCGAGTTGGGCATGATAAGAGAATTTCCCATCCTTGACATATACTACACATTCGTTTTTTTTATTGATGGCGTCTACTCCATCTTCTAATGTAATCATATAAGCAACATCCTTGATGTCGGAAGAAACATGTCCTTCAAGAGCGAAGTTGACGGATGGCCATGGCCTAGGAATTGCATTGGCATCTACTTTTTCTACTATTACTACACCATTCAGCGCTTTTTTATTTCCTGTTCTTTCGTACATTTCTTTTGCAACTTCAAAATCTTCGTAGTCTTTATACCATCGTATAGTGTGCGGATAAAGACTCTTTACATGTGGTGCCAAATATTTGTTCACGACATACACCAAATCATTGTTGTCATAGTCCTCTTTTGTCAAGCGGATAAACTCTTCTTTTTCCACTACTTTGTCATCGTAGATAAGCAGCACTTCGTCGAGACTTTCCACACGAGGGAAAGGATATGGCTCCAGATGTCCATCGACCTCCATCAACCTGTCCGGACCATCCTTGTCAACCGCGAGTGCGCCATTCTTGGCTTTCTCGTTGTGGGTGCGGTCATAATACAAACTCATCTGTATCTCTTCGTCGCCATCACCCAAAAGCCATTCGATGTTGGGTACTGCCAGTTTATGGACATGCTTCTCCAGTTTCTTACGTGGCATGGCACGGAGCACATCATCGGAGTCGTAGTCGGTGCGCAGCAGTTCGAGGAAACGGTCAGTATCAACCACCTCATCATCGTATAGGAGCAGCATCTCATCGAGGATCTTGTGGAATTCCTCATCGACGTTCTGCACAGAATCAGGGATTATAGGCTCGATGATTTCGGGCTGGGCATAGACAATAAGTGCCGCAAAAGCCATGGGCAGGATGTAGAGCACCTTGCAACGCATCCACGGATTTATCTTTTTGTGCTTCATCATCACGATGCGGCTCTTGATCTTTGAGTGGTTGAAGTTGTTGGCAAAGGAGTAGGCACTGGCACCAACGGCTGTCTTCAGCAGCAGAGTCTGGTACTGGCCGGCCGATACGCCTTGGCGCAGCACATAGTCGTCGGCCTCGTACTCGTGAACATCGCGGAGACTGGCACCGAACATATAGACGAAGGGGTTGAACCACTGCACCGTCTGCACAAGCATCAGCAGCAGGATGTCCCAAGAGTGGTGGCAGAGCACGTGGCCACGCTCGTGGAGCAGTATCTCGTGACGGTGGTTGTCGTAGTCGTGCTGGCTGATGACGATGCGTCGCATCCAGCTATAAGGCGCAATGTCGCTGGCGTGGCAGTAGATGGTGATGCCGTCTACCGTATCATGCCACAGGCAACCCCTGCGGATGAGGCGGTCCATACGGATGAATTGCCAGAGACGTATGCCGACGGCAACCGATACACCTATCATATATAGGATACATAGCCACTGCGCATAGTCGATAGGTTGGTGTGAGGGTTGGCTTACGGCAACAGGTTGCGGTGTTTGGGACGTTGGTTCAGAAATGTCAATTGAAATGGGCTCTACTGGCTGTGCCTCCACGTTCATGACCACAGGCTCAGGCTGAGGTGCAACAAACCCAATCTCTCCATGCAGCAGATTGATGAATGGCAATATGAGCGATAGCACAAGTATACCGACAAGCGTCAAGCGATTCTGACGGAAGAAGTGCTCCTTGCGTAGCAACAGCGTGTAGGGTGCATAGAGCAGTGTAAGCACGAAGGCCGACTTCGCGGCATAGACAAATAGTTCGTTCCACATGGCTTAGTCCTCCTGTTCGATTAAGTTAAGCAACTCCTTTATCTCATCGGCCGATAGGTTCTCCTCCTTGACGAAGAAGCTGAGCATCGACTTCAGGCTGCCGTCGAAAAGGCTCTTCTTCATCTCCTGCATGGTCTGGCGGGTGTATTCGGCACGCTTCACCTTGGCGATGTACATGTGGGTCTTGCCCTCGCCCTTGTTCTTGAAATAGTCTACATAGCCCTTCTCATAGAGAATCTTCATGTAGGTGGCGATGGTGGTGTAGGCAGGCTTGGGCTCATCCATCCGGTTGAGGATATCCCAGGCACAAGCCGAGTGGTTGATGTCCCAAAGGATGGACATGATTTGAAATTCCATCTTGGTCAGTGTGTTGTCTTTTCGTTTCATACGATACTGGTGTTTTTGTTGTCAATGTGTAGCCGCTCGGGCGCTGCAGTCGCCATTAGCTGAGGGCAAAGTAAGGAACATTCGCGCAATATCGTAAAACTTAAATATCGAAAACTTTCGATTTGCCTACACTTTTAACATTTATTCGTAGAAATAGGGCTGCAAGGGCCTACTTTCCCCGCACAATCTTCTTTATTTCATTGAGTTTGTTGAGGGCCTCGAGCGGTGTGAGGTTGTTGACATCGATGCCGAGTATCTCGTCGCGCACTTGACAAAGGACGGGGTCGTCGAGCTGGAAGATGCTCATCTGCATGCCTTCACGGCTGTCGGCAATGAGCTCGGTAGGCTTGCCTATGCCCTCGGCGGCAGCATTGCCCTCCATCTGCTTAAGTATCTTCTCGGCACGGCGCACGATGCTCTTGGGCATACCGGCCATGTTGGCTACATGGATACCGAAGGAGTGGTTGGAGCCTCCAGGCTGGAGCTTGCGCACGAAGATGACCTTCTTATCAACTTCACGCACGGCGACGTTGAAGTTCTTGATGCGTGAGAAGGATTTCTCCATCTCGTTGAGCTCGTGGTAATGGGTGGCAAAGAGGGTGCGTGCACGGCCCTTGGCATTCTCGTGGATGTACTCGACGATGGCCCACGCAATGGAGATGCCGTCGTATGTAGAGGTGCCGCGGCCCAGCTCATCGAAGAGCACGAGGCTGCGGGGGCTGATGTTGTTAAGGATGTCTGATGCCTCGGTCATCTCGACCATGAAGGTGGACTCGCCCACGGAGATGTTGTCGCTGGCACCCACACGAGTGAATATCTTGTCTACCAGGCCCACGTGAGCGGCCTCGGCAGGCACGAAGCTGCCTATCTGAGCCATCAGGGTGATGAGGGCGGTCTGACGCAGCAGGGCCGACTTACCGGCCATGTTTGGACCCGTGATGATGAGTATCTGCTGATGGTCGGTATCGAGCAATACATCGTTGGCAATGTAGCTTTCGCCCACGGGGAGCTGCTGCTCGATGACGGGGTGGCGCCCCTGACGGATGTCGAGCGTGGTGCTGTCGTCAACCACAGGGCGTACGTAGCGGTTGAGCGCCGCGGCATTGGCAAAGGAGAGCAGACAGTCGAGCCGTGCTATCTGGTTGGCATCAATCTGTATGGCAGGGATGTATTCGTTGAGTGCAAAGACGAGGTCGTTGTAGAGGCGGTTCTCGAGAGCCGATATCTTGTCCTCGGCACCAAGGATCTTCTCTTCATACTCCTTGAGTTCCTGCGTGATGTAGCGCTCGGCATTGACGAGCGTCTGCTTGCGTATCCAGGTCTCGGGCACCTTGTCCTTGTGTGTGTTGCGTACCTCGATGTAGTAACCGAAGACGTTGTTGAAAGCAATCTTGAGGCTGGGAATCTCGGTCGCCTCACTCTCGCGCTGCTGCATCTGCAAGAGGTAGTCCTTACCCGAATAGGCGATGCGGCGCAACTCGTCGAGTTCCTCGTTCACGCCATCGGCAATGACTCCTCCCTTGGCCACAAGCAGGGGGGGATCGGGCTTCACCTCACGGGCTATACGGTCGCGTATAGTGCGACACACGTTGAGCTGCTCGCCGATGCGGCGGATGCTCTCATTGTCCGATGCCTCGCAGGCCGCTTTCACAGGTTCGATGGCACTGAGCGCTACCTTAAGTTGCACCACTTCACGCGGTGACACGCGGCCTGCAGCCACACGGGAGATGATGCGCTCGAGGTCGCCTATCTGATGCAGGGCATCGTCGAGCAGTTCGCGGAAGTCGGGATGGCGGAAGAAGTACTCCACGATATCCAATCGCTCATTGATGGCGCGTACCTCCTTGAGTGGGAATACAACCCAGCGCTTGAGCAGACGGGCACCCATGGGACTGATGGTCTTGTCGATGACATCGAGCAGCGACTTGCCCCCATCGTTCATCGGATGGACAAGCTCAAGGCTACGCACAGTGTAGCGATCGAGGCGCACATAACGCTCCTCCTCGATGCGCGAGAGTGTGGTGATGTGCTTGATCTGTGTGTGCAGGGTCACCTCCAAGTAATGGAGTACAGCGCCTGAGGCTACAATGCCATTCTTGAGGTGCTCGATGCCGAATCCCTTGAGATTCTTAACCTGGAAATGCTTGATGAGTTTTTCCCGGGCAAACGATTCGGTGAAGGCCCAGTCATCGAGCTCGAAGGTGCAGTATTTGGTGCCGAAAATGCTTTCAAACTGACTACGCAGCCCGTGCTGAAAGAGTATCTCCTTAGGACCAAAGTTGACCAGTAGCTTGTCGATATAGTCGAAAGGTCCCTCGGCGGTGAGAAACTCGCCCGTAGAAATATCCAGGAAAGATACGCCGCAGGCTCCTTTGCCGAAATGTACGGCAGCGAGGAAGTTGTTCTCCTTATAGTTAAGTACGTTCTCGTTGATTGATACACCCGGTGTCACCAGCTCAGTGATGCCGCGCTTGACGAGCTTCTTCGTCATCTTGGGGTCTTCGAGCTGGTCGCAGATGGCCACGCGGCGTCCTGCACGAACGAGCTTTGGCAAGTAGGTGTCGAGCGCATGATAGGGGAAGCCTGCCATCTCAAGCTGCTTGTCCTTGCCATTGGCACGCTTGGTGAGCGTGATGCCCAATATCTCGCTGGCTACGATAGCATCGGTGGAGTAGGTCTCGTAGAAGTCACCACAACGAAACAGCATGATGGCATCAGGGTGCTTGGCCTTAAGCTCCAGGAACTGCTTCATCATCGGGGTCATCACTATATCTTCTGCCATATCTTTTGTTCTGTGTTATCGTTTATTGTTGGATATTGCTGCTGGGCTCACTTCGATGGTGGACCATACAATGTGATGGCCTTCCAAAGTCTTGCGTATGGCAACCTTTAGTTGCTCTACCGAGTGGAGGTCATTGAGTGGGGTGATTAATGAAATCTCGGCAATGTGGCGCTCGTTGTCCATGCTCCACACACGGAAGTCCTTGATGGTTGAGATGTTAGCCAGAGTCTCCAACTCTTTCTTCAACTCCTCGTAGTTGATGCTGGCAGGTACACCCTCAAGCACGATGCGGAAGGCAACAATAAGGTTGCGGACTACATTATATAATATATAGATGGAAATGCATATAGAGAGGATAGTGTCGAGTAAAGGGACCTCAACAAATATGAGCACAACGCTGGCCAGCAACACGGCTACCCATCCGAGGCAGTCGCCTAGGAGATGTAACGACACCATGCGTTGGTTGACATTGCTCCCTTTCCACGTACGCCATACGGCAAGTCCCTTGAAAAGAATGGCCAGAATGGCAAACCACAACATCCCCTCAGCATTGACATTCTCTGGGCTGTGAAGTCTCTCAACACTCTCGTACAGTACGATGGAGGAGCCACTGAGCAAGATAAATGCATTAACAAAAGCGCCCAACAGAGTGAAACGTCGATAGCCAAATGTGAATGTTCGAGTAGGTCTACGCCCCGCTATACGCTCAAACACCCAGGCCAATGCGATGGAGAGTGTACACCCAAGGTCATGGATAGAGTCGGAGATTATAGCCATACTGTTGGTAAGCCATCCTCCAATCAGAGATATGACGGTGAAGGTGAGATTGATGAAGAATGCGGAAAGAATATTCTTCCCGCTACCGTCACTATGCAGATGTATGTGATCGTGCGCCATGTACTTTCTTTTCTTAAAATGCAGTGCAAAAATACATAAAATCTTTCACATTTTTATGTATCGGTTGATTCTTCTTGTTTATAGAATCAGTTTGTAGTTGTTGCCCACTAATGGGCGTACAATGCCCTTCATCTCCATCTCAAAGAGAATGGCGCTAAGCCTATTGATGGGAATGTCGGCTTCAACAACAAGCGTGTTGATATGCATCCCGTCAGCATGTTGCCTCAGCAGTTCGATTATATGGTTTTCCTCCTCACTAAGGTCTGGGAAAAGTGTTCGCTGTATAGCCTTCGGTTTATCGTCCTGAGAGGCAGACCACATCATGGATTCGATGAAGTCGGCAGCTGAAGTGATGAGGGCTGCTTGGTTGTTCCGAATGAGGCGGTGGCATCCTGCCGAGGCGACATCATCAATCCTGCCAGGGAAAGTGAAACAATCACGGCCATAGCTGTTGGCAATATTGGCTGTCACTAATGCTCCGCCTTTGACTGCCGACTCAATGATGATAGTGGCATCGGTGATACCGGCTACAATACGATTTCGTTGAAGGAAATTCTGGCGTATAGGTTCGGTAAAACTGGAATATTCGGTAAGTAGTCCTCCGCTTCTTACCATTTGCGCCGCTACGTTGCGATGGACCGATGGATATATTCTGTCAAGACCATGTGCAAGAACTCCGACCGTAGGAAGCCCATATTTGATAGCTGCCCGATGGACATGTACATCAATGCCATAAGCCAGTCCGCTAACAATGAGAACGTCAGGGAACTGCTCTGCAAGGTCACGGATAAAACGTTCGCAAAGGTCGCGCCCATAGTCTGTGCATTTGCGAGTACCCACTATGCTGATTGCCTTGCGTGGATTGAGTGTAGTGTTACCTTTATAATATAGGAGTATAGGCGCATCATCACATTCGCGCAGCCGAGAAGGATAGTTCTCGTCGTGAAGACCAACGCATGTTATATGATGCTTGTCGATGAATTCCAGCTCTTTCTCAGCAAAGCGATGAGCCGCAGGACAGTCAAGCGCAGCAACAAGTGTCTGTTGCGCGTGAGGTTGAATAGATGGAAGATCGGTGCGATGTTCAAAGACAGATACAGCACTGCCTACGCCTTCGACCAGGCGTTTGGCTGTGATGCTTCCTATGCCAGGAATGTGGCGCAAAGCAATCAATGCTGCTAATTCTTTTCTGTCCATACACACGTGAACTGGTCTGTCTATTTGTTTACCATATGTCCTTCGATAATACTATCGTACGGAGTGCTTTTAACTAACTTTCCATCATGTATACAGACACTTTCTACCGTTCCTCTTAGGCATACCTTCCCATCGGAAACACGAATAATCTCCTGATGGAATACGCATTTTATGCCTTCGCGAGTGACATAGAGCTGTGAACGGAATTCATCACGGCTACGTAGTGGAGACTTATAGTTGAGGGTAACCTTGGATATCACAAAATCGTATCCTGCTGCACTCATCTCCGCAAAACTAAGTCCAATGGAAAGGAGGAATTCGTGACGAGTATGCTCCAGGTAATGCTGATAGTTAGCGTTATTGACAATACCTTGGAGGTCACATTCATAGTCGCGCACCTTCATGAGGAGCTCGTAGCTGTATTCTTTCATTAGATAAAAGTATAGGGTAAAGTATGTAATAAAGAAAGAGCGGAATTTGTTCGGACAAATTCCGCTCTTATCATTTCAAGATAATAATATTAGAGGCCAGCAACGGCTGAGGCAAACTTTACGAATTCGATGTCGTTTGCAGCCTTTGTACGGAGGCTTGAGTCAAGCTTAACAGCCTTCTTCAAGTTTTCAGCTACCATAGTAGCATTGTTGGTGCGTGCACCTACAATAGCGTTGAGGTAGTATGTGTATGCATCAGCCTTCTCTACCTGGCTAAGAGTGTTCTTCGCAGCAGTGTAGTTCTTTGACATAATCTGTGCAAGTGCAGCAGCATTGCTCTTAGTGTCACCGAAAGCCTTTACAGCACGGTCATACTGGCCCTGAGCTACATAGAGGTTACCGAGAGCAGCAGCGTTCTCCTTAGAATCTGTACCCTTGAGCAGGTATTTCTCAGCCTCAACAACGTTACCATCTATAAGAGCAAGCATACCAAGATTGGTGTTAACCTCAGCAGCAGAGGGATTAAGCTTAGCAGCCTTCTGCAACAAGCTCTTTGCCTCATTGTAGTTAGCAGCCTTCATTGCAATCTCGGCCATGTTGTTATAAGGGCGATAATCGTTTGAATAGAGGCTAGCAGCCTTCTTGTAGATGGCAACCTTCTCATTGTCGCTCTTTACGAGAGTAGCAGCATAAAGGAGCTCCTCAATACTCAATACTGAAGCATCGCTCTTGAAAGCCTCAAGAATCTCAGCGTCTGAACGGCCAATGAGTTGATAGTTCAATGTCAAGCGAGCACGACGCAACTGAGGAAGAATCTCTTCTGCCAACTCAGCGTATGCTGCAGAGATGTTCTTAATCTCACGTTCTCTAACTTCTGGGTCTTTGTACATAGAGAGTACGCGAAGGATGAGGTCCTTGTCAGGAATATTAGATGCAGAAACCAACTCCTGGAAACCTTCCCAGTCCTCAGCGGTATACTTGGTATCAACGGTAGTCTCAACCTTGTTCTTCTTCAGCACTTTGTTAACATGAGTCTGTGCGTTCTTCTGACGCTGAGCTGCCAAGCGGTCGTTAAGATCCAAACCACCATCAGGAGAAGCGTATGCAGAAACCTCTACATTCTCCAAAGCCTTATTCTTTGTGTCGGCCTTAACATCCTGCAATGTTGCAGTAAAGTCCTTCATCTGAGTAGAGTTAATCTCGCTCCAACGAAGATTAGCCTGCTGGATAAGGAACATGATGTTAGCTTGCTTAGCTTGCTTAATGATGCGCTGGAAAGCATCCTGAGCGTATGCTGGCTTAGTAGAAGCTGTTGTTTGGCTATAGAGCTCAGCAGTAGACAAAACACCATCAGCAATCTTTACTGCAGGCATAGACTTTGTCTTACCCTTTACTTTTGCAGCAAACTCAAGATAGAGTTCTGACTTTGCCATCTCAGGAACATAATCAAAAGAATTCTTCATGGTAACGTTTGCACCATTCTTATAAGAAATCACTTGGCTATTTCCTTCAGTTAATTCCCCAATAAAAGTATGCGACTCTCCAGTCACAGAACCTCCATTCCATTTCAGAACAGGGGTAATGGTAATAACTGCCTTCTTGGGGAAGTATTTTGCGGGGAAAGTTCCAGATATAGTAACAGGAACTTCTCCATTAACGGCCTCAAGAACTTGAGGAGTTACGGTAAAATAGTCCGCAGACATTTCACTGAGTTTGCTGCTACATGAACAAAGAGCGAGCAATGTCGCAGCAATGACTGATAAATGAAATTTTTTCATTGTGTTAAAAATAATAAATTATAGTTTGTAATTAGATCTTATTCTCCTTTGATGTTGCAAAGATAGCTAACATTTGCATAATTTCCTTGCCAAAAGACTTTTTTTTATCAAATTCAACTTAAAAATTCCTAAAGAATTGGCTTTTTGCAATTTTGTCTTTACAAATGGCGCTCAGGATAGAGGTCATTCCACCACTGAGAGCTGTCTTGCAGATAGCGGGCAAACCATGCCATAATGGTATTCTGCCAGAGCACACGTTTGCCATAGTCAGATACGAAATGATTCTCACCCTCTACTTGGATAAACTCCACGGGTTTGCCAAGAATCTTCAGCGCATTGAAAAGTTGTATGCTCTCACCGATGGGGACATTGGTGTCTACTGTACCATGCAGGAGCAGAAGCGGGGTATTGATCTTGTCGGCATTGAAGAGTGAACCTTGCTTGGTGAAGAGGTCGGGGTTCTGCCAAGGGTAGCTGTCGGCAGCTGCAATGGCATTGTAGCTGTAGCCCCAATAACCTTCGCCCCAGTAGCTGGTAACGTTACTGATACCGGCATGTGATACAGCGGCGGCGAAGATGTCGGTTTGGGTTTGCAGGTACTGGGTCATGAATCCACCGTATGATGCTCCGAGACAGCCTATTTTCTCGGCATTTACAAAGGGATGCTCCTTGCAGAACTGCTTGGTGCCCTCAATGATGTCGTCGGCAGTGCGTTTACCCCATGCATTAACATGGCGGGCTGCAAACTCCTGACCAAAGCCAGTGGTGCCACTAGGCTGGATGACATAAACTACGTAGTCGCGCGATGCGAACAGCTGTGCGCAGTAGGGGTTGCTGATACCCTTGACTGTGGGTGAAGTCCCGCCATAATAATAGACAATGAGTGGATATTTCTTTTCAGGATCGAACGAAGGAGGCAGGCAATATTTGCCATGAATGAGCGTACCGTCCGATGCAGTGAAGTTCCACTCATGTGTCTCGCCCAATTCAATCTCGTCAAGGATTGGCTTCATGGGATCAGCGATGAGGCGTGAACGGTTTTTCTTCATGTCAAACAGGTAACCTACACCTGCCGTGTGGTCATCCTGTCCGTAGTAGGCAGCAATGGCGGCACTCTGTGATGGCAATGCGAAGTGTTGGGTTACAGAAATTTCAAGCGGCAACAGTTCAAAGGTCTTCTTCGAGGTGTTATAACGGTAGATGTTTTGCTCGTCCTTGTCTTCGGTGGTAAAATAGATGTTTTTGTCGACCACGTTCCATTGGAGTACGCTTACTGAAGGATCAAAATCTCGGGTGATAGGAGTAACTTCGCGCGTAGCAAGGTCCATAATGAAGGCCTGCTTGTCATAATCGTTGGCGATGGGGTGTGAACCGCAATTCTTGCCGATTCCACCGAATGCTTCGGCACTTCCCGTGAAGAGCACCTGTGTGCCATCGGGTGAATAGTCGGCTCCGTCGACAAATGCACTCTCGACTACCAATGTATCTATCTCGTACGTATCAAGGTCGAGCTGGTAGAACGATGCCGTACCGAAGGGACGGTGGGTGACATCTTCGGCGTGCGTGCTGAAGAGAATTTTTGTTCCATCCTGAGTGATATCGTTGAGGTAGCTTGAACGCTTTCCATAAGTGAGTCGTTCGGTTGTACCTTTCTTTATGTCATACTTGGCCAAGAAGCTGCGCCCACGATTGCCGGGAATACGGTCACGAGGTGTAACCACACGCTTCAGTGGACCCTGTTCGACTTGTCCCTGCTCGCTTGGGTAGTATATGAGGTAGTCCTCTGTAGGTGCCCAGGTGAATCGATTGGCAGGGATTTCGGTGAGCAGCACCTCTTCGGTAAGCGTGGCAGGATCAAGGGTGATGACATTGTTGCCCGTAGCAGCAGTTGCTGTATAGTACAGTTTGTCGCTCTTGGGCATCCATCTCATGCCATCCTTGGCATTGGCGAGCAGTATTTTGCCTGTCTTGGTTTCAGACAGCTGAGCATATACATGCTGACGGTCCTTGCTGTAATTGTACCAATAACGGGTCAGGAGGTATTTCCCACTAGGTGATACAGCTACGTCAATCACGCGGTTGCCATACACCGTATTGTCCAGAGTGAACCTGCGTTTCAGATCTTGACCACTCAGCACTGTCACCTTTTCGTACTCCTTGTCGGCCACCACTTCACATTTGAATGTTGGAGTTACCTTGTCATCCTTATGGGCAAGGAGTTTGATTGTGACTTCATAGTTGCGCTCCGGCTCCATACGCAAGGCAATGTCGCGTGCTGCATTTACGTTGAGGCTGTCATCGGCATTCTCTTTCTTCGATTTTGAAGCACCATCAACGAATACCTCCCAGCGAACGGGTGAGGTCACCTTCAGCTTGCCCTTCATGAAGCGGTCGGCACGTATCTGCGTGCTTGCTACATAGATGAGGTGCTCCCCTTCAGCTCCAGCCAATGCTACAAAGCCGGCAGTGTCGGCCTCCATAGCCTGCGTGGTATAATTGTCCTGATTGAGGCCGATGGCTGTACCCAACAGGTTCTTGGTTTCATACTTGCGGCCTTCGCCGTTGATACTGTCCGTGAGTATGGGCGTGCGCAAGGTTACGGCATCGCGCACTTGATAACTCTGGATTACTTGGGATTGTGCCCCCAAAGTGCATGCTGCGATAGTAGCAGCCAATAGTGCTTTTCTTTTCATTTTGTATGTTGTGTATGTCTCTTTTAGCAGTGCTTCATGTATTTAGGTGCAAAAATAGCTTTTTTTATTGATGATGCAAAGATTTACAGGCATCAAAGTCTACTATGAGTCCTATTGGGCTGGCAAAATCTTATTTCGCCCTCTTATTTCGTGGGTGATGCTCAATGATTTCAGAGCGTAGTCGGTTGGCGTCAATGTGAGTATATATTTCGGTCGTCCCTATATCTTCATGGCCAAGCATGCTCTGTATGACACGGAGGTTGGCGCCGCCCTCAAGCAGGTGCGTGGCGAAGGAGTGTCGGAAGGTGTGTGGGCTGATTGTTTTCTTCAGTCCCGTCTGCTCGGCCAGTTCCTTGATGATATGAAACATGGTGATGCGCGACATGCGTTTCCTGAAATGTGCGCTCACGAACAGGTAGTCTTCATGTCCCGGCTTGATGTCTATCTCGGAACGGTCGTTCATGTAATCCATGATCTCGGCAATCGCACGTTCGGAGATTGGCACCAGCCGCTGCTTGTTACCTTTGCCCTCTACTTTGATGAAGCCCTCATTCAGATAGAGGTCAGAGAGTTTCAGATTACAAGCCTCCGATACGCGCAAACCACAGCTGTACAGTGTCTCAATGATGGCCCGGTTGCGCTGTCCCTCACGCTTGCTGAGGTCAATGGCATTGATGAGCATGTCAATCTCGTCAATAGTGAGCACCTCGGGAAGTTTCATCCCTATCTTGGGCGACTCGAGCAGGAGCGTTGGGTCTGCCTCAATGTGGCCATCAAGTACGAGGAACCGATAAAATGAGCGGATACCCGACAGTATGCGTGCCTGTGAGCGAGGTCCAATCTTTTCATCATGCAGCTCGGCCAAGAAGTTTTCCAGGTCCTCTAACTTGGCATCCTTGGGGGTAATGCCTCTTTTTTCAAGAAACGGAAAAAGTTTTTCAACGTCATGTACATACGCTTCAAGCGTGTTTTGCGACAGGGCCTTCTCCAGCAGCAGATGTTGCTTGAACTTTGTCAGTAGTTTGTCGTTATCTGGCATAGCTTTGCTCTTTCCCATTCTTATATATAATGTATAATGAATGCAAAAGTAGTCAATTCTACCGATTCACATTGGTTATTCCAATCGTTTTTTGTAAATTTGCTGCCCAATTAAACAAATTTCTTTTATGGAACATCAACTATTCATTTACAATACGCTCACACGCCGTAAGGAGCTCTTCAAGCCTCTCCACGAGAATCATGTGGGTATGTACGTGTGCGGTCCCACTGTATATGGCGATGCCCACTTGGGTCATGCTCGCCCCGCCATCACGTTCGACATCCTTTTCCGCTACCTCCAGCACTTGGGCTACAAGGTGCGCTACGTGCGTAACATCACCGATGTAGGCCACTTGGAGCACGATGCCGATGAGGGTGAAGATAAGGTAGCCAAGAAGGCACGCCTTGAGCAGCTGGAACCGATGGAGGTGGTGCAACACTATCTCAATCGCTACCACAAGGCTATGGAGGCACTTAACGTGCTACCACCCAGCATCGAGCCCCATGCCTCAGGACATATCATCGAGCAGATAGCTCTCGTCAAAGAGATTCTCGACAATGGCTATGCTTACGAGAGCGAGGGATCGGTTTACTTCGATGTGGAGAAGTACAATCGCGACCACCGCTATGGCAAGCTCTCTGGCCGCAACTTGGACGACGTGCTCAATACCAGTCGCGACAACCTTGACGGACAAAGCGAGAAACGAAATCCCGTAGACTTTGCCCTGTGGAAGAAGGCACAACCCGAACACATCATGCGCTGGCCCTCACCCTGGAGCGACGGTTTCCCCGGTTGGCATTGTGAGTGCACGGCGATGGGTAAGAAGTATCTTGGTGCCCACTTCGATATTCACGGCGGAGGTATGGACCTCGTGTTCCCTCACCACGAATGCGAGATAGCGCAGAGCGTGGCCAGTCAGGGCGACGACATGGTACGTTATTGGATGCATAATAACATGATCACCATCAACGGGCAGAAGATGGGCAAGTCATACAACAATTTCATCAACCTCAGCGAGTTCTTCACAGGCTCTCACCCGTTGCTCGAGCAGGCCTACAGCCCCATGACCATCCGTTTCTTCATCCTGCAGGCACACTATCGCAGCACGGTAGACTTCGGCAACGAAGCTCTGCAGGCCAGCGAGAAGGGTCTGCAGCGATTGTTGGAGGCTTGGGAAAACCTCGGGCGCATTGCTCCCACAGAGAGTTCCTCGGTCGATATCAGCGTACTCCGTGCCAAGTGCTATGAAGCGATGAACGATGACCTCAATACTCCCATCGTCATCAGCCACCTTTTCGACGCTGCCCGCATTATCAACCAGGTTACTGACAAGAAGGCTACCCTCAGTGCTGCTGATTTGGCCGAACTGAAAGAGGTGTTCTCGGTATTCCTTTTCGACATCCTCGGCATACAGGCTCAGCAGAGCGGCGACAACAGCGGTCGTGAAGAGGCTTTCGGCAAGGTAGTGGATATGCTTCTCGAGCAACGTGCCATTGCCAAGGCCAACAAGGATTGGGCTACCAGCGATAAGATTCGCAATGAGCTTGCTGCCCTCGGTTTCGAGATTAAGGATACCAAGGAGGGATGTACCTGGAGATTGAACAAATAAATTAAAAGTTGAAAATTGAAAATAAAGAATTATAACATCCCGTTCTCACTTTTGCTGTTGAGTGTGGCATTACTTGTCGCCTGTGGTGGCAAGAAAGCCCCGCAAGCAGCCCAGCCTCAATCTTCTGTCGTGGTGCCTGCATTCAATGCCGACAGTGCCTACCGTTACGCTGCGCAGCAGGTAGCTTTCGGTCCTCGTGTGCCTAACACTGAGGCCCATGTAGCTTGTGGCAATTGGTTGGCGCAAGAGCTTGAGCGCTTCGGTGCCAAGGTGACCTCGCAACACATCACTCTCCGTGCCTACGACGGCACTCCGCTCAAGGCCCGCAATATCATAGGCTCCTACAAGCCTGAGACGAACAAGCGCGTGCTCCTGTGCGCTCATTGGGACAGTCGTCCATGGGCCGATGCCGACCCTGACCCGAAGAACCACCGTAATCCTATTCTCGGTGCCAATGACGGTGCCAGCGGTGTAGGTGTGCTTCTCGAGATTGCCCGTCAGCTACAAGCCCAACCCACAGATATTGGCGTCGACATCATCTTCTTCGATGCCGAGGATTATGGCACCCATGCCGATGATACTGAGCCAGCCGATGGTATTACCTGGTGTTTGGGTTCTCAGTACTGGGCCCGCGTGCCTCATGTGGAGGGATATATGGCCCGTTTCGGTATCCTTCTCGATATGGTGGGCGGTAAGGATGCACGCTTCCATCGCGAAGGCTATTCGGATGGCTATGCCAAGCACATTGTCGACAAAGTATGGGCGGCTGCGCATGCCACTGGCTTCGGACAGTGGTTTCCCTATGCCGATGGCGGAGTGATTACTGATGATCACGTGCCCATCAATCAAATTGCTCGCATACCATGTATCGATATCATTGGCCATTACCCCGAGACGGGCTTTGCCCCTACATGGCATACGATGGACGATACGATGGAGAACATCGACCCCGCCGTGCTCCGTGCTGCAGGGCAAACCGTCATGCAGGTAATCTATAACGAACGATAAACCGTATGCGGCTGTACGATAACGATGACGCAAACCAACGCACCACACTAACCCCCAAACTCTAAACAACAAGAAAATGACCATTAACGAAATACAGGACCAAATCATCGAGGAGTTCAGCGAGCTGGACGACTGGATGGATAAGTACCAGCTCCTCATCGACCTCGGCAGCGAGCAGGAACCTTTAGCCGAGGAGTACAAGACCGACAGCAACCTCATCGAGGGCTGCCAGAGTCGTGTGTGGTTGCAGGCCGATGAGGTGGACGGACGCCTCGTGTTCCAGGCCGAGAGCGATGCACTTATTGTCAAGGGCATTGTTAGCCTGTTGGTGAAGGTGCTCTCCGGGCACACAGCCGAAGAGATTATCGATGCCGACCTCTACTTCATCGAGGAGATTGGCCTCAGGGAACACCTCTCGCCCACACGCAGCAATGGCCTCGTGGCGATGGTGAAGCAGATGCGCCTCTATGCTTTGGCCTACAAGGCAAAGCACGGATAAAACTTTGCAGATATCTTATTTGTAGGGAGTGCGCATACGCTCTTTACCCAAGGTCTCTATCACGTCAACATCTATTCTGCCTTTATTGAGTAGCACATTTCGTCACAACTTTACGAACGAGATTCGTACAAGCAGCACTAAGGGAGTGCCACCCACACAGAAGCATAGCAGGCACACTCATAGAAACAAAAGAGGACGTGTCAACATCAGACACGCCCTCTTATGCTTTCAAAGCGAGAGGTGATTACTTCTCTATGTCGAGCAACTCTACCTCGAAGATGAGGGTTGAGAAAGGTTTGATGGTACCTGCATCGCGGCTGCCATAAGCGAGATCCTGAGGGATGTAGAGCATCCACTTAGAACCTACAGGCATCATGGTGAGAGCCTCGGTCCATCCTGCGATAACCTGATCGGCACGGAAAGTCATGGGCTCGTTGCGCTTGTATGAGCTGTCAAACTCGGTACCGTCGATGAGTGTACCACGATAGTTTACCTTAACCTTATCGGTCTTGGTGGGGATAGCACCCTTACCGGCTGTGATAACCTTGTAGCAGAGGCCGCTCTCAGTCTTCACTACGCCCTCGGTCTTTGCAATAGAATCGAGGAATGCCTCGCCCTGAGCCTTGTTACTGCCAAACTCCTGCTCGAAGCGCTCATTCTTGAGCTCTTCCATAAGGCGCATAGCAACCTCCTGAGCTGCCATGGGATGGAGGAGCTGACCCTTCTCGGTCACACCAGCCACGAAACCGGCCATGAAGTTGTTCTTGTTGAGCTCACCGTTGGCACCGAATACATCGCGAGTAACACCAGGGATAATCTGGGTAGCTACCTGCTGGCCAATCTGGATACCGGTGTAGAAGGCCATCTTCTTGGCATCGTCGCCAGCTGCGATACCCTCTTTCAGACCCTTTGCAAAGTCGCCCATGTAGAGAGTGTCAACACCCATGCGGTATACGAGGAAGTCTCTCAATCCCTGTGTCTGTGCAAGACCCATAGCGTAAGAGAAAGTGTCGATCTGTGCGGTGAGGTCGGCAGTAGAATCGTTGTTCTCCTGGATAACCTTCATAAGGTTCATGGCTGTCTCCTGTGCCTGGGCGGGTTCCATCTTCTGACCCTTCTGAGTAGCACCAGCGATGAATGCCTCGGTGAAGCTCTTCTCGTTGAGCTTGCCATCCTTGCCAGCAAATACCTGCATTGTAACACCAGGAATAATCTGATTTACTACCTGCTGGCCAATCTGTGTACCAGAGTAGTATGCATTCTTCTTGTCATCAGCGTCGGCTGCCTCAAGCACACCCTCAACGAACTGGCTCATATAGGTGGTATCCATACCCATGCGAGCTACGAGATAATCCTTCAGACCCTGAGTCTGTGCCATACCGATGGCATAAGAGAGTGAGTCAACCTTGCTCGCACCCTCAAGATTTGCCTTAGGAGCCGAAGTGCCGCAGCTTGCGAAAAGACCCGCTACGAGGGCCATTGCTACTGAAAAAATACTTTTCTTCATGATTTTTTTACGTTTTTATTTCATTTGATTATAATACTTCCAATAATTCTACCTCGAACACCAAGGTGCTGTAGGGAGGTATAGCGCCACCTGCACCTTGCTCGCCGTAGCCGAGGTTATAGGGAATGTAGAGTTTCCACTTATCGCCCTCGCTCATAAGCTGCAGTGCCTCGACCCAGCCCGCAATCACTTGGTTTACGCCAAACACGGCAGGCTCGCCGCGCTGGATGGAGCTGTCGAAGAGGGTTCCATCGACCAAGCGGCCCTCATAGTGACAGCGCACCTTGTCGGTAGCATTAGGCTTACGTCCGTTACCTGAGGCCAATACCTCGTATTGCAACCCACTGGGCAGTGTCACCACGCCCGGGCGCTCCTTATTCATCTTCAAGAACATTTCACCCTGCTCGATAGCAGCGGCATGGGCCTGCTTCTCCATCTCGGCAAAGTGGGCATTTACAATCTGTTGTGCTTCGCTGAAGCTAAGGGAAGTTTCTTTGCCTTCCAATACATCGCGGATGGCCTGTGCAAAATCGTCAACATTGATAGCCGCCCCCATAGAGAGCAGTTGCTGTCCAATACCAAGACCAAGTCCGTAGCTGAATTTGTCCATAATAAATATACGTTATTTCAAAAAACGGGCAAATTTACGCTTTTTATCTGAATGTAAGTGAATTCTTATCTCTGTTTTTTGTTATTTTTGCATTTGTAAACCTAAAATAGGGATAAAAGATGAAAAAAATCGTTGTTTTGACAGGTGCAGGCATGAGTGCCGAGAGTGGTATCAGTACGTTTCGTGATGCAGGCGGCTTGTGGGACCAGTACCCCGTGGAGCAAGTAGCAACCCCCGAAGGCTATGCTGCCAATCCGCAGTTGGTGACAGACTTTTACAACACGCGTCGCCGGCAGTTGCTCACCGTAGAGCCTAACGAGGGTCATCGATTGGTGGCACAACTGGAGAAGGCGTATGAAGTGGTCGTGGTGACGCAGAATGTGGACAATCTGCACGAGCGTGCCGGAAGCTCTCTGGTGATACATTTGCACGGAGAGCTCACGAAGGTGACCTCGAGTTTCCAGCCCAATAACCCGCGCTACATTCGCGAGCTCGCTCCCGAGGAGTATGAGGTGAAGATGGGCGACACGGCCGAAGATGGCAGCCAGCTGCGCCCTTTCATCGTATGGTTTGGCGAGGCCGTGCCCAACATAGAGGTAGCAGCCGACTACGTACAGCAGGCCGACATCGTCATCATCATCGGCACCTCGCTCAATGTGTACCCTGCCGCCGGACTTCTCTACTACGCCAAGTCCGATGCCGAACTCTACCTCATTGACCCGGCCGACGTGAATGTGCCCTATGGCCGTCAGGTACAGGTGATACAGAAGGGAGCTTCAGAGGGTATGCGCGAGCTGTGCGGAATACTGGGAGTGTCGTAGACATTCTGCGAAAAAGCCCGATGAAATCGCGGTTTTTTGCCTCAAAAGTATAATATAGGCAGGGAGCTGCGCCAAAGACTTGCAATCGTTTTGCAGAGCTGCAGGAGCGTTGGCAGAGGTCACACGAAGCCAAAATAGGGGTCGCGCAAACGTGAATAAACGCTAATTAATAGTACAATTGGCTGAATATTCGTTTTTTTGCACTACCTTTGCATCTTCGAAGCAACAATTAGCTACGCTACCTTTGTGAGCGAAACAAAATTCATTGCAATGAAACAATATAAGCTTATTAACAACCTCATGGGTTGGTTGGTCTTTGCCGTTGCAGCAGTGGTCTACTGCTTGACCATCGAGTCATCGGCAAGCTTCTGGGACTGTCCCGAGTTTATCACCACGGGCTATAAGCTCGAAGTAGGTCATCCGCCTGGCGCACCCTTCTTCATGCTTACGGCCAACCTGTTCTCACAGTTGGCCAGCGACCCCTCACAGGTGGCCTACATGGTGAATGTGATGTCGGCCCTGCTCAGCGCAGGATGTATCCTGTTCCTCTTTTGGAGCATCACACACCTCACACGCCGCCTCTTGTGTGGCAACAGCAACACCATCAAGACAGGGCAGATGGTAACCATCATCGGTGCCGGTCTGGTAGGTGCCTTGGCCTATACCTTCAGCGATACCTTCTGGTACAGCGCTGTCGAAGGCGAGGTATATGCCTACAGCTCGTTCTTCACGGCAGTGGTGTTCTGGTTTATCCTCAAGTGGGAGGAGGAGGCAGGCAGCGTGCATAGCGACCGCTGGCTCATCCTCATTGCCTACCTGATGGGACTCTCCGTGGGCGTACACTTGCTCAATCTGCTGTGTATACCCGCCATCGTGCTCATCTACTACTTCAAGAAGAACCCGAATGCCGGATGGAAGGGCACCATCATCGCTCTTGCCGTATCGGCAGCGCTCGTTGCAGCCATCCTCTACGGTATCGTACCGGGCATCGTGAAGGTGGGCGGATGGTTTGAGCTGTTCTTCGTGAACACCCTCTCCATGCCGTTCAACACCGGTCTTATCCTCTATATTATAGTATTGGCAGCCGCCTTGGTATGGAGCATCTGGGAGACCTATGCAGCCAAGTCCAGCGTGCGCACCTATATCGCCTTTATCCTGGTGATAGCGCTCACGGGCCTGCCCTTCTACGGACATGGCGTGACCTGCGTAGTGCTTGGCCTTATCGTGCTGGGCGCCTTGGCCGCCTATCTGTTCAATATGGACAAGCTTAAGGAGCAGTGGCGCATGAGTGCCCGTGTGATGAGCACCGCCCTGGTATCTATCATGATGATTGTCATCGGCTACTCGTCGTATGCCGTCATCGTGGTGCGCTCGGCTGCCAACACCCCGATGGACCAGAACTCACCGGAGGATATCTTCACCCTCGGCAGCTACCTCAACCGCGAGCAGTATGGCGACACGCCGCTCTTCTATGGCGGTACCTACGCCTCGAAAGTAGCCCGTAAGGTAGAGGGACAATACTGGGTGCCCGTAGTGAAGGAGGGAGCCAAGGTATATATGCCCAAGGAGAAGGCTTCGGCCGATGAAAAGGACCAATATATCGTTGTACGCACCAAGGACAAGTACGTGATGGAGCCCTCGATGCTCTTCCCCCGTATGCACAGTGCCGACCATGCCAACTGGCCTGCCGGAGGCACCACCGTCAACCTCTACGACAACTGGGTGGGCGGTATCCAAGGCCGTGAGGCTACCGTCAACGTAGCCGGTCAGAAGCAGAAGGTGAAGGTGCCTACACAGTGGGACAACATCAAGTTCTTCATCAACTATCAGGTGAACTTCATGTACTGGCGCTACTTCATGTGGAACTTTGTGGGCCGCCAGAACGACATCCAGGGCCACGGCGAGATAGAGCACGGCAACTGGATTACCGGTATCAACTTCATCGACAAGATGCTCGTGGGCGACCAGACCCTGCTGCCTTCAGAGTTGCGCGACAACAAGGGCCGCAACGTCTTCTATGGCCTGCCCCTGCTGCTCGGCCTCATCGGCCTCTTCTGGCAAGCCGGACGCGGCAAGCGCGGTGCACGCCAGTTCTGGGTAGTGTTCATGCTCTTCTTCATGACGGGCCTTGCCATCGTGCTCTACCTGAACCAGACACCCATGCAGCCCCGTGAGCGCGACTATGCCTATGCCGCCTCGTTCTATGCCTTTGCCATCTGGATTGGTATGGGTGTGGCCGGCATTGCTCACCTGCTGCAGAAGCTTGTCAAGAACCCCACCGTGGCAGGTGCTATCGCCACCGTGGTATGCGTGCTCGTTCCTCTGCAGATGGCCAGTCAGACATGGGACGACCACGACCGCAGCAACCGCTACATGGCTCGCGACTTCGGACAGAACTACCTCAACACCCTCCCCGAGAAGGGCTATCCCATCATCTTCACCAACGGTGACAACGACACCTTCCCCCTCTGGTACAATCAGGAGGTAGAGGGCGTGCGCACCGACTCGCGTGTATGTAACCTCTCGTACCTGCAGACCGACTGGTACATCGACCAGATGCGCCGCCCGGCCTACGACTCACCCTCGGTGCCCATCCAGTGGGAGCGCCTCGACTATGTGGAGGGAACGAATGATGCGGTAGAGATACGTCCCGAGATGAAGGAGGCCGTGCTCGAACTCTACAAGAAGCAGCCTGCCGCTGCCCGCCGTCAGTTTGGCGACGAGCCCTTCGAACTGCGCAACATCCTCGACTATTGGGTGAAAAATAAGAATGAGGAACTCCACTACATCCCCACCGACACCGTGTATATCACGCTCGATAAGGCTGCCATCCTGCGCTCAGGCATGTATATCCCCGAGCAGTACCGTGGCGCTACCGATGAAGAGACCATGAGCAAGATGCCCGACCGCATGGTCATCTCGCTCAAGAACATACGCCGTATAAATGGCCGTTTGTTACTCACCAAGAACCACATCATGCTGCTTGAGATGTTGGCCAATACCAACTGGGAGCGTCCGCTCTACATGTCCACGACCGTAGGCAGTGAAAACTATGTGGGTCTCGAGCCCTTCTTCATCCAGGAGGGATTGGCCTACCGCATCACGCCGTTCAACTTCCGCCAACTGGGCCTTGCTCCTCAGAACGGTTTTGCTGTGGATAGCGAGACGATGTATAACAACCTGATGAACCGCTTCGTATTCGGTGGCATGAATACTCCAGGCATCTACATCGACGAGACCATCACCCGCATGGGCTACACCCATCGCCGCCTCTACACGATGTTGGCCAACCAGCTCATCCGTGAGGGCAAGAAGGAGAAGGCACTCGCCGTGCTCGACAAGTGCGAAGAGGAGTTCCCCGCTTCTATCCTGCCACACAACTACTGGCAGAGCCAGTCGCACCTGATGGGTCAGGCCTACCTTACCCTTGGTGAGACCGAGAAGGGCATGAATATCCTCTCTCAGGTAGCCGACAATGATATCGAGTATATCACCTGGTACCTCAGTCTGGATGACAAGCGCTTCAACACCTCGTTCAGCGAAGTTCAGAACTGCCTGTCAACCTTTGTCAAGACGCTGCAGATGATGGAACGCTCATCGGACAAGGAGACCTTCAACCACTACTCAGGCCTCTTCGACAAGCTCTACCAGGAACTGGCAGCGCGGGTGAAGTAAATTTAAGTTTTTAAGTTTATAAGTTTTTGAGTTTGTAGGTTCCCGCTCGTGGAGCAAACTCAAAAACTTAAAAACTCATAAACTCACAAACTTATGTTCATTGAGCAACCACCACAATTCATCCGCCGGCTGTACCCACGTGCGTGCTGGCGGATGAATTCTTCAGAAAAAGCCGTATACCTTACCTTTGACGACGGCCCCATACCCGAGGTTACGCCTTGGGTACTTGATGTATTGGACAAGTACGGCATCAAGGCCACCTTCTTCATGGTGGGCGACAATGTGCGCAAGCATTCCGATGAGTACAAGATGGTCGTGGAGCGCGGACACCGCATAGGCAACCACACCTTCAACCACCTCAAGGGATTCGAGGAGCGCACCGAGCGATACATCGCCAATATCGACAAGGCCGACTGCTACCTCACCACCAACCTTTTCCGTCCGCCTCACGGCATCATGCGCCTCAGGCAATACCGCGCACTGAGCGAGCGCTACCGCATCGTCATGTGGGACCTCGTGACGCGCGACTACAATCCCAAGCTCAATGGCCGTCAGATATTGCGCAAGATTCACAAATACACCCGCAACGGCTCCATCATCACCTTCCACGACTCACTCCGCGCAGTGGACAATCTCTACTATGCCCTGCCGCGAGCCATCGAGTGGCTGAAGAGCGAGGGATATGAGTTCAAAGTCTTTGAGTGAGAATCAATGGGTAGAGCGCATCTCCGTTAATATGATATCCCTATTTGATTAGGAGTTTAGTGTCATCTCGAAGCGGAGTGAGAGATCCCTCGCGCCGCTCGGGATGACACAGAAATGTTTAGTGGTTTAATTTAATTAGGTGTTGAGGAGTGAAAGTTCGCCTGCCGACCGAAGGTAACCCTACCACTCGCAGTGCAGGGGAAGGAACGTGCGGGATATCCAGTACCCGATGCCGCGGCGGCAGGGGCCGAAAATCGCATAGGCGATTTTCATAAATGGCAAGTGCGATTCTGCGAAAAGGGATAGGCGTTTTTTCATAATGGCAGGTGCGATTTTTCTACAAGATTATACATATACCCCAGCCACTCCGCGAAGCCCTTAATAGCTCTTTATGACCCTTATTATATAAAAATCGTCCGCGCTACGCGGCAAGTAATGGATTATTGCTATATTTGCATTTGACAAAAACATTTGCGACACTACAGCGATATGGGATACGACAAAAGCGGAGCGAAAAAGGCGAACAGATATACATTCAGGTGGAGTTTCAGATACTGCCTTCATGGAATAGGGGAACTCCTTTTAGCATTGTTCCTTATTGGGGTTCTCGGCCGTCTGTACATTAAAGACTTTTTTATTCCTGTAGTAAGCCATATAAGTGCAGGGCACACCGCCAGCCTCAAAGTTTACCTTTCTTTGATTGCACTCGGTGTAATATTCCTTCTCCTGTCAGTGCCATGGGCAATCCCTTTTTTCAGAAAAATCCGTTGCATAGAGATAGAGTCTGACAAGATAACATTAATCAGGCTTATTGGCAAGACCACGCTCAGGTATGTTATAAAAATCGAGTATGTTACGAGAGAATTACTAGAGGAAATCGGCATAGAACACTGGGACGATGACGATTATGAAGACGGCATGTCTATAAGAAAGGCCCACCATCGTAGCAAACGATACGGCGAGTTCACCCAATACTGCGTCAACTTCGACGAACTGGCCATGGTGACCCTCGCCAACGACAAGAAATACCTCATCAACTACCCCAAGGAGCTGTTCGGGCAAACGCCAGACATACACGTCTATAAGCCTAAGCTGAATCTAAAGTGGAGAGTAGGGCGCGTTTTAGCTGTAATATCCATCACCTCTGCATTTATTGCCCTTATCGCCCTTCTGTCCGCAGGGATGTTTATCGAATTTCTCTTTTTGCTCCTTGTTACTATTTTCCTATTGCTGCCTTTCGGGATAAGTATGATAATAGAGACTGTCAAGCATATCAGAATAGGGGCAGACAGGATTACAATATTGTTGTCTTCGCACCAAAAGACAATAGTACTGGATAACATAGAAAGCATACAATATGTGACCAGGAAAGAGCTGGAACCTTCTACTACATACGCAAAGCAGTTCATTTGGTTTCAGCGCCCGCGCACCTGTCGCGGACTGAGCATGTGGGGTAAAGTGTTCACCAATTATAAGTATGGTAGATTTACCCGCGCTTGTAATAACTTCGACGAGCTGGCCATGGTAACCCTCGCCAATGGCAGGAAATACCTCATCAACTACCCGAAGGAACTGCTGGAGAAGAAGTGATAGAGATGAGTCGATTATTTTATGTATCTTCGCATCTGAGAAAAGGATGTATATGAGACAGCGTATAGAGCAGGAGGCCTTGCGCCTTGGATTTACCGCCTGTGGCTTTGCCAAGGCGGAGCCCGTCGAGGAGGAGACTGTGCAGGTCCTTGACCGTTGGACAGGGCAGGGCTACCACGCCGAGATGGGGTATATGGAGCGTAACCGCGAGCTGCGCCTCGACCCCACGCTGTTGGTGCCTGGATGCCGTACGCTCATCGTCGTGGCGCTGAACTATTATCCTCAGCGGCTACTGCCTAAGGAGGGCTACCAGATAGCCTACTATGCCTATGGAGCGGACTATCACCGCGTGGTGAAGGACAAGTTGCACCAGCTGCTTGCCTACATCCGTACCCTCGTGCCTGATGTCAAGGGGCGTGCCTTCTGCGACACGGCTCCGCTGCTTGAGCGCTATTGGGCGGTGAAGGCAGGGCTGGGCTTTATTGGGCGTAACCGCACCCTTATCATCCCCGGGCAGGGGAGCTACTGCTTCTTGGGGGTGCTGGCAATTGATGCAGAGGTCGAGACAACCGAGCATATCGAACCTCAGCACGTGAAGGTTTGTGAAGGCTGTAACCGTTGCCTGAAGGCTTGCCCCACAGGGGCACTTACTACGGAAGGTATTGACTGCCGCCATTGCCTCTCGTACCTCACCATCGAACATAGAGGACCTCTGCCGGCAGAAGCCATAGGGAAATTAGGGAATAGGATATATGGGTGTGACACCTGCCAACAGGTGTGTCCACACAACAGCAAGGCTGTGGCGACCACAGAGGATGCCTTTGCCATGAACGAGGAGATAGCCTCACTCACTATGGCAGACTGGCACGCATTGACACCGGAGCGCTACAAGGAGCTGTTCGGAGGGAGTGCAATAGAGCGAGCAGGCTATGATGGGCTTACCCGCAATATTGCAGTATCTAAGGATGGTCAAGAATGAAAGTGTGTCAAAATACAGACACCAATAGTTTACTTTCTACTTGTCATTCTGAGCGTAGCGAAGAATCTCATAATCAGTACTTGTCAGAGATTCTTCACTGCGTTCAGAATGACAAAACGGAGTTTGGCCACCATTACTCCATATAGAAAAGCTCTGGCAAAGGAATGGATACAGGAGAGTTATCAGGATTCGTTTCCATGATGTCGGCCATGTAGTCCCACCACTTCTGAACAATCGGGTTATCGCCCATATCTTGTGAACCACCTTCGCCTTTCACCTTCTGGCATGCAAAAAGGATGTTGGTATCCTTGTCCCAATAGATTGAGTAGTCGTATACTCCGTTCTCTGACAACAGGTTCTTCAATTCGGGCCAAATGGCTGCATGACGACGTTCATACTCCTCTTCGCAACCGGGCTTGAGGAACATCTTAAAAGCTTCTCTTTTCATTTGTCTTAGATTTTATAGGTTAGTATTACTATATAAAGGAATTATCAAGGGATGTAACTTCCGCGGAACTCACCGTGCACATCGCTACCGACATAGAATCCAGGCTGAGTGGGCTGATTGTAAGCAACATTCTGCGTAGCTATACTGATGCGGTACACGGGGTCGTGCAGGAAGGTATGCAAGCGATAGGGCGTGGGGATGGTAGATACGTAGAGACGCAAAGCAGTGTTGTCCTGAGTGCGCACAAGCACCTCCTCGCGCCAATCTCCCAAGATATCGGCATGTACGCAAGGATTGGACTTGGTGCCATTGATGCGTGAGCAGCCGTCGAACTGTGCCAACACACGGCAGGTATCCACTTCCCAGTCATACTTGCTCACGCGAGTACCATCAAGGAGTTCGCGCAGCAAATCACCGTCCCACCACACAGCCATATTGGTAGAGAGTCCCTTTACACGCGGGGCTGTCACCTCGCCTGCCAAGTTACGTATTCCTCCTGAGGCAAGGCTCCACATCTCTACACCGGGGTGACGCGGGTCGATGTCGGCAGCCATGCAGCGTCCCACATCCTCGCCACTGGGATACTGATGTATGATACGGCCAGTGCGGGCATCGCGCAATGTAGAACCATCGCGTCGGTTTTCATGGCAGGCCCATACCTGAAGCGAAGCGCTATCGGGATAGAAAGCTGTCATGTGAAGGGCATCGCCATGACCGAGCCCTGTAGAGTATAGTCCGCGGCCATCGTGATCAATAGTACATGAGCCATATACGATCTCGTCGCATCCGTCGCCATCAACATCTCCCACACGGAGGTTGTGGTTGCCTTGACCTGAATAGGCTTTCCACTCGGGCTGATAGGAATCGAAGACCCATCGCTGAGTCAGCTTCTCGCCATCCCAATCAAAGGCTGCCAATACGGCACGGGTGTAATAACCACGGCACATCACGACAGAGGGGTGCACTCCATCAAGGTATGCCACACAGGCCAGGAAGCGGTCCGAGCGGTTGGCCCTATTGTCGCCCCAGTCCTCCACATTACCGCGCGAGGGTACATAATCAATGGTGTGCAATGCCTCACCGGTAAGTCCTGAGAACACGGTAAGAAACTCATTGCCATTGATGATGCGCCCCTGCATGGCGGGAGTGGGCATACGTCTGCGGCGGTCATTGTTCGGAATCTGACGACGTGTCACGCTATCGGGCAGGGAGCGTCGCTCGAAGCGGTCGCGATTGTCAACCTGCCACATCTGCTGAGCCTGGCTCTGACGTCGGCGTGCAGCAGCGGTATCACCCACGAGACGGTAGTCGGCAAAGGCATCTCCGATAATATGTCCCAGTCCGTCAACGGTGCCATCAGAAGTGCGCATAACCACCTCGGCCTTGTTGTCGCCATTGAGGTCATACACCATAAACTGAGTATAGTGTGCTCCGGCACGGATATTGGGACCCAGGTCGATACGCCAAAGGCGCTCACCCGTAAGGCGGTAGCAGTCGAAGAGCACATTGCCGGTGTATCCGTCATGCGCATTGTCGTGGGCGTTCGAGGGGTCCCACTTGAGTATTATCTCATACTCACCGTCGCCGTCGACATCGCCGATGCAGGCATCACCAGCCGAATAGGAGTAGGAGCGGCCATCGGGAGTAACGCCCCCTTGCGGATAGTAGAGCGGTATCTCAAGGTATCCTACGGGAGCCTGAGCCTGCAACGTATAGGTTCCTGAAGCAGCCTCCTTGCTGTTTCGCGGACGTACCTCATAGCTCACGTCTCCCTCGGGGAGCTGGGCATCGAGATAACAGGTGGCCTCGGTGATGGGTTTCTTGTTGATTCTCTCCCCATTCCTGTAGAGGTCAAAGGCAATATCCTTCGGGTCGGTCTCGAGGTATCGCCATGTCACAAAAGCCTCCTTGGGTCCCTGCTTGATGACGACCAAACCGCGATTGAGTTTCTCTTTGACGAGAGAATCCGAGTAGCGGGGCTGTGCCATCAGCAAGGCAGAGCAGACTACGAGAAATTGATAAAAGAAAAAGCGCTTCATAATATTACATTGTTTATTGTTTTTTACTGTAGGAGTTGTTATAGTGCCAACCATTGCTCGGGGTTGAGCCGTGTCTTGTCCTTACGCAACTGGAACTGCATGGTATAGTTCCCCGAAGCATCGGCCCGGACAAGGCCTATCGGTTCATTTATCTTGACCTTGTCGCCCTTCTTCACCTTCAGGTTGGTCAGGTTGAAGTAGGCCGATATATACTGCCCGTGGCGTATCATCACGATGTAGGAACCCTGTATCTGAGGATGTTCAAAGATGAATGACACCGTACCGTCGAAGATAGCACGAGCGCTGCAGTTCTGCTTGCCGCGTATGTCGATACCGTGGTTGTTGAATTTTACGTTCTTCAGTCCCTCCACGTAGTTGACGCCATAGTGTGAGGTCAGCAGATAGGGGCCGGTGACGGGAACAGGGAGGCGTCCCTTGTTGCTCTCGAACGAACCGGACAGCTTCCTGTCAGCAGCATTCTCATTATATGCAGGCATCACTTTCGCGTCCTTCTTTTCTTTCGGGAGGGGGGCGGCCGTTCCGCTCTGCTTCTTGCGCTGTGCCTCCTCCTGTGCTGCCAACTCGGCCTCAATGATGCGGTCAATCTCGTCGTTCAGCCTGTTGCGCTCACGCTGCTGCTTGGCTATGCGGTTGCGTATATCGGTCTGCTTACGTTTCAGTGTGTTGAGGAGTTTTCTTTGCTCAGCCTCCTGGCGGTCAAGTACCTTCTTCTCCTCCATCCGCTTGGCAAGCAGTCCCTTCTTCTCTTCGCGCGTGTTTTCCAGTTCTTTTCGCTTGTTATCCAATTCCTGCTGCTGCTCCATCAACAGTTCTCCCTGCTTACGCTGGAAGTTGGAGTACTCACGCAAATAGCGCATGCGGCGAAACATCTGATTGAATGTCTCTGCCGAGAGGAGGAACATCAGGCGGTTCTCAAACGTATTCTTATGGGTCATCAGCTGTAGGGCCTTGGCATAGTGTCCGCGTCGTGCCTCAAGCTCCCTCTGCAAGGTCTCCAGAGTCATCTCGATTGTCTGCAGCTCCTTATCAATGGATTTGATGTCGGCATCCAGACGGTCGACAAACTGCTTCTGTTTCTTGATCTGTGCCGTCAATGCCGACAGTTGCGCCAGCTGTCCATCGACATCCTTCTGTGTGGACGACAACAGCTGCTTCGAGTCAGAGATTTGCTGCTCTATCTGATCGCGCTTCGCCCGCATCTCCTTCACCTTCGGATTGGTCTGTCCGTAGGCAAAGGCACACAAATTCAGAAACAATATGAAACAGTAGAAAAGCCTCATTTCAGCACGTTTAGGATAGACAACATGTCCTCTATCGTCACTTGTGTATATCGTGAAAGGTTAGTTCCGGCCTGCCAATCCTTGTCCAAATAGGAGATATTACTGAGAGCAATGTGCATGCCTACAGTCTGCGTACCTCCCGAGATGGAGATGTCGAAAACAGAGGGGAAGGTATATATATCCAAGCTGTTAAACATATCGTATTGCCACACAGCTTCATAGTCCTGCAGTCTCAGTCGGGTCTGCTGCAGCTGGCGAAACTCAGTGTCGGTATAGAAATAGCTCTTAAGCATACGCTGCGAGGATGGCCGCAGGCATTGTTGCGTACCCAGTGGCTCTACTTCGAAGCTGACCAACTGCTCCCAAGCCTTCTCCCTGCCTGGGATAAAGATACGGTTCCAGAACAGTGCCTGTATGGTAGCAAAGTTGAGTCCTATGCTGCTGAGCACTCCTGACGAATAGTCGAACTTCACGTACTTCTTGTTCACCCTGTCGATGACACAAATCTCCTGTGGGGTAAACTCAATCATGGCCACCTCCACTATGCCGAGTGCCGTGAAGGTCAGCTGCACTACCTCATCGCGTCTCATACGCAGACGACCCTTCAGGCTGATGGGGCGCTGGTTGTAGTCGATGGTGACCGATGTTCGTGCGGTCAGGTCGGTGAATCGTTCATGGGGCTGTGCCAAGGGAAGCAACTGTTCGTTCTGTTGGACTTTTTTCACTACACCCTTATCGGCAATACGCCCTGTGCGGCAAGAGGTCACCATCAATGCCAATACTATGGCAGAGAGTAGATACAAGTATTTGCTCTTCGTCATATTATTCAATTATCTTTTTTAGTTTGATTTTTCTCGTCAGTTTCTCATCCACCGCCTCGGCCTTACGCTGCAGGTCGAGGGCCTGCTTCCAATATTCCACAGCCTGCTCCACATTGCCCAACCGATAGCAGATGTCGCCCGCATGCTCATACAACACATCGCTCGGCACCGAGTCGGCAGCCAAAGCCTGCTCGATGTATCCGTGCGCTTCGCTATAGCGCTCTTGCTTATAAAGGATCCATGCATAGGTGTCAAGGTAGGTGGCATTGTTGGGCTCGGCCTTGATTGTGCGCAGACTCATCTGCTCGGCCTTCTCCAACTCCTTGTCCTCCTCGGAGAGGAAGTAGGCATAGTTGTTCAGCACAAGAATGTTCGACGGATTATACACCAGAGCTGAGTCATAGCAGAGGTATGCCTGTTCGGGATTCCCCTCCTCGTGGTACAGGTCGCCCATAGCGGTGTATATGTCCGACACCATCTCCGTGTTGCTCCCGCTTGTGATCTGCTGTGTAGCCTTACGGTAGGTAGCCAAGGCCTCCTCCTTCATTCCCAGCTGGTAGAGCCCTATTGCCCGGTAGTAGTAGAAGTCGAGCACCTCGGGACTGTATTCGATTGCCTTGGAGCACACCTCCACCACCTCTTGCAGGTCGTTGCGCTTGGCTGCGTAGGAGAGCAGTTGCAGCCGGGCAGGCACATGATCGGGCTCGGCCTCAAGCATGCGGTGCAGTATGGGTTGCACCCGCTCCTCGGGCTGTCCTATACTCAGCATATACTGCACACACAGATGTCCGATTTTTGCCGAGCGCTGAGGCTGTTGCATGACTCGCTCGAACAGCTCCACCACATAAGTCGTGTCCGTCTTGTCCACGATTAGCTGGGCCATCATCTTCACCTTGGTGTCATCATCCACCGAGGCCGACATCAGCACAGAGTCTATCATGGTGTAATACCCTGTCGTATCGGCCATCTGCTTATAGTACTGCACAAGGGCTATCTTGGCCTGACCATTGTCCGGTTCGTCGGCCAGCACGGTCTGTAACAGCGGCAAGGCATCTTCGGCACGTCCATGCTCCATATACACACTGGCCAGTATCACCCTATAGTTGCTGTTCTCGGGATACTCGGAAGCCAAAGCCTCGATCTCCCCGAAAGCCCTCTCCTTATTTCCCATGAGCAGGTAGTTGCGCGACTTCTCCAGACTGATAGCCTCGGTCTTTCCCATCAGCAGTTCGAGGCGTTCCAGCGCATCCACCACCTTGTCGTACTTCTGCGTATGGCTATATAGCCCCACCAATGCCGACAGCAGCTCGCCATTTCGCTTGGGAAACAGTGGTTGCATCTCCTCCAAGACGGCAATGGCCTTTTCGTATTCTTGATTCGACTGATAGTACGAGGCCAGCGTCTGGCGATACCAATAATTGTCCGGATCACCCTCGACAGCCTTGAATAGTGCCTCCAACGCCATGTCCTTGCGGTTGAGGTAGAAGTAGTAAGTAGACGCCTTATATAGGGCCGATGGTGCATCGGGACAGATGCTCAAGCAGTGCTGCAGCATCTCGAAAGCCTCATCGAACTTTCCCTGCTGTTCCAAACGCACAGCCTCCAGGTAGTAATACTCATACCTCCGCTGCTCCTCCACGGAAAGCGTCACGCCTTCATCGGGTGTCACCGTTGCCTTACGTGCCGTACCGCACGCTACGAACAATAATCCGCACAAGAGCACCACCCATACGGTCAGAAGCCGTAGCCCCTTCCGCACAATTCGACTGTTGGTATATATCTCCATTAGTTCCTTCTATCTTCCTTTTTCTCCCAAAGGAGAACACCGATTACACTCCCGTATGTCCAAATCCACCGGCTCCTCGCTCCGTCTCCGAGAGTATCTCTACCTCTTCCCACGTCACCTGCTCATGGCGTGCAATCACCATCTGTGCTATGCGCTCGCCATCCTCAATGACAAAATCCTCGGCCGAGAGGTTTATCAGTATGACTCCCACTTCGCCGCGATAGTCGGCATCGACCGTTCCGGGCGAGTTGAGCACCGTGACACCCTTCTTCAGGGCCAATCCACTACGTGGACGCACCTGCGCCTCATACCCTTCAGGCAGGGCAAGGAAGAGTCCCGTAGGCACCAAACAGCGTTGCAGGGGCTTGAGCACAATGGGTTCATCAAGATTGGCTCTCAAGTCCATCCCAGCCGACAGGGCTGTGGCGTATGCCGGTAGGGCGTGATGCCCACGATTAATTATCTGAACTTTCATCTTTTATCACTTTTACATTTATCTTGCGAAAATACATATTTTTTGCGGTATATGCTATACTTACGTCGAAAAAGCGTACAAAAAAAACGTCACAAACATAAAAAGGCACGCGCAAGGCCTCGACTGGTATACCCCTATACGAAAAGTGGCAAGATACCCAAATACCTTGCCACTCTAAATATGCATATAGTATGCTATGTATTAGAATCTTCTTAAGCCTCGGGAAGGAGCTCCAATGCACGGCGTGCACGACGCAGGGTCTCCTCCTTGCCGATATAGTCGGTGAGTTCGAAGATATGGGGTCCTACGGCAGCACCCACGAGGGTTACACGGAAGGCGTTCATCACCTTGCCCACAGGCCATTCCTTGGATGCAATCCATTCCATCACGAGGGGTTCCAGTTCGGCACCGGCAAAGACAGGGCTGTTCTCGATGAAATCGCACAATTCGCGCACATAGGTGGATGCCACGGCAGGCTCTTTCCACCATTTCTTGAGCGACTTCTCGTCGTAGGCCTCGGGAGCCTGGAAGAAGTAGCAGCAGGTGTCCCACAGCTCGTGTACGAAGTTGACGCGGCCCTTCATGAGCGACACCACCTTGATGATACGCTCCATAGGCTCATCGATACCACGCTCGCGCAGCATAGGCTCAAAGAGGGCAGCAATGTCGGCATCGTCCTTGGAGAGGATATATTCGTGGTTGAACCACACAAGTTTCTTATAGTCGAAGCGGGCACCGGCCTTGGAGCAGCGCGAGAGGTCGAAGAGCTGCACCATCTCGTCGAGCGTCATCTTCTCCTGGTCGTTACCGGGATTCCAGCCGAGGAGGGCAAGGAAGTTGATGACGGCCTCGGGCAGATAGTCCTTCTCACGGTAGCCCGATGAGATATCGCCCGTCTTGGGATCGTGCCACTCGAGGGGGAACACAGGGAATCCCAATCGGTCGCCGTCGCGCTTGCTCAGTTTGCCGTTACCCTCGGGCTTGAGCAGCAAGGGCAGGTGGGCGAAAGTGGGCATGGTGTCTTCCCAACCGAAAGCTTGATAGAGCAACACGTGGAGCGGTGCTGAGGGTAGCCACTCTTCGCCACGGATGACATGTGAAACCTCCATGAGGTGGTCGTCAACGATGTTGGCCAAGTGGTAGGTGGGCAGTTCGTCGGCACTCTTGTAGAGCACCTTGTCGTCGAGCACCGAAGAGTTGATCACTACCTCGCCACGGATGAGGTCGTGCACGTGTACCTCCACACCCGGCTCGATGAGGAAACGCACCACATACTGGTGACCCGCGGCGAGCAGCGCATCAACCTCCTCCTTGGGGAGCGAGAGCGAGTTGCGCATCTGCATGCGGGTGGTGGCGTCGTACTGGAAATTGGCAATCTCGCTGCGCTTGGCCTCCAGCTCCTCGGGGGTATCAAACGCCATGTAGGCCTTGCCATTCTCGAGCAGTTGCTGCACATACTTCTTGTAGATGTCGCGACGCTCCGACTGGCGGTAGGGACCATGATCGCCACCAACGCCCACGCCCTCGTCAAAGGCGAGGCCGAGCCACTGGAACGACTCGATGATGTATTCCTCGGCACCGGGCACGAAGCGGTTTGAGTCAGTATCCTCGATGCGGAAGATGAAGTCGCCCCCATGCTGGCGGGCAAACAGGTAGTTGTACAGGGCAGTGCGCACACCGCCGATATGCAAGGGTCCCGTAGGACTGGGTGCGAAGCGCACTCTTACTCTTCTTTCGGTCATATAGTCAATGTTAATTCTCTATTCTTAATTGTCTTACTGCAAAGGTACGACAAAATCTTAGAACAAAAATAGGAGATGTCAAAGATTTTTCGTAATTTGCGCCGTTTTAGTGTGCTATGTTATGAAACAGACTACAAAATCATATTTGTTCATCGCTGCCGCATTCGTAGCAGCCACGATCATCATAAGCGTTTTCCTGCCGCGTAAGGAGGCAGTAAGCCTTAACTTTACTGAGGGCGAGCCTTGGCGTCATGAACAATTGACCTCTGCCTTCAGCTTTGCTGTATACAAGAGCGAGAAAGCATTGCAAGAGGAACGCGCCGCTGTAGTATCAGCCCAGCGTCCCTACTACACATTGGACATCAACCAAGGCAGCGAGGCCCAGAGTGCCTTTGAGGCTGCCTACAAGCAGGAGCTGTATCTGCTCGTAAGCTCCAAACTGAGCCGTCAGGTGAGCAAAAGGCTTGCCGAGCTGTATAGTCATGGCATTATCAGCAGCAACGACCTCGACCGCCTGCAAGCCGACAGCATCAGCAACATCATGCTCATCAAGCAGAATGTGGCTACGCCAAGGCCCGTCGACGAGCTCTACACCGTGCAGCAGGCCTATGAGTATATCATGAGCACCGACACTACATTGTGGGGACGCCATGCGCTGCAGAACTGTAATCTCAACGACTACATACAGCCTAATCTGCATTACGACGAGGCGAAATCTGAAGCGGCCTTAAGCGAAGCGTTAGAGACGATATCGCTTACCAGCAAGGTGATACAAAAGGACCAGAAGATTATCGGAGCAGGCGACATGGTCGACGAGGATCATTACCAGACACTGCTATCGTACCAGCAGGAGCTGAACAAGCGTGTCGACGAACGTGGCATACAGATGACCTTCATCGGGCAGGTGCTGCTCATCGTACTGCTCATCGGAGGTTATGTGATGTATCTCTTCAACTATCGCCGCAACTATCTCATGGAGCGCAATAAGCTGCTTTTCCTCCTGACGCAGCTGACCATCTTCCCGGCCATCACATCGTGGATACTCGATAATGGAGGAGCGCTCATGATTATCCCCCTGGCAATGGCACCGGTGATGATCAATATCTTCCTCGATTCGCGTACTGCCTTCATCACCCATACCTTCATTACTCTCATCATCTCACTCATCGTTCCTGACCCCTACATATTCGTGCTGCTGCAGCTCATAGCCGGTATCGCTGCCATATACTCGCTTACCGAGCTCACCGAGCGTGTACAGATTTTCCGCGTGGCCTTGGTGGTGGTTGCCTGCTACTGCCTTGTGTTTTTCGGCTACGAGCTCATCACGAAGAGTACGTTTGCCATGTTCAACAAGCGTATGTATATACACTTCCTGCTCAATGGAGTGCTGTTGCTCTTTACCTATCCATTGATGTTGCTCTATGAGAAGCTCTTCCGCTTCACCTCCGACGTTACCCTCATGGAGCTCTCCAACTTCAACATCAAGCTGTTGCGCCAGCTTTCCGAGGCTGCTCCCGGCACATTCCAACACTCCATACAGGTGTCGAACCTTGCTGCTGCAGCGGCACAGAAGGTAGGTGCCAGCAGTCTGCTGGTGCGTACGGGTGCCATGTATCATGACATCGGCAAGATGGAGAATCCCGTGTTCTTTACCGAGAATCAGGGTAACACCAACCCTCACGCTTGCCTCCCCTATGAGCAAAGCGCAAGAATCATTATCAACCACGTAACGGACGGACTCCGCATGGCCGAGAAGCATGCCCTGCCAGCTGCCATCAAGGATTTCATCGCTACCCATCATGGTTGCAGCAAAGCAAAATACTTCTACATCTCCTACAAGAACGAGCACCCCAATGAGGAGGTCGATGAGAGCATCTTCACCTACCCAGGGCCTGAACCATTCTCCATGGAGACAGCCATTCTCATGATGGCCGATGCCGTAGAGGCTGCCTCACGCAGTCTGCCTGAGTATACGGAGGAGAGTATTGGCAACTTGGTGGACCGTGTGGTGGACGGGCAAGTGGCAGAAGGGCACTTCAAGGAGTGTCCCATAACATTCAAGGACATCACCGACATCAAAAACGTGTTCAAGGAGAAGCTCCGCACCGTGTACCACACACGCATCAGCTACCCTGAGCTTAAGCGATAGGGAGGGGCAGGAAGCGGTCTTAGGATTGGTGTCTTGAGGATCAATACGGGTCCACGTCGTAATACAGCGTCACTCCATGGAGCAGGCCTTGATCCGCAATGGTCTGCTGCACCTGATGCAAGTAATGCCTTACTTGTGATACACCCAGCGCAGGCTCGGCCTTAAGCATGAGTTTGCGTATATGAAGCCCTTGCACACGGGCTACAGCAGGAGGTTCAGGTCCAAGCACGCGAGTACCGAAACAGTGGCGCAGGCCTTGTGCGACGGCATCGGCTGCATGGCCTACAGTGGCCTCATCCCGGCCCTTGACGTATATATATATCAGCCGGCAGAATGGTGGATAACGGAAAAGGTCGCGCTCGGCCATCTGGTCGGTATAGAGAGTAGCATAGTCGTGTTCCATGACCTGGCGGATAACGGGCAGGTCTACATTGCGTGTCTGCAGCACCACCAATCCCTGCTCGCCACGCCGTCCGGCACGACCAGCGACCTGTGCCATCAGCTGGAAGGAGCGTTCGTAGGCACGGAAGTCAGGGAAGTTGAGCATGGTATCGGCATTCATGATGCCCACCACATGCACGTTGTCAAAGTCAAGTCCCTTGGAGATCATCTGCGTCCCGATAAGCACATCGGTCTTTCCTTCATCAAAATCGGCCAATATACGTTCATAGGCGCTTTTGGTGCGTGTAGTGTCAAGATCCATGCGGGCGACACGGGCTTTGGGGAAGTAGCGGTTGACCTCCTCTTCGATGCGTTCGGTGCCCATGCCATGCTTGCCAAACGCCTTTCCTCCACACAACGGGCATTTGATGGGGACATTGTATATATTGCCGCAATAGTGGCATATGAGCTGGTGCATTCCCCGATGATAGGTCAGACTCACGTCGCAACGGTCACAACGTGGCACCCAACCGCATGCACTACACTCAAGCATGGGGGCATAGCCGCGACGGTTCTGGAAGAGGATGACCTGGCGGCCTTGCGAGAGGGCATCGGAGATGGCATCGTGCAGGAGCGTGGAGAAGGGGCCATACATGCGTTTCTTGCGGTACTCTTCCTTGAGGTCTACCACCTCGATATGGGGAAGCTGTACATGTCCGAAGCGCTCGGTCATCTGCACCAGTCCGTACTTGCCGTTCCGGGCATTGTAATAGCTCTCCATCGAGGGTGTGGCTGTGCCGAGCAGGACCTTACCCTTGTGATAGGCTGCAAGCATCACTGCGACGCTGCGGGCATGGTAGCGCGGCGGGGGCTCTTGCTGCTTGTATGTGGTCTCGTGCTCCTCGTCTACAATGACAAGTCCAAGATTCTGAAAGGGGAGAAAGACCGACGAGCGTACCCCGAGCACTACATCATAGGGAGTATCGGAGAGTTGCTTATGCCATATTTCCACGCGCTCGGCATCGGAGAACTTGGAGTGATATACCCCCAGGCGTGAACCAAAGACACGGCGCAGGCGATCGGTCATCTGCTGTGTGAGGGCAATCTCTGGCACAAGATAGAGTACCTGCCGTCCCTGCTTGAGCTGCTCGTTGATAAGATGGATATATACTTCTGTCTTTCCGCTTGAGGTGACACCATGGAGCAGACACACATCGTGGCTGGTCCACGAAGCAACAACTGCGTCAAACGCATCTTGCTGATGAGGGCTGAGCGGTATCAGGCTCTTGGCCGTAGGGGCAGTGTCGGAAGTGTTCAGACGGCCTATCTCTACGGCATAGGTTTCAACAACACCTTTTGCTATAAGTGCATTGAGCACAGTAGCACTCATGCCACTCTCTTTAAGCAACACACCGCGTGGGACACCCTTTGTGTATGCACCATCCTGCCCCTCGCCTCCCATCAGCCCAAGCATGCACAGCAGGAGTTGCTGTTGCTTGACGGCACGTTTGAGAGCTGCCAGCACCTGATTCAATGCCGGCTCTGAGCGATAAGCATCACACAGGCGTATGTAGGCCTCACTCTTAGGCTTATACCCTTGACGCATAGCCTCGTCGACACGGATAGCCTCCCTGTCCAACAAGGACTTAATGACCTGCATGCTATTCTTAAGGCCACAGCTCTTGGCTAGTTGCTGCACTCGCTGCTTGGGGTTGAGGAGCAATGCGTCCATCACCTGCTGTTCCTTGCCGCGCAGTGGTGTCTCGGCCACAAAGTCATCGCTAAGCTCTACTATCGTCTCGCTCTCGATTTTCAGTCCCGAGGGCAGTGCTGCTTTATAGACATCGCCTACGGAGCACATGTAATAATCGGCAATCCACCTCCACAGCTTCAGTTGCAGTGGCTGTATGACAGGTGCATAATCAAGCACCTCGCTCACCTCCTTCAGCTCATAGTCGCCTTGTGGCTTCTCTGTATGCTTGCGCATGACAATGGCCGTATAGTAACGCTTAGGGCCAAACTGCACTACTACCCTACTGCCTGTCGTCACTGCCTCGGCATATGCCTCTGGCAGCAGATAGGTGTAGCTATCGGCCAGCGGGAGGGGCAGTATGACGTCAACGTAGCATTGCATTGTTGTGCGAAGTTACAAAAAAGAATGTTCGGGACAGCAAATTTACACCAAAAAAAGAGGAGATAATGCTACCTCCTCTTTCCCTTTTTTTATGTATTCTTACATTAGAACAGGTAAGCTACTGAGACCTGTACTGTTCCGGCCTTGATATTTGCGGTGGCCTGCTTGGCCTTGTCTATAGTGCCGCTCAGCTTCTCGAACGCATTGATTGAAATGTTCTGACCATTCTTCAAGTTCTCGGCATTCTCAATCTCTGAGGCATCGATATATTGGAACTCTCCAGTCTTACCCCAAGGCATATTATAGTTGAGGGCAACTTGAAGATGGTTGAGCAACGTGGCACCCAAGCCGATGTTGATGCTCAGCGTGGACTTCTCCAGCACATAGGCAGAGACATCACCTGCAGTAACACCTGTCACATCGTCGAACTGAACATTGTTGAATACCTTGGTAGTTTCACCCACGTTGAAACCAAACTCCGGACCTGCTGCAATAAACACATTGGCTACATTGCCCAGTCCAAAGCTGTACTTGATGTTCAAAGGAATCTGGAAGCTATTCTGCTTGAAAGTCTCATTATCGCCTACGCTCATGCCCTTCTGTGAATAGAGGGCAGCGGCCTCGATGCCGAATCCGAGGATGGGCACGCGGAGCTCGGCCTTGGGACCGATAAAGAATCCGGTGTAGTTATCCTTGTTCATGATCTGTGCCTTGTCCTGCACGATGCCTGACAAGTTTGACAAATCATTGCTGACCAGGTTTACACCACCCTTGATACCCCAGCTGAACTGTGCTTGTGCAGGAACAGCTACGAAAAGTGCCATTACCATAATGGCCATAGATGTAATCTTCTTCATACTCGTGTTTTTTTAAGTTAATCTGTGCAAAAGTACATAATATTTCTTAATATCCAACCATAAGGTTGGAAAACTTACTGTCCACTCCCTACACAATCTCTATCGTATAGGCCTGCTGCTCGCGCCGCAAGGGATAATCGCCACGCAGCTGCTCAAAGTTCTCGGGATGATCACGTAGAGCCCGACAGTCCCTGGTCGGGTCATATATCTGCAACAAGGCTGCAGAAAGGCTTGTCGAGTACAGGACCGTCTCGGCCGGGGGAGGAGGCGTAATGCTTGGCACCTCACCCAAATGGAAATGGCTGGCGAGCGCCTCGAGTGCCATGCGGGTGGCATTTGCCTTGCCGTCGGCCGAGTAGCCTGCGATATGGGGTGTACCGATATAGCAACGGTCAAGGAGCCTGCGGTCGATAAGTGGCTCATGCTCCCATACGTCGATGACGCACCCTGCCACATCGCCACGCTCAAGGGCCCGAAGCAGCGCCGGCGTATCCGTAGTCTCACCCCGCGATGTATTTATAAAATAGGGCTTGCGCTGCAACGACCCGAAGAACTCCTCATCGGCCAGATGAAAGGTGGGGTACTTCCCGCCATAGGTCAATGGCGTGTGCAGCGTTACGACGTCGGCCTCCCCGGCAATCCTTTCCAACGGGACGAAACCCGATTCGCCTCGCTCGGCACGTGGAGGGTCACACAGGAGCACGCGCATGCCCCACGAACGGGCCATCTCAGCCACAAGCCGCCCCACATTGCCCACTCCCACGACACCTATCGTAGCGCCGGACAGCCTCAGCCCCCGGTCGCGCTGCAGCAACAGCAGGGCCGACTGCACATACTGCCTCACCGAAGCTGCATTGCATCCCGGTGCATTGACCCAGCGTATACCCCGCGCTGCGCAATAGTCGGCATCAATATGGTCGTGCCCGATGGTTGCCGTAGCAATGAACCTCACCCTGCTCCCCTCAAGCAGACTGGCATTGCACTGTGTACGGGTGCGCACGATGAGCGCATCGGCATCACACACCAGGGCCCTGTCCATACGGGCCCCCGGCACATACACCGCATCCACGCCCATCAGGGCCAGTGCCTCGCGGATGTAGGGGATCTTGTCATCTACTATAACTTTCATTCAATATCAGTATGCTTTCGGGGCCCATATTGAACAGGAGATCTACGATACTCATATTGGCTATGAACCCGTGTTTATCCTTGAATACCTGGTAATATTCCTTTGGTGCAAATGCTTTGTCGGTTGTCCACGGCCTCTTCGGATGGATGCTCTCGCGCAGGTCGGTCACTGTGCCCGCATCTCCATATCTGGTGGTGGGGAGTAGCGGGGTGTCGATGCCTATCAGCTGGCACACGAGCTGCGTCAGCCTCATGTTGAAGTCGTAGAGGAACTCTATCTTCTGCTCATAGAACGGGCGGAAGTCGTCCTCATAATAGAGGAAGAAGGGTGTATGCCTGTAGGCTGCCTCCAGGGCATTCCAGTGCCTGTGGCGCCAGTTGCCGTGGTCGCTGATGCGTATGTCGCGCATCAGGCACTTGTCGGTATCGAGCTTCTCCGTAGGAACGGTGAGCGCCAACGGTCCGTTGGCATCCACTATCACGCATCGGTTGCGGTAGGTCTGCTTCAGGTAGCTGTCGCAGGCCTCGATGTAGGCATTGCCCTGGCACTGCAGCAGCTTGGTGTAGTATTGTATGGGGGCCAGATAGGCCGATGAGAGTAACACGTCCATTTCGCACTTGCCGTTTTTTTTCATTCCATTTCGGCTGCGAAGATAACACTTCTTTCCCACCCCGCAAAATCCTGGCACGCCACAGTTGCCACAGACACAGTTACCACAGTTGGGTTTGGCTTGTAAAAAAATAGCCTCAAAATGCCTGCTAGAAGGCCTTAAAGCCTTGGTTATGAGGATGTTACATAGGCTATTTCGTGAAACGACGGTGCATTTTGCGAAAAAGGGCTGTTTGGTGCGTTCTCATGACCAAAAAGTATTGTTTAACCCCTAAATCACACGTTTACTATGGCTATAAACTACAAAATTTCACGTTGCAAGAACCCTGGCAAGAATGCCGTTGAGGGTACCACCTATTATTCAAACAAGGCTCAGAAAACCTCTGACTACACGTTCGATGACTTGGCTTCGGACATCTCTTACTCCACTACCGTTACCAAGGCCGATGCGATGGCTGTGCTCGCCAGCATCAAGCCCTTCATCACCCGTGCGCTGCTTGGCGGTCAGGTAGTGGTGTTGCAGGACCTCGGCCGCCTGCAGGTGACCATCCAGAGCAAGTGTTTCTCACAGAATACGATGTCTGCCAGCGACTTCTCTCCTTCGATGATGATCAAGGGACACAAGATTATCTTCCGTCCCGAGAAGGGCCTCAAGAACGACATTGCCAGCGGTATCCAGCTGCATAGATTGACTGAGGAGTAATGAGACCCGACTGGAAGCAGATCATCAAAATCATCATTGCCGTGCTCACTGCCTTGGCCGGGGCACTGGGTATCTCGGCGATGGTGTGATGTTTGAGTTTTTAAGTTTGAGGACTAACACGACTTGCAAACTTAAAAAACTCATGAACGCGAACACAGTGGCATTTCTCGCCTATTCTTTCTCCCAAGTAGAGAAGGGATGCTTGCTGATGTAGGCGTTGTAATAGCGCGGATTGCCGGTGACCTCTTCACCAAGGAATGAGGGACGAAGAAATGGTTCGTCGACACGGGAAAGCTCTATCTCGGCAAATACCAGCCCCTCATTCTCGCCGTGAAACTCATCCACCTCGACGATGTGCTCTCCGTTGTGTACGAGATAGCGTGTCTTCTCTATGCGGCCGGCACGGCAGAGCGTGAAGAGTTCGCGAGCATCCTGCAAGGTAATCTCCTTCTCCCACTCGAAACGGCTTATGCCATCCGTCGAGGGGCCCTTGATGGTGAGGTATCCCTTGTCGCCACGAGTGCGCACACGTACCGTATGCCCATGTCCGCTGCAGATATAACCTTGTAGAATCTCCGACTTGTCGTAGGCCAAGGCGCGATAGCTGTCGCCGGTAACGAGAAACTTGCGTTCTATCTCCTGCATCACTCCTCCTCGGAAGAATTTGACATGAGGTACGACTTGATGAAACCGTCAATCTTACCATCCATCACGCCATTGACATCAGAGGTCTGATGTCCTGTGCGGTGGTCCTTGACGCGACGGTCATCAAACACGTAGCTGCGAATCTGCGAGCCCCACTCGATCTTTTTCTTACCAGCCTCCACCTTGGCCTGCTCCTCCATACGATGCTGAAGTTCACGGTCGTAAAGCTGTGAGCGGAGCAGACGCAGCGCATTCTCCTTGTTCTTGGGTTGGTCGCGCGTCTCGGTATTTTCAATCATAATCTCCTCCTGCACACCGGTGTAGGGGTCGGTATATTGATAGCGCAGGCGAACGCCCGACTCCACCTTGTTGACATTCTGTCCACCGGCGCCACCGCTTCGGAAAGTATCCCATGAGAGCAGGGCGGGGTTGATTTCTATCTCGATGCTGTCATCGATGAGCGGTGTCACGAATACCGATGCAAACGAGGTCATACGCTTGCCTTGAGCATTATAGGGCGACACACGCACGAGGCGATGTACCCCATTCTCGCCCTTGAGGTATCCGTAGGCAAAGGGGCCCTCCAGCTCCATAGTCACCGTCTTGATGCCGGCCTCGTCGCCGTCCTGCAGGTTCGATACGCGCAGCTTGTAATTGTTGGCCTCGGCCCAACGCATATACATACGCATCAGCATCGACGCCCAGTCCTGAGCCTCGGTACCTCCGGCCCCTGAGTTGATCTTGAGTACACAGTCCATATTGTCGGCCTCCTCGCGCAGCATGTTCTTCAATTCCAATGCCTCGATGGCCTCGAGAGCTGTGTTGTAGGCAGCGTCCAGCTCCTCTTCGGTGATAAGCTCATCCTTGCAGAACTCGAAGGCCACCTCCACCTCATCGGCGAGGCTCTTCACCTGCTTGTAGCCTTCAATCCACGATTGCAGGTCCTTCACTTTTTTCATTTGCGCCTCTGCCTTCTTGGCATCGTCCCAGAATCCAGGAGCCTGCGTACGCAGCTGCTCCTCCTCCACCTGTATCAGTTTATCTTCTATGGCGAGGTAGCGGTTGAGCGCCTCGGTGCGCTCCTTAATGTCCTTCAGTTGGTCAAGTGTAATCATCTGTCTTTCTATTTGCGGCGCGAAGATAATACTTTTTCTGCAATTATTCTATAAAATCGGGGTTGCGAGATTGTGGTATATGCTGATATCCCTTAAAAAAACGAAAAAAGCATTTAATATGGCTGTTTTTGTCGGCTGAATGCAAGAAAATGCGTACTTTTACACGTTTTTTATAAAAAGTGTTGAAATGAATAATACCCCACCGGTAACGAAGAACCTCATAATCATCAACATCCTATGTTTCTTTGCAGCCATCGTGGCTGAAAAGTATGGCATCAATCTGAACGATGTGTTGGGGCTTCATTATTTTGAATCTGAGAAGTTCAGGCTATACCAGCTCTTTACCTATATGTTCATGCATTCGGGTTTTGAGCATATCTTCTTTAACCTGTTTGCCGTATGGATGTTTGGCCGCATATTGGAGACGGTGTGGGGCTCTCAGCGTTTCCTGCTCTACTATGTGTTGTGTGGCATCGGTGCTGGCCTGGTGCAGGAGGCGACTCAGTATTTTGAGTTCCTGCCCGTGATGAAAGACATGGCGCAGTTTCTCACTTTCCCGTCTGATGCCTCAATACCTATTAATGGGACGACGCGCCCGGCCGAACAGTGGGTGGCCCTATGCCAGCGGATCATCAGTGTGCCTACGGTAGGAGCCTCGGGAGCCGTATATGCCATCTTGATGGCTTTCGGTATGCTGTTCCCCAATCAGGAGATATTCATCTTCCCATTGCCTATGCCTATTAAGGCAAAGTGGCTTATCATAGGTTATTTTGTCATTGAACTGGGCATGGGTATCATGAGCAATGACGGAGTAGCCCATTTTGCACACCTCGGCGGCATGATCTTCGGATTCCTGCTCATTATGTATTGGCATAAGAAGGGAGGAGGCTATGGCAGGTATTATTGATGATCTGAAACAGACATTCAAGCAAGGGAACATTGTTGTTCGCCTGATCTATATCAACGTAGCCGTATTCGTGCTGGGCATACTGCTGTCGGTGGTGCTGGGACTTTTTAACATCAATGTAGGGCATATCTTGCGTGACCTATATCTTCCTGCTGATTTGCTGCAGCTGTTGCGTCGTCCCTGGACGATAATCACCTATATGTTCATGCACGCAGGCATCTGGCATCTGCTGGGCAATATGCTGTGGTTATACTGGTTTGGCAAGCTGTTCCTCTACTTCTTCTCGTCGAAGCATCTGCGGGGACTTTATGTTGTGGGTGGCCTCATGGGCGGCCTATGCTACATTTTGGCTTATAACCTATTCCCAGTCTTTAGCGGACAGCTCTATAGTGCAACATTGGTTGGCGCCTCTGCTTCGGTATTGGCTGTGGCCGTTGCTACTGCCGTGCGTGAGCCCGATTACAAGATAAACCTTATGTTCATCGGCCCTGTGAAACTGAAGTTTTTTGCCCTTTTCATCGTACTTTTCGATATACTCTATGTGGGGTCCGACAATGCCGGAGGTCATCTGGCCCATCTGGGTGGAGCTTTGGCCGGATGGTGGTTCGTGAAGGGGCTTGGCAAGGGTTACGACATTACTCATTGGGCTAATGTGTGTATGGATAGCGTGGCTCGACTCTTTGACAAGCATGAACGCAAGCGCAAGCCAAAGATGAAGGTGCATGTCAACAACACCACCGCAAACGGGCGCAAGGCTGACTATGCCTATAATGCCCAGAAGAAAGAGCGCACGGACGAGATTGACCGCATACTCGAGAAACTGAAGATGTCGGGGTATAGCAGCCTCAGCGAGGAGGAAAAGCGCAAACTTTTTGAAGCGAGCAAGCGATGAGGAGATTATACAAGATTCTTCTGCTTCCGCTCCTTGTCGTCAATGTGCTGGCGGCCCTGCTTCTCGTGTGCTGTGCCTATAGCCCGCTAATCTCGCCCGAGCAGTTCCCGTTACTCTCACTGGCCGGTTTGGCCTTCCCGTGGGTATTGGCAGCCAATGTTGCTTTTCTTGTGGCATGGCTCATCCTGTATAGGCGTTATATGCTGGTATCGTTGGCAGCTTTCCTCCTGTGCTTTTCGCAAATTCGCGCCTTTTCACCGATTAATTTTGGGAAAAACAATCCGCCAGAAGGGAGCATCAAGTTGCTTTCGTTTAATATCCTCAGTTCGAACCTGACTGCTAGCAATGCGAATAAAGATAATCCCATCATAACCTATCTGGAAGCAAGCGGAGCCGATATTATCTGCCTGCAGGAATTTCCTTTCCAACCGCTGAAGACAAATAAGCAGGCGAAGGCCTTGCTTGCCGACTATCCCTATCGCTCCTATCTGGTCTCTGGAATGTCTGAGGCCGATTCCCGTTATCTCTGTTGCTTCTCGAAATATCCGATATTGGACGTTGAGCATTTTGATCTGAACTCTACTGGCAATGGCTGTGCAAGGTATCATATTTTGCACGATACGGATACTCTGGTGGTGTATAACTGTCATTTGCAGTCGAACAGCCTGGATGACACGAATAAGAACATCTACGAACAGATGTTGACTAAGCCCAAGGAAAGCCTCAAGGACGAAGGGCTCAAGGTGCTGGTGAAGAAACTGCGCGATGCCGCCTCTTTGCGGGCATCACAGGCACAGACCCTTTTGGCCGATGTGCGCAAGCAGACCTCGCCCTACGTCGTTGTCTGTGGCGATTTCAATGACTCGCCCATCTCCTATTCCCGTACCCTGTTCGCTGAAGAACTTGACGATGCCTTTGTGCAAAGCGGTAATGGTCCGGGTATCAGCTACAACCGCAACAAACTCTTTTATCGCATAGATCATATTCTCCATTCACAAAGCCTCGATGCATATCGTTGTGCTGTAGACCGTTCGGTTCAGGTTTCGGACCATTATCCGATATCTTGCTATTTGAAAAAGGCAAAATAGCTGCGAAAACTCTCTCTGACCCCTCTGAAATGCTATAAAATGGGGCTAAAAATGCAAATAATTGCCTAATAAATCGTCTGTTGAGAAAAAAAGTCCTATATTTGCACCCTTGTTAGAAACTGTTTTGATTTTATTGCCATTATTTTATAGTTTCTCACAAACCGTAAAAACAAATAACAAAATAAAATAACTAACAAAATGCAAAACAAAGGATTTGTAAAAACGATTGCGGTATTGCTCACTGTAGTGTGCGCATTTTACCTTTCCTTCACTTTTGTGACAAGCCATCATGAGAAGAAGGCTGCACAATATGCGGGAGGCGAATCGGTGTACATCGATTCAATCATGAACAAGAAGGTCTATCTCGGTGTCTACACCTACAAGCAGGCACGTGAGATGGGTATCGGTCTCGGCCTCGACCTCAAGGGAGGTATGAACGTTATCCTCGAGGTTTCTGTTCCCGATGTAGTAAAGGCTTTGGCCGACCACAAGACCGATGAGGCTTTCGTAAATGCTGTAGCCAATGCCAGCAAGCAGGCTGCAAGCAGCAACAGTGATTTCATCACCTTATTTATTAAGGAGTATAAGAACCAGAAGCCCGACGGCACACTCGCTGAGCTCTTCGCTACTCAGCAGCTTAAGGACAAGGTGAACACCAAGAGCACCGATGCTGAGGTAGAAGCTGTGTTGCGTGCCGAGGTGGATGCTGCCATTGCCAACTCATTCAACGTGCTCCGTACACGTATCGACCGCTTCGGTGTTGCCCAGCCCAATATTCAGGAGCTTGAGGGTAGCATGGGTCGCATCATGATTGAGCTTCCTGGCGTTAAGGAGCCCGAGCGTGTAAGAAAGTTGCTCCAGGGTTCTGCAAATCTTGAGTTCTGGGAGACATACACCTCTGCTGAGGTAGCTCCTTTCCTCGCTGCAGCCGATGCCAAGTTGCGCGACATCGTCGCTTTGGAGAATCCTACAGAGGAAACAGCCGAGCCCGCAGCTGAAGCTACTGAGGAAGCTGCTGCCGAAGAGGAGTCTGTTGACCTTTCAGGCCTCACAGGCGACAACGCACAGAGCGCTGCTGATGCTGCAGCTGTAGCACAGGCAAAGAAGGAGAATCCCTTGCTTTCTATCCTCCAGGTAATGCAGAATCAAGGTTGTGTGGTTGGTTATGCCCACAGCCGCGACATGAAGCAGATCGACGAGTACCTTGCTCGCGCCGAGGTAAAAGAACTGTTGCCTCGCGACCTCAAGCTCATGTGGGGTGTGAAGGCTATCGATGAGGATGGTAAGATCTTTGAGCTCTATGCTATCAAGTCAACACAGCGCAATGGTCGCGCTCCGCTCGAAGGCGATGTCATCGTATCAGCTACTGACGACTATGACAGCAACGGCCGTCCTAGCGTATCAATGACCATGAACTCTGACGGTGCACGTCGTTGGGCACAGCTCACCAAGCAGAACATCAATAAGCCCATCGCTATTGCCCTTGACGGTTACATCTATAGTGCCCCTAACGTAATGAACGAGATTACCGGTGGCCAGTCACAGATTACCGGTCAGTTCACACAGGAAGACACCAAGGACTTGGCCAACGTGCTCAAGTCAGGTAAGATGCCTGCCCCGGCTAAGATCGTACAGGAAGACATCGTTGGTCCTTCACTTGGCCAAAAGTCAATCCAGCAGGGTATCCTTTCATTTGTGGTGGCTTTCATCGCCTTGATGATTTACATGTGTGCTATCTATGGCATCATCCCTGGTATGGTGGCCAACTGCGCACTGATCCTCAACTTCTTCTTCACACTTGGTATCTTGGCTTCATTCCAGGCCGCTCTTACCATGTCAGGTATCGCCGGTATGGTGCTCACCCTCGGTATGGCTGTCGATGCCAACGTGCTTATCTATGAGCGTACCAAGGAAGAGCTTCGTGCTGGTAAGACTGTGAAGCAGGCACTCACCGATGGTTACAAGAATGCCTTCTCAGCCATCTTCGACTCTAACATTACCTCTATTATTACAGGTATCATCCTCTTCAACTTCGGTACAGGTCCTATCCGTGGTTTTGCCACCACATTGATTATCGGTATCGTTTGCTCATTCTTCACCGCTGTGTTCGTGACACGTCTCGTTTACGAGTGGCGTCTTGGCAAGGAGAAGTGGACAAACCTCACTTTCGTAACTCCTCTCTCTGAGAAGTGGATGCGTGCTCCGAAGTTCAACTTCATGGGTGCATACAAGACCTCATTCATGGTGTTTGGTGCTGCTATCCTCATCAGCCTCGTATCACTCGGTATCCGTGGCTTGAGTTCAAGTATCGACTTCACCGGTGGCCGCAACTTCACAGTTAAGTTCGAGCAGCAGGTTGAGCCTGAGCAGATTCGTGAGGTATTGGCCGACAAGATTGGCGAGGATGCTTCGGTATCAGTAATCGCCCTTGGTAGCGATGGCCAGACCGTACGTATCAGTACCAACTACCGTATCAATGATGATGCTCAGGATATCGACGCTGAGATCGAGCAGTTCCTTTACGAAGCATTCATGGATGCCAAGTTGCTCAGCAGCGACCTTACCTATGATGTATTCATCGACCGCGACAACCACTACGGTGGCTCTATCATCAGTTCACAGAAGGTAGGTCCGAGCATGGCTTCCGATATCCTTCGTGGTGCTATCTGGTCAGTGGTACTTGCATGGATTGCTATCTTCATCTACATCTTGATTCGTTTCCGTAACGTAGCATATAGTGTTGGTTCAGTTATCGCCCTTGTAGTCGACGTAGTGCTCATCATGGGTACCTACTCACTGCTCCACGGTATCCTGCCCTTCTCTATGGACGTTGACCAGACCTTTATCGGTGCTATCTTGACCGCTATCGGTTACTCTATCAATGACAAGGTGGTTATTTTCGACCGTATCCGTGAGTTCTTCGGACTCTATCCCAAGCGTGACAAGAAGCAACTCTTCAACGATTCGCTCAACACCACATTGGCTCGTACCATCAACACCTCACTGACGACCTTGCTCGTATTGCTCTTCATCTTCTTCCTCGGTGGTGAGAGCATCCGTAGCTTCGCCTTCGCCATGATTCTCGGTGTTGTATACGGTACCTGTTCTTCACTCTTCTTCGCTGCTCCGATGGCATACCTCGTGATGAACAAGAAGGATAAGAAAGCTATTGAAAAGAAATAAGAGCTTGATTAGTGGAACAATTAAACTCTGATTTGAGGAGAAAGCGCCATAAGGCACTTTCTCCTCTTTTTTCTCCCCCTTCTATCTGAAAAGAGCGGTTTTATAGCCTGTCTGCAATAAAAAATCAAGCATATTCTATAAAAAACGGAACAGCTTACTTGTAGATTCAAAAAAAAGTGTTATCTTTGCACTCGCATTCACAAACAGTGTGCAATGCCCAGATGGCGGAATCGGTAGACGCGCTGGTCTCAAACACCAGTGGGGCAACCCATCCCGGTTCGACCCCGGGTCTGGGTACAAGAAAAGGTGGATAATCGTTGATTATCTACCTTTCTCATTTTCTGAGCAACCAAAGGGCGCCTAAAGCAACACGATATCATCTTTTCTAGGGTCACCGAAGAGCATCACACAGAGTAGAGGACATGTGGGTACAGCATTAAGAAGCCTGTGCAAAAAAACAATAGCCTGCCATCGATAGGATGGCAGGCTATTTATCTGGAGGAATATGCGTTCGTTATCAGAGTAGTCCGTTGGTACCCAAGAGGATGAGTACCACATAGCCTACGAGCAAGCTTGCAACGCCCATGATAAGGCCTACCTTGACCATATTCTTCTGTTCGATGAGCCCCGTAGCATATGCCAAGGCATTGGGAGGTGTACTGATGGGAAGCACCATACCCACTGATGAAGCAATAGCTACGCCCACGAGCAAGGTAGCCACGCCACCTACAGGACCCAGCGCGGTAGACATGCTCTCACCTACCACTGCAAGGATGGGCACGAGGAGTGCAGCCGTAGCGGTGTGAGAGATGAAGTTGGCCATCGCATAGCACAGCAGACCTGAGCCGATGACGACAACCAGCGGCGACCATGAGCCGAACGGTATAGCATCGATCATGTGCTGTGCCAAGCCCGACTTGTTGAGCGCCACGCCGAGGGCGAAGCCACCGGCTACCATCCAAAGCACTGACCAGCTGATTTGCTCGAGGTCACGCTTGGTGATGATACCCGTTGCGCAGAACACAGCTACGGGGAGCATAGCCACGGCGTTGGTCTTGAGGCCCAGGTTCTTGTCGAACAGCCACATCACGATGGTGGCAAAGAAGGTGATGTATACCAATGTCGTGCGCCAGCCCTTCTGTGAGTTATCGGGGATATCGAGCACGATGGTCTTCTGCTTGAAGGGGAACAGCTTGAGCAAGATCACCCATGAGATGAGGAGCAGCACTATGGTGATTGGGCCCATGAAGGCAATCCACTCACCGAAGCCCATACCCAGGCCCATAGGCTCGAGGTACTTGAGCACGATACCGTTGGGAGGTGTACCGATAGGCGTTGCCATACCGCCGATATTGGCCGCTACGGGGATAGCGAGTGCAAGGCCTATCTTACCCTTACCGTCGGCAGGGAGCGCCTTCAATACGGGAGCCAGGAAGGCAAGCATCATGGCCGCTGTAGCCGTATTACTGATGAAGGCGGAGAACAGACCTGTCACCACGATGAAGCCGAGCAACACGAAGCGTGACTGAGTGCCGAAGGGTTTCAGCAGCACCTTGGCGATCTTGGCATCGAGCCCATACTTAGTAGCAGCAATGGCGAGCATAAATCCACCGATGAAGAGCATGATGATGGGGTCGGCAAAGCAGTGCAGGATATCCTGATACTTGAGTACTGTGCCCAGCTCCTCGGGATTATAACCCGTCACGAGAGGCTTCAGCGCACTGTCCGACACCGAGAACAGCAGCAGCGCTACTACGATGAGCGAGGTGCTCCATGCGGGGATGGCTTCGAGCACCCACATCAGTGTAGCGAAAGCGAATACACCAATGATACGCTGCTCCACCACGGTGAGTCCCTCGATACCGAATGCCGATGTCGGCAACAGCCAGATGGTGACAGTTACGGCAATGACCACTGCCAACTTGATGATTTTCGCCAAAGGTTTGTTAACCCCTTGGTCTCTTTTTTCTTTCTTCCATTTGTGGTACTCTTCCACCAAATGGTAACCGGTAAAGTTTATAAACATGTGTTTGAGTTTTGAGTTATGTGTTTTGAGTTATGTATTACGAGTTGAAAGATGAAAAATAAAAGTTACCTGCCGGATGGTTAATTTCCAATTTTTAATTTCCAATTTCCAAGTACCCCCGATGAGAATCGAACTCATATTTTAGCTTTAGGAGAGCCACGTTCTATCCATTGAACTACGAGGGCGCCTGAAATTCACTGCAAAATTAGTGCAAGGCGAGCGAAATATCAAATTTATTTGAGTATTTCTTGGACAAGCCAGGCGCAAGCATTCTTGGACGAGCCAAGCGCAAGCATTCTTGGACGAGCCAAGCGCAAGCAATCCGAGGCGTAGCCTAATTTCCTGCTGCTATATGCAAGCTAAAGATACACAAGTCGGGCGAAATGCCAAATCCACATACGCATCTCCTGGCATAGCCCCTAATTACCGATTAATTTGGCAGTCTGACACTTTTCGCTTATTTTTGCATAAAATAAGCAAACTATGATATTATGAACAACACAAAACCTCAACTGGTAGAGAGACGTTTCCTCGTTCCCTTCATCCTAATCACCTCGTTATTTGCTCTATGGGGATTTGCGAATGACATCACCAATCCCATGGTAGCAGCATTCCAGACACTGATGGAACTGTCTGCAGCCAAGGCATCGCTCGTGCAATTTGCCTTCTATGGCGGCTATGCTACAATGGCTGTTCCCGCAGCACTGTTCATACGCAAGTATAGCTACAAGAGCGGCATCCTGCTGGGTCTGGCTCTCTATGCCGTGGGAGCATTCATGTTTATCCCTGCCGCAGCTTATCAGAGCTTTGCCTTCTTCTGCGTATCGCTCTATGTGCTCACCTTTGGCCTCGCCTTCCTGGAGACTACCGCCAACCCTCTGATACTCTCGTTGGGCGACCAGAAGACATCTACTCGCCGCCTCAATCTGGCTCAGGCATTCAACCCCATGGGCTCGCTGTCGGGCATGGCTGTGGCAGCCCTCGTTGTGCTCCCCAACCTTATCTCGGACCGTCGCGATGCAGCAGGAGAGGTTATCTTCCACTCGCTGAGCGAGGCTGAGAAGGCAGACATCCGTCTCCACGACCTTGCTGCCATACGCGACCCCTACGTGATGTTGGGCCTGCTGGTAGTAGTGGTGTTCATCATCATCGCTGTCACCAAGATTCCGCAGACACGTGGCCAGGGGGTGAAGGTGAAGGCCAGTGTAACACTGTCGCGCCTATGGAACAACAAGATATACCGTAGCGGTGTGGTTGCACAGATGTTCTACGTAGCGGCACAGATTATGGTGTGGACCTTCATCATACAATATGCCGACCACTTGGGTATCGACAAGGCTACAGCACAGACCTACAATATCTGCGCCATGGCGCTATTCCTCACCTCGCGCTTCATCAGCACCTTCCTCATGAAATATGTCAACTCGCGCCGCCTGCTCTTCTTCTTCGGCATCGGAGCTTGCCTTGCCACGTTGGGTACCATCTTCATTGAGGGACTGGCCGGTCTTTACTGCCTGATAGCTGTGAGTGGATTCATGAGCCTTATGTTCCCCACGATCTATGGCATTGCGCTCGAAGATGTAAATGCCGAGGACACCACGCTGGGTGCGGCCTTCCTCGTGATGGCCATTGTGGGCGGAGCTATCATGCCTCCCATGCAGGGTAGCATCATCGACCTGGGTACAGTGGCCGGACTGCCTGCCGTGAATGCCTCATTTGCGCTGCCGCTCATCTGCTTCGCTACAGTGGCTTGGTATGGCTGGTATGCGAGCAGCAAGAACAAATAATAAGGAATATAGATTATAACAATGAATAACGACCGCCTGCTTTACCTTGGATGTGGGTTGTTAGCAACCGCATCCCTACAAGCCCAAGATGCCGACAAGAATGCTCCTGCTGCCAGTCAGCCGAATATAATATATATAATGTGCGACGACCTTGGTTATGCCGATGTAGGCTGTTATGGACAACAATATATCCGTACACCCCACCTCGACCGCATGGCTGCCGAGGGCATACGCTTTACCCAGGCCTATGCCGGAAGCCCTGTCAGCGCTCCCTCGCGTGCGTCCTTCATGACCGGACAGCACACAGGACACACCAAGGTACGTGGCAACAGGGAATACCGCATAGGCAGCACCCTCTATGGCAACAATCAGGACCCCATACAAACCGGTCAGGAACCCTACGACCCCGCCCATGTCATCCTGCCCGAGATAATGCGCGACAACGGCTACACGACAGGCATGTTTGGCAAGTGGGCCGGTGGCTATGAGGGTTCTGAGTCGACTCCCGACAAGAGGGGAATAGATGAGTATTACGGCTTCATGTGCCAGTTCCAGGCTCATCTGTACTATCCCAACTTCCTCAATGCCTATAGCCGGGCAGCGGGCGACACGGCCGTAAGGCGTGAGGTGCTTGAGAACAATATCGCCTACCCCATGCATGGCAATGAGTACAAGAAGCGCAAGGACTATTCGGCCGACATGGTACACCGCAGGGCGATGGAATGGATAGCCAAGCAGACACCCGGGAAGCCCTTCTTCGGCATTCTCACCTATACCCTTCCTCATGCCGAGCTGGCACAGCCCGAGGACTCGATCCTGCACAGCTACCTTGGCAGCATGACTCCGGAGAGGAGCTATGGCGGCGATGCCGGCTCGCGCTACAACCCGACGGATTGTGCCCATGCACAGTTTGCAGCCATGGTCACTCGCCTGGACACGTATGTGGGCGAGATTCTGGCGCTGCTTCGCGAGAAGGGGATGGACGAGAACACGCTGGTATTCTTCACCAGCGACAACGGACCGCATACCGAGGGGGGTGCCGACCCCAACTTCTTCAACACCCAGCGTCTGCTGCGCGGTACCAAGCGCTCGACGACAGAGGGCGGCATCAGAGTACCCTTCATCGCTTGGTGGCCAGGGCAGATTGAGCCCGGTGTCAGCAGCCATCAGTTGGCATTCTATGACCTCATGCCCACGCTGTGCGAGGTAGCAGGTATCGACAACTATGTGGAGCGATACAGCAACAAGGCGCTGGACGTCGATTACTTTGACGGCATCTCCTTCGCCCCTACCCTGCTTGACGAGGGCAAGCAGCAGAAGCACGACTTCCTGTATTGGGAGTTCCATGAGACCAATATGATGGCACTGCGCATGGAGGACTGGAAGCTGGTTGTGCAGAATGGCAAGTGCCACCTCTATAACCTTGCTGCCGACATCCACGAAGACCACGACCTGGCCGATCAATATCCTGAGAAGGTGAACGAGATGAAGGCCATCATCATGCGCGAGCATACGCATAGCGACCTGTTCCAGGTAACGCTGCCCGAGTGAAACAGTTCTTACAAACCATTAATATGCAATATCCCATGTTCAGAAAACTTGTTGCCATTGAACCCGTAAGCCTCATCCCGTCAGCGGAGAGGAAGCTATATGACTATGCCCAAGAGGTTGTGCTCCACGAAGACATCCCTGCAGATGCTGCAGAGATTGTGAGGCGCATAGATGATGCCGATGCCGTGCTGCTGAGCTATACCTCAACACTCACTGCCGAGATCATGGCGCAATGCCCCCATATCAAATATGTGGGTATGTGCTGCTCGCTCTATTCGCCCGAGAGTGCCAATGTAGATATCCGCTACGCCGAGGCCCATGGCATCACTGTTACCGGTATTCGGGATTATGGCGACGAGGGTGTTGTCGAGTATGTGACAAGCGAGCTGGTGCGCCTGCTCCACGGCTTCGGCGAAGAGCCTTGGGAGGGCATGCCCCGCGAAATCACCGGACTCAAGGTGGGTGTCGTGGGACTTGGCAAGTCGGGTGGAATGATTGCCGATGCCATGCATTTCTTCGGTGCCGACATCGCCTATTTTGCCCGAGGCGAGAAGCCTGCTGCCAAGGAAAAGGGCTACAGCTACATGCCGCTGCCCGAGTTACTGGAGTGGAGCGAGGTTGTCTTCTGCTGCCTCAACAAGAATACGGTGCTCCTGCACGAAGAGGAGATGCAGCATCTGGGCAACCACAAGGTGCTGTTCAACACCGGCCTGTCGCCTGCATGGGACGAGCCGGCACTGTTGCAGTGGCTCGATGGTGGCGACAACCGCCTCTATTGCGATACCGTAGGGGCCTTGGGTGGCCGTCATCTGCTCGGCCATCCTAAGGTGCGATGCGTCGATGTCTCTACCGGCCGAACCCGCCAGGCCTTTGACCGCCTGAGCGAGAAGGTGCTGAACAACATCCGGGAGTATCTCAAATAAACACTATCGGCGAGGCAATATTGAGCAGTGTGCTCACTACCGACCATCCTGCAATCTCGGCAGTGGCGCTGTAGACATCAATGACCGCATGCACCTGCTCATTCTTGATTTCCACCCGTTGGGTGTCGCCCACGAATCCGGGAGTCGACTGCATGGTCACATGCATCTGCTCTGGGCCTACCGAGGCACGTGAAGCAGCTACGGTCACATTCACCTTGGTGGGGAACATGGCTATTGCCTCCTTGGCTGTACCGGTGAACACGGTGCGTTGCTCGGTCTGCAGGGACTCGTCGTATACAGCCGTGCCACGCAAGGCATTGGGACCCTTCTCGTTGAAGAAGCGTGCCGTAGCCCCGCCCATCAATGTAGCCGTTTGCAGCACATCGAAGCCACCGGTCGCACCCGACACCACATAGACATGTGTGCCGCAGGCCTTGGCCGTCTGCATCACCTCGGCATAGAAGGCATCATCGGCAAAAGCGCCGATGGAGAGTGTCACCACCGAGGAGCCGCCACGCAGGGCCGGCAGGGCAAGTTCGCGCATGGCTGCAGGCGAAGCAGCCTCCACGATGTAGTCAGGCTTCAGGGCAAGCAACTCACCGATGCTGTCGCACACAGCAGGTGCCTGCTTGTCGCATGCCATGCGTGCAGCCAAGGCCTCGGCCTTGCTACGGGTACGGGAGTACACTCCAATAAGTTCATATTCAGAGAGGATTCCATTGCGGATGGCATCGGCAACGATACTGCCCAGTTTGCCACATCCTACGATCGAGAGAGTCTTTTTTATATTCATGTCCGTATCTTTTTTGCAAAGATACGGAGAATACTTGAGCTTTTTGCTATGAGCGTGAGTATCTTCACTCTTTCCACAAAATAACGTCCGCCAGGTCCCATCCTGCGCGGCGTGCTTCGTCGTGGTTCATCAGGTCGTAGTACCAGGTGGGGATGTGGAGGCGTGTGCCGAGGGTGCGGTTCATCCCCACGGCGCGGGCGTACCAATCCGTGAGGGCATCGGCATCGGGGTATACGGCGACCTCGTGGCCGAGCAGGGGCGCGAGCATCGACTCCTTGAAGTTTGCCTTGCCGCCGGTGGCGAGCCACACGCAGTCGGGCTTTATCAAACTCATGATGAGGGCGGTCTTCTCGCTTTCGACAAGACAAAGGGGGGCCTCCCCTAACCCCTCCCAGGGAGGGGAATCTTGCATCGCGGTGTTCGAGTCACCCCTCCTTGGGAGGGGCAGGGGGGAGGCCAAATGTTCTCCAAACAGGCATTGCTCCACCACCAGTTCGGACGGCTCGCCATAGAGGCGCATGCGGTGTGCCCAGTTGACAGGGAATCCTTGCTCCTTCACGCGGTGTCCTGTAAGGGGATTATACTGCATGGCCTTTCCGGTGTGCACGCGTCCCTGCTCGTCGATCTGCCACCAGAGGGTGGTTCCGTCGGGTGTGCCGCCCACGCGGTAGCGCTTCAGTGCGGCGGCCACCTGCTCGCGAGGGAAGCGGGTGCGCAGCCAGGTCACCAGATGGCTGCCCCAGGGCTGCGACTGCTCGCAGGCGCGGCGCATCTTCTCATAAAATGCGGCCTCTCCCCCCGCCCTCCCCCGAAGGGAGGGAGCTGCAGACATCGCGGACTCTGCAAGCCCCCTCTTCGGGAGGGGATTGGGGGAGGCCAGCATCCTCGGCGGCAGGTGGTATCCGCAGTTGGAGAGGCGGTTGCAGCGGCCGCATTGGCGGTCGTCGACGGGGCGCATGGTCGCGGTGTCGATGTAGGGGGAGAACTTGCCACGGCGCCCGCACGAAGGGCAGGTGGTGTTCCATTCGCGGTGTGCCTTGCACTCGCGGTAGGTGGCTAATCGGTAACGCATATCGAGTTTTTGAGTTTGGGGATGACAGTTGATGGAAAGTTCGGGGAGCGAACTTTTGTAATTCATTGCAGGTCAGACGCTTTACCTTAGTTAGTGGCGTCAACGCCACTTCTTAACTGTTTTTGCATACACTTGGCATATTTTCCGCGTTCTAACTTTTTGATAAACTTCGCATTGGCCCAGTTTCGGATGCGACGCTTGGTGGCGCTCTCCGACAAGGCGCCGTGCTTGCCCACGTCTATGGCCTCGGCCGTAGTGAAGGTAGATGGCAGCATGTCGAGATGGAGCATGGGGGTGAACTCCTCGGGGAGGTCGTCGTCGGGGCGGTGGGGCTGTATGAGACGGAAGGCCGCCACGCTGTGGCGCATGAGATAGTCGACAAGCATGAGGGTGGTGTCGATGTCGTCGTCATCGGCCACGATATGGGGCGATGCCAATGCCTCGTCCCACGAGTCGTGGCGATGGTAGGCACGCAACAGGGAGAGCAGCATGATGATGCGCTTGGCATCGATGATGCGGCGGCGCACAGCCGAGAGTATCTCTTCGCTGGCGGTGTAACCCAGATACCAGTCGTTCATCTCGCTGAAGGCATGCTCCAGATACTCCTCCTGCATGGCCGTGAGCACAAGCGTGGGGCGTGGGGTGGCCTCGTGGCTGTTGTCGTAGCGGGTGAGCAGGCCATGCAAGCTGTCGAAGACGCCTGCCGTATGACGCAGCGTGGTGTTGAACGCCGCACTCTCATCGGGTGTCATCGCCGTGCGCCACGCGGTGTTGCTGGGGGTCTCATAGAAGAGGAAGCGCGAGGGCAGGCCGTCGCTCACGGTGGGCATGAACAGGCGCAGCGAGTCGTAGGTGCCGCTGAGCAGTACACCCAGGCGCACATGCTCCAGGTAGATGCTCTCATGCCCGGTCTTGATGGCATAGCTCATGGGCTCCTCGTGGAAGGCACGCAGGAGCAGGTCGCGCATGTTGCCAAAGTCGGTCTTGGCCTGCTGCACGATGGTGAGCAGCTCGCTGGCAGCGAGCAAGGGGGCATGCGGCTCATAGCCCTTGAGGTATTGCAGCATGGCAGGCACGGTGATGTTGTCGGCTATCATATGGCAGCGGGGCATGGGCACCTCGATATCGTCTTCGCTCATGACGGCACGCTCGATGTCGGCCTCATTCATGTCGCGGCTACGGCCCATGCGTTGGCGTTTGAGGCGCTGCACCTCGATGAGACGTTGGGCACGGCGTATGTCGCGGCGGCTGTCGGCCCGCACCTTGCGGTCGATACCCTGCACCAAGGGGAGCAGGTCGGTGATGCTACCCTTGCCCGAGGCGGGAGAGCCAAAGATGAGCGTCATGAGTGCCGTACCGTAGTAGCGGTTGTCGTGCCTCACGCGGCAGTGGATGGTCACCGTGCCCATGAGGGTGAGCAAGGCCAGCAGCTGCTGGATGCGCATGGGGGAAGTGGCATAGTGTGCCAGCACATCGGTGATGAGGGGTGGCAGGCGGTCGAAGAAGGTCTGGTCGAGTGGCCGGGGAAGGCGATGACCGGCATCGTCAACATAGGTGTTCAACTCTTCCAGTGTAGGCTTCGGGCCATCGAGCTGGCCAAGAAGTGGGATGATTTCTTGCGTATTCATAAAGCAATGTAGATTAAAAGGTTATGTCGATATTTACTTAAGGTTTGTCAGAAAAAAGAGTTAAGAAGTGGCGTCAACGCCACTAACTACCATCAATCAGCTACAATACAGCACGTTAGCAAAGTTCGCCTGCCGACCGAAGGTAACCATGCCACTGGCAGCGCAATGGCGGAAACGCGCGGGAATATCCAATACCCGATGCCGCAGCGGCAAGAGCCGAAAATCGCATAGGCGATTTTCAGAAAAGGCAAGTGCGATTCTGCAAAATGGGATAGGCGATTTCTGAAAAAGGGATAGGCGTTTTTGGGAGTGTTCATGGGTTTTTTTTGTTAGGGGGGATTAGGGGATATTAAGGGCTATTAGGGGCTATTAGGGGGCATTAGGGGTAGTGCAAAGTTAGGCATGTGGGGGCACTTCTCAAAGGGTTGTGGGGGGAAGTCTGCTTTCGGGTTTGCTTTCCGATTTTGAGCCTTCGGCAAGGGTAAAAGCGAGCCAAAAAAAGCTCGCTTTTGCACTGTATTTTTCGCTCCTGCAGATGTGGCCGATTGGGGAATATTATATACCTTTGCAGCACATCTTCCTGTTCGACCTCAATTGATTGATTGATTAACCCTTATCGCCATGAAAAAGACTGCCCCGACCAAGAGTTTCGCCGACCTGCGCCACGAGCGCGACATTGCCCAGCTGCAGCAGACCATACGCTCGCAGCAGGACGAGCTGCATATGGAACGCTCGCGGCGGGAGCTGGCCGAGGCACAGGTGTCCCATCAGGGCCGCATCATCGATGAGCTGAAGACCGATGTCGCGGAGTGGCAGCGCAGCTACGACGAACTGCTCGACCGCTGCGAAAGCATGCAACGCTTGCTCTACATGTATGAGGAGCATGCAGGCAGCGAGGAGGAGGTGCGCGTGGATGCCGCCATCGCCGAGCTCATGGCCATGACCGACAACAACGGCGAGCCGCTCATCACCATGGGGCGCCAGTGGTGGGGCATATACCGCATCCTGGTGGACCATCTCGACTACCCCGCAGGGTACACGCAGTTCGTGAAGGTCATGACGGCCCGCGGCATGGACAAGATGCGTGTACCGCTCAAGCTCAGCTCGCTGAAGGCCATCGCAGGCACCATCTTCGAGAAGCCCTTCGAGCACTGGCCCTCGCTCGCCCACAAGGTGCCTGCAGCCACCTACCACCGCCACTACGACGTGGCGTCGGTGATGAAGAAGGTGATGGGGATTAGGGGAGATTAGGGGCAGGTAGGGGCTATTAGGGGATGCCACTCACTGCAGGGAATTAAAGGCGATTAGGGGTTATTAGGGGCCAGTAGTGTTTCTGGCCAGAACTGCCTCTACCAGCCCTTAATCGCCCCTAATTACCCCTAATAGCCCCTAATTTCCCTTAATAACCCCTGATTCCCCCCCAAAAAATCCCCCCCAATCTTAAAAAAACTCCCACGCGAGGCTGCAAGTAACAGATAATTACCTATATTTGCAATGATCAAGAGCATTTTCACAACCAATCGCTATCAACCATGAACATCATCCCCAACCGTGGCAGCAAGAAGATAGAGGAGCTTATCTGTTATCAGAAATCCATGATTATCTATGATCTCACCTACCTCTTTGCGGAACGCTACCTCAAGAGGGGTGACCGCACCATCGACCAGATGGTGCAGGCGGCACGGTCGGCAAAGCAGAATATCGTGGAGGGGTATACAGCCGGTGCTACCTCGGTGGAGACAGAGCTGAAGCTGTTCAATGTGGCTAAGGCCAGCGCACTGGAGCTCCTCGCCGATTACGAGGACTACTTGCGTGTGAGGGGATTGCGACAATGGGAACAGGGAAGCAAGGAACTGGCTGCAGCACAGCGCATCGGGCGCGAACATTGCGATGTTGCCTATTGGATGGAGCTCGCCGCTACACGCGGCGACGAGACCATCGCCAACCTCGCCATCGTACTCATCAAACAGAACGACTACCTGCTATACAAATACCTGCAGACTATAGCAGAACGCTTCACCCAAGAGGGCGGATTCCGCGAGAAGCTCACACGAGTGAGAAAGGAGAGAAGAGGGTATTAGCGGGCTGGCTGGCAAGGACTGGTAAAGGCAATTAACGGTTATTAGAGGTCATTAGGGGCCAGTAATGTTTCTGGCCAGAACTGCCTCTACCAGCCCTTAATTGCCCTTAATCACCTCTAATTACCCTAATCGCCCCTAATAACCCTGATCACCGTTAGCAATTCCCTCTTCCCCCCCTACGGCTCCCCCAAGTATTCGAAGATCAGTTGCACCTGAGGCCGCGTAAAGCGGCGGTCATCGGGGCGGTAGCCCATGGCCATAAGCTCGTCGAGCAAGCCACGGCAGCGATGCAGATAGCGGTTGAGCATGCGGATGGCACTCTCATACTTGGCACCGGGCGAATACATTCGTGCCAGTTCGCCCTTCGTGTAGGAACGCACGGCGGTGCGCTCCTCATCATCATCGAAAAATGGTTTCATAGACTTAAGAATCAAAAGGATAAATCACTGATTATTATTATGTAAAGATACGAAAAATCGGCGAGAAAAGCAAATGTCCTGAGCATTTGTTTTTCCTTTTTCGCAGGGTGACTCCCGCGGTACTATGAGAGGGGGCGGAGGTCGTAACTTTGCAGTGTAAATAAAGGGGGCCTCTCCCCCGCCTCTCCCAAGGAGAGGGGCTTGCAGGCATCGCGCGAACTGCATAGTTCCGAACCATAGGAGAGGAGAAAACGAGGCAAGTGCGCACTGTGAATCATTAACCTAAACCATTAACCTAAAAAAAGTCCTCCCTGTTCCGCGATGACGGGAAAGCCCCTCCTTGGGAGGGGTTGGGGGAGGCCACCCTACTACTATGAGCGTAAACTATGCTGTAAGAAAATGTAAGAACCCCGGCAAGAATGCCGTGGAAGGTACCACCTACTATGCGTGCCGTGCCATCAAGACCAATGACTACACCTTCGACGAGCTGGCCGAAGACATCAGCTTCTCCACCACCGTGACCAAGCCCGATGCACAGGCCGTGCTGGCCGTCATCAAGCCCTACATCACCAAGGCGCTGCTCGCCGGCCGTGCCGTAGTGCTCGAGGACCTGGGCCGATTCCAGATCTCGCTGCAGAGCAAGTGTTTCTCGCAGGACACGATGGCTGCCAGTGACTTCACTCCCTCCTCGATGATCAAGGGCCACCGCATCCTCTTCCGCCCCGAGGTGGCGCTGAAGAAGGAGATTGCCAGCAAGCTCTCGCTGAACCGCATCGCCGCGGAGGTGTAAGGAGTAAAGTGAGTTTTTGAGTTGGTGAGTTTTTAAGTTTGTCAGATGACAGACTCCAGTACTCACCAACTCATAAACTTAAAAACTAAAAAACTAAAAAACTTATGAACTCAAAAACTCAAATCAACTGGAAACAAATCCTTAAAATCGTAATCACCGTACTCACCGCCCTGGCTGGTGCCTTGGGCGTAGCCTCCTGCACTGCTTAATTGACAATTAAATGTGTGGACTATGAGTACATTGTTCCGTGCGCTGCTGCTACTCGGCAGCGCACTCACACTTATCGCGTAAAGTGAGGCCTCACCCCATCCCTCTCCCAAGGAGAGGGGGCTACGGGCATCGCTGCAAATCACTTACCATAACTATAAGAAAGAGCCATGACAACATCAAACACTACCGCGAAGCCTGAATCTCCCCTCCTTGGGAGGGGCAGGGGGGAGGCCTCATATTTTTCTATACAAGAGCTCACCGCCAGCGCCACGGCGCTGCGCGAGGGCATCGACAACCGCCCATCGAAATGTGCATACCACCTGCTGCACGTATTAGTTGACCAGTTATTAGACCCTATACGCGAGGCGTGGGGCGAGCCTATCGTGATCAGTAGTGGCTACCGCTGCAAGCAGCTCAACGCCCTGGTGGGTGGCGTGAAGAACAGCCACCACATCCTCGGCTGTGCAGCCGATATTATTGCGGGCAACAGGACCGACCACCGCAAGCTGTTCAAGATGATACAGAAGATGCAGCAGGAGGGGCGCATCAAGTTCACCCAGCTCATTTGGGAGGGCGACGGCCGCTGGATACATATCTCCTACGTGCCCGGTAATCTCAAGTGTCAGGTAATAGAATGAATAAAGGCAGGCCCCACGGAGCCTGCCTTTGCTTTGCAACGCTATTTCTTCTTCGGCTTGCGTCGTGCCCAGCCCTCTTCCGAGAAGTCGGGTTCGGGACCGCGCAGGTCGTTGTCGTGCTGGAAGAATTGCTTCCAGTCGTCCTTCCTCATGGGACCGCGCTTGCTGGTGTAGCCGCGCTCTTCGCGTGAGGGCTTGGTGCGGCTGCCTTTAGCTCCCCCGGAGGGGGCAGGACCTTGCGGATTGCGATTCTTGTTCTTCTTCTCGAATCGGGCAAAGCCGTCTGTGAATTCATCAGCTTTGCGCCCTTTCTTTTCACGAGGCTTGAAGTCCCCCTCCTTGGGAGGGGTTAGGGGAGGCTGCTCCTCTCCTGCAGGCTCCACCACGATGTGTTGTCCGTTCACGTGGGCGTGGCTCAGGGCGCGTGTCACCGTGTCGGCCTGACGCTCGGGCACCTCGAAGAAGGAGAAGTTCTGCATCAGGTCGATGCGCCCCATCTCGATGCGCTCGTGGCGCACGTGGCGGTTCACCAGATCGATGATTTGCGAGGCATAGAATCCGTCGCGCTTGCCGCGGTTCACGAAGAAGCGTACATAGCCCTTCTCTGCCTTGCGGGGGCCATCGCCCTTTTCACGGCGTTGGCGTGGCCCGTCCTCGCCTTTTGTCCGTTGTCTGTTGTCTTTTGTCCGTTGACTTCTTTCTACGACCGCCTCCGGTTCGGGGGCATTGCTGTAGTATTCCACGAACCGGCCAAACTCACGGGTCACCACGCGGCGTATGATGTCTTCCTTGTCCAGCCAGTCGAGTTTGCGGTATATGGCGGGAAGGAACTCGGCTATCTCGGCTTCGTTGACCTCGGTCTTCTCGATGTCGTCAATCACCTTCCACAGCTGCTTTTCGCAAATCTCCTTGCCTGTGGGCAGGGTTCCCTTGACGAACTCCTTGCCGATGACCTTCTCAATCTCGCGCATGCGGCCGCGCTCGCGTAGGTTGATGATGGCGATGGAGGTGCCTCGCTTGCCGGCACGTCCGGTGCGCCCGCTACGGTGGGTGTAGTTCTCCGTGTCGTCGGGCAGGCCGTAGTTGATGACGTGGGTGAGGTCGTCCACATCAAGTCCGCGTGCTGCCACGTCGGTGGCTACAAGGAGCTGGATGCGGCGCTTGCGGAACTTCTGCATCGTGAGGTCGCGCTGCTGTTGCGACAGTTCGCCGTGCAGGGCATCGGCATTGTAGCCGTCCTGGATGAGCTTGTCGGCTATCTCCTGCGTCTCCATACGGGTGCGGCAGAATACGATGCCATAGATATGGGGGTAGTAGTCGACGATACGCTTCAGGGCGAGGTATTTGTCCTTCGCGTGCACCATATAGTATACGTGGTTCACGTTCTTGGCACCCTCGTTCTTGTTGCCTATCACGATTTCGTGGGCATCGGTGAGGTAATTCTTGGCAATAGCGGCAATCTCCTTGCTCATGGTGGCGGAGAAGAGCAGTGTGTTGCGGTCGGCAGGCACATCCTCGAGGATGCGGTTGATGCTGTCGGTGAAGCCCATATTGAGCATCTCGTCGGCCTCGTCGAGCACAACATCGCGCACGGTGGAGAGGTCCACCACGCCACGCTCCATGAGGTCGATGAGGCGGCCCGGTGTGGCCACGATGATGTGTACGCCGCGACGCACGTTACGTATCTGGTTTTCTATGGAGGTGCCGCCATACATGGGTACCACGCGCAGTCCCTCCACATACTTGGAGAAGGCGGCAAGGTCATCGGCAATCTGCAGGCATAGCTCGCGGGTAGGACTCAGGATGAGTGCCTGCGCATAAGGCAGGGTAGGGTCGGCCTTCTGTATGATGGGCAGTCCGAACGCTGCCGTCTTGCCAGTACCTGTCTGTGCCAGCGCCACCACATCATTGCCATTGCCCAGCAGATAGGGTATCACCTCTTCCTGCACGGGCATGGGTTGCACGAATCCCAGTTCGCTGATGGCTTCGCATATCTCGGGCATCACACCCAGTTCTTCAAAAGTTCGCATTGTCGTGTATTATAATGTTTGTACTGCAGATTCTTGTTATCTATCTAATGTCTCAGCAAACTCGCGGCTGATGTAATTGTCGGTATGCATACAGGTATCGGCACTGAAGCGGAGACCGCAACGGATAACGTCGTCCCAGTCACGTTCGGTAAGGTGGTCGAGGTCGTCGCGGCGAATCCGGTTGCGTATGATACCATAAAGGATGCCGGCATTGAGATTGTCACCTGCACCAATGGTACTCACCGGAATGATAGGCTCTATGAGATAGCGCTTGGTGAGGGTACGACTATACAATTCGACCCCCTGCGCTCCACGGCTGTAAATGAGGCGCGGACAGTAGAAGTCAACCTTATCCTTGAACACCTTGGCACCCTCGTCAATGTGGTAGAGGACAGAGAAGTCCTCATCGGAGCCACGTACGATATCGGCATACTCGAGATTCTCGATAACGGTTCCCATAAGCTTGATGGCCTCTCCTGCATGATTACGGCGGAAATTAACGTCGTAATAGATGATGGCACCTGCGTTACGAGCCTCATCGAGCAGAGCTGTCACCTTATAGCGCATATTGGGATCGAGGGCATAGTAGGAGCCAAAAAGGACGATGTCGTCGTGCCCTATTGTGGGACACAGCCAGTCGGTACGCTTTCCGAAGGGCTCCTTATAGAAGGAGTAGGTGGCGTTATTATGGTCGTCGAGGAAGGCAAGCGATATGGGCGACTTACGCTCAGGGTACTCAGTGAGGTAACGGTCGTCAACTCCATTGTCGCTAAGGAACGAACGGACTATGCCGCCTACCCTATCGTCACCAATCTCGCTGACGAAGCATGAGGGAAGCCCCACACGCCCGAGCGATATCATAGAGTTGAATGTAGAGCCTCCAGGCACTGATGTGGCAGCCTGATTGTTCTTGAAGAGGATGTCGAGAATAGTCTCTCCTATACCGATAATCTTTCGCATATTGTTTTTTATTTATATTAGCATTACTCGAGGGGGTTAGCGCTCAGCGTGTCGCAACAACTCGGAGAACAGCTCCTCGCATGAGTTGGCAACTACAAGACGCCCTGTGAGGTCGTGTCGCAGAAGGCCCTGATGACGAAGGTCGTCGAGCATAGCACACAGGGAGTTCCAGCATCCACCCATATTATACAGCACTACGGGCTTGTTGTGATAACCAATGCTACTCTCGCCCAACACGTGGAACACCTCGTCGAGTGTACCCAGCCCACCGGGCAAGGCTATGAAAAGATCACTCTCACGTAGCATCACCTCCTTACGTTCTCCCAAGCTGTGTACATGGATAGTCTCATCGAGCAGCGGCGATACAATACCGCGTTCCACCAACTTGTCGGGTACCACACCTGTCACCTTAGCCCCAGTCTCCTTGGCTGCACGAGCCACACAATCCATCAGTCCTAAGCTGGCGCCACCATACACAAGGCGCCAGCCCTGGGCGCCTATCCAACGTCCAAGCTTGGCTGTTTGTTCGAAGTACTCAGGAGCTATATCAGTCGCTGCCGAGCAGAATACAGCAACGGAGAGGGGATGTTTCGCTTTCATGGTGCGAAGATACGAAAAAAAAGCCGTATCTTTGCCGACACAAAGCAAAAGATTCATGAAACCATATAACACCACTACACTACCTAACGGCTTGCGCATCATACACACCCCCTCGCCCACAGCTGTTGCCTACTGCGGCTATGCCATTGATGCCGGCACACGCGATGAGCAGCCCGATGAAGCGGGTCTTGCCCACTTCGTGGAGCACATGCTCTTCAAAGGAACCACGAAGCGTCGCGCATGGCACATCCTCAACCGCATGGAGAATGTAGGTGGCGACCTCAATGCTTTCACCAACAAGGAAGAGACGGTGGTGTACTCGGCTTTTCTGAAGAAGGACTTTGCCCGGGCTCTTGAACTGCTCACCGACATCGTCTTCCACAGCACCTTTCCGCAACACGAGGCCGATAAGGAGCGTGGTGTCATCCTCGAAGAGATAGAGAGCTATGAAGACAACCCTGCCGAACTCATCTTTGATGATTTCGAGAGCACGCTCTTCCCTAATCATCCACTGGGACACAATATCTTGGGCACCCCAGCCAACCTCAAACGCTTCGGCACACAGAGCGGCCGTAGCTTTGTGGACCGCTACTACCACCCCGCCAATGCCGTACTCTTCGTTTATGGCAATATCCCCTTCTCCCGTATTGTAGGATGGGCCGAACGGCTCACCGCCGATATTCCTACCGGTGTAGTCAATAGCGGGCGTGTTTCCCCACTGCCCTACCAGCCCCGCGAGCTGGAGATACAGCGCCACACTCATCAGGCCCATGTAATGATTGGCTGTGCCGCCTACCCGGCCTCGGATCGTCGTCGCACGGGTCTATACCTACTCAACAACATGTTGGGCGGGCCCGGCATGAACAGTCGCCTCAACCTGGCCCTGCGCGAGCATTCGGGACTCGTGTACAATGTAGAGAGCAACCTGGCAAGCTATACCGACACGGGAGTATTCAGCATATACTTTGGCACAGACACACACGACATAGACCGTTGCATCAGTCTCGTACAGAACGAGTTGCGCCGCCTGCGCGAACACCCGCTTACCACCTTACAGCTTGCAGCTGCCAAGAAACAACTAATAGGGCAGGTGAGCGTAGCATCCGACAACTTCGAAAGCATGGCACTCGGCATGGCCAAGACCTATCTGCACCATAACACATATGAAGGCTCCGAGGCATTGTACCGCCGCATCGAGGCTCTCACGGCTCAGGAGCTGTGGAACATCGCCAATGAGCTGTTCACACCCACCAACCTTACCACACTAATCTATCGCTAAAGCTGCCTACTCGTACTTGAAGTCGAGCACATCCACGTAGCCACCCGTCTCTTTTGTGGCGTAATTGAAGATGGCAAACTTGCTACCCATGAACATGCGGCGATAGTCAAAACTCATCCTTACAGCACGCCCTAACGGGATGAAACGCTTGCCGTCGGTACTATACGAGAAAGTAGCCAAATCGCGCGGCTTACCAAAAGTACCGTCGATACGCAGGTACACCTTGTTACGTTTCAGGGGGATACGTGCGAGCTCTACGGTATCGACACCTATGATTGCGCGATTCTCACCAAATCGTGAGCGCTGCTCGCTCACCACGATGCTCCGCTCGCCTTCCTCCTGCTCGACAGTGAGTACTCCGCTATCACCATTGAGCGCAGCCAATCCTGCACGGTCGCCATCGAGCATACGACGTACATCAAGGCATACGGTACCGCTGCAAGATGGCCCCACCATACGCTGTGTCAGCGTGTTGGGTGCCACAAAGAGGTTTTCGACCACGCGGGCAGTCGTAAGCCGCAGAGCACCACGCCGTGCGGTAAGACACCAGGCCTCATCAATGGGATTATGGTTCCATTGCCAGTAGAGCGACAGCTCCTTGCCGTCAAAGTCGTCGGAACCGCAGATACCCCTCATCACCGTATAGCCGAGCGTTGTGTCATTAGGGATGCGCCCATGCTCGTCACCCAAGATGGGCCAACCATCAATCCACGTACAGGGCATCAGACAGGGCACACGCCCCACTCCGTCGCGATCCTGAAAGATAAGTCCATGCCAGCGGCCTCCATGCCCCTGCACGATACATCCTTGCCCTACACCGCCATACTCCTCGAAGGGAGTCTCCAGAATCACCCTCTTCTCGTAGGGACCAGTAATCTTGTCGGCACGGTAACACACCTCGCGGCGTACACGGCCAGGGATACCCCAGTCCATAGATATCATCATCAGGTAGTACTTGCCATTATGCTTGAAAGCCGAGCTACCCTCTAGAAGACCTCGTTCGTCGGCATCGCGCTCAAAGACAGTCATGTCAATGCCTCCGGACAGCGGGCCGCTCAGGTCGGGGGCAAACTCAGTGAGCTGTCCTGTACCATGGTAAAGGTATACCCTACCGTCATCATCGAAGAGCAGTGAGCCGTCGTGGTGATGAGGCGGACGCGAATGCAGTGTCCATGGACCGGCAGCATCGTCCGCCGTATATACGAATCCACGCCAGGGATGGCCGTTAGCACTGAACCAGACGTAGAACTTACCCTCATGATAGCGTATCGAGGATGCCCACTGGCCCTGTCCATAGGCCGTTGCACCGATAAGGTCGTAGCGGTCACCATCGTCAATGCGAGGATAAAGGTAGCTCACGGTCTCCCAATGCTGCATATCGGCCGAGCGCATGATGGGAGCACCAGGCATAAGGTGCATGGTAGTGCTCACCATATAGTAGTGGCTGCCGTCGAAGCATACCGACATATCGGGGACATCAGCATAGAGGATTGGATTGCGATAGGTGCCCTCCTGCTTGCGATAATTATGGCAGAGGAGCGTATGGGCATAGCGTCGTCCCAACATACGGTAGCCTTCGGAGGTGAAATGCAGCTTATCGCTGGACGAAGCGCACCCATCCGACGAGATGACATGTGCAGTAGGTATCACCTCGGGCAACGTAGCGATAATCTCATTCATCGATGCACAGGCACCCTGCTGCGATGCATGTATCACCTCACCTGCGAGCAGGGGCACCTCTTCGGCCGAGAGTCCCAGGTCGACCAACATACGATCATACACCTTCTTCACCTTATGGGGCCATTCCTTGTCACCCGTGTTCGACTCACCCTGATGCAGCAGTATGCCCTTGATGACACCCTCCTTTTGCGCCTGACGAGCCAGTGTTATCAGTCGCTGGTAGGGGTGGTTGTCGTAGTCGCGAGCCTTCTGCTTGAGCCAATCGGGCTGATCTTTGAGGTAATCAGAGCAAACATCCTCATCGAACAGCTCTATCTTGCATCCGCCTACTGCTACGTTGATGATGCCCACCCTGACCTCTTGGGGAAGGTTCTCCAGCATGGTACGCCCGAAATAGTCGGCAGGACTCAATCCACCGTATGGCACGGTAAGCGGCGGAACAGCCCTATACCATTCTCCGCGTACCCTCCCAAGCTGAGGCATATCCACCGCTGCCATCATCAGGAAACGGTCGCTGATGTCCATCGTGTCCTGCACCTCTATGGGGCCACATCCCTCCATATTTGACTGCCCGAAACAGAGGTATATATGGAAATTCTCATCCGGCTGCGCAGTCTCCTGTGCCTGAAGAGGCGTGGTAGTCGCCAATGCCACCAACAAGGCGAAAATGTAGCTGAGGTGTTTCATACAAGTATTGAAATTAAAGATTTGTCACTTCTTGCTTTTAATCAGTTCCTCCACAAAGGGCTTGGGACGGTATTGGCGGTCGAAGAAGAGGGGATAATCGGTGCGCCCACGGATGGGGAAACCGTTCTTCCATGAGTTGCCATCGGTGACACCCCAGGTGGTGACACGAGTAATGTCGTCGGCATGGCGGATGAAGAGTTGCATGTACTCCATCATGCGGGCGTTCCACTGGGCAGAGATGGAATCGGGCAGGCCATCCACATAGGGATTCATGCGCTGCTCGTAGCTCAGTGTATCACTGAGGTTGGCCGACTGCCACGGTGAAGGAAGGGCGCTCATATCAAACTCGGTAATCATCACCTTTACCCCTGCATCGGCATAGGCATTGATGCTGGCTTCAAACTCCTCCAGCGAGGGGTACTGCATGTCGATATGTCCTTGCATGCCTACTGCGTCGATGCGCAGGCCACGCTCCTTGAGCTGGCGCACCAGACGGCATACTGCCTCACGCTTGCCTGCGTGGAACATATTGTAGTCATTGTAATAGAGTTCTGCCTCCGGATCGGCCTCATGGGCATACTGGAAGGCGAGGGGAATAAACTCCTCACCCAGGATCTCGTAGAACTTGCTCTTACGGTACGAGCCATCCTCCATGATGGCTTCATTCACGACATCCCATCCCTTGACGCGCCCCTTGTAACGCCCGACAACAGTACTGATGTGGGTCTTCATACGCTGGCGCAATAGCTCGGGACTCACATTATTGCCCTCTTCATCGGTACAAAACCAACGGGGAAGCTGCGAATGCCATATCAGACAGTGCCCAGTGATATGCATGCCGTGGCGCTCGCCAAAAGCGACAAACTCATCGGCCTGGCGGAAGCGGAATTCTCCTTCGCGTGGCTGCAGCGACTCGCTCTTCATACAGTTCTCAGCCACGATGGCGTTGAAGTGGCGAGTGACGATATCTGTGATATTGGAATCGCGCCCTGCCACCTGCCAGCTGTTGAGTGCAGTGCCGATGTAGAACTTGTCGGCCAATGCCGACTTGAGCGTGGGCTCACTGGCCTTGTGGGTACCGCATGCGCCAAGCAAAGCGGTGCTGCAGAGTATAATGGAGAGTAGTTTCTTCATATCTTTCTCATTTGTTGGTTGCATACAGACCTATCAAACTACCGGTGAAACCTCCGGCACGGGCTGTAGAGAGATGGGCGGCATCGACCTCCTCGGCGAGGGTCTGCCAGCGTCCTTTCTTCGTAGCGTAGTGGAAGGCATAGTGTTTGCCGTCAGATACTACCTTCAGCGTGATGGCAGGGCTCTGCTCTGTCAGAGCATGCCGGGCAAGGGCTTCAGTGCCCTGTCGGCCAACTTTCTCCAATGAGATATACTTATTGGTGCCATCGTAGCCTACGATGAAAAGATACTGATGGGTCTCGTCCTTGAAAAGTACCATACCAGCTCGCTCAAGCGTGTCGGCAGGGGCGAAGAGCATATCCGTGCTGCTCTCGAAGGCATGGTGTTGCATGCGGCGTCCCACGAAGGCAGGTGTACCCCGCTCGGTGGAGAGCTTGGGAGCACACTTCAAGGCGAGGTAGCCCGGTACGGCAGTGAGCGAGTAGTGCTCTGTGGCAGGACCGCGCAGGGTGTGCCAATCCTGTGCAAGCAGCGTATCGGCAAACTCATCGGTGTGGGTAAAGTTGCCCGCAGTAGCATACCCATCCTGACGCTTCACACCATCGCGATGCACGATGAGAGGCACTATATCGTCGCCCTGGGTCATATAAGGGAATCCATCGTCGCTCCACTTTACGGGCATGATGAAGGTTTCGCGTCCGAGGTTCTCAAACTTGTTTTCAATGGGGCGACAAGCCAAGAACACAGCCCACCAATCGCCCTCTTTGGCCTGCACGAGGTCAGCATGTCCGGCACAGGTGATAGGATAGGAACGCTTATGGTCGAGATGGCGCTGAGTGAGGATAGGATTCTTCTCCCACGGTTCGAAGGGTCCCATGGGGGAATCGCTACGGAAGATGACTTCGGAGTGCCAACCTCCTGTACCTCCCTCGGCCGACATGAGATAGTACTTACCGTTAATCTTGTACATGTGAGGACCCTCAATCCATATAGGGTTATCCTCGGGACGGGCTCCCTTGTTGACCAAAATCTTGCGATCGCCGACAGTGCGGTTGGTGGCAGGGTCGAACTCCTGAATACGTATCGTGCGGTGTCCGTCATACTCGGCCTTGCGGTCGGGTGCGTCGTCATTGTTCACGATATAGGCGCGTCCGTCGTCATCGAAGAAGAAAGAGGGGTCGATACCACCTACCGTCGGCAGGCGTATTGGCTCAGACCATTCCCCAAAGGGGTCCTTCGTGGTGACGAAGAAGTTACCCCATCCTACATTGGTGGTCACCATATAGTAGGTCTCGTTATGAGGGTTATACTCAATGGCAGGAGCAAAGATACCGCCGCTCACATGCTGGGGCGGTAGGTTGCGCAACTGGCTGGGGCGGTCGAGTACATGCCCCACCTGCTCCCAATGCATCAAGTCGCGACTATGAAAGATGGGTACACCAGGATAGTAACTGAAGGTGGAGGTCACCAGGAAGTAATCGCCCTTGCCATTGGTGCAGACACTGGGGTCGGAGTACCAACCGGGTAGGATAGGATTGTAGAAGGCATTCTCCTCGGTGAGCGGATGATGGGTGTAACAGGTGTCTGCACCTGAGTAAGAGAAGCCACCAAAAAGGGCTATACCCGCATCGGGCACAGGGGCTTGCACACAAGACAGCATACATACCGTAGCTGTGGTTGCAAGCAATGACAGGCGTGTTTTCATAGCGTATTATTATGGAGAAATTTACTGTTCCTATCTAAGAGCAGAGTATCAGAACTTCTTCGTGCGGATGTGGCAGTAGGGTTCATCGCCCGTCTTGTTGTAGTAGTCCTGATGATACTCCTCGCCATGCCAGAAGCGTTCTGCTGGGCGCAGCGCGGTATTCACTTCATACCCTTTGCTGCGCAAGAGAGCTATTACCTCTTCAGCAGTCTGACGCTGATCATCGTCGAGGAAGAATATCTGGCTGCGATACTGCGGACCTATATCGGGTCCTATGCCATCGGTCTGTGCTGGGTCGTGAATCTCGAAGAACAGTTTGCACAACGCCTCATAGCTCACCACCTCGGCATCATACTCCACCCATACCGCCTCGACGTGGTGAGTGCGGTGAGCCTTCACATCGGCATATATAGGGTTCTCCTCAGGGCCTCCGATATAGCCTACAGAGGTGGTCAACACACCCGGCATGCGTTGCAGCTGATACTGTACACCCCAAAAGCAACCGGCGGCAAAAATGGCTTGTTCTTTTCTCATAAATCAATACTATTTTGCTATCTTTCGCAAATATAGTGATAAACAAGTAAATCGCAAAAGCTCACTATATTTTTTTTAACGATTCTACAGGTTTACTGCAAATATTGTAAATAATGAAGCAATGTGTTTCATTATTCAGCAAAAATGCCGAAATTTGCAGCCAGTATTTTCACACTTATAAATAAAACAATGAGCGAACAAATCATCGTAAAAGAGCGCGACGAGGTAATCGTGCGCTTCTCCGGCGACTCGGGCGACGGTATGCAGCTGGCGGGAAACATCTTCTCCACCGTATCGGCTACCGTAGGTAACGACATTTGTACCTTCCCCGACTATCCGGCCGACATACGTGCCCCGCAAGGAAGCCTTACGGGCGTGTCGGGATTCCAAGTACATATCGGTTCGGGCAAGGTGTATACCCCCGGTGACCTGTGCGACGTGCTGGTAGCCATGAATGCTGCCGCGCTGAAGACACAGTACCGCTATGCCAAGCCCGACGCTACCATTATTATAGATACCGACTCGTTCGGCCCAGCCGACCTGAAAAAGGCCGCATTCGCCACCGAGGACCCCTTGGCAGAGATGAACATCGATGCCGACCGCGTAGTGGCATGCCCCATCACACAGATGGTGAAGGACTGCCTCGCCGACAGCGGTATGGAACCCAAGGCGGTGCTCAAGTGCCGCAACATGTTTGCCCTCGGCCTCGTGTGCTGGCTCTTCGACCGCGACCTCAACGTGGCATTCAACTATCTGCGCGAAAAGTTTGCCAAGAAACCCGCATTGGCAGAGGCCAACATCAAGGTGATACAGGCCGGCTACGACTATGGACACAACACCCACAGCTTGGCAACCAACGTATACCGCGTGGAGACCAAGCACAAGGTGCCTGGACGCTATATGGACATCACGGGCAACAAAGCTACAGCATACGGCTTCATCGCAGCCGCCGAGAAGGCTGGCTTGAAGCTCTATCTGGGCTCATACCCCATCACTCCGGCTACCGATGTGTTGCACGAACTGTCAAAGCACAAGTCGCTGGGCGTGACCACCGTACAGTGCGAAGACGAGATTGCCGGATGCGCATCGGCGGTAGGTGCTTCTTTTGCTGGCGCTTTGGCCGTGACATCTACCTCTGGACCCGGCATCTGCCTCAAGTCCGAGGCAATGAACCTCGCCGTCATCATGGAGCTTCCGCTCGTGGTACTTGACGTACAACGCGGAGGTCCCGCTACCGGATTGCCCACTAAGTCGGAGCAGACCGACCTGCTGCAGGTGCTCTTTGGCCGTAACGGCGAATCGCCCATGCCAGTGTTGGCAGCCACATCGCCCACCGACTGCTTCGATGCAGCCTACATGGCCTGTAAGATTGCCCTGGAGCACATGACTCCCGTGGTGCTGCTCACCGATGCTTTCGTGGCTAATGGCTCGGGCGCTTTCCGCCTGCCCAATCTGGCTGAATATCCTGCCATCAATCCTCCCTACGTGCCTGAAGAGCTGAAAGGAACATGGACTCCCTATCAGCGTCAGGAGGAGAATGGCGTGCGTTACTGGGCTGTACCCGGACGCGAAGGATTCCAGCATATCCTCGGTGGCTTGGAGAAGGACAACAAGACAGGCGCCATCTCTACCGATCCCGAGAACCACGACCTGATGACCCGTCTGCGCCAGCAGAAGATAGATGCCATCCCCGTACCCGACCTCGTGGTAGAGGGCGACGCCGAGGATGCCGAACTGCTCATTGTTGGCTTCGGTGGTACCTATGGACATCTCCATGCTGCCATAGACGAGATGCGTGCCACAGGCAAGAAGGTAGCTCTCGCCCACTTCAAGTACATCAACCCGCTGCCCAAGAACACCGCTGAGGTGCTGCGCAAGTATCCTAAGGTGGTGGTGGCCGAGCAGAACTCGGGCCAGCTGGCTGCGTGGCTACGCATGAAGGTCGACCGATTCTCACCTTGCCAGTACAACGAGGTGAAAGGACAGCCCTTCTCCACAAACCAACTTATCAACGTATTCACCAAAATGATGGAGGAGTAACACTATGGAAATAAAATATACAGCACAAGATTACAAGAAAGGTCAGCCGCGCTGGTGCCCTGGCTGCGGTGACCACTTCTTCCTCGCATCACTCCACAAGGCTATGGCCGAGATAGGCGTAGCTCCGCACAATATCGCCGTGATATCTGGTATCGGATGTTCGAGTCGCTTGCCCCACTACATGAATACCTATGGCATGAACACCATCCACGGACGTGCTGCTGCCATCGCCACAGGCTGCAAGGTGGCCAACCCCGAGCTTTCTGTGTGGCAGGTAAGCGGCGATGGCGACGGCCTCGCCATCGGTGGCAACCACTTCATCCATGCCAATCGCCGCAATATCAACCTCAACATGATATTGCTCAACAACCGCATCTACGGTCTCACCAAGGGACAGTACTCGCCCACAAGTCCGCGCGGCTTCGTGAGCAAGTCAAGTCCCTACGGTACGGTCGAGGATCCCTTCCGCCCTGCCGAGCTCTGCTTCGGTGCCCGTGGCCACTTCTTTGCCCGTGCCGTGGCGACCGACGCTCCCGGCACCGTAGAAATACTCAAGGCTGCCCACGCCCATAAGGGTGCTTCGGTGTGTGAGATACTGCAAAACTGCGTCATCTTCAACGATGGTACCCACGACAGCGTGTACAACAAGGAGGGACGTGCCAAGAACGCCATTTACCTGCGCCATGGCCAGCCTATGGTGTTCGGTGTCAACAACGAGTACGGACTCATGCAGGAGGGCTTTGGCCTCAAGGTGGTAAAGATTGGTGAGAATGGTGTGACCATCGACGACATCCTCGTACACGATGCTCACTGTGAGGACAACACCCTGCAGCTCAAGTTGGCGCTGATGGAAGGTCCCGACTTCCCCATTGCCCTCGGTGTCATCCGTGATGTGGAGGCTCCCACCTACGATGAGGCAGTGGAAGCGCAGATTGCCGAAGTGAAGGAGAAGAAGGCCTACCACACCTTTGAAGAACTGCTCCTCACCAACGACACTTGGGAAGTAAAGTAGGTTGATGGTTTAGGGTGCCATCCAGATGGCAACTCAAAAACTTAGAAACTTAGAAACTTAAAAGAATACCGCTGCGATAATCTTACAACTCACATCTTACGTCGAAGCAGGCCCTAATGCAGCGGGGGGCCTGCTTCTTTTTTGGCCACGCTCATCACCCCATGAGAAACGTCTGCACGCTACACGGCAAAATCCATCGCTGCAGCTTTTTTTTATGATGCCAGACAACAACGTTGAAGTATGCAGTAAGAATCTCTTATGCTTTGCGATAGTAGGCAAGTTCATCCACAGTGATGCGGCTGATGTAGCCGGCGTGCTTGTCTACTTCGGCTTCGGCCCAGCGCACGAAAACGTTGGCCGAGGTGGCGAAGAGCTCGGCATTGGCCGTAGCATCCTGCAAGAGCAGGTAGCCCATGATGATGTAGCCGGCCATCTCGACAAGGCGGCGGGCGGTGAGGTCGATAAGCTCTTGCGACTCGTGACCGGTGACGGTGGCCACAGCCTCCTCGTAGCGGGCGGCCATAGCATCGAGACGTGCCTTGAGCGGCGCCATCTCAGATGATACTTCCCACTGGGCAAACTCCTTCATCGCATTCGCATAGAAGCCTGAGGTGGCGTAGCGGATGGCTGCCACCACCTGCAGCTGAGTGGTGCCCTCGTAGATGCTGGTGATGCGGGCATCGCGGTAGATGCGCTCGCAAGCATAGTCCTTCATAAAGCCTGAGCCGCCGTGCACCTGGATGCAGTCGTAAGCGTTCTGGTTGCAGAACTCACTGCCAAGACCCTTTGAGAGGGGTGTGAAGGCATCGGCCATCTTGGCGTAGTACTTCTGCTCCTTGCGCTCCTCGGGGGTGAGCTTGCGCTCCTTGCTGATATCGTCGAGCGCCTTGTAGATATCGACGTAGCGTGAGGTCTGATAGAGGATGGTGCGTGCAGCGTCGAGCTTGGCCTTGATGTTGCTTATCATCTCGGCTACGGGCGCCATCTCGATGATGGCCTTGCCAAACTGACGGCGGTCGCGGGCATAGGAGAGTGCCTCCTCATAGGCGGCCTGCGAGATGCCTACAGCCTGGGCAGCGATGCCGAGACGGGCACCGTTCATCAGTGCCATCACATATTTGATGAGTCCGAGGCGGCGCTCACCACAGAGCTCGGCCTTGGCGTTCTTGTATACAAGTTCGCAGGTGGGGCTACCCTTGATGCCCATCTTGTTCTCGATGCGGCGTACGGTGACACCACCGTTACGCTTGTCGTAGATGAACATGGAGAGGCCGCGGCCATCCCTGGTGCCCTCTTCGGAGCGGGCAAGCACGAGGTGTATGTCGCTGTCGCCGTTGGTGATGAAGCGCTTCACACCGTTGAGGTACCAGCAACCGTCGGCCTCGCTATAGGTGGCCTTGAGCTGTACGCTCTGGAGGTCGGAGCCAGCATCGGGCTCGGTGAGGTCCATACTCATGGTTTCGCCGGCACATACGCGGCTGATATAGTGCTGTTTCTGCTCCTCGCTGCCAAACTCATAGATGGTCTCAGCACAATCCTGCAGGGCCCACAGGTTCTCGAAGCCAGCATCGGCACGGCTCACCATGTCGGCTGCAATCATGTAGGGCACACTGGGGAAGTTGAGTCCACCAAAGCGGCGGGGCATAGCCATGCCCATGAGTCCGGCCTTGCGGCAGGCATCCATATTGATATCGGTACCTGAGGCATAGCGCACGCGCCCGTTCTCGCAAACGGGACCTTCGTGGTCTACACCCTCGGCATTGGCGGCAATGATATCGCCACATATCTCACCGATGATCTCGAGTACCTTATCATAGTTGTCCATAGCATCCTCGTGGTCCTGAGGAGCATAGGGGTATTGGTCTTTTTCTGCGAAGTCGCGTTCGCGGAGCTCCACGATGCGCTTCATCAACGGATGGTTCAAGTAATGCTTGAGTTCCGGACTGTCGGTATAAAAGTTGGCCATAGTTATTATTAAAGGAGTTAAAGGGAGTTAGAGGGAGATATCACTTCGTTCTTTGGGAGATAAAAGGCCAATAGTTTGGTACACCGCGTACGGTACATTTGGCATCTATCTCCATTTATCTCCCTTTATCTCCACAAATCATTTACTATTCTTCTTATAATACTTAATCATTTTGGGTACCACATCCTCTACGCGACCGGTGATGACATAGTCGGCGATGGTGTTGATGGGAGCGTTAGGGTCGCTGTTGATGGAGATAATCATGGAGCTCTCCTGCATGCCGGCGATATGCTGTATCTGCCCGCTGATGCCGCAGGCGATGTAGAGCTTGGGACGCACGGTGACACCGGTCTGACCAATCTGACGGTCGTGGTCGGCAAAGCCGGCATCCACGGCAGCACGGCTGGCACCTACCTCGCCATGCAATTCCTTGGCCAGGTCGAAGAGGAGTTGGAAGTTCTCGCGCGAGCCTACGCCATAGCCTCCGGCCACCACGATGGGTGCTCCCTTGAGGTTGTGCTTGGCCCGCTCCACGTGGCGTTCGATGACCTTCACCACATAGTCGGTGTCGGGCACATACTTGGCCACGTCGTGACGGACGATCTCGCCTTGATGGTTGGCATCGAAGAGTTCCTTCTTCATCACACCCTCACGCACGGTAGCCATCTGCGGACGGTTCTCAGGATTGACGATGGTGGCCACGATATTGCCACCAAAGGCAGGACGAATCTGGTAGAGCAGACCCTCGTAATGCTTGCCTGCTTTCTTGTCGTCGTGCTCACCAATCTCGAGGGCCGTGCAGTCGGCGGTGAGGCCACTATGAAGGGCCGATGATACACGCGGACCGAGGTCACGTCCGATAACGGTAGCACCCATCAGGGCGATCTGCGGCTGCTCCTCCTTGAAGAGGTTGACCAACACTGAAGTGTGAGGCAATGAGGTGTAGGGATAGAGTCCCTCGGCATCGAACAGATGGAGCACGTCTACACCATAGGGCATCACCTGTGCGGCAATGCCTTCGAGGTTGCAGCCTGCAGCCACAGCCTCCAAGCGACAGCCGAGCTGGGTAGCCAGCGAGCGTCCCTTGGTGAGCAGTTCGAGGCTCACCTCTGCCACGCGGCTATCTTCCTGTAATTCTAAGTATACGAATAGGTTGTTCATGTTTTATCCAATTGTATGGTTCTCCACCAGTTCCACAATCAAGTTCTCAATCTCTGCATCGGTGTCGCCCATAGCCTTGCTCTCCTTGGCCTTGAACACGATGTTCTGTATGGCCTTCACCTTGGTGGGTGAGCCCGAGAGGCCGCACTGTGCTACATCGCCATCGATGTCGGCCACGCTCCACTCGGTAATCACGGCATTCTTGTGGGTCATCAGCAACTTGGCATTGCGCGGGCGGCAGGGTGCTGCCGAGCCATTGACGGTGATGACGATAGGCAGGGGCCCCTCAACGGTCTCGACGCCTCCATCGATGTGGCGCTTCACGGTGATGCGGCCATCCTCCACCTTGAGTATCTCCTCGGCATAGGTTATCTGGGTGAGTCCCAACTTCTCGGCCACCTGCGGACCTACCTGAGCGGTGTCGCCATCGATAGCCTGACGGCCTCCGATGATGATGTCGTACTCGCCTATCTTGCGGATAGCTGTAGAGAGGGCATACGATGTAGCCAAGGTGTCGGCACCGGCAAAGGCGCGATCGGTGAGCAAGTAGCCACCGTCAGTACCGCGAAACATGCCTTCGCGCACAATCTCTGCCGCACGGGGCGGGCCCATGGTGAGCACCTTGACCGTAGTACCGGGATACTGTTCCTTGAGGCGCAAGGCCTGCTCCAAGGCATTCAGATCCTCGGGATTGAAGATTGCAGGTAGTGCCGCACGGTTGATTGTGCCGTCGGCATTCATGGCATCCTTACCCACGTTGCGTGTGTCAGGCACCTGCTTGGCCAAAACTATAATGTTTAGATTCATCTCCTTCCTATTTACAATTTTACAAAGTTGCGATTAAGCGAGAGCAAAGACTGCCTGCAGACTCTGCCGAGCATAGCAACTTCAACATTAGTTAATTTACGATTTACTATTGATTTACGATTTAACTATTATACAATTCTCGCTTGTTGCGATATCGAAACTATAGAACTGCCAAGTTCTCCCAATAAATAGTAAATAGTAAATCGTCAAATAGCAAATTAAGCTACATTGCCATTCCGCCATCGACCTGCAACACCTGTCCGGTGACATAGGCCGCGAGGTCCGAAGCCAGGAAGAGGGCGGCACCTGCGATATCCTCACCCTCGCCAGCACGGCGCAGAGGTATCTGCTTGGCCCACTCGGCACGCAACTCTTCGCTGAGCTTACCCGTCATGTCGGTATTGATGAATCCCGGTGTTATCACGTTGGCACGTACACCACGCGACCCCATCTCGGCAGCGATGCTTTTGGTGAGGCCGATGATGCCTGCTTTCGAGGCTGCATAGTTGCACTGCCCGGCATTGCCGTGTACGCCCACTACGGACGACATGTTGATGATGCTACCGCTACGCTGGCGCATCATGACAGGTGTGCAGAGACGGCAGAAGTTGAATGCCGACTTCAGGTTGGCCGAGATTACCTCGTCCCACTGCTGCTCGCTCATGCGCATAAGCAAGGTGTCGCGCGTGATACCCGCGTTGTTTACAAGGATGTCGATACGTCCAAACTCCTTCACCACATCGGCCACAAGAGCCTCGGTAGCGGCATAGTCGGCTGCGTCGGCCACATAACGCTTTACCTTCACGCCCAATGCGGCAATCTCCTGCTCGGTCTGCTCGGCTGCTGCACTGGGAGTCACGTGCGTGAATGCAATGGCAGCACCTTCGGCAGCAAAGCGCAGGGCAACGGCCTTACCTATGCCACGCGAAGCACCTGTAACGAGTGCCACTTTTCCTTCTAACATTTTTCTCATAACGTTTGTCTTTTTAACTTTTTCGCCTTGACGAAAAAACTTTTTCACAGGCCTGATAAATTATTTTCATAGGTGTGAAAAAAGTTTTTCATAGGTGTGAAAAATCTTTTTCAGCAAGGCGAAAATGTCTGTTGTTGGTGCAAAGGTAAAAATAGTTTTCTTACTACCCAAAAATCTCCGCTTTTTCGCGTACATGCCAACCACACAATTCGCCCCTTGACCACAAAACAAATATTTATCTGCCACAATAAACAACAAAAAGTGCCGATTTCATCGACACTTTTTGTGTATATACTATCATTTGCACCTCTCGATAAGAGGCTCCGATCATTTATGCTGCAATCATCTTTTTTGAGTGCGTCCCTCCTTCTTCATACTATATACCATACACCATACGCCAAGCACGACGAAGGGGATGCTGAGGAGCTGGCCCATATCGAGCGGCATGCCTACCTCGAAGTCGGACTGTACCTCCTTGAAGAACTCCACGAAGAAGCGGAAGGTAAAGATGGTAGTGAGGCAGTAGCCAAAGAAGAAGCCTGTGCCTACTTTACGGGGCATACGCTTGTAGATATACCAGCTGATGAGTCCGAACAGGGCATAGGCGATAGCTTCATAGAGCTGAGCCGGATGGCGCGGAAGCATGTCAACCTGTGTGAAGATGAATCCGAAGTCACCACCTGTAGGACGCCCAATAATCTCGGAATTCATCAGATTGCCCAGGCGGATGCAGCAGGCAGTCACAGGTGTGGCAATGGCAATATTGTCGAGCACCGTCCACAAGGGCACCTTGTACTTGCGCACATAGAGCCACAGGGCTATCATCAGTCCCAGGGTGCCTCCATGACTAGCCAGTCCCTGATAACCGATAAGGCGCACGCCCGAATCCGTGAAGCGGATAGGCAGGAGCATCTCGATGAAACGAGGAAAATCGGCCAAATAGTAGGCTGGTTCATAGAACAGGCAGTGGCCCAAGCGCGAACCGATGAGGATGCCGAAGAAGCAATAAAAGAACAAAGGCTCAAACTGCTCTTCCTTTATCTTTTGATCCTTGTAGAGTTTCTGTACTACGAAGTAGGCACCTGCGAGTCCTATCATCCAGAAGAGGGCGTAGAAACGTATCGGGCCAATGCCAAGAGGGGGATTCCAGGTAATCATGTCTTTTATACGTTAAATCTGAAGTGCATGATGTCGCCATCCTGCACGATATATTCCTTGCCTTCCACGGAGAGCTTTCCAGCCTCACGCACAGCAGCCTCGGATCCATATTTGATGTAGTCGTCGTACTTGATGACCTCGGCACGGATGAAGCCCTTCTCGAAGTCGGTGTGGATGACACCGGCACACTGTGGAGCCTTCCAACCCTTGCGGTAGGTCCATGCTTTCACCTCCATTTCACCTGCAGTGATGAATGTTTCGAGGTCGAGCAATGCATAAGCAGCCTTTATGAGGCGTGCCACGCCCGACTCCTCGAGTCCCACCTCGGCAAGGAACATCTGACGGTCTTCGTAGGTATCCAGTTCTGCGATGTCGGCCTCGGTCTTGGCCGCTACGATGAGCAGCTCGGCATTTTCCTCCTTGATGGCCTCACGCACCTGTTCCACATATTTGTTGCCATTGATGGCACTGCCCTCGTCAACGTTGCAAACATACAGCACCGGCTTCGAAGTCAGGAGGAAGAGCTCCTTGGCAGCTTTCTGCTCATCCTTGGTGTCAAAGGATACACTGCGAGCCGACTTGCCCTGTACCAATGCGTCGCGGTACTTGCACAGCACCTCGTATTGCAACTTGGCCTGCTTGTCGCCACCTGTGGTAGCCTGCTTCTGCACTTTCTGTATGCGCTGTTCTATGGTCTCGAGGTCCTTGATCTGCAGCTCGGCATCGATAATCTCCTTGTCGCGCACGGGGTCTACGGAACCGTCCACGTGGGTCACATTATCATCGTCGAAGCAGCGGAGCACGTGGATGATGGCGTCAGTCTCACGGATATTGGCCAGGAACTTGTTGCCCAATCCCTCGCCCTTGCTTGCACCCTTCACGAGACCAGCAATATCAACAATCTCCACAGTGGTGGGTACGATACGTCCCGGATGCACCAGCTCGGCCAACTTGGTGAGTCGGTCGTCGGGCACCGTGATGACGCCCACATTGGGTTCGATTGTACAGAAGGGGAAGTTTGCCGCCTGTGCCTTAGCGTTTGACAAGCAGTTGAAAAGGGTCGACTTGCCCACATTGGGAAGTCCCACTATACCACATTGTAGTGCCATAACTATTTCTTATTTTATTAATTCGGGTGCGAAATTACTCAAAAAAATCTCATTGTAAAAGAAATGCGGCAAGAAACCCTCTTTTCGGGCCTCTTTGCCGCATCTTTTCTATTGTATGGGAACTGTTTTAGTCCATCGTAATGTTAGTGATGCCGCTGGGCGCGCCACGTACGATATCCACTTGGTTGGGTATGTTATACAAGGCATCCTTGGCAATCTCGGCATCTGTGGGGATATAGATGCGTTTCAGCTTTGGGCAATTCTCGATGGCAAAGCTCTCGATTCGCTTGGTACCCTCGGGGAAATAAATCTCCTCCACATTCATGTGGCTGTATATTGTGTTTTTCCCGACAACTTCCATGGGAAGCAATTCTACAAATGTCATGGCACCAGGTATATAATAAAGTAAAGGGTTGCCATCATTGCGTTTGTAAACGATGCCTTTATGGTCCATTAAGGTCTTGTTGTTTTCATCTACGTATGCGGCTTGCAGAAAGATCCCTTTACTGACAAGGCCTACATTGTTATCGTCGGCATTCCCCAGAGTATTAATATTCTGCCCGATATAAATCTCGGTAATCTCTTCCGGAAGTTCTGCTATAGGGTTAAATGAAGTGATTACGAACCCATTGACGCTGTAGGGTACGGTGAAGGGATTCTTGCCTGTGTGTATCTCCTTGATGTTGAGAGAGAAATCCTGGAAATTGTAAATAGCGACATCGTCCATAAAGAGGTCAATGTCTGCCTGCTTGGGCGATAGATGCTTATAATTTGCCGTTTTCTTCATCTCGAAAGTCCGATTATTGGTGGGGTCACTTACTGTCCAAACGCTGTCGGGGCAGGTGTATACCCATGCGTGTCCCAATTCGCCGTAATACGGGTCGATAAGAAATCCGTTGACTACCATAGTTGGTATGCCTTGCGAATAGCACATGACAGTCAGGAGGTTTGAATAACCTTGACAGACAGCCTTCCGGTTCTTGAACACGGCATAGGGGTCGTTGTCGTTGAATTCATATTTGATGTTCCTAACTACCCAATTGAAGAGAGTGTTATATTTCTGCATTTGCGTAGTATACGATTTGGTCAACTCTGTGGCAAACTCGGCAATTTCATCATATTGCTCGTTGGTGATATTAATTGTTCCCAACGATTGGATGATGCCAGGCCCCGCAGCCTCCAAGAGTTTGCGCAATCGATAGTTGTTGTCGTAGCTGGGTCTGTCAAGATTAACCGCATCGTCTGGTTCGGCAAAGGTGCGGGTAATAACATATTCATCCTCCACAACACTGTTGTCCTGAACTGTTTCTGCTTCATTGCCTTTGTTGCATGAAAATAGTAAAGTGCTTGCACACAAGGCCAATAGGAGATAATGTTTTCTCATAGGTACTGTATGTTTATAAATTCGTTGCAAAGATATAGATTCTCGTTGGAAAAAAAGCATCTTGTTTCATAAAAATAGCAGCATATCAGATTTCGAATGATTCTATCATAAATGTGAAAACTATCAACAAACTTTATTTTTCGCTCTTTTATACGTAACTTTGCGCCATAGAAAGAAATAAAAAAACGATGAATGGTAAAAAGATACTACACAAGACCTTGAGCGCAGCCTTGCTCATGGGATTTGGGGCATCAATTCCCTTACTGATGAGCCACCAGCAACTCTCCGACAAGGAGCTGCCACAATCCCAAGTAGCGGCATTGGCTGTTGTTCCTGAGGTGCCCGCCGAGGTGAAATTTGCCGATGAGGTCATACGCCTCAACCGAGCTGATCTGCGTGAACGTATGGACCGCGAGATTACAGCCTTCACCTACTCGCACCAAACGACATTACTCATGATAAAGCGGGCAAACAGATATTTCCCTATCGTGGAACCCATACTCAAGGAGTGTGGTGTGCCCGACGACCTCAAATACTTGATGGTCATCGAGAGCAACCTTAGCCCCACAGCAAAATCGCCTGCAGGAGCTGCTGGTCTATGGCAGTTCATGCAAGCAACGGGACGTGAGTATGGTCTTGAGGTGAATGTCAACATTGACGAACGCTACAATGTGGAGAAAGCCACACGCGCTGCTTGTGAATACCTGAAGGAGTCGTATGCTCTCTATGGTGATTGGATGACTGTTGCTGCCAGCTATAACGCCGGGCAGAGTGGGATATCACGTCGGTTGGAGAAGCAGGGTGTCACACGTGCGATGGACCTCTGGCTCGTCGAGGAGACCTCGCGCTACATGTTCCGTATACTTACGGCTAAACTGGTGCTGGAGAACCCAAAAACATATGGATTCGTATTGCGTCGCTCGCAGCTATATCCCTACATAGCCCCGAAAGAGATAATCACTACTACGCAACAAATCGATGACCTCACGGCATTTGCCCGCCAGCATGGTGTAACCGTAGCCCAGCTTAAGGAGGAGAATCCCTGGTTGCGTGAGTATACGATGAACAATAAGTCGGGACGCACATACCACATACGTATTCCCGATGTCGAGGCATTGCACTACGACCCGAAAGAGATTAAACCCCACAACCCAGCTTGGGTAGTCGATTAACCCAATATCCTCAGCTCAATGAAAATCCTCATCATCGAAGACGACCTCTCCTTCCAAGAGATACTGCGCAAGACGCTGGAGAAGGAGCGCTACATCGTAGAGGTAGCACCCGATTACCGTACAGGACTCACCAAGCTATCGGACTACACCTACGACTGCATCCTGCTCGACATCAACTTGCCCGACGGCAACGGGCTGAACCTCCTGCGCGAGCTCAAGGAGATGAAGAAGACAGGCAGCCTCATCATCATCTCGGCACGTGACACCATTGAGGACAAGGTGGAGGGACTCGATCTCGGAGCCGATGACTATCTGCCCAAGCCATTCCACCTAGCCGAACTGCTCTCGCGCATCAAGAGCGTACTCCGCCGCAGCAATCATGGAGGTGAGCAACTCATTGGCTACGGCAATGTAAAGGCCAATCCCCACAGCTTTGATGTGTGGGTAGACGACACCAAGGTAGACCTCACACGCAAGGAATTCGACTTGCTGCTCTACTTCTTGCAGCGCCCCAACCGCATTGTGAGCAAAAGCATGTTGGCCGAGGCCATTTGGGGAGACCATTTCGACGATGTTGACAACTATGATTTCGTATATGCCCAAATCAAGAACCTGCGCAAACGCCTCACCACATTGAACACCAACATAGAGATAGTAGCCGTATATGGAATGGGGTATAAGTTGGTCATGAATTAAAGGTTAAGTGTCATGGATTAAGGGGCCATCCGGATAGATGCTCACCATTAACCACTCACCGCTAAGCCATAAACTGTAACCTGTAACCAAAGAAACATGAAACTCACGACACATGCCATACGCAGTCTGATAGCACCATTAGCTCTCATATTTACTATATGGGCTACCGTATTCTACTTTATCCTCAGCGACGAACTCATTGACGAGGTGGACGACCAGCTGGAGGTATACTCAGAGCAGATTATACGCCAATGGCTGGCTGGTGAGACGCTCCCTGACAGCACCGATGGCTCCAACAACACCTATTACATCCGCCCATTGTCATCAACAGAGCTATCTATGGGCAAGCGAGTGGAGTATGAGTTCAAGAATGTATACATTGATTCACGACGTGAAGAAGAACCAGCACGTGTAATGCACACCATATTTGAACACAATGACGGCAGTCATTGGAAGCTCACAGTGATGACTCCTGTGTATGAGCGCAACGAGGTCATCAGCACCATTCTTATAGCTACCCTCATCCTGCTTGTTCTGATGCTGGTGGCCATCATAGCCACCTTTGCATGGGCATTCTTTAAACATATGCAACCGCTCTATCGTGTACTCGACCATCTTGACAACTACGCCATCGGCAAACGTCAACCACTCAACAATGATACTAACGTAACAGAGTTTCAACGCCTTAACGCTTCAGTAGAGGATTGCATAGACCGTGTGGAGAGAGCATACGAACGCGAGCGCCGCTTCATAGGTGATGCTGCCCACGAGCTACAGACACCACTTGCCATCTGCCAGAACCGCATAGAGATGATGATGGAGGACGACGCACTCACCGAGCAACAAATGATAGAGCTCGGCAAGATGCAACAGACCATGGCCGAGCTTATTCGCCTGAACAAGACCTTGCTGTTTCTATCAAAGATTGAAAACAATCAGTTCATCGAGAGCACAGAGGTAGACGTGAATGCAAAATTGCACCGACAGATAGAGATGCTGGCTGAGGTATATGAGGCCAAAGGTATCTATGTAAATCTTTACGAGAAGGGACAATGGACGCTTAATGCCAATGAAGAGCTGATAACCTCGCTCATAAGCAACCTGATGCGGAATGCCTATCTGCACAACTGCCCAGAAGGCTCGATAGACATTTATATAAAGGAGGGAGCCCTATGCGTAGCTAACACCGGCGATAATCAGCCTCTGGACAAGGAGAAACTGTTTGACCGCTTCTACAAAGCTCATCATGGAAAGAAACACTCCAATGGCCTAGGCCTCTCTATAGTCAAAGCTATATGTGAGGCAAGCCACCTCAATATTACCTATTCCTTCGAAGGTGACAAACATCTATTCTCTGTTTTTTGTTAGGAGAAATAGCTCTGAAATGAAAGAGCGAACTGAAAAAAAAAAAATTCAAAAAAGTTCGCAAAAAGTCATTTTTTCAAAATCTTTTCAGAATTGCGCAAGAACTTTGCAGTGAGAAAATGATAAAACAGATATTAAACTAACAAAAAACAGTACTATTATGAAAAAAATGATTCTTTTCTTAGCATGTGTATTTACCTTAGTAGCTAACGTAAGTGCTGACAACTATCAGCCTATCACACGCGACCAACTGCCCCAAAAGGCACAGACATTCCTGACTACCTACTTTGCCGACGCCAAGATTTCACTGGCCCGCAAGGAGATTGATGTAATGGAACTCAGCTACGATGTTATCTTCACAAACGGATGCAAAGTTGAATTTGACCGCAAAGGTAATTGGACAGAGGTAGATTGTGTAAGCACTGCCCTACCCATCGGTATCGTCCCCTCAGCAATCGAGTCCACTATCAAGGCACATTATCCCGATGCAAAAGCCATTAAGATCGAGCGTGACCACCGCGAGTATGACGTAAAGCTAAACAACCGCGTAGAACTTACATTCAACAAGAAGATGCAGCTTGTTGATATCGATTGATACGACACCAATAAAGATTATCTATAGCACAGAGGCGCCACAAATGTGGTGCCTCTGTTGTGTATTACGCTTTTCGCTTTATCCAACGGTCAATCTTCCATAGGAAGCCTTTGCGACGAGATTTCCAGAAATACTTCTTGTAGAGATAATCGGCCATGCCACGCAAAGAATATCTATAAGCCTTGGCATATTGCCTCATGCGGTCATTGTAGCGCTTGCCCCAATAATAGCGGTTATAGCGGGTGGCCGTATCAAGTGGCTGGTCCATAATGTGGCAAAAGAAATCGGTAAGGCGTTGCAGTGTGGCTTCACGGTCATCCTCTTCGGGATGCCGCAGAGCAGGGGTCTGCAACATCTGCAGGCATAGCGTATCATCCTGATCAATTCGCTTGACTTCCTCGACAACCTCGTCCCAAGAGGAGTAACGGTGGCAGTTGATGAAAGCACCCTCATTGAATGATTCAGCTACCTGCTCATCGCCCCAATAGATGGGGATGGTGCGGGCCGCAAATGCCTGCACTAGTTTCTCGGTGCAATAGCCGGGATAGTTGCTGTTCTCAAAAGCGATGCTAAACTTGTGGGTAAGCTGGAACTGTAGTTTGTCTGCAACAGGACCACCCACATTGTTGCGATAGCGCCCGCCCGATGACACGGTCTTATACTCATTGAGCTTGTTGAGGAACTGCTCACGATGGGGCGAAGCATTGTTGTTGGAATAGACGAAACTGCAGAAATCGTCCTTCCCATCGAGGTTTTCAATCTTGTGCTTCGCCTGCATGGCAGCAAAGTCATTGGCATAGAGGTAATATATGGGCAGGCGGAAATAGCGGTCGCCAAGAGTCATACGCTCGAACCCGATGGCGTAGTCGTAGAGGTTGAAGTCGGGGCACTGATTCTCGCCCGTGTAGAATATCTTCACACAGTCGTATCGCAAATGCTCATCACCAAAAACGGAGCAAAAGAGATAATCGGGCGTTTCAGACAGTTCAATCTCATACTTCTCACTCAGCAACTGATAGAAAAGGCTCTTCTCAGGGACGAAATCGTCCCAAAAGTCAACAAAGCGTATGCGTATATGTGGCTTCATCACAGTTTCATTTTTGTTTTACGGATATAGAGAGGTATCAGCTTCTTGGCCAATGCAGGACAGCTGCGGATAAGGGTATGCAGCAAGCGCATCTTATAGTCTTTCCTGTAGTAAGAATTACGCTTATAGTAGGGGACAAAGCTGAGCAGGTGGTTGTATATCTTGCTCAAGACAAGCGTCTGCGGATAGTCCTCATTATATATATAGGTGAAGATGCCCAGCAGATAGGCTTTCTTGAGGTAGATGTAATCGAGCTCTGCCTTATCGGGTTCGTAGAGCCCCTTCTCACGGGCAAACTTCATAAGGAGGTCGAAGGACTGTATCTTGTCTTGATAGCGTTTGGGATTACGCACTTCGGAAAGTGACTCATCGTGCACAAGATAGTGGTACAGCGGCTTATCGACACAAGCGATACGCTTTGCGGCCAGTAGCGAACAGGTAAGGAAATAGCTGTCCTCGGCACTGCGCGTAGAGGGAAAACGGATGCCGTATTCATTGAGTAGCGAGCGGCGATAAAGGAAGGAAACGAAGAGCGTGGTGTAATGGGTGAGGAAGAAACAGCGCTTCTTTCCGCTAAACGCACCACTTTCAATCACGGGATTATTCATCGGCAGAGTCTCAGCACCCTTTACCAACTGTGCCTGGCAATAGGCGAGGTCGGCATCACACTGCTTGGCTGCCTGATACAGTTGCTCGCAAAAGTCGGGCTCCACCACATCATCACTATCAATGAAAGCCACGTACTCACCCTGAGCAGCCTCAATGCCCACATTACGTGCCGGGCCAGGCCCCATATTATGCGGTGTGGCAAGGAAGCGGAAGGTCTTGCCGCTCGGATGAGCCTCAACAAATCTCCGCGCACGCTCCATGCTATCATCGCGCCCATGATCATCGACAAGCAGCACCTCGATATTGTCTAAGGTTTGTGCCACGAGCGAAGCCATACAGGCTTCGATATAGGGGCCTGCATTGTAGATGGGGATAATGATAGAAACGTGTGGCATATAAAAGCATATTATTCCGTTACAAAAGTAGTAAAATAATAGCAAAATGTGTACATTTGCACAACGATAACCTGCATTTGTATTGAATAAATGATGGAATGTCCTAAGATTTCTATTGTTACAGTGTCATATAACACACACGACTGCATAGAGAAAACTATACAATCTGTGATAGGACAGACGTATCCGAATGTCGAGTACCTGATTATTGATGGAGGCAGTACTGATGGTACGCAACAAATTATAGAGCAATATAGCGACCGGATTGCCTATTTTGTAAGCGAAAAGGACAAAGGGCTATATGATGGTATGAATAAGGGTATAGCTGCCGCAACAGGTGACTACCTCCTTTTCATGAATGCCGATGATGTGTTTGCCAACAATAGGGTTGTAGAGAAAATAGCCCATTTCATCGAAGAACATCCTGATGCAGATGTCGTTTATGGGAATAGTGAACAGGTGTTGGAATATGGCATATATGAGGTAAGACCAAAGGTTGCCTACATCAACCACAAGATGGCGATATCCCATCAAGCGACCTTTGTGAAACTTTCATTATTGCGTTCACATCCATTCAACCTGAAGTATCGATATGCAGCAGACTTTGAGCAACTCTCTTCGCTGTATCTTGATGGCTACAAGTTTGTATACATAGACTTATTGGTAGCACGTGTGGAGATGACTGGGGGCACTACCTATAATCATTATATTGATTCGGCAAACGAACTCTATGATATCATAGAGTCACGCGGAGTAGACATAGCCCGTGAACGCCGTTCGATGATTATGCGGAAGCGTCTGGTACGCACCTTCAGAAAATGTCTCCCAAATTGGATTACCAATCCAGTGTTCCGCTTTCTGGCCAAGCATTATAAGGTGTTATAGGGGTATGGTGGACTTATCCCACTCAACATCCTCCCTGAGTACCCTGGCGGGATTTCCTGCATATACCACTCGAGATGGGACTTCCCCCTTGACAAGACTTCCCATACCTATGATACATCCATCGTTCAGGGTGCTACCCTTAAGAATGGTCACATTTGTGCCTACCCAGACATGTTCACCTATATATATAGGTCGCGACGGATTGATAATCTGACCATCTTTGTAGATTGGATGAGTGTCAGAAGCCCATATTTCGATGCGTTCGGCAAACATGCAGTCATTGCCAATAGCTACCCTATTGTTACTCCCTGCGCAAACGATACGTCCTCCATTGAATATGACCTCATTGCCTATATGAATCTCATTCCCATTGCCTTTTATCCATAACTTGATGTTCCTGATTTCTCCCCCTGCTTCGATAATAATCCTATTATTGTCACCTTCGATGAGTATGTCTGACCTCTTTAAGAGGCTTTGGCATGAGAACAGGTTGTTCTCTCCCGACAGTTTGAAGGTACAATGCCCTACTTGGGCTCGATATGCCTCCAGGCGATTTCCCTTACCCTTGACACTCTGTTTATTGAATGCAATTTCAGAGTGTATGTCGGCTTTGAGCTTCGAGAAGCATTGATTTAAGATGTACGTGAGCAGATAGAAAACTTTGCTTATCATGGCATTTACTTTTTAGGGAAAGCATCTATAAATGAGTCCTTAGTCTTGTTGATGATACGCACTTTACGTTTCTCAGCTAGTGCATTCAGTTCCCAATACGACTCAAACATACGTGCATACTTGTTCAATGTGACATGGAGGTTCCACCCCATCTGAGTCTGTACCTTTTGGCCTTTACTGTCATAAAAATGAGGATTCTCCAAGCACACCTCATTGTCCTCGTTTACTGAGAGATTCCGTGTCCAGGAGTGCTCTACACCGTACAATTCTATGGTCGGATACTGCATACAGATAGCAATATAAACCCCTGCTACCACTACGTTCTGCGACACGGGCATCGAGAGATTATGGTTTTCCATATATCGTCTCATACAGCCAAATCCCTCATATGTCCCAGCATTATAGTATACTACAGTTATATGTTGGTTCTTGATATATAGGTTCATCGCATCACGAGCAGCTCTCTCATTGGGTACAAAGAGAAACATATCCCATTGAGTCTCCTCATCGATATGCTGCAATATCGAATATCCCTCCGGCATGGTATAGAAATAGGAATCGGCCAAGGTGTAGTAACGCGGCTTGACTACCTGATAGGAATCAGACAGCACGTGCCTGTTCACCACCATATAATCGGTTTGCTCATTAGAAGCAAACACAGCCAAATCATCGGACAGCGATTTTCCATTACCCAATATCCTCAACAATGTTCTCCCTTGACGCTGAGGTTGCAGTTGATTGATGCAATCTTTTCGTGCTATTTCCTTATGGCTAAAATAGTAAAGCGTATGATATACTTTTGTCGTAAATTCAGCCATTACCCGAAAAGGCCATAAGATAATATTCCGTATTGTTCTCTTCATAGTGACCCAGTATTATGCTATTTGCCAAGAAGTTCCATTACATCAATGTTGTTATGGCAGAGTATCTGCTCAACCATTGCCCTAAAGGCACCATAACCTCCCTTGACATTTAACCTATATCTTGCAACCTGCTTAACATATACAGGAGCATTGTCCGGGACAAAACCCATGCCTACTGCCTGGAGAAGTTCTATATCGCCAATATCATCTCCAATATAAGCCACCTCGTCAAGTGTTATTCCGAGTTCTACACATAGTTTCTCGGCACACGTCCGCTTGTCCCTTATCCCCTGGAAAAGATATTCTACGCCCAGTTTTTGGGCCCTTCTTTCTACGATTTGTGTGTTCTCGCCTGTTATGATTCCTACAGGTATACCCAGTCGTTTACAGAAGAGAACACCTGCACTGTCCGATGTGTTGAAACGTTTCCACTCATTCCCGTGTTGGTCATAATACATGCCTCCATCGGTCCACACACCATCTATATCTGTCAGAACTAATTTGGGGAGCATATCTATTTGATTAAGTTCGGATAAATAATTTCATTGGCAGCAATGTCGGAAGTTACGACTTTTCCAACCACCTCATCCACCTGTTTCCATTTGAATCCGTCTCCAGGGCTCAGCATGTGGACATCCTCCTTCGTGATTGTCTCGCCTGCCTTCATGGCACGTTTAGTAGCAATCGAACGCTCCAGTTTGATGCGTGCTTCGGCTATACTCTTGTCTATGTATAGGTCCTCTGTTCCCATCCATCTTTCGGCCACACGTATATCCCTCACCATACGGTTCACACCATCAGGGCCTAATGACCCTGCCTGGTCCGTTCCCTTCATCCTACGGTCTATGGTGATATGCTTCTCGATGATTTCAGCTCCCATCCCGACAGCCACGACAGGAGCAGAGATACCGATAGTATGGTCCGAGAATCCGATTCTATACTGCCCATAGTGCTCCTTGAGATACCTAATTGTGTTCAGGTTCAGATTGTCCGGTGCCGTCGGATATTGTGACACACAGTGCAGAATCGATATATCTGAGTGGTACTTTGTAATTACGTCCAGAGCATCATCAAGCTCTTTCTTTCCAGCCATACCCGTTGACAGAATTATCGGGATCTTCGTTTCAGCCATAGCCTCAAGTAACGGAAGATTTGTCAAGTCACGGCTAGCGACTTTTAATGAATCTGGCGTAAACAGCTTCAATAAGGACAAACAACCTTTCGCACACAGTGTCTCTATAAAGTCAAGACCAAGGGATTTGGCATACTTGTATACCTCAAAATGCTGTTCGTCAGACAACTCCAAGAAGGCGCGGTGCTCTCCATAAGTTTTTCCAAACGAATTGGGAGTATTGTACGGACGATTCATCTGCGAAGTGGTCAATTCCTCCGACAAATCCCGTTTGGTCATCTTTACTGCGTCCATAGGTCGCAAGTCCAAATTAAAGACCTCCTCCCTTACTGGGCGTGCAACAAGCTCGACAATCAATTTGGCTATGTCTACAGAACCATTATGATTCTGGCCTATTTCTCCAATTATATATGTACTTTTCATTTCTTTTGATTGTTTTGGATTTCTTTCCGCATCAAATCAGAATACTCGGAATGTTCTTGGATAAACTGAAGGATTTGGGGTATATCAGGATAACTGTCACCATCTTTCATAAGGTTGTGAAGAAGGCGGGATGCATTCTCCATATCAGCTGGGGTATCGATTGTCAATCTGATATCCTTATAATTGAGAATGGCTTTATCTACATCCAACCATTTGATATCAAACTCTGACGGATGCTTATAAATATAATTGGTAACGTGCTCATGATAGAATGGTTCCTTCGTAAGTTCCTTAATTCTCAACAGCGCATCCAGGGAGACGTATTCGGCCCAAAAACCATAATGAGTCAATATTGATGGCACACCATCTACATCGAAGCTTATATAGTCCTCTCGATTTGTCTTTGCTGCTGCCACCAATCGCCGCATCTCGTTGACATCGATGAACGGATTGTCAGAACACACACGTACAATCTTCTTCGCCCCATAATACTGAGCGGCATCTACAAACCGTTGCAAGACATCATTCTCAGAACCTCTAAAGCATTTTATCCCCATCTTCTCCGCCTTAGCAACAATAGGCATATCAATGGGGTTAAGAGTTGTCGCTATAATAATATCGGTATCTTCTACTTTCCTAAGTTTGTCTACCATGATGTCAAGAATAGTTCTCCCGTCACAGAAGGGCAACAAGAGCTTACCTGGTAGACGGGTAGATCCCATCCTTGCTTGAATGATAAATGCCGTCGTCATAATCACTTTCTCATTTATAATAATTGGAAGGCAATTTCATGTAATCGCCATAAATCCTTTCCAAATAGCTATCCCAGTTTTGGGGTACCGAGAAACATGCATCCTCAAAGGACATTTGTGACAAAGGAAATATTTCATCTCTTTTGCGGATAGAGGAGAACACGCTCCCATAATCAAATATCAGTGTATTACGACAGAAGCAGATACCTATCAGCCTAAGCACTTGCATCAGGAACCAACAGAACGGATAAGCGCAATAAGAAAAGACTCTTTTATAACCTCTTTCCTTAATTAGTCCATTCTTACGTCTATAACACTTGCCATACGTCTGATTTGCAATCTTACTTAATGTCTTATTCCCATATTCCATTATGAATATATCCAGCCAGATGATATTGCTTTTCGCATCACCCTCATCCATCGTTTTTACGATACGTGCCCATTTTCGAGGATAGGTACTATCGACCTTCTCGTCCATATACTTCAGCGATGCTCCCAGTTCCTGTTGCATTATTTGCCTAATCCTTTTCTGGTCTTTCTTTAGGACACAAACATCAACATCATCATCCCATGGGACAAATCCTCCGTGCCGTACAGCACCAATCAAAGTACCTGAATCCAACCAATAAGGAATATGATGTTTTTGACATATCGCATCAAACTCCTTCAAGATGTCCAGCAACTGCAATTGCATATTCCGCAAAACTGAACCATCAGGATTATACTTCTCGCGCAACTGTTGTTGTATCCGTTCTTCAATCATTAGCGTGTGTTCCTTTTCTTCTTATAAATTTCCGTACTACTTCCAAGATATGTATACGTTCGGTAGATGTTACTCCTACCAACAGTACTACGACACCTACAGAGATCATACTTATACCAATATTCAACACCGCCCCCCAGAAGGTAGCAGGGATAATAGTTTTCAGGGCTATAGGCAGTATGGCTGCGAGGAAGGTGACCAAAAGTATAGGTTTAAGCACAGCAAAGAAATAGTCCTTGATGCTCATTCTATGCAGCCGCTTCATGATAGCTACGCGGAATATCTGTGCTACAACAGAGGTAGCAATAACCACATAGAAAGCTGCAGTTGCCGGATAATCTCCCCACTTGAACATGGCGTAGCATATCGGTAGGGTCAACAGCTGGGTTCCCCCTACTGAGATTTGATACCACTTGACCTTGCCAGTAGCACGAACAGCCGTAAGCAGCGGATATAGCAGCGAGTCGATGAGTGCGGCGATTAAGGTAAGCTGGCAAAAGATGACCGTATCATCAGGTACCTCACCAAGCCAGATTTCCAGAATCTTCGGGGTCTCTAAACATACGGGCAAAATGAGTATATATAACAGATAGTATGAAAACTTTGAACTCTGAAACACCAGTTTCATCATACCTTCCCTATCCCCTATTGCATACGACTTGGTGATTTGGGGACTGAATGCAATGACAAAGTTCTGTACAAACTGATTGATATTGGCGAAAACCTGGTAAGCAATGCCTCGCGCTGTGTTGGCAATGGGGCCGAAGAACATGTTCAATATGATGTTGACTCCTTGGTTTCGGCCTATGTCGGAGGCAACACCAATGACTTGCCATCCAGTATAACCGACTATCTCCTTAAACAAAGGCTTGTCCCAGTAGAATGAATAGCGACATTCATTATAATAGTGCCTGCAGTAGAGTGCATAGAAAAGTCCTGTACCGACAGTGATACCCACCATAAGGATGGAATACAATATCAGCTTGTCGATAGGTGATATGACAAGTACATATACAATAGCCAACTTCAGCACAACCTCTACCACACTGCAATAGGCATATACCTTCATGTTTTCCCTTGCGGTAATGACCGAGCGATAGGGGGTCACAAACATATTGATGATGAAGGCGACAATGGAACACTGATACACCCATTGTGCCGCCACCATTCTATCGGGAGGTATCTGCATCTTATGATTGAGGAACCATAGACCGATGGTTTCTGCTAAAACCAGAATAATAACTCCCAGAAGCAAGAATATGGTAACGTTGAGATTGAATACCCGGCGTAATGCTTCACTGTCGCCTCTCCCGATCTCAATCGCAAAATAGCGACTGCAGGCAGACCCCATCACTCCATTAAGAAATGAAAAGGTAACAACAATGCCACCAATTACATTATACAATCCGAAGTCGATGTCGCCCAACGTCTCCAGAATGACACGAGAGGTGTACAGACTGATAAGCATAATGAACAACATCCTCACATAAAGTAAGGCTGTGTTCTTGGCTATACGTTTCTGATTGATTGAAGACATATTCAGATCCAGAACTTATCAGATTCTCTTTTGACATCAACATCATGGGCTGCTACACCCAGCAGTTCGTATATCTTTGAAGCATAGAGCACATCGTGCAGCCCAAGCCCTATGTTATAACTCAATATACGCTCCTTATCTGACTCACGGCCAGACTTTTTCCCTCCAACCACATCCTGCAGTTCTGCAAACTGTTTGAACTGATTGAAGTACTTAAATTCACAAACATGTGCAGTGTCATCAGCAAACACCTTATCGAAGCATAAATCACAATTCTGAAATCCCCGTGTATGTACAGGAATCACTAGGCAACCCTCCTTGTAGAGGCTGTCATCATCACATAGTAATCCCTTTGCTTCGGTAATACAGCTTACAATAACATCAGACTGGGGCACCAGTTCGTTTATGTCGTCACAGATAGAGAAGGATACATTGGCATAATCCTTAAACCGCTCGATGAACTGCTCTGCCTGGTCTTTATAGCGCATCAGGAGGATATGGTGCATCACATCGGGTTCTGACTCAAGTAGACACAGCATCGTGGCTCTACCTGTATTGCCTAAACCAATGAAACCATAGGTTCGTGTATTGTTCTTCCTGAATGTTTGCATAGCCAATGTTGCTACCGCACCAGTGCGCATTGTAGTGATCCAATCGGCATCAAGCATGGCCAGAAGTTCGCCATTTTGCGAATTATACAACAATATATCTCCGCCCAATGCTGGTATGGATCCTTTGATACGATGCACAATCTTTACTCCAAAACAATTGTATGGTTCTGGAAGCAAGCAAGGCATCGTGTTAAAGAAATCACTACCTTGTGGATGAAGGCTGATTTTTGCCGGTAGCTGTGCCCTCTCCTTCAAGGCAAAACTCTCTTTCACCCACTCTACACACAGTGCAGGCGAAATATTCAAACCACGAATCTGCTGTTGGGATATTATTTTCATACAGCCAATGCTTTAAGTGCTTCTACAAAATAGGCATTGTCGGCCCGGTCACGGATGGCGATGCGTATATACTGCTTGCCGGCAAAGGCCGACTTGGTGCCGCAGTCCTTAATGAGGATGTTGTATTGCTTCAGCAACAGTTGGGTCAGCTCAGTAGCGGTATATCTATCAGTCACCTCACAGAGGAAGTAGTTGGCTTGTGAGGGTATCACACGCAAATAGGGTACAGCCTGCAACTCCTCGAAAAAGATGCTGCGCTCCTTGATGAACTTATGGCAGGCGACGGTGTAGTCTTTCTCATACTTACCGAAGATCTGCATGTAGAACTCGGCAAAGGAGTTGATGTTCCATATCGCCACCTCCTTCTTCATACGAGTTATTAAGGTCTTGTCACCTGAGGCCAATACACCCAAGCGAAGGCCAGGCACACCGTACGACTTGCTGATGGACTTCACCACCACCAGGTTGCTGTGTGCTTCTAAAATATGATTATGGAGTAGTGAGTTGTTGGCAAAGTCATCTGTAAAGTCCACGAAGCTTTCGTCAACTATCATCGTGATGCCAAGCTCGCGTGCCCACTCTATCAGCGGCAGCAGATCAGCCATGGGGATGAAGTTGCCCGATGGGTTGTCGGGGTTGATAAGCAACAGGGTAGATATAGCCTTGTCGGCAAAGTAGGTTTTGATATCCTGTGCCGTATAGGCAAAGTCCGCATTGTCGGGCACATATTTGACAATACGCTCTGCGATGGCGCGATTGGGGTACTCCTCAAAAGTAGGGAAGATGATGCCAATGTTTCCCTCCACATGGTTCTCCACATAACTCTTGATGAGTTCGGCAGCACCGTTGCCCACAACTACATAATCCTGATTGATGCCGAAGTACTTGCCAGCCAACAGGGAGTTGACATACATACCCGAAGGGTACTCGGTGAGCAGCACATCGAAGTTCGCGCGAAGCTCATCCCTCATCCTTGGGCTGGGATAGTAGGGATTTACCAGATAACAGTAATCCTTCAGCTGTGGGAAACGCCAATAGCCACCATAGCGGCGGTAGTACTTGCCCAGCAATTCGTCCTCCGAAGAGAACATCGTGGAGGCGATGTCGAGATCCTGCACATCATCTATCTCATACCATTTCTCTGTTGTGATGGGCAGTGCCTTCAAATCGGAGCGATCAAGAGCGGTGAGCACACGCAGCACTTGCTCGTAGTACTCATTGTTGCCCATAGCCTTGCTGTAGGCTTCGAGGAAGGGTACGTATTGGGTGCTGGAGAATTCGCGACTAAACTTATAGATGTTGCAGGTCTTGTAGTAATGCTCTATATCGGCATACTTGAAGGCCTTCTTCGGGATAAAGCTCATGATGTCGTTATCCTCGGAGATACGCACCATGGTACCATCCATCCAAGTCTCATACTTGGCTACAAGGGCAAGGTTGGGATAGGGATCATGGATGATGAGATCGAGCATGCTGTCGTCAAAAATGAGGTCTGACTCCAGCAGCAGCGTATCCTCCTCGAGCATATACTCCTTAGCCAAAGCAAGCGAATAGATATTGTTGGTCTTGTCGTAGATGTCGTTGTGTACGTACTCTATCTTGATGCAATCGTCATATCGGTTGCCGATATGGGCAATGAGCTCTTCCTTCTTGTATCCTACTACGATGACCACGCGAGAAAGGTCTCGTGCAGCCAGTTGCGTCAGCATACGGTCAATGAGGCGTACCCCATTGACCGATACCATACACTTGGTATTCTCCCTGGTGAGTTCACCAAGGCGCTTGCCCATACCTGCGGCCAATATGATTGCTTGCATAGTTCTCTCTACTTTTTATTTAACCTCACTTCCCGGCTTCACCTCGCGCAGGAGCGATGTCACTGCCAGCGAGCCGTCGTAGTTCTCGGCGCTGAGGATCATGCCCTCGCTCACGAGGCCGTTCTTGAACTGGCGGGGAGCGAAGTTGGCGATGAAGAGCACCTGCTTGCCTACGAGCTCTTCGGGAGCGTAGTGCTCGGCAATGCCGCTCACGATGGTACGGTCGGCAAGTCCGTCGGCAATCTTGAACTTGAGTAGCTTCTTCATCTTGGGCACGCGCTCACACTCGAGCACGGTGCCTACACGGATGTCGAGCTTCTCCCAGTCCTCGAACGATACGGTGGGCTTCACGGGGTTGGCCTTGTAGTTGGCCGCCTCATTGGCCTTCTTAATATCCTCAAGGCGCTGCATCTGTGCGTCGATAGCGCTGTCTTCAATCTTCTCGAACAGGAGTTCGGCCTTGCCGAGCTGATGGCCTGCAGCGAGCAGGTCGGTGCTGCCGAGCTGGTTCCACTCGAACGTCTCCATGCCGAGCATGCCGCGCAGCTTCTCGCTGCTGAAGGGCAGGAAGGGTTCGAAGGCGATGGCGAGGTTGGCAGCGAGCTGCAACGACAGGTTGAGGATGGTGCCTACGCGCTCCATATCGGTCTTGGCCAACTTCCAGGGCTCGGTGTCGGCCAGGTACTTGTTGCCGATGCGGGCGAGGTTCATGGCCTCCTTCTGTGCCTCGCGGAACTTGAAGGTGTCGAGCAGCTTCTCCACCTCGGCCTTCACGTCCATAAACTCGGCAACGGTAGCCTTGTCATAGTCGGTGAGCGTGCCACATGCGGGCACCTTGCCGTCGAAGTATTTGTGTGTGAGCACGAGGGCGCGGTTCACGAAGTTGCCGTATACGGCCACCAGCTCATTGTTGTTGCGCGCCTGGAAGTCGCGCCAGGTGAAATTGTTGTCCTTGGTCTCGGGTGCATTGGCCGTGAGCACGTAGCGCAATACGTCCTGCTTGCCGGGGAAGTCCACGAGGTACTCGTGGAGCCATACGGCCCAGTTGCGCGAGGTGGATATCTTGTCGTCCTCGAGGTTGAGGAACTCGTTGCTCGGCACGTTGTCGGGCATCACATAGCTGCCGTGCGCCTTCATCATGGTAGGGAAGATGATGCAGTGGAACACGATGTTGTCTTTGCCGATGAAGTGCAACAAGCGTGTGTCCTCATCCTGCCACCACTTCTCCCAAGAGCCCCAGCGCTCGGGCTCGTTGTCGCACAGCTCCTTGGTGTTGCTGATGTAGCCGATGGGGGCGTCGAACCATACGTAGAGCACCTTGCCGTCGGCTCCCTCTACGGGCACGGGGATACCCCAGTCGAGGTCGCGCGTCATGGCACGGGGCTGCAGGTCCATGTCGAGCCAGCTCTTGCACTGGCCATACACGTTGGGGCGCCACTCCTTGTGACCCTCCAGTATCCACTCCTTCAGCCACTGCTGGTATTCGTTGAGCGGAAGGTACCAGTTTTTGGTTTCCTTGAGCACAGGAGTCTCGCCCGTCTCCTTGGAGCGGGGGTTGATGAGCTCTGTGGGCTCGAGTGCACGTCCGCAGCCCTCCTCGCATTGGTTGCCGTAAGCCTGCTTGTGGCAGTAGGGGCACTCACCCACTACATCGCGGTCGGTGAGGAATTTCCCTGTTTTCTCATCGTAGAACTGCATTGTTGACTGCTCTACCAGTTTGCCCTCATCGTAAAGCTTTCGGAAGAAATCCGATGCAAACTTATGATGCACGTCCGATGTTGTACGGCTGTATACGTCGAACGAGATTCCGAACTCCTTGAAGCTCTCCTTGATGATATTGTGGTAGCGGTCCACCACATCCTGCGGCGTGATGCCCTCCTTGCGGGCACGCTGGGTCACGGGCACGCCGTGCTCATCTGATCCGCCCACGAAGAGCACCTCCTCGCCCTTGAGGCGGAGGTAGCGCACGTAGATGTCGGCCGGCACGTATACGCCAGCCAGGTGACCGATATGTACAGGACCGTTGGCATAGGGAAGTGCCGAAGTGACGGTCGTTCTCTTGAATTTCTTTTCCATAATACTGCTATTTACTTAATTGTTGCAAAATTAGTGCAAGCCGAGCGAAAAAGCAAGTTTACTTGTACTTTTCTGAGGCGCCGCCTAATTTCTGTGCTTGCAAGGCAAGAACTATAGTTAGTGCAAGCCGAATGAAATGCCAAATTTATTTAAGCATTTAAGACATTATTTACTTTACCTACGAAAAAAGGCACAGCCCTTCTTGAAAAATGGGCTGTGCCTTTGTCAGAAATCTAATAGCCCTTTTTTGGAAAAGGGCTGTGCCTTTTTTCATTAAGTTCTCGACTTTAGTCTACCAGAGCAAAGTCGGCGAGTGAAACAAGTTCAACTCACCTTTGCTCCTATAGGTTTCACTCTACCAGAGCAAAGTCGAGTTGCTTTTTCTCAAGATTACACCGTGCTACCTCTACCTTGACGGTGTCGCCCAAGGCGTAGCGCTTATGGGTGCGGCGACCTACGAGGCAGTAGTTGCGCTCGTCAAATTCGTAGTAGTCGTCGTCGAGGTCGCGCATGGGGATGAGGCCCTCACACTTGTTCTCAATAATCTCGGCATAGAGTCCCCACTCGGTGACACCGCTGATGATGGCATCGTAGGCGATACCCATGCGGTCGGCCATATACTCTACCTGCTTGTACTTGATGCTGGCACGCTCGGCCGAGGCGGCGAGCTGCTCCATCTGCGAGGAGTGCTCGCACAGCTCTTCATACTTGCTCTTCGAAGCCGAGCGACCACCTTCGAGGTAGCGCGAGAGGAGACGGTGTACCATCATGTCGGGATAGCGGCGTATGGGCGAGGTGAAGTGGGTGTAGTAGTCCATTGCCAGGCCGTAGTGACCGATGTTGTCGGTGCTGTAACGGGCCTTCTGCATGGCACGCAGCGAGACGGTCTCGATGAGGTGCTGCTCGCGCTTGCCCTTGACATCGGCCAGCAGCTTGTTGAACGACTTGGCTATGTCTATCTTGTCGCCCGTAGTGCGCACCTTATGCCCGAAGGGCAAGGCGAGGCGTGCGAGGTTGTCGAGCTTCTCGGCATCGGGCACGTCGTGTATGCGATAGGGGAATACCTTGGCCTTCTTCACGGGTACCTTACCGATGGTCTCGGCCACGGTACGATTGGCCAGCAGCATGAACTCCTCGATGAGCTGGTGAGCCTCCTTCGATTCCTTGAGGTGTACGCTCACGGGATGTCCCTTCTCGTCGATGTCGAAGCGCACCTCCACGCGGTCGAAGTTGATGGCTCCGCCCGCAAAGCGTGCGGCCCGCATCTGCTGGGCAAACCCATTCAGAATCATCAGTTCGTTGGCATATTCATCGCCCGGCAAGGCCTCTTTGGTGCCGCGTTGCTGGCGCTCGATGATGGCCTGCACCTCCTCGTATGTATATCTACGGTTGCTATTAATAATGGTATGGGCTATCTGGCTGTACTTGACACGACCCTTGTCGTCGATGTGGAAGATGACGGAGTAGGTGAGCTTGTCTTCGTTGGGGCGCAGCGAACAGATGTAGTTGCACAGGCGCTCGGGCAGCATGGGGATGGTGCGGTCGACAAGGTATACCGATGTGGCGCGGTGCTGTGCCTCCTTATCGATGATGCCGTTCTCGCCCACGTAATGGGTGACGTCGGCAATGTGTACGCCCACCTCCCAAAGGTTCTTTCCGAGGGGACGGATGGAGAGGGCATCGTCGAAGTCCTTGGCATCGTGGGGGTCGATGGTGCAGGTGAGCACATCGCGCATGTCGAGTCGGCGGGCTATCTCGTCGGCGGGGATGACGTCGCTGATATGATTGGCCGCATTCTCCACGGCAATGGGGTATTTGTAGGGGAGTCCAAACTCGGCAAGGATGGCGTGCATCTCTACATCATTGTTACCAGCCTGACCAAGGATGTCCACCACGTGACCTATGGGGTTGCGTGCATCCTCGGGCCATTCCACAATCTTCACCACCGCCTTGTCGCCGCTCTTGCCGCCCTTGAGTTTGTCGCGAGGGATGAAGATGTCGTTGTCGAGCGTACGGCTCTCGGTAAGCAGGAAGGCATAATTGCGTTCCACCTTGAGGATGCCCACGAAGGTGTCGTTGGCCCGCTCGATGATCTCTACCACCTCGCCCTCGGGCATGCCACGCCCACGACGACGGGCAAAGAGGCTCACGCGCACACGGTCGCCATGCAGGGCATGCATCGAGTGGCGCTCGGCGATGTATACCGACTCGTCATCCTCATCAGGGGCAAAGAGAATCTTCCCATTGCTCGAACGCTGGATGATACCCGTGAGCTCGCGCTTCTGAAACACGAGGCGGAAATGCCCGTTGGAGGTCTCCACGAGTGTACCGTCGATGAGCAGGTCGCCTATGATATCGCCACACAGCATCTTCTGTGGATGCGTGGTGAGGCGCAGCTCCTTCCAGATGCGGCTATAGGTGAGCGAGCGGTCAGAATACTCTTGGAAGAGGTCGATGAGTGCATCGAACATCATGCGCTTAGTCATACGCTGATGAGTTTTCTTGGCTGATTTTCCCATATGCTAATACTTTTTAGGGTTTCGTGTTGCTAAAGTAACGATTATTATTGATAATCGAGCTATTCGTTAACCTTTTTTTGTAGAGAATTGTTTATTTGATAAGAAAAGGAGAATATATTTGCTCCTCAATCAAGGCTATTGGGAACAATGAAGATTCTAGTAACTGGTGCATCGGGCTTCATCGGGAGTCATATGGTGGAGAAAGCATTGCTACGAGGGTATGAGACCTGGGCAGCTGTGCGTCCTACAAGCAGTCGGAGATACCTGACTGATAATCGCATTCGCTTCATCGAACTGGACTACACCAGCTCATCTGTCTTGCAGAACCAACTACAGGATTTCGCCCGCAAGCAGGGTTGTTGGGATGTAATCATCCACTGTGCCGGTGCTACCCAATGTATCCATCATGATGACTTCTATGCCATCAACTACGAGGCTACCTGCCGCTTCATAGATACGCTCACAGCGCTTGGGATAGTGCCCCGGCAATTCATCTTCATGAGCAGCCTTGGCACCTATGGCCCCATCCGCGAGACCCCACCCTACTACCCTATCCGTGAAGACGATACTCCCCACCCCAACACCCATTATGGGCGTAGCAAACGTATGGCCGAGGAGTATATGATGCGGCAAGCGAGGTTTCCCTACGTCATATTCCGTCCTACAGGTGTCTATGGCCCACGCGATAAGGATTATCAGATACTCATCGATGGCATACGCCACCACACGGAACTGGCGCTTGGCTACCGCAGACAAGAGATTACGTTTGTCTACGTGAAAGACTTGGTGGAGGCTGTCTTCCTTGCCATTGACCGAGGAGTATCTCGTCGAGCCTATTTTGTCACCGATGGCAAGGTATACACCGCACACGACTTCGGGAATATCGTACGCCAAGAGTTGGGCAACCCGTTCGTATGCCGCATCACCGTACCGCTATGGCTTGGAAGAGTAGCGGCGCTGCTTTGTGATGCAGCGTCGATGCTCACCCGGCAAACCTTCACGCTCAACAGCGACAAATACCGCATCCTCAGCCAGCGCAACTGGACGTGCGATATAGAGCCCCTCAAGCAGGAACTGGGATATGCTCCTCAGTATGACCTTCAAAGCGGTATCAGAGAAACCATCCACAAGTACAGAAATTAGGCGGCGCCTCAGAAAAATCAAGTTTTACTTGCTTTTTCGTTCGGCTTGCACTAATTTTGTCGCGGAATCACTAAACAAGCGCGTAGCGCGCCGCGTTATGTGAGGTGATCCCAATGTTAGGGGTGCTTGTCCAAGGGCAGGCTGAGATTATACCCTTTGAACCTGCTGGCGTAATTGCAGAGAGGAAAACGGAACTTGGTGTGTAGGCACAAGCTGATAGTATAAGAGAAGACCGTATTCCCTCGTGAGAATAAGGTCTTCTCTCTTTTTTCGCCCATGCCGTACACGGCTCCGCAAGCAAGGAACCGGCATTTACGAAACTAAATGTCAAACCTAAGAAGATGTTTGGACTTATCTGTGATAAAAAACCAAACAGCTTCTTAAAAAAGGAGAAAAAATGAACAAAGAGAATCTGAAGAGAGACCTCGCGCTGGTGCGCGAAAAGAGTCCGCTGGTACACAACATCACCAACTACGTGGCCATGAACTTCTCGGCCAATGCCCTGCTTGCCTTGGGCGCTTCGCCCGTAATGGCCCATGCCGTGGAGGAGATGGACGATATGGTCGGTATCGCCTCGGCCCTGGTAATCAATATCGGTACGCTCGATGCCGAGTGGGTGCGCGGCATGCTGGCAGCTGGCCGTGCTGCACATCGCATGGGCAAGCCCATCGTGCTCGACCCGGTAGGTGCAGGAGCCACCCCCTATCGCACAGAGACAGCCTGGCAGATTATCCGCGAGTGTCACCCCACCATCATCCGTGGCAATGCCTCAGAGATTATGGCACTCGTGAATGCCGACATCAAGAGCAAGGGCGTAGACAGCAGCCAGAGCTCCGACGATGCCGTGGAGTCGGCCAAGCAGCTGGCAGGCACGACAGGTGCCGTCGTAGTCATCAGTGGTGCTACCGACTACATCACCGATGGTTCCCGCGTGGAGACGGTGGGCAATGGCTCTCCGCTGATGACACTCGTCACAGCGATGGGTTGCACTGCCACCTCAGTAGTAGGCGCCTTTGCCGGTGTCAACCCCGATGCCTTCGAGGCTGCCCTGCATGGCATGGCTATGATGGGCGTATGCGGCGAACGTGCCGTAGCGCAGAAATCCTCTCCCGGTTCGCTGCTCACCCACTTCGTGGATGCACTGTACGAGATTACTCCCGAGCAGTTGGCCGAGCAGGTAGTAGCAACACCGGGCGACCATCGCGCCAAGTGGAGCAGCACAGCCTTCGAGGCGGTAGCCGACACCATGCGCAGCATCGAGCAGTATGCCTTCATACAGGAAATGCTGGCTGGCACGTTACCGCAGGAGCAGTTTGTGCGCTACCTGCAACAAGACAAGATATACCTCAAGGAGTACTCACGCGACCTCTACGCCGTTGCCGATATGATGACAGATAAGGCCGAGGGCGACTTCTTCCGCGCTACCGCCAAGGAGGGTATGGAGAGCGAGAATGCCATGCAGGCTATGCTGAGCGAGCGCTTTGGCATCCATGGCGAGGCACTCCCCGTAGCCACCACGCTGCGCTACACCCGTTTCCTGCGCCACTATACCGACACGCTGGACGTGCCCGTAGTGCTCGCAGCCGTATTGCCCTGCTACTGGGTATACAATGAGGTGGGCAAGTACCTCGTGGCACAGCATATCACTCCCGACAATCCCTATAAGGAGTGGATACAGACCTACGGCTCGCCCGAGATGGATGAGGCTACCAACTATGTAGTAGACCTCATCGACCGTCTGGCCGAGAACTGCACTCCCGAGAAGCAGGCACTCATGCGTCGCGTCTTCGCCGAAGGCTGCGCCCTGGAGCTGGAGTTCTTTATGATAGGAGGCGAAAACAATTGACAATTGACAATTCATAATTCATAACTCACAACTCATGGTTAAACCCTTTGACCTCTCCCTTTACCTTGTCACCGACCGCCCCCTTTCGGGTGGTCGTGACATGGCTTGGATAGTGCGTGAAGCCGCTGCAGGCGGTGTCACCATGGTGCAGCTCCGCGAGAAGGAGTGCTCCACAGCCGAATTCATCCAGCTGGCCCGCGAGCTGAAAGCCGCGCTGACTCCCCTCGGCATACCCCTCATCATCAATGACCGCGTAGACGTGGCTCTCGCCGTGGATGCCGATGGTGTACACATCGGGCAGAGCGATATGCCCTATGCCGCAGCCCGCAAGTTGCTGGGAAGCAACAAGATTATCGGCCTCTCGGTGGAGACGATGGACGAGGTCATCGCTGCCAATGCCCTCGACGTGGATTATATAGGTATATCGCCCGTGTATGCCACCCCCACCAAGACCGACACGCTCACCCCCTTCGGCCTCGACGGTGTAGACGAGGTGATGCGCTGCTCGCGCCACCGCTGCGTAGCCATCGGCGGCATGAACAGAGACACCGTGGGTGAGGTGATCGCCCACGGAGTAGAGGGCGTAGCCGTGGTATCGGCCATCGTGGCAGCTCCCTCGCCCCGCGAAGCAGCAGCAGAGCTGGCTGAGATTATAAGCACGAAAAGACCCGATGTCGCGCGAGAGAATCATAATTCAAAATTCATAATTCAAAATTATCCCCGAGTCCTCACCATCGCCGGCAGCGACTCGGGCGGTGGCGCCGGCATACAGGCCGACATCAAGAGCATCTCGGCCAACGGATGCTTTGCCACATCGGCCATCACCGCCATCACCGCACAGAACACGCTGGGCGTAAATGCCGTGGAAGGCCTCTCCATCGACATCCTCGAAGGGCAGATCGAAGCCGTGCTCAGCGACATCGGCACCGACAGCGTGAAGATAGGCATGCTCCACTCAGCCGAAGTGGTGCATAGCGTGGCGCGTCTGTTGCGCAAGTACGGTATCAAGGATGTGGTGCTCGACCCCGTGATGGTATCCACCTCGGGGCACAAGCTCATCGAGGACAGCGCCATCGCCGTGCTGAAGAGCGACCTGATGCCACTGGCGCGAGTCATCACCCCCAATATTCCCGAGGCCGAGATTCTGCTTGGCGAGCCTATCGAGAAGCAGGGCGACCTCCCCGCTGCTGCCCGCCGCCTGGCCCGGCAGTACGGTGTATCGGTACTGCTCAAGGCAGGTCACCTGGTGGACGACGAGCTCATCGACATCTTCTACAACAATGAGACAGGCGAGGTGATAGAGCTCAGTGCCCGCCGCGTCGACACGCCCAATACCCACGGTACAGGTTGCACCCTCTCAAGTGCCTTTGCTGCCCAACTGGCCAAGGGGCTCCCGCTTACCGAAGCTGCTCGCGCAGCCAAAGCATACATCAACAATGCCATCATCCATGGTGCTGCCTACAAGATAGGCAACGGGCATGGCCCTGTATGCCATTTCTACTAAAAACGCCCATTTCATCGGGGTATTTTTGTTGTAGAAGCTCGTCGATGTCACGCTACGTGTGGCCAATGTCACGCATTTGTCACGCTCATGTCACGCTTTTTTCACGCCCGTTTTTGTGTTCGTCTGTTGTAAAAGCCTTATCTTTGCAACAGACGAACACATTATATATGTAACCACTGAATATATGCATTGCACTATGAAAACATTCATCTATTCCCTGCTGACTATCGTTGCTCTCGCATTCACGTCGTGCAATCGGTCAGGGCAAACTCAACAAATAGTGACAGAACAAGCGGCGAAAGCCGAAGAGCCGTTATCCATAAAAGAAGAGCTCTTGCAGGCACATGAACTGTGCAGGCAAGCAGGAAAGATTAAGGACGCTGACAAGAACAATAAACAAAACAAACAAAGGAGTCTGGAAATATACAACCAAGCTATCTATCACTATGCCAATGTGGTGGTTCGTGACGACTCCAACGATACGTTACGTATTGTAGCCTTACACAACATGCGCTGGATCGAAGCACATCAGAAGCACAACTATGGCGTGGCACTGCAATACCTGAACCAGTGTATTGCACTGACACCAGAAAATCATCCCTTCTATGTACTGAATCTGGCGGACAAAGCTGATGATCTATGGCATATTGAAGAGCGCGACTCAGCCATCTACTATGCTAAATTAGCCTTGCGGCTTCCCCATAACCATCCTTCTATTGACTATATCTGTGGTCATGTCCTGTGGCAAGCATACAAAGAATTGGGTGTGCGCGACTCTGCTGAGCATTACAAGCAATTCTTCTTTAAAGTACGCGATGGTAAGCTTTATGAGATACAGACGATGGATGAGCTGAAAGATGAGTTGAAGAATAATGTCATTGCCAATGGCAAACCTGAGGTAAAAGAGGATCTGCGAGCTTCAGAGGCTCAGAAACGCGACCCTCAGTTCAAGGCGCAGAAACGGCACCAGCGTATCTATCGCATACTCCTGTTGCTGATTCTCCTATCTCCCTTTGCCATAGGGTACTATCGCAAGCATTATCGTCGCCGACACCTTGTCCGTGAGGAGCCGCAGTCGCCACTTCCCAGCCCCACGACAATGACTACAGAAGAGGAGGAGGACAAGGAGACCTTTTCCCTTCCCGAGACACTGATACTGCGCCGCTCGCTTGCCGATGGTCGCCGTGCCTTTGAGAATACCACCAGCTATGAGGAACTTAACGCCATGCAGATTAAGGAGAAGGAACTCTACGATATGGCTTACGAGGCTACTCGTGATGTGGAGAGCACGCTCTTCGACTCCTTCAAGGAGGCTTGCAGCACGCTGCACGAGGGGCTTGAGCTGAATGATCAGGAGCTGGTATGCTGCTTCTGCACCTATCTGGGCTACAGCAACAATGTCATTGCCTACATCGGCCACACTACTCCCACCACCATTCGCAAGCGCAAAGAGCGTATCCGCAAGAAACTACCCACCGACCTCTATGAGGTAATATTCGGTGAAAAGGAATAAATACATGTATTCAACAATACGTAACCTGCTCTTGATACTTTTTTAAGTGTCCCCTATTGGCAAAAGTTCATAAATCGGTTGGCAATGGCGCAGCGTAGCGAGAGCAGAACCAAATTTATTTGAGTTATGTCGAGCTAGCAAGCTATCTTAAAGCATAGCTTTATATTGGCAAAGGCCCTCCCTTAAAGCAAAGCTTTTATTGGCAGTGCTGAGCTGCAACGATACCGATGACCTCAACGTTAACCAAGTTAAAAAAACGTAACTATCAGTACTTTCTTGCAAGTACTGCAGTACTTAAGGCCAAGTACTCGAGTACTTACGGCTCAGTACTGTAGTACTGACAAGGAAGTACTGGAATTTGCGTGATTTTTTTTGCTATTCCCAATTTCTTAAGTTTTCGGTATCGTTGCAGTGTGTAAGCGCTGCCAAAGCCAACCGATTTATGAACTTTCGCCAATAGAGAGGGGTCAGCAAGGGACAATGGGCTCAAAAAACGCCGATTTCATCGGAGAACCATTAAATAAGCCTGAATCCTTCATGTCACGCAAATGTCACGCAAATGTCACGCCCACGTCACGCAAATGTCACGCTAAATCTTTGCCTCACTATCGCTATTTGTGTTCCTTTGCCGACAGAAATAACTAATAAAAGCAAAGGAGGAAAATACGATGAAGCAAACTTTCAAGGTATGGGCAGTGATGATGCTGCTATCGGTAGCACCCATCGGTACGCTATATGCTCAGTGGGAGCGTTTTTACTTGTCGGGTAAAGTCAAGGATATAAGTTCGCGCATGTATATAAGCGATGCTACCGTCGAAGTGATGACGACGGACAGCGTTGTGCTGGCAGAGAAGAAATCGTTGAGTGCCGACAACTTGGCTCTCGTCAATAATAGAAAGGTGAATCTCTTCATCAGCCTGAAGGAGCTACGGCACGACAGGCTTATCCTGCGCTTTATGCATCCGGGGTATACTACCCAATATATGGACCTACATATCCAAGGCAAACGCAACAATTCTCGCTATTTGGGCGACGTGTTGCTGCTACGCCGCGACAACATACTACTTGATGAGGTCACCGTGGAGGCCACGAAGATACGCATGGTAGCAGGCAAAGACACACTGGTGTTCAACGCCTCGGAGTTCCAACTGGCTCAGGGCAGTATGCTCGACGGACTCATCCGCCAATTGCCTGGCGTGCAGCTCGACGGTGGTCGCATCATGGTGAATGGACGCTTCGTAAGCAGCTTGCTGGTGAATGGCGAGGACTTTTTCCGTGGAGACCCGCGTGTGGCCTTGGAGAACTTGCCGGCCTATATGGTAAACAAGGTAAAGGTGTATGAACGCACGCCCGAACATGCTTATATTACTGGCGTGGATTCATTAAAAGAGTATCCGTTAGTGATGGATGTGAACTTGAAACGAGAGTATTCGGTGGGTTGGATAGCCAATGCCGAGGCTGCTTATGGTACGGACGACCGCTACTTGGGACGCGTGTTCGGACTGCGCTTCTCCGATGTGTCGCGCCTTGCATTGTTCGGCAACTTCAACAACACGAATGATACACGCTCACCGGGTACCTCGGGCAATTGGAACCCTGCGTGGCAGGCATCGGGACTGACCGATATGCAGTATGGCGGTGCCGAACTGCTGCTCAAGGACCTCGACGACAAATGGAAACTGACAAGCAACGTAAAGCTGACGTATGAGGATATTGTCAATGAGAGTGTCGGCTCGGGAGATTATTTCATTGCTTCCGACAATGCATATTGGCGCAACAAAAGCAATGGACGTACCGACCGTTTCAAGGTAAGCAGTGACCATGACTTGCAACTGAAATATGATAATTGGTATGGAAACGTCTCGCCACGAATAGAGTATACCGATGGCAGCAACCGCGTGGAACAGCTATATGCCTCTTTCTCGGCCAATCCGATGGACAGCTATCGCGGTGCTACGATTGACAGCCTGTTTGCTGGCATGGGCAGTCAGCGATTGGAGGAGTCGTTGGTAAACCGCGTCACAAATGTTGGTGAAGGGTGGAACAGAAATCTGTCGGCAAAGGTCAATGCCAATGCGATGATTCGCATCCCCAACACACCAGACTATGTGAATGTAGCTGTTAACGGTAAGTTTAATAGGACTGGAGGAGAACAGTTTGCACACTATGATTTGCGATACGGGAACAGCATGGAGGGTAATGACGTGTATCAGAACCGTTATGCGACAATGCCATCGCTGAACTATGAATATGGTGCATCGGCAAGCTATCGATACAAGGGTAAATCTCTGCACGTGACACCCGGTTACAGCTACCGCAAGCATCATTCATCGGGCAACTACAAACTATACCGTCTCGACCGCTTCGCGGAATGGAGTGGCGGCAGCCATGCACTGGGCACACTGCCCTCAACACGCGATTCGTTGCAGCAATGTCTTGACTATCAGAATAGCTACAACTCTGTAGCCAACAGCGATATTCATAAGATAGAGGTAGACATAACACAATTCTTCCGATTGTTTGGGAAGCAACGGAATATCGGCTTTACTCCCACCCTACGTATGCAGACCGACCGCTTGGACTATGCGCGTGGCAGTCTGGACACTACCATGAAACGCCAAACGATAGTGTTTGAGCCCTACGTACGTTTTGGATTCGATGATTTTAATCTCTCATATCGTATGGACTATAACGAACCGTCACTTGTGAGACTGCTCGATGTGGTCGATGACAATAATCCACTTATCGTACGCTACGGCAATCCTACTCTGAAGCAGACACGTCGGCATAGCGTGGATTTCAGTCGTTACTGGAGCAAGAGAGAAATCTCACGCAGTATGCGGGTGACAGCACGCTACAATCTCATCGAGAATGCTGTGGCCGAAGCCATGACTTATGAACCGCAAACAGGCATACGCACCTATCGCCCCAAAAACATCAACGGTAATTGGGATGCAGGAGCAGCATTCCACTTTACCCAAGCACTCGACGAGAAGCAGCGCCTGTTCATCACCACCAACACTGATGCCTCGTTTGTCAATAGCGTAGACTACCTGTCATTGGCCGGAGCCACCGTGAGTACACGTAGCGAGGTGCGCAACCTCTCCCTCAGTGAAAGCCTCTCGCTCAGCTACAAGTGGAAGAGCCACAGCGTAGGCTTCCGTGGCGATGCACGCTGGACTCACGCCACAAGTCCGCGCACCGACTTTACCACCATCAACGTGACCGACTTCAACTACGGACTGAATGCTCAGCTTATCCTGCCGTGGAACTGCTCTCTGAGCACCGACCTCACCATGTATAGCCGCCGTGGTTACGAAGACCGTGCCATGAACACCAACGACCTGGTATGGAACACACGCCTAGCCAACGCCTCGCTCATGCACGGCAACCTTATCTTCATGCTTGATGGCTTCGATATCCTTGGCCAGCTCTCTACCGTGCGCCGCACGCTCAATGCTCAAGGTCGTATCGAGACATGGTACAACACCGTGCCGCGCTATGCCATGCTGCATGTGGTGTATAGGCTGAACCGTGAGCCTAAGAAGAAATAGATATTACCCAATCATTATTATAATTTTTGAGACCTTAATAAAAACTAGGAGGCCGCCCGTGAGGGTCGCCTCCTAATTATATATAAAGACACAGCTGCCCACTAATGACATGAAGAAAAGAAATTTAGTTGCGTTCCAGAAAAATGTAACTGCGCATAAAATTCTGTCTGTATGCCTGTTTTACTAGAAGAAGGGTTACAAAAACATAAAACAATGCTTTTTTTGATTCTTTTTGTAGTTTAAGTCAAAAAAGATTCCTACCTTTGCAAACACATAGATGACCATAAGGGTTCCGGCATGGAAGTGCCGGGATTCTTTTTTGTTTCGCTCCCGCGAAAAGGGCATCCATGTTGCGCAAGTGATAAAAAAGTATAAATCTAACATATAAAGGACAATATTATGGCATACATGTCACAAGAAGGCTACGACCAACTGGTAGCCGAACTCAGAGAGTTGGAAAGTGTAAAGCGCCCCGAGATCTCTCGCCAGATAGCAGAGGCACGCGACAAGGGTGACCTCTCGGAGAATGCCGAGTACGATGCTGCCAAGGAGGCACAGGGCATGCTTGAGATGAAAATCAACCAACTGAAGCTGACCATCAGCGAAGCACGCATTATCGACACCAGCAAGCTCAAAACCGATACCGTACAGGTACTCACCAAGGTGGAGCTGAGAAACACAAAGACAGGCATGAAGATGTGCTACGCTCTCGTCCCCGAGAGTGAGGCCAACCTCAAAGCTGGGAAAATCTCTGTCAACACTCCCATCGCACAGGGCTTGCTTGGCAAGAAACCCGGTGACATTGCCGATATCAAGACTCCCGGTGGCATGATTAGCCTCGAGGTATTAAGCATCAGTATCGCATAAGGCTATGGCAAGTATATTCAGCAGAATAGTAGCTGGTGAGATTCCCTGCTACAAAGTGGCCGAAGACGACAGATTCTTCGCTTTCCTTGACATCAACCCTATGGTCAAGGGTCATACGCTTGTAATCCCCAAGCGCGAGGTCGACTATATCTTCGACCTTGAGGACGACGAGCTGGCTGGCCTGCACCTCTTTGCCAAGAGGATTGCCAAGGCACAGAAAGCAGCCTTCCCATGCCAGCGCATCGGCATGGCGGTGCTGGGCATGGAGGTTCCCCACACGCACATCCACCTCATCCCTCTGCAGAAGGAGAGCGATATGCTGTTCAGCAATCCCAAGCTATCGTTCACTCCCGAGGAGTTTGAGGAGATAGCAGCAAAGATACGCGAGCAACTGTAACAGCCAGTATCTTATCATATAGCGAGGGTGTGTCAATCGTTCATGACACGCCCTCGTTGCTGTTTCTATAGACGGATGAATGGGACTCTCAATCCTCCTTCTTGGAGAAATAGCGGTTGAGCAGGCGTATGGGGAGCCATACGGAGAGTGCGCTCACCACGAGTACGGAGAAGAATACGAGGACAATATCCTGGAACTCGACCCTCACGGGGTAGGCATCGACCACGAACTGCCCATCGCCACCCAAGCCAATGATACCGAACTGCTGCTGCAGCAGGCAGAGTATGATGCCAAGCACGAGCCCTACGAAGGCACCGATGAGTGCAATGAAGTTGCCTTCATAGATGAATATTCGTGAAATGAGCCCTTCAGTGGCCCCGAGGCTGCGTAGCGTGTCTGCATTGTCGCGCTTGTCGAGGATGAGCATGGATACCGAGCTGATGATGTTGAAGCAGGCCACCATGAGAATGAAGCAGAGGAAGAGGTAGGAGATGAACTTCTCTATCTCTACCACCTTGAACGTTGCAGCCTGCTGCTCATAATGGTCCTTCACGGTGAATGCGTCGCCCACGACCGAGGCTACGGCACGCTTGACCTGCCCTACATCGGCATCGGGCTGGAGGCGCAGCTCGATGGCGCTGACCTCTGCCGTGTAACCAAACAGGCGGCGGGCATAGTCCATGGATGTGATGATGTAGGAGGTGGCATATCGGGCATCATTGATATTGAACACCGTACCGGGAGAGTAGAGTATCTCGCGGCGGAAGTTGGCCATGGGGTTCGACATGTTGACCCTCCCATCCCTGCGGGGGGCATACACCTCGATGGGGTCGAAGGGCTGAATGCCGGTACCCAGCAGCTGCATGAGCCGTATGCCCATGATTCCATAATCGGCAATCGGGTCGTAGAGCTTGAACTCGGGGTTGCCATACAGCACCTCCTCGATGTGGGTGAGTGCCTGGAAGTTGTCGTCGACACCCTTGATGGTGACCATTGCCTGCTGGTCCTTGTACTTGGCCATAGCGTCATCCTCCAAAGTCATGCTCACGACCTCCACCCCGGGAACATCCTCTATGGAGGCCACGAAAGCGGAGTCGGGCACGAAGGTCTTTCCCTTCGTCGCCTCCACCTTGAGGTCGGGGTCAAAGTGAGTAAAGAAACTGGCTATGAGGTCGTGAAAGCCGTTGAACACCGACAGCGTGCACACCAAGGCCAATGTAGCCAATGCCACGCCACAGACAGAGATGCCCGAGATGATGTTGATGGCATTATGCGACTTCTTGGAGAAGAGGTAACGCTTCGCTATGTAGAACGGAAAGTTCATCGGCAACAGAGGAGATGGTATAGAGGTAAGCCCTACTTGAGCAGTTCGTCAATGCGCTCCAGATAATCGAGCGAGTCGTCGATGAAGAATTTCAGCTCGGGGATAATACGCAACTGATGGCGCAGGCGATTGCCCAGCTCGAAGCGGATGGAACGGACATTGCCGTTGAGGTTCTTCACAATCTCGTCGCCGCGGTTCGAGGGGAACACGCTGATATACACCCTTGCGATGCTGAGGTCGGGGCTGATGCGTGCAGCCGTTACCGATATAAGCACGCCGTTCATCGACTTGGCCTGCAGCAGAAATATCTCGCTCAGCTCCTTCTGTATGAGGCGAGCAATCTTACTTTGTCTGGTTGATTCCATAATATATATTTACTGTTCTATTTATTACTATTCGCTATCTATCAAGGCTTGCCTAAGCCTTCCCTATGGGAGACACCACAGTTATCGTTTCCTTATCATGGTCAGTCCGTCGCGCAAGGGGAGTATAAGCTTCTCCACCCTCTTATCGGCCGCCACAAAGGCGTTAAACTCGTTGATGGCAGCCGTCTGGCGATCGGCAAGGTAGGCCTTGTCCACCACATGCCCATCCCAAAGCGTATTGTCGGCAAGGATGATGGCATGCTCCGAGGTGTGAGTCATCACCATCTCGTAGTACTCCATATACTGGCGCTTGTCGCCATCCATAAACACGAGGTCGAAGGTCTCACCCAGCCCGGGCACCTCCTCCAACGCATTCCCTATGTGGAAGCACACCTTGTCGCCATAGGGCGAGCCCTCTATCCAAGGGCGTGTGAAGTCCTCCAGCTCATCGTCAATCTCGTAGGTATGCAGCAGAGCACCCTCCTCAAGGCCTTCGGCCATACAGAGCGCCGAATATCCCGTAAAGGTACCAATCTCAAGCACCCGTCGGGGGCGTATCATCTGCACCAGCATCTTCAGCAGACGTCCCTGCAGGTGGCCCGATGTCATTCGGGGATTGATGAGCTTCACATGTGTCTGCCGATAGAGCGCCTTCAGGTAGTCGCTCTCCTCATCCATGTGGGCCAATATGTAGGCATCAATAGCTTCCGTCATAGTGCGAGCAAAGCCTCTATGGCCAGTTTATACGAGTTCAGCCCAAACCCACCGATAACCCCCACGCAAGCTCCTGTGATGAGCGACGTGTGGCGGTACGTCTCACGCTGGTACACGTTGGATATGTGCACCTCCACCACCGGAGCCTCTATGGCCTTGATGGCATCGTGTATGGCAACCGAGGTGTGAGTATAGGCCCCAGCATTCAGTGCCACCCCATCGTAGGTGAAGCCCACCTCGTGAAGCTTGTTGATGAGCTCGCCCTCAACATTCGACTGGTAGTACTCCACCTCCACCTCCGGGAAACTTTCCCTCAGATGGGCTAGGAAGCTCTCCATCGAGTCATTGCCATAGATACCGGGCTCGCGCTTGCCCAAAAGATTAAGGTTGGGTCCGTTGAGCACCAATATACGTTTCTTGTTGTTCATAGACAAATCGGTTAGTCAACCGCAAAGGTACAAAAAACGAGCGAATAAGCAGCCATACAGCAAGCAAAAACGTAATATGCCCCTGCAAAACATAAAAAACGCTAAAAATTTAAACCTCCCTATCTCTCGATAGTCTAATAATGAGTAATTTTGCAAGATTTTTAAAAAAAGGCGTGAAAATATTTAAGTAAAAAAGATAAAGACCGACATGACAAAGAAGTTTCTTCTATCTCTCGTATGCATGCTCGTCCCCCTTGCAGCAGTAATGGCTCAAGGCAGCGTGAGAGGCAAGATTGTAGACAAGGCCACAGCGGAGGCCATCGAGTTCGTTAACGTAGTGGTAAGCCCCAAGGGAAGCGACAACATGGCTGGCGGAGCCATCACAGACATGGACGGTGCCTTCCGTATCGACGGCCTCGAGTATGGTACCTACGTGCTCACCGTCTCCTACATCGGCTACCAGAACGCAACCCGCGAATTCACCCTCACCACCTCGGCAAAGAATGCCAACTTCAAGCAGATAGCCCTGGACGAGGACAGCAAGGTGCTCAAGGAGGTAGAGGTCACCGGCATACGCTCGCAGATGAAGTTCGAGATCGACAAGAAGGTGTTTAACGTAGACCAGGCCATCGCAGCCACAGGCGGTTCAGCATCAGACATCCTGCAGAACATTCCCTCCGTGGAGGTCGACACCGAAGGTACCGTATCGCTGCGTGGATCAGAGAGCGTCACCGTATGGATCAATGGTAAGGCACAAGGACTCACTGCCGACAATCAGGGCGATATCCTGGAGCAGATGCCTGCCGAGAGCATCGAACGCATCGAGGTAATCACCAACCCTTCGGCCAAGTACAGCCCCGAAGGCACCGTGGGCATCATCAACATCGTGCTCAAGCGCGACCGCAAGGCCGGCTACTATGGCAGCGCACAAGCTGGTGCTAACATGTACGACACCGAGTTTGGCGGCTACAATGCCAGTGCCAACATCAACTACAGCAGCGGCGTACTTGACGCATATGCCAACGTGAGCTACCGCGAGCGCCGTCACATGAACGAGAACACCAGCTACCGCGAGAACTACCTCGGCACAGACACCACCTACCTCGACCAGTTTGGACATGGCAACATGAAGGGCGGCAACGTGTTTGCCCGTGCAGGCCTCACCTGGCACCCCACACAGAAGGACCATATCTCATTCGACCTCATGGGGATGATGGGAAACAATGAACGCACCAATACTATCGACTACACTTCCGGTCGAGGCACTATGGTGGGTGAGAATGTCGATTTCACTCGTGCCCGCAGCACCATGAGCACAGGTGACATGCTCATGTATAACCTCAGCCTCGGCTACAAGCACGAGTGGAGTACCACACACTGGCTCGACTTTACCGCTTCGCGTCACTCATGGGGCAACAGCGGCAGCAACGTATATGAGCAGACCACACACTTCGTGCAGCCTGCCACATCATCCGCTCATCGTCCCGACCTATACTCTTACCAGCTGCAAGAAAGCACAATGGACAACGTAGACTACGAGCTGCAGCTCGACTACGAGAACGCCTTCAACGACAACCACAAGCTACAGGCAGGCTACCGCGGAACCTTCACCCGTGAGAACAGCCCTGTGAGCACCTTCTCCGACCCCGACAAGCAGCAGGAGATCGAGAGCCTCTACAACCGCTTCACCTACAACCGCGACCTGCACGCCCTCTACGCCACCTACTCAGGCAAACTATGGAAGAACTTCGGCTACCAAGTAGGCCTGCGCGGCGAGTACTACAAAGTCTTTACCGACTCGCATCACAAGATCAATGGAGAGCTCGTGACACATCCCGAGAGCATGAAGCCCGTCTTCCAGCTCTTTCCCAGCGTGTTCCTCTCCTATCAATTGCCCAACGACAATGAACTACAGGTGAACTACACCAAGCGCGTGCGTCGTCCGTGGGGAGGCCAGCTCAACTCGTTTCAAAACATCACCGACTCCACCAACATCTCGTTCGGTAACCCCCTGTTGAAGCCCGAGTACTCAAACGCCTTCGAGTTCAACTACCTCAAGTCGTGGGAAAACCACATGCTCTCCGTATCGGCCTACTATCGCACCACCGACGACATCATGCAGCGTATCTCCTACATGCAGGACGGTATCATGTACAGCACCTCCGACAATGTCGCACAGTCGCTCTCGTCAGGTATTGAGATTGTGGGCAAGAACCGCCTCTTCGGTAAGCTCGACCTCACCACCACACTCAACATGTACTACTACAAACTCGAAGCCTTCGACTTCATCATGCCCAACGGCGAAAACCTCCACGGCGACGCCAGCGAGGACTTCTCCTGGAACCTCCGCATGATGGCCAGCATGGGACTCCCCAAGGCATGGTCACTGCAGCTCACCGGCATGTACAATGCCAAGAGTGTCATCGCCCAGGGATACCGCGCCCCCAACTACGGACTTGATGCCGGCATACGCAAACAGTTTGCCGGTGGCAAATGGAGTTTCTCACTCAACGGGCGCGACCTGCTCAACTCACGCCGCTTCCACTCCGTAAAGTGGGGCGACAACTTCTACCAGGACAGCAGCAATTTCCGAGGCGGACGCAGCATCGGCGCCACACTCACCTATAGCTTCGGCAACATGCGTGCCAAGAAGCCACGCAGAATGGACGAAGGCATGTCGCCCGAATACAGCACCGGTGGCGACGGACTGGATTATGACATGTAAGAACGAGTGAAGAGTTAAGAGTGAAAAGTAAAGAATAGGCAACTTCTCACTCTTAATTCTTCACTTTTCATTTTTGACTCCATGAAGCTCCTCTATCTCCTCCTCGGAACCTTAAGCCTCATCTTGGGTATCATCGGTATCTTCCTGCCCGTGTTGCCCACTACTCCACTGCTACTACTCACCGCCTTCTGCTACTACCGCGGCTCATCGCGTATGTACGACTGGCTGATGAGTCATCCCAAGCTGGGTCCCTACATCCGCAACTTCCGTGAGCACAGGATGATACCCCGCCGCGTCAAAGCATACATCCTCACCATGCTGTGGCTCTCACTCCTCTTTTGCGCCTACATCCTCCACCCCATCTGGCTCAAATGCCTCATGATAGCCATCGCCATAGGCGTCACCATCCACATCCTCTCGTATAAGTCAGAATAAAACCGGAGGCTCGGTTTCTCCGAGAAATTTTAGTCTACTCCGTAAACAGAAATTAGGCTGCGGCTCGGAAAATTACAAGTAAACTTGTATTTTCGCTCGCCTTGCACTAATTTTGCAGAATATTTAGTATACTATATATGCAGGACATCAGAAACATTGCCATTATTGCGCACGTAGACCACGGTAAGACGACGTTGGTCGACAAGATGATGCTCGCCGGAAACCTGTTTCGTGAGAACCAGAACGGTGGTGAGTTGGTACTCGACAACAATGACTTGGAACGTGAGCGAGGAATAACGATTCTCTCCAAGAACGTATCAATCAACTATAAAGGGACTAAGATAAATATTATTGACACGCCGGGTCACTCGGACTTTGGCGGTGAGGTGGAGCGCGTGCTCAATATGGCTGACGGCTGCATCCTTCTCGTGGATGCTTTTGAGGGTCCGATGCCACAGACACGCTTCGTGCTGCAGAAGGCATTGCAGATAGGCCTCAAGCCTGTGGTGGTAGTCAACAAGGTGGACAAGCCCAACTGCCGCCCCGAGGAGGTGTATGAGATGGTATTCGACCTGATGTTTGCCCTCGAGGCTACGGAGGACCAGCTTGACTTCCCCGTGGTATACGGCTCGGCCAAGAACAACTGGATGGGTGCCGACTGGAAGACTCCGACCGACAACATCAACTACCTGCTCGACGTTATCCTGGAGCATATCCCCGGCCCTGAGCGCCTGGAGGGTACACCGCAGATGCTCATCACCTCGCTCGACTACTCTTCATACACGGGCCGTGTGGCTGTGGGCCGCGTGCACCGTGGTACACTGAAGGAGGGTATGACCATCACATTGGCCCACAGAAACGGCTCGACCGAGAAGGCCAAGATCAAGGAACTGCATACCTTCGAGGGGCTGGAACGCAAGCGTACCGATGCGGTGAGCTCGGGCGATATATGCGCTATCGTGGGCTTGGACAACTTTGAGATTGGCGACACCGTATGCGATGCCGAGAATCCCGAGCCGCTGCCTACCATCGCTATCGATGAGCCTACGATGAGCATGCTCTTTGCCATCAACGACTCGCCCTTCTTCGGCAAGGAGGGTAAGTTTGTTACCTCGCGCCATATCCACGACCGCTTGATGAAGGAGCTCGACAAGAACCTGGCTCTGCGTGTGGTGAAGGAGGAGGATAGCGACAAGTGGATTGTCTATGGCCGTGGCGTGCTGCACCTCTCTGTACTCATCGAGACCATGCGTCGCGAGGGCTACGAGTTGCAGGTGGGCCAGCCGCAAGTAATCTATAAGGAGATTGACGGACAGAAGTGCGAGCCTATAGAGGAACTCACCATCAGCGTCCCCGAAGAGTACTCAAGCAAGATGATCGATATGGTGACCCGCCGCAAGGGTGAGCTCACCTCGATGGAGACACAAGGCGACCGTGTGAACATCGCCTTCAACATCCCCTCACGAGGCATCATCGGCCTGCGCACCAATGTGCTTACCGCCTCGGCTGGCGAAGCCATCATGGCCCATCGCTTCAAGGGCTACGAGCCCTACAAGGGCGATATCGACCGCCGCAGCAATGGTTCTATGATTGCCATGGAGTCGGGTACGGCCTTTGCCTACGCTATCGACAAGCTGCAGGACCGCGGCAAGTTCTTCATCTTCCCGCAGGACGAGGTATATGCCGGACAGGTTGTGGGTGAGCACGTGCATGACAATGACCTTGTCATCAACGTCACCAAGAGCAAAAAGCTCACCAATATGCGTGCCAGCGGCTCTGACGAAAAGGCGCGTATCGTACCGCCCATCATCTTCTCTCTGGAGGAGGCGCTCGAATACATCAAGGAGGATGAGTATGTGGAGGTTACGCCCAAGTCGATGCGTATGCGCAAGATTATCCTCGACGAGCTGGAGCGTAAGCGTGCGAATCGCTCTTAAATTGAAAATGGAAAATTGAAAATTGAGAGTTAGATGAGACGGCTGTTCTCTATACTGATGGTGTTGCTTTGTCTTTGTTCATGCAAAGACCAACCGAATCCTTCTTTTGTGCTTGAGGGCAATGTACAGAAGTTGTCGGGAGACACTATCTGGCATGCTGATTCGGTGTATTCAGATACGCTTTACATCTACGGTGCCGATGCCTTGTATGAGCGTATCGATATGATTATTGCCACGAACGGAGCATTCCATCATACGATGGATATAGATACCGTGGTGCCTCTGTGGGTGCTATTCCCCAATCATCATCGCGAAATGCTTTTTGCCGATAAGGGATTGTCTGTTGTAATGCAAGGAGATACTGCGGCAATGGGGCATATACGTATTGTTGGAGGCGTGCAAAATGCATTGTTGCAAAGCTTCTATCAGCAGACTGACAGTATAGAGGATGTTGAAGAAATAGCACAAATAGCAGATTCATTCATCCGTGCCAACCCCTATGCGGAGGCAAGCATACATCTGTTGCGTGAATATTTCGTCAATGTGCCCTCACCCAATACGGCAGAAATAAAGGATCTCATAGGCTCTATGAGTGGGAGCTTACAAGATAATAATTACATCGACCAGTTGCAACGCTCGCTAAGTACCCACAAACCGCTTGTTAAGAACAGTGTGGTGGCCAACTACAACGTAAAGGACATTGAAGGGAAGAATGTGAACACTGCCGACTACAAGGATACCTATCTGCTCATCACCTTCTGGGCATCATGGGACAAGGAAAGCCGCCAGCGTCAAAGAGAACTCATCAACATCAAGGAAAAGTACAAAAAACATAACTTCGATATCCTCAGCGTATCATTAGACATTGACAGTGTGGCCTGGAAGCAGGCTATTGAAGAGGACTCTGTTACATGGCGACAAGCCAATGACCTGAAGGGATGGAATAGCGGCATTGTGCAACGCATGCATATCAATCGTTTGCCGACCAACATGCTGCTCAACCCTCAACGTCGCATACAAGCCATCGACCTCTATGGCGAGGCTTTAGACAAGAAGATTGATGAACTGACAGAGCTAAAGAAGCCTGAAAAGAAATCTAAGAAGACGCCCGATAACATTAGGGAACGTAAAAAAGCTAATTACTAGAACTATGCTGGTCAAGGTATTCGGTGCCGCCGTACAGGGAGTAGATGCGACTATCGTCACAATTGAAGTCAGTACATCGCGAGGAATCAAATTCTTTCTCGTGGGTTTGCCCGATACAGCCGTGAAGGAAAGCTATGAACGCATACGTGCAGCGTTGCTCAACACCGGCTACAAGTTTCCACGTAACCAGATAACCATCAATATGGCTCCGGCCGACATACGCAAGGAGGGCTCGGCCTATGATCTTCCCATAGCCATCGGCATATTGGCTGCTGGAGATATTGTCGCCACCGAGAAGTTGCAGCGTTACCTCATCATGGGCGAACTTGGGCTTGATGGAAATCTCATGCCTATCAAGGGAGCTTTGCCTATTGCCATCAAGGCGCGTGAATTGGGGTACGAAGGGTTTATCCTCCCTAACCAGAATGCACGTGAGGCTGCTGTGGTCAATAACCTGCAGGTGTATGGCGTCGACAACATCGTACAGGTCGTACGTTTCCTCAATGGTGAGGACACACTGGAACCAACCATTGTCAATACCCGTGAAGAATTCTATGCCCATCAGGATAGCTTCGAGTTTGACTTCTCGGATGTCAAAGGACAAGAGAACGTAAAACGTGCTTTTGAGGTGGCTGCTGCCGGCTCGCATAATATCATACTTATAGGCCCACCAGGCTCAGGAAAGTCAATGATGGCCAAACGCCTTCCATCGATACTCCCCCCTCTGTCGCTATCGGAGAGCCTGGAGACTACCAAGATACATTCTGTAGCTGGCCGATTAGGAAAAGATGCTTCGTTGGTAGCCGTGCGCCCTTTCCGTAGCCCTCATCATACAATCTCATCCGTGGCATTGGTAGGAGGAGGAAGCAACCCACAACCAGGCGAGATAAGCCTTGCGCATAACGGGGTGCTCTTCTGTGACGAACTACCCGAGTTCAACAGAAGTGTATTGGAAATGCTTCGCCAACCGCTTGAAGATAGACACATTACAATAGCACGTGCCAAGTATAGCATAGACTATCCAGCAAACTTCATGATGGTGGCTTCCATGAACCCTTGTCCATGTGGATATTACAACCATCCGACAAAGCCCTGTGTATGTAGCCCTGCACAAGTACAGAAATACCTTAATAAGATTAGCGGTCCTCTACTCGACCGCATTGACATACAGGTAGAGATAACTCCTGTTCCCTTTGACGAACTGACCAAGAGCACAGCTTCGGAAAGTAGTGCTGCCATCCGCGAGAGAGTAATGCGTGCCCGACAGATACAGGAACGACGCTTTGCAAACGAACCAGGCATACATAGCAATGCGCAGATGACACCACGCCAGCTACAAAGCTATGCGCAACCTGATGAACGAGGTAAAGCTTTACTGCAAACCGCAATGGAACAGCTTAATCTGTCGGCCAGAGCTTATGACCGAATACTCAAGGTAGCCCGAACCATCGCCGACCTTGACGGCAGTGAGAAAGTACAGTCCCTACACATAGCAGAGGCTATTGGTTATCGTAGTCTTGACCGAGAGAACTGGGGAGCTTGATGATGCTCCCGACCACAGAAACTTATCAACAAAACAGTATGTAGCCAGATAAGCAAGAAACATGTATGTTCCTTACTTATCTGGAACTATAAAATTCAGAAACTCAGGCATTAGGGATATTTCCAAGGGGCAGTTATATTCCAATGTACGTCCATCAACGCAGATGCTGGCACCTTCCGCATCATATATAGTGACGCGCTTTGTACGATAGGGCTTCACCTGCTTATGGTTTAGAATACGTCCGCGTAGTAGCATCCATAATCCACTTACCATTTGCCTTAATTCAGGACGGTATACAATAGAAACGTCCAACCAACCATTATAAGGAACCGCGCTCGGAGTAAGTCCATATCCACGCGAATTACCGACACATACAGTCATCAGGCGCTCATTGACAATCTCATCATTAACCTTAAGATGTATCTTATAGAGCTTACGGCGCAAGAAAAGACGAAATAGGCTTATAATATAGGTAGGATTTCGCTTACCCCAATAACGCTTACATTCATCTGATATTTCAATAGCCTTGGCACCAAGGCCAATGTTCACGGCCATCAGGAAATAGCGCTTCTGAACGACCTCATTATCCATATATGTACAATAACCGATGTCAATACGACGGCGTTTACCTTTTATCAAACAATCTATAGCACCCTTGTAGTCATCAACATCCAATCCCCAGAAGTCAGCAAAGTCATTTCCAATTCCATTCGCAATAATGCCAAATGATATCTCGCTCAGGTTTTCGACAGAGGAGGTCATAATACCGTTGATTGCATCGTTGATGGCCATGTCACCACCAACAACCACAATCGTTTTATAACCATTCTCCACATACATCCTTGTAAGGCGCTCAACAGCACCATACTCTTCTGATTGTATGTAGTCATAATGCACTCTTTTCACCTCCAGATACAGCTTAATCTGATGCCAACGGCGATGCTTTTTCCTTACACCTGCCATAGGCACATAAACAATACCCCAACGATCGGCAACTGATAAATCTACTTTATTGCTCATAGTTACGTCTTCATTTTTCTGTCAATAATCGATTGATACAATCTAGTTTATCTTCCATAGGAAGTGAAGCATCAATCCAGCATATAGGAACACCACGCCGTTCCATTCCACGAAAATAGGTCATCTGTCTCTTGGCAAACTGATGAATAGCAATCTCCAACTGGCCTACCATATCATCATAGGTCATTTTACCAATAACATATAGAGTCAGGTATTTGTACTCCAAACCATAATATATCAAATCATCCGGAGATACTCCAGAGGCAAGAATTGAGCGGACCTCATCCACCATTCCCTGCTCTAGACGCTCACGCAAACGGCGGCTGATGCGTTCACGTCTCACCTCACGAGAGACATCCAACCCGATGGTTAAGCTGTTGATTGCAGGGAACTCACGAGTATTCACATCGTTTATGCGATAATACTCTTCAATTTCAATGGCACGAATAGCACGCTTACACGTATCTACGTCTGTCGTATTGTGCAATTGTTTATATTCTGCAAGAATCAAGGTAAGCTCATCAAGTGACTTATCAGCAAGACGCTCACGGAGTTCCTTATTCTCTGGGACCTCAACCAGGCGATAGCCACGCAGCACGGACTCAAGATACATCCCCGTACCTCCGCACATCACAGGGAGCTTTCCGACATTGAGCAAAGTGTTATATACCTCCAGGAAATCACGCTGAAATTCAAAAACATTATATTTATATCCAGCATCAACGATATCTATCAGATGATAAGGAACCGGGTGGCCATCTACCATATAGTCCGCGAGGTCTTTTCCTGTGCCCAAATCCATGGAACGATACACTTGCCTACTATCTGCACTGATGATGTCAGTTTGCAGACGATTGGCCAAAGCTACTGCAAGCGAGGTTTTACCGCATGCTGTAGGTCCCAATATCGTGATAAGATTATACGGTCGCATCAAAAATCCTTTGGATATAAAGTACAAAATTACACAAAAGGTTTGGATTGACCACAAGAAATTGTAATTTTGTATGTTATTACTATACACGAACCTTATAGACTATTTATTATGAGAAAGAAAATCGCATTAATGCTCCTGCTGCCAAGCCTTGCAGTAAGCAGTGCATTTTGTATTGAAGGCAATGAAAATTCTGGTTCTCAAGCCTATTCCACCAATCAAGGCGTCACACCATTCAAGCATTTAGAAGTAGCCTTGACCGGTGGCACAACGGGTGTTGGCATTGATTTTGCAACCCCACTGAACGAGTATCTACAACTCCGTGGTGGTTTCTCGTTTATGCCCAAGTTTACGCTATCCATGAAGTTTGGAGTTGGCATCGAAGAAACCGAACCTAGTGTAGACCAAGAAGGAAATCCTACAGAGAGCAAGTTCGACAAGATGGCAACAATTGTAGAAGGACTAACAGGCACGACAGTACATGACGAAGTAACCATGTTGGCTGAGCCTTCCATCTATAACTTCAAATTATTGGTTGACATACATCCTTTCACAAACAAAAGATGGCATTTCACCACAGGTTTCTATATAGGCTCATCCGTAATAGGTTCGGCTTATAATTCTCCTGAAGATATGCCTACACTCTATGCTGCAAATATGTTCAATAACATGTATGACAAAGCTCTGATTGAAGAGCCCGTAATCTCATGGAACGGCATGGATCTCTATGCAGGCGAGGCTTTATTAGAATATGGACGAATGGGATTCGCGGTAGGTAATCGAGCAGACGGTTCGGTATACAAGATGGAGCCCAACGAGTACTGCATGGTAGGAGTAGATGCCAAAGTCAACACGTTTAAGCCCTATTTAGGGTTTGGCTATGGCACCTCATCACTTAGCAGCACACGCAAGACAAACTTTTCTTTTGACTGCGGAGTGCTCTTCTGGGGAGGAGCGCCAGACCTTATTATACATGATGGCACCAACTTAACGAAAGACATCACAAATATTGAGGGGAAAATGGGACAATATGTTGATCTTGCAAGAAAGTTCCAAGTATTTCCAGTTATAAGCCTCAGAATATCCCATCTTCTCTTCTAAACTCATAATAAGGCCTTTACAATAAAAGAAACGGCATTGGATTCTCTCCAATGCCGTTTTCATTATATACTCTTTGACAATATCCTATTCAATTATCATCTTTCGACCATTGATAATGTAGATACCTCTCTTCAAGAGCGACTTCACCTCTTCGAGAACCACATTTGACATCACCTTCACACCTGTTACAGTATATATATCAACATTGCTGTCGCCTACTACTGCATCAATACCACTTTCAATATTGGCAGTATATGTGAGGTCATAGTCAGGCATTGTTGCATGAGTCTCACCCAACCAGCCTAAGAAGGTCTCTCCTTCAGTTGTAGGAACATATTCATAGGAAGGAATAGGCTCGCCATATGCTACCTCATCCGTATGCACCAACTCATCTCCAACATAGTAATATACATTATGTACATTAACAGTGAATGAGCCAGTTACAGTAACATCATTGGCCGGCATGGTCTTAGGCGCCTCGCTCCATCCACTAAAAGTGTATCCCTCCTTCTCAGGAGCCGCAATGAGAGAAATCTCAGCACCATACTCCATTGTTCGACGCTGATATTCTTTTCCATCAACTACATACAAGAGAGTATAGGTATTCACGATATATCTACCGTAAAAAGTTACATTGTATGCAGGAACTGTAGCAAGTAATGAATTCCAGCCTGCAAATGTATGACCCTCTTTCTCTTCAGCCTCAGGAGGAACAATAGAAGAGCCATATGGCATATCTACTGATGAAACCACAGTGCTTCCTATTTTAAAGGTTACCATGTAATTATTTACTGTATATATTCCCTCGAAAGTAAGATTCTCTGCAGGCATGGTAACAGGCACATCACCCCAACTAGCAAATGTATGACCCTCTTTTGTTGGGGCATCAGGAATAGTAATGGTATCACCCTCTTCTAATGACTGCATAAGAACAACCTCATCCTCCACCTTAAAGGTTATAACATAATAATCTTTAGGGATATACATACCAACAAAAGTAAGGTCTTTTGCAGGCATGGTACTTGGCACATCACCCCAGCCACTAAATGTGTAACCCTCCTTTTCTGAGACTTCAGGAATCTCAATAGGAGAGCCATAAGCCAAAGACTGAGAAGATATGACTTCACCATCAAGCGTAAAGGTAACAATATAGTTATTTATTGTATATACCCCCTCGAAAGTGAGGTTCTTTGCAGGCATCGAATCAGGAACAGCATCCCATCCACCGAAAGAATAGCCTTCCTTCTCGGGTGCCTTGGGAATCTCAATGGGTGAGTTATAAGCCAAAGACTGAGACAAGATAATCTCACCGTCTATCTTGAAAATAATAGTATAATAGTTAACAAGATATGTACCCTCAAGTACAAGGTCCTTTGCGGGCATAGTAGCTGGGATATCACCCCATCCGCTGAAAGAATAGCCTTCCTTTTCGGGTACTTCAGGCGCATTGATAGGGGAGCCATAAGCTAAGGACTGAGAAGAAATAACCTCGCCATCCAACGTAAAGGTCATCGTATAATTATTTATAGTATACGAACCCTCAATTGTCAAATCCTTTGCAGGCATGATGGCAGGGATATCACCCCAACCACTAAAAGAATAACCTTTCTTCTCGGATACCTTAGGAGCCTTAATAGCTGAGCCATAGGCCACAGACTGAGTTGAGACAACCTCACCATCCACCACGAACGTTATGGTATAATAGTTTAAAGTATATGATCCCTCAATTATTAAATCATTCGCGGGCATAGTAGAAGGAACGCTTCCCCATCCAAAGGTATAGCCTTCTTTGCTAGGAGCATCAGGAGCCTGAATTGTAGAACCAAAAGCTAATGTCTCAGTAGCTACAATCTCCTCTCCAATCTTGAATGTTAGGCTGTAATAGTTAATAGTGTACGCGCCCTCTATTGTTAAATCCTTTGCGGGCATAGCAGAGGGAACGTTACCCCATCCATTAAAAGTATAACCCTCTTTCACAGGAGCCTCAGGGATTTGAATCGTTTCGCCAGCCTTTAAGGTCTGCTGTGAGATAATTTCATTTCCAATCTTAAAGGTCACAACATAAGTTTTCTGATCAAGGATTTTTTGATACTCCTCTTCAGAAACGACTTTAATAACGTCGGGGCTACCAGCAGGAACTTTAAGATAGGAACGATTCGCTGGCAGATAATCTAAATTGGCTTTAACGTATGCTAATGAACCATCAGGAGCTGTACCCAACACACGCATAGTCTCTGAATTATATGCAGTAACATTACGATGTGAAGTACTTCTATTACAGAAATAAACACCCGACAACTGATTATTAGTAATGGATGAGGCATCATTGGCGGCAATATTAAGTCTATTAGCCGATGGAGAATCAGAAGAACATTGTACGACCACAGGGAGACCAGCAGGAACAACTCCATTATCCAGTTCCTTATAAACAGCCATACCGTCTACAACTTTAGAGATATAAAACACCTTCATATCTGTAGAGGCTACATCAAAAGGAAACGATGCATAGAACGATGCATAATATACACCTTTAGCATTGACTTCAGGCTTCATGCCAAAGTAATTGTCATTGCTTGACGACTTTACAGGAAGAATATACCAGTCTCTATACTGGCCTTTAGCATTAGTTACCAACCTACTATCCACTACAGAGCTGGTTTCACCATCACCTAAATACATTAGCATCATTGAGTTTCCCTGATACGCTTTAAATGAACCATCTGAGTTTTGTCGCAATTTAAGATAATAGCCAATTATTTCGTAAGTATCGGTCCCTTGTGCATGAAATTTATAATTGTCATCACCAACATTATCTATATAAAGGATAGAACTTGGATCAGAGGCCACTAGATCAAAGCCTCTATAAAGCTCCACTGCCCCCATATCAGCAGAAGTAGTACCAATATTTACACTGCCACGATTATCACGTACTGTAATGTAACGCCCCGATGCTACATTCTTTATTCTATAATAACCATCACCATCAAGCTGAGCAAATGAGGCTACTACGAAAAGATTAGCTATAATAACAAATAGATTCCGTTTCATAGAGAGAAAATCGTCCAACAACCACCAAAAACATGATGGTTGCTGGACTAATTATGATAGTTCAAATAAGTATTATTGCACTATACAGATAGCAACTCGATTAAGTGTAGGCTCCGCATAAGGCTGTACTCTATCTCCCATGCTTGACTCCTTAATGCGTGCAGAGGAGATGCCTTCAGCAACCAAGGCCTTCATTACAGTAATAGCACGGTTATGAGCATACTTTGCATTGATTGTAGGATTACCTGTACCTCTATCAGCGTAGCCTGTAACTTCAACAATGGAATCAGGATTCTTCTTCATGTACTCAACAACATCCTTTATCTTCTGAAGTTCTGATGCCTGAATTGTATTAGAACTAATGCTGAAGAAGATGTCGCGACGGAAAGGTTCAGCTAGCTCTTTCTTGGCCTTCTCTGCAGCCTCAGCTATAACAGCCTTACTCTCGGCACAGCACTCTTCAAGTTCTGCAATGCGTTTCTTTAGACCATCAATCTCGTTATTAACATCTTTCACTTTATCTGTCACAAGCTGATCAACAGGTACAACCACAGGAAGTACACGAGTAGTATTACTCTTACCAAAGGTGTACTTAACACCAATAAGTGCATTCATATACCAGTCTGCATTACCAGCACGCTTAGAATTATATTTATCACTAATGATGTTAGCCTGAAGCTCGAACCCAGCTGCCCAATTGTTTGTAATACGGAAATCAACATTAGCACCTACGCGACCAGTGAAAAAAGCCTTAGAGCCTTTCCAAAGATAGCGAAGAGCATCACGTTTTGTGAAGTCGTATTCTGCTATAATCTCCTTATTGGCAGCATCTGCGCCATTGTTGCAGAAAGCAATATTGGCACCAATACCTGCAAAAACTCCAAAGTTAACCAAACGATTGGGATCGTAACCCAAAATCCAATTAGCAAGATCAACAGTACCATCTACCATGGGAGAAACATAGTTCCATGCCCAAGTCTCATAAAGAGTATGATTTGTAAGTTTATTAGTCGTTTCCCAACCAGCCTTACTCTTCCAACCATTGATAGTAAGACGTGTGCCCCAAATCTCGTTGAAGTTGTAACCAACACCAATCTGTGCATTGAGCGAGTTGAGGTCGGTGAAAGGAATCTCACCAATAGTATGCTGGCCACCGAACTGTCCCTGTACATACCAATTAGGTACATACACATTCTCGGTCTTCTCAGTCTCCTGTGCATTTACGCTAAAAGCAGCAGCAACAGTAAGACAAGACAATAAAAATTTCTTTACGTTCATAATTGTATCTATTTATTGGTTTTATTTTATGGAGTAGTGGAGCAGGGTTGCTCCACCCTTCCATTAAAATGCTTATTCTTTATTACTATTACTTAACTCTAACGTAGTACTTAGTAGTTGAAATCATACCGTAGTAGTCAGCTGCAGAGTAGGTAATCTCGTAGGTGTAACCAGACTGACCGTTGAACTGTACGGTTCTCACGCCACCATCAAGTGTTGTGTTGAGGTCACCAGTATTAGCAGCCTTAGCAGCGTCAGTATCAGCCTTACCGTTAACATCAAAAGCATTGGTAACAGCTACATACTTCATAGAAGCAGGAGCAAGGATCTCAGCGGTAAAGCTAGTGGGAACGAGAACTGCAGAAGCCTTGTCGATAGTGGTAGGAGCACCCTTGATAGAACTCAACATGCTGAAGCCATCAACTGTGCTAACCAACATGGTGGGCTGAAGAGCATCGTTGAATGAGTTAACCACTTTGCAGAGACCACTATTAATCTTGTCAAGATACTTGTTCAACTCATTCTGAACCTTATCCTTGGCAGCATTAATATAATCCTCTACAGTTTCAACCTTGCCATTAAGATTAGCAATCATACTATTCACTTCTGCCATCAAATCATCAAGGCTATCCAATGTTCCACCCAAATCACCAAGTACATCCTCAGTAGCAATTTTTACAGGAACCTCAAACTCTACAGGAATCTCAACCTCTATAATCTCATCAATAGTTACAGAAGTACTACCCTCTGCAATATCTTCTGCCTTTATTGTGTAATCCACCTCCACTGTAGAAGATTCAATTTCCACAATAATTTCGTTTCCATTGATATCGTAGGCTCCTGTATGAATCTCTTGACCTTCAATAGGAACTGGAATTTTCAACTCAATATCATTCAAAGGAAGTTCAACCTCTACAGTTGTTTGGAAAGGAATCTCCTTTTTGATAACATCAGAGTATTTCACGTTAAACTCAATATACTCACCAATAGCACCACCGAAGTTGATAGACTCCAACTTTGCCGAAAGGTTGCTAAGGCCAAGGTCAGGAATACTAATAGTACCTACTCTGTCAAATACTCTGTTCACCAGATTCATACCTCTGTGATAGCCAGGGAATGACTGTAGGTTCACGTCAGCCATGAAGTTATAGCCGAGAGGCTTGATAGCAACAGTAGCCAAAGCATAGTCAGAATATACGGTATGAGCAGCACCTTCGGTGTCAGTCCAAACAGCCTGTACTGCATGAGCATCCGCAATATTGTTAACCGATGCGTAGAGTGTAGTAATCAAGTTTGTTACGTTAACGCCATCTTTCACAGTTACAACGTCCTTCAAAGCATCCTTCAAGTCAGAAAGCTCCATGCGAATCTTGGCATCAGCAACATCCTTAGCTTCGATACGTGCCTCAGCCTCATACAAAGCTACAGCACCTGCACGAGTATAACCAAAAGCAAGTTTATCATTTGACTTCTTAACATTGAGAATCTTAGCAGGAGACTCCTCACCAAGGCTATTAACCAGAGTAAACTCCTTACCATCAAGACTTACCTCAGCAGGATTAATAGTCATATAAACCTTACCTGCGTTAGCACCAGGAGCTACATATACGCCACCAGACTGTGGTACTTCCTTGATACCAAGAAGCTCAAAGTCTGCATCAGTGAAAGCAGCGCTACCAGCTACATTATAAACAGTACGAGTTGTGGGGAAGTGGAAATCATTAGCATTGCCATAGTAAGCTGCCAAGATGTTTGACTTAACACCTGTAGGCAAGTTAAAGTAACCTACAACAGGGCTATAAGCACCATTAAGGACTACGCTTGAGATGTGTTTCTCAATGAATTCCTCGGCCTTATCCATTCGTTTCTCCAAGTTATCAACACGCTTGGTCAAGTCCTCAACAGCAGTCTCCAAAGCTTCAACTCTCTCCTCCAAATCATCAATTTGACCTTGGAGGTCTTCAACTTCAGCCTGAAGTGCCTCTCTGAGTTCTTTTGCTGTTGTGTTCAGCAGACCTTCCAATTCAGACTTAACTATATTGGCTACTGTATCAGCATATGCCTTTGCCTCAACGAGATTAGCAGCTGCTGTTTCACGAATACCAACGAGTTCACTCTTAATTGTTCTAATTTCAGTCCAAATTGCAGCTGTATCAGCAACCTCATAATCACTCAAGAGTGTATAAAGAGCATCAATTTTAAGGCTATCACGAATAGCCAATGCATTGGCCTCCTCAGCAATCTTCTTTACAGCCTCCAAATCATTATTAGTTGCATACTTACTCTCGATAGAATCCAATCTTGCATCCAGACTAGAATCAACAGCCTTCAGATTTGCAATAATTTCGTCAACAGCATCTTTATACTCCAAGAATGCATCAACATGATCCAAATACTCGAGTCTCAAGGTATCCATTTTGCCCTTTACATCGTTCAACTGAGCAATAGTTGCATAGTTAGCAGCCAACTCAGCCAACTTAGCCTCCAACTCCTGCTGGAGAACAGCAATAGAGTCAGAAATCATCTGAGCAACAACCTCGTAATCGGCATCTTGACCAGCTTCGCCTTGGTCACCCTTATCGCCCTTGTCGCCTTGGTCACCCTTATCGCCCTTGTCGCCTTGGTCGCCCTTGTCGCCTTGGTCACCCTTGTCGCCCTTGTCGCCTTGGTCACCCTTGTCGCCCTTGTCGCCTTGGTCACCCTTGTCGCCCTTGTCGCCTTGATCACCCTTATCGCCCTTGTCGCCTTGGTCACCCTTATCGCCCTTGTCGCCTTGGTCACCCTTATCGCCCTTGCCACCTACTGGCAAATTAGCCAATTTATCCTCCAGCTCAGCAAGCTTAGCCTTTATAGCATCAACATCACATTCACACTGATCAGCAGCAGCAAGCGCCTCATCAACAATATTGTTTACCAAATCGTTCAAAGCACTTTTGTCGTCCTGCAATGCGGCTACCACATCCTCAAGAGCAGCATTACGTACATCATCGTGCAATTCTGCAAAAAGTTCCTCATCGTGGTCTCTACATGAGGTGAAGAACGCTCCCACAGCGAAAACAAGCGTTGCCGCCATGAGCAAATTACCAAATTTTCTCTTCATAATGATAATTAATTAAATAATAAATAGTTTTCAATAATTTCTAATTTTACTCATTTTTTGTTTATCCCATTTGGATACAACATCTTTAATAACTGACAAAATTAGTTTATTTTTTAGAATCATATAGCATATAAAGGCTTTTTATCTCGTCATTTAACATTTATTCACAATTGAAAGGTGAGATTTCTTTTAAAATTAGAATAAAATTGCCAACTACTATCCTTATGAGAGGTTGTTTAGTCATAAGCGAAATAAACATCCAAGAGAATCCTAAACTATTGATGATGATAAGGTAAATTATTGAGAATGGAGAGAGCACGGTAGAACTGCTCGGCGAAGATGACACGTACCATTTGGTGAGAAAAGGTCATTTGCGAAAGGGAAATCTTTCCTTGGGCAAGGGCGTATACCTCGGGAGAGAAGCCGTAGGGACCTCCGATGACAAAGACGAGACGGCGGCTCACGGTGTTCATCCGTTGCTGAAGCCATTGGGAAAAGCCTACGGAGGTGAACTCCTTGCCACCCTCATCGAGCAGGATGACGTAATCGCCAGGCTGAATGAGCTTAACAATCTGTTGCCCCTCGCGCTCCTTCTGCTGCTCCTGCGAGAGGTTCTTCACATCGCGGATGTCGGGAATAATTTTCAGCTCGATGGGGGCATAGTGGTTGGCGCGGGCAAGATAGTCGTCGACAGCTTGAGTAAGATAGCGGTTATCGGTCTTGCCAATGGCAATAAGGAGAGTCTTCATCTTGTATGAATCTGTATGGATTTATCGGCAATTGGTTTGTGAGGCAAATTTACGAAGAATGAATGAATAAATCTTGTTTATTGCAAAAGAATCGCTAACTTTGCAACACATATTTAAATAATAATATACGATTATGAACGAATTGATAGACCAACTGATTGCACTCTCATTCGCTGAGGACATTGGCGACGGCGACCACACCACTCTCTCATGTATCCCCGACACAGCAATGGGAAAGAGCCGACTCATTATCAAGGAGGAGGGTATTATTGCCGGTGTGGAGATGGCCCGTGAGATATTCCACCGCTTTGACCCTGAGATGAAGATGGAGGTGTACATCAACGATGGAGCTCACGTGAAGCCGGGCGATGTGGCATTCGTTGTGGAAGGCAAGGTGCAGAGTCTGCTGCAGACAGAACGTCTGATGCTCAATGTGATGCAGCGCATGAGTGGCATCGCGACCATCACAAATGAATACGTGAAGCTGCTTGAAGGTACCAAGTGCCGTGTGCTTGATACTCGCAAGACGACACCGGGTATGCGCCTTATGGAAAAAGATGCCGTACGCATAGGTGGCGGATGCAACCACCGCATAGGTCTGTTTGACATGATATTGCTCAAGGACAACCATATCGACTTCGCCGGAGGCATACCACAGGCTGTAAGCCGTGCACAGGAGTACTGCAAAGCCAAGGGAAAGAACCTGAAGATTGAAGTCGAGGTGCGCAACTTCGATGAATTAAATCAAGTTCTGGCACTCGAAGGAGTAGATCGCGTGATGCTCGACAACTTCTCAGTGGAGAATACGCGTAAGGCCGTGGAGATTGTCGGTGGAAGACTCGAAGTAGAGTCATCAGGCGGTATTACCTTCGATACTATCCGCTCATATGCAGAGTGTGGTGTTGACTTCGTGTCGGTAGGTGCACTTACCCACTCGGTAAAGAGTCTCGACATGAGTTTCAAGGCGGTGAACGAGTGAAAAAAATTCCAGATTCTGAATTTTGAATTCTCATTTTTCTTCTTGGAGGGAATTCTCAATTCAAGATTCTAACAAGCATAAAAAGCGTGGGACCAATAGGTTCACGCTTTTTCGTTTTCTTAATAACCCTTAAAAAAGAGGAATATTAATAAACTTTTATGTAACTTTGGAGTCATTTATTAAAGAATATAAACATAACACAAGTAGGATATGAACAAAACGCTGAAATGGACGCTCGTGGGCGTCATTGGAGTGGGCCTTGCCGTGGTGCTGGGCCTACGTGCATTCAAGCCTCACGTGAATGAGGAACTGAAAGATGAGGTGGTGAAGCAGCCGCAGGCTCCGAAGCAGAGCCGTACACTCAATGTGCAGGCTGTAGTATTGGACCGCGTGTTGCTGGCCGATGAACTCTTTGTGAGCGGTAACGTGATGCCCGACGAAGAGGTGAGCCTAGCTTTCGAAACCTCGGGTAAGGTAACTGAAATCCTTTTCCAAGAGGGTGCCTTCGTGCGTAAGGGCGACCTGCTGGCCAAGATCAATGACGAACCCCTGCAAGCCGAATTGCGCAAACAGGAGGCGCAGCTGAAGCTGTTTCAGGACCGCATGTATCGTCAAAATGCACTGCTCGAAAAGGAGGCCGTCAGCGAGGAAGCTTTTCAGGAGGCGCAGGCCAACCTGGCTGCACTGCACGCTGAGATTGACCGCGTGAAGGCCAACATAGCACAGAAAGAATTGCGTGCACCATTCGACGGTGTGCTGGGTTTGCGTGAGGTGAGCCTCGGTGCGTACGTGTCGCCCACAACTCCTATTGTGAAGCTGACAAAGATGAATCCGCTGAAGATTGAGTTCTCAGTTCCTGAGCGCTATTCAGGCGTGCTCAAGGCTGGTAGCCGGCTCAACTTTACTGTGGAGGGCGATCTCGCCGAGCGTTCGGCCAAGGTATATGCTACGGACTCTCGCGTAAATATGGATACACGAACCTTCACCGTGCGTGCTCTGTATGATAACTCTGATGGCGCTCTGTTCCCTGGACGTTATGTTAACGTGAACTTGCTCACTCGCGAATATCCCGATGCTATCGCCGTTCCAAGCGAGGCCATCGTGTCGGAGATGGGTCACGACAAGGTATTCCTCTACAAGGGCGGCAAGGCTGTCACGACCATTATCACCAAAGGCATACGCAACGAGGAGCTTGTGCAGGTAGTGCAGGGCTTGGCAGTAGGCGACACCGTTATTACGACAGGTACAATGCAGTTGCGTGAGGGACAGAGCGTAGTGCTGGATGGTATCAAACGAATTGAATAAACTCTGAGTTCTCAGAGTACTTCGAAAACTCCAGAACATTCTAAAAGAATAATATGAATATATCAGAACTAAGTATACGTCGCCCGGTGCTCGCCACGGTGTTTACGCTCATTATCGTGCTGTTCGGTGCGATAGGTTACATGAGCCTGGGTGTCCGTGAATATCCGTCGGTGGATAATCCTATTATCTCGGTGTCGTGTTCGTATCCCGGTGCCAATGCCGACGTCATAGAGAATCAGATTACCGAGCCGCTGGAGCAGAACATCAATGGTATACCGGGTATTCGCTCGCTGACCAGTGTGAGCCAGCAGGGACAGTGCTGGATTACGGTGGAGTTTGAACTCTCGGTTGACTTGGAAACAGCTGCCAATGACGTGCGCGACAAGGTTTCACGTGCACAGCGTTTCCTTCCGCGCGACTGCGACCCGCCTACCGTGTCGAAGGCCGATGCCGATGCTTCGCCTATCCTTATGGTGGCCATACAGAGCGACAAACGCTCGTTGCTGGAGCTGAGCGAAATTGCCGACCTTACCGTGAAGGAGCAGTTGCAGACCATCCCCGAAGTGAGTGCTGTAAATATCTGGGGTGAGAAGAAGTATTGCATGCGTCTGTGGCTCGACCCCGTAAAGATGTCAGGCTATGGCATCACTCCGATGGACGTGAAGAGCGCGCTCGACTCAGAGAACGTGGAGCTTCCCTCAGGTAGTATCGAGGGTAACACGGTGGAGTTATCCATCCGTACGCTCGGTTTGATGCATACAACCGAGGAATTTAATAACCTTGTAATTAAGGAAAGCAATGGACGCATCGTACGATTCAGCGATATAGGCCGTGCTGAACTGAGCGCACGCGATATCAAGAGCTATATGAAGATGAATGGCGTGCCCATGGTGGGTGTGGTAGTGGTGCCTCAGCCCGGTGCAAACCATATCAACATTGCCGAGGCTGTGTATGAGCGTATGGAGATTATGAAGAAGGACCTCCCCGAGGATGTGGAGTATAAGTATGGATTCGACAATACCCGTTTCATTCGCGCTTCTATTAACGAGGTAAAGAATACGGTGGTGGAAGCATTCGTGCTCGTTATCATCATTATTTTCCTCTTCCTTCGCGACTGGCGAGTGACGCTTGTGCCCTGTATCGTAATCCCGGTATCTCTCATCGGTGCATTCTTTATCATGTACCTGTTGGGCTTCTCCATCAATGTGCTTACGATGCTTGCCATCGTGCTCTCCGTAGGTTTGGTGGTGGACGATGCCATCGTAATGACGGAGAATATATATATACGTATAGAGAAGGGTATGCGGCCACGTGCTGCGGGTATCGAGGGTGCCAAAGAGATTTTCTTTGCCGTAATCTCTACCACAATTACCCTGCTTGCCGTGTTCTTCCCCATCGTCTTCATGGAGGGTACCACGGGCCGATTGTTCCGTGAGTTTGCGCTGGTGATTGCCGGTGCGGTAATCATTTCATCCTTTGCCGCACTCACCGTAACCCCGATGTTGGCAACCAAGATCTTGAAACGCCGCAAGGAGCAGCCGTGGTTCTATCGTGTGACAGAGCCCTTCTTCATCTGGCTCAATAACTTCTATGAGCGATCGCTCAAATTCATCCTGCGCTACCGTGCCATTGCACTGATAGTGATGATTATTTCATTTGCTGGCTGTATATGGATGTGGGGCGAAGTGCCTTCAGAGATGGCTCCGCTTGAGGACCGCTCGCAGATTACCATCCGTACGATGGGTCCTGAGGGTGTTACCTATGAATATATGCGCGACTATACGGAGGAGATTAGCCGTCTGGCCGACTCCATTATGCCCGATGCCGAGTTTATCACAGCACGTGTGTCGAGCGGTTCGGGTAACGTACAGATTACCTTGAAGGATATCAAGGACCGCGACTACTCGCAGATGGAGGTAGCCGAGCAACTCTCCAAGGCGGTGCAGAAGAAGACGGGTGCCCGCTCATTCGTGCAGCAACAGTCAACCTTCGGCGGCCGTCGTGGAGGTATGCCTGTGCAGTATGTACTGCAGGCAACCAGTATTGAGAAACTGGCCGAAGTGTTGCCCGAGTTTATGACTCGTGTGTATGAGAATCCGACCTTCCAAATGGCCGACGTGAACCTCAAGTTCAGCAAGCCTGAGGTACGCATCCAAATCAATCGCGAGAAAGCCAACCTGATGGGTGTGAACACCCGCGACATTGCGCAGACCCTGCAGTATGGACTCAGCGGTCAGCGTATGGGCTACCTCTACCTCAATGGCAAGCAGTATGAGATTGTGGGTGAGATCAACCGTCAGCAGCGTAATGCTCCGGCCAACCTCAAGTCCATCTATATGCGTAGCGACAATGGAGAGATGATACAGATGGACAACCTCGTGGAACTTGTCGAGGGTATAGCGCCTCCGAAGCTGTATCGCTACAACCGTTTCGTCGCAGCTACCGTATCGGCAGGTTTGGCCGAAGGAAAGACCATCGGTGACGGTCTTGACGAGATGGACAAGATTGCTGCCGAGGTGCTCGATGACACCTTCCGCACCGCCCTTTCAGGCGAGTCGAAGGAGTTCCGCGAGAGTTCGTCGAGCCTCTTCTTCGCCTTTGGCTTGGCACTCGTGCTCATCTACCTGATTCTTGCCGCACAGTTTGAGAGCTTCAAGGACCCCGTCATCATTATGATTACCATTCCGCTGGCTATCTTCGGTGCACTCATCTTTATGATGATAGGCGACCAGACGATGAACATCTACTCGGAGATTGGTATGATTATGCTTGTGGGATTGGTGGCCAAAAACGGTATCCTCATCGTAGAGTTTGCCAACCAACGCCAGAAGAATGGCGAGGACAAGATGACCGCCATACGCGAAGCATCCGTACAGCGCTTGCGCCCGATCCTTATGACCAGTGCATCGACCATCCTTGGTCTCTTGCCGCTGATGTATGCCACGGGCGAAGGTGCCAACGGACGTATCGCCATGGGTACAGCCGTAGTAGGCGGTATGCTCATCTCTACTATTATGACCATGTATGTGGTTCCTGCCATATACAGCTACATTTCAACTGACCAATCAAAACAGGAGGATAACCAATGAGACACCTATATATATATGTAGCAGCAGCGCTGCTCACGTTTGGAGCCGATGGAGCCACTGCAAATTCTCCATTGTCAATTCTCAATTCTCAATTGTCAGACCCTGACTCCACCTCCATTCTCTCCACCCTCCAGAGCGAAACTCTGCAATCATCCAAGAATACCACTCCAACCACGCTGCAAGAGTGCTTGGAGAAGGGATTGGAAAAGAACTATTCGTTGCGTATCGTGCGTAATCAGGAGCAGATGGCAGCCAACAATGCCACGATGGAGAATGCAGGTCTGTTGCCTTCGGTGAGCCTGTCGGCTGGATATAATGGCTCTGCATACAGCAACAATGTAGTGCCTCGCGAGGGCGATGCCGTGCAGAGTCGAGGAATATATGATGATGGGGTCAATGCGGGTGTAGATGTGTCGTGGACGGTATTCAATGGTTTTCAGTTGCAGGCCAACTACGCTCGTCTGCGTGAGCTGCGATTACTTTCTTCTACCCAGACACGCATTGCCGTAGAGGACTATATCGCCGAACTCACCGCCGAGTACTATAACTTCGTGCAGCAACGTCAGCGCTTGCGCAACTATGTATCAGCAGTTAAACTCTCGCGCGAACGACTCCGCATCGTTCACGAGCGCTGGATGATAGGTTCGCTCTCACGCCTCGATCTGCAGCAGGCACGCGTGGACTTCAATGCCGACAGTGCCCAATGTCTCAAGCAGCGCGAGCTGTTGGCTTCGTCGCGCATCCGACTCCACGAACTGATGGCAGAAGATAGTCTCGACGTTCACTTTTCCTCGTTTGACGATGAGATAGAATTGCTGACTTTGCCTGCCTTTGATAGCTTGTGGGTGATGACTAAGGAAAATAATGCCTCCATGCTCATGGCTGCACAGAATCATACGTTGGCGGAGATTGACTTGCGCAGTGTACGCTCGCGCAACTATCCTTACGTGCGACTCAATGCTGGCTATGGCTATAATACCAATCACTATGGAGCAGGCAATACGCTGAAGCGCAATCAGTGGGGTGGAGATGTCGGCGTGTCTGTAGGCTTCAACCTCTACGACGGCAAGCGTCGCAGCGAACAGCGTAATGCCAAACTCTCGTTGCGCAATGCCGAACTGCAAGAGTATGACCTCACCCTGTCACTCTATACCGATTTGGCCAACCTCTGGCAAGCCTACGAAAACAACCGTATGCTGCTCGCTCTGGAGAAGGAGAATGTAGTAGCAGCCCGCGAGAACTACGATATTGCACACGAGCGCTACCTCCTTGGCGACCTCTCTGGTATTGAGATGCGCGAGGCACAGAAGAGTCTTCTCGATGCTGAGGAGCGCATCCTAGTAGCTGAATACAACACCAAAGTCTGTGAGATCTCACTCCTGCAGCTCAGCGGTAGCATCACAAGCTATTTAGAATAACTAAGAGCCTATAACAAATACTAAGACCTCTGCCATGACAATCATAGCAGAGGTCTCTTTTATATCAATAAGGAGATACATTTTCTTACCGTGCCCTCAGTTCCCAAAAGGCTACGGCAGCTGCTGCGGCTACGTTGAGCGAGTCCACACCATGCGCCATAGGGATGCGCACCACGTAGTCTGCAGCTGTGATGACCTCGTGGGCCAGTCCGTCGCCTTCAGTGCCCATGATAATGGCCATCTTGGGAACTTCCTTCAAGGGGGGATAGTCTATAGGAACAGAATCGTCTGTCAAGGCCATAGCGGCAGTGACGAAGTCCTCGGAATGCAACTGCCCCTCAATGTCGTCAATCCAGGTCCAAGGGACAAGGAATACTGAGCCCATTGACACACGCACAGCCCGGCGGTTGAGCGGGTCGCACGAGGTGCGTGTGAGCAATACGGCATCGATGCCCAATGCTGCTGCCGAGCGGAATATGGCACCGATGTTTGTTGTGTCGGTCACTCCATCAATGACTACCACGCGACGTGCATTCTTCACCACATCGGCCACACAGGGTGCTGTGGGACGGTGCATAGCGCAGAGTACTCCGCGTGTCAAGGTGTAGCCGGTGAGTGCAGCCAGCAGTTCGCGACTACCTGTATAAACAGGGATATCGGGACAACGAGCAATGATGTCGGCCGCATCGCCTGTGATATGCCGTTCTTCACACAACAAAGCCACTGGCTCATAGCCAGCATCGAGGGCCACGCGGATTACCTTGGGGCTCTCGGCAATGAAGATTCCCTTGCCGGGCTCAAGCTCACGGCGTAACTGTGCTTCAGTGAGCGTACTGAAGACCTCTACACCAGGATGTGTGAGTGATTCTATATGGACGATGGGCATATCTCTATTTAGTTAATCTTCTTTGAGGAACAGCGTAATCTGCTGCAACGACTCCTCAAACTCTTTCGGTTTGAATCCGTGGCCAGCTCCGGGGATGACGTGCAGGCGTGCATCCTTATATATCTTTACGGCACGCTCAGAGTCCTTCATCGACACGACGGGGTCTTTGTCACCCTGCACGATGAGCACTGGACGCTTATACTTACCAATGCGCTTGAATACATCGATATCGCGCACCTCGTTGAAGAAGCGGCGACCCATAGGCACATTCCACAGGCGTGTGGTGTCGGGGATATCGCTCAGGTTGGGATAGCGGGCTGTCCAGTTGTCGGGGATGCACAGTGCGGGGAAGATGAGTATGGTGCGGCTGATATCCTTGGGCATACTTGCTGCAGTGAGTGCCGATACGAGTCCGCCTTGGCTCTCGCCGATGAGCACGATACGGCTGGCATCCACGTCGGGCTGCTGCTTGAAGTAGCGCACGATGGCTTCGAGGTCGCTCTGCTCATCGAGGATCGACATATTCATCGTGTTGTTGTCGCTACGGCTGTTGACCGAGCCACAGGCAAAGTCGAAGGTGTATACCTGATAGCCCAGTTTGTTGAGTGTTTCGAAATAGTTGCGTCCAAAGTGGTGCGTACCGTTGAATCCGTGGGCAATGATGGCTACAGGCATCTTGCCTTTGGCATGTGCGGGGCGACTGAGCACACCATACAGGTGACGCTCTCCGTTGCGTATCCACAGTTCTTCGACGTTTGATTCAGCATGTTGCTTGAAATTCTTGGCCTTGATGGTCCATCCCTCATACTTGTCGAGCTTGCCATCAAGGAATATGGCAGCCTTGGCCTTCTCGCCCTTCAGTTGCCAGTCGAGCCAGTCAATAACCATACGCCCATAATCGCCTCCATAGGGATGCTCGTAGGTGCCTCCGTGTCCTGAAGCAGGATGATCGGCCAGGGCAACAGGCGTGTCGGTGATGCGTTCATAGTCCTTCTGCGCATTCTCGAAAGCCACGTCGCTGGGGCCTCCCACGATATAGAGCGCTGGTCCGTGCATATTGGGCAGTGAAGCCTTGCTCGCTCCCGCCATCTCCATATCTCCCATTCCTGCATTGAGTATAAGGTAGGTCTTCAGTCGTGCATCGGCAGCGTTGGCCAGCACCTGGGCTCCTCCGCACGAGTGCCCTGCAGCGCCTATGCGTGCAGTATCTATATTCTGATAGTAATCGCTACCCTTCGTCACGCTCTGCTGCACTATCCAGTCGAGTCCGCGCTTCAGCTCCGATGAGGGGGTATGACTCTCCTTGCGGTCGTTGCGCACATCCTGCATTTCACCTATGGCCATCACGATATATCCGTGCGAAGCTATCTCGGTGAGCATACGCTCATAGCCGATGCTTGTATCCATGCATCCTCCGTTGGCAAACATCAGGAGCGGCAATGCGCCACATCGGGCGTGAGCATGCATCAGGTCTTTGGGGCGATAGATAACAAAGTCGGGCATACCGCTTTCCTTTACTGCAATGGCTTTGAACATTCCTGTACCACCATTGTCAATGTTTTTTGTCTTCAGGGGTTGCGCCAACAGTGACGTGCACAGCACCATGCCGAGGGTAAATAAGAGGCTTCGCGTTTTCATAATAGACATTGTTTATTGTTTAGGCTGTAAATGTACAAAAATATTTCTACACTGCCATATCTCTACCCCACCCCATTTGCAAATACGCGTTTTTATTGCGTAATTTGTATCAATCGTTTGGTTTTCTATTGATTTTCTTTATATTTGCACCATAAATCCTTTACACAATGAGAAACTTCCTTATCATACTGCTTTTCATCGTAGTTATTGCTCTTCTAAATACACTTATCGGAGGTTTAGCAGGTCAAGCATTGGCAAGTCTATTCTTTGCAATCATTCTCTTCACAGGCAAAGGTGACATCTTGATAGCGAGTTACAACACCGCCAGCAAAGAAGAGAAGGAGAAATACGACATCAAACGCTTGCGTTTCCTTGGAGGTTCTATCTTTATCTTATTGGCATGCCTAATAGCATTACGGGACATGGACATTATGGGTCGTGGTCTGTTTGTCGTTTCCACCATAATATTAGTTATTGTAACCTTGATTTTGGCCAATACTTGGGCAATGAAGAAATAGACCACTGCTCCGTCTTCCGATGAAACTACTCTTACGAACTCTTACCGCCTTCCTTCTTGGTCTGGCCATTACAGCTGCCATGCTTTTCCTTCCTGCCGGCACAGGACACTATCCTGGTGCATGGCTTTTCATGGCACTGCTCTTCATCCCTATCCTTATTATGGGAGTGGTGTTATTGATTAAGAATCCCGAGTTGCTGCGCAAGCGCTTGGAGATGAAGGAGCGTGAGAAAGAGCAGCGGAGCGTGGTGGCGCTGTCGGGACTGCTTCTCGTAGGTTCGTTCATTGTGGCAGGGCTCGACTTCCGGTTCGGTTGGAGCCACGTTTCATCCGTCGTCGTCATCATCGCCTCTATAGCATTGCTCATAAGTTATGCGCTCTATGCCGAGGTGTTGCGCGAGAATGTGTATCTTTCGCGTGTAGTCGAGGTGCAGCAGGGGCAGCGTGTCATCGATACGGGATTGTACGGCATTGTGCGCCACCCCATGTATTCGGCAGTCAGTCTGCTCTATCTCTCCATTCCGCTCGTGCTCGGCTCGTGGTGGGCACTATTAGTGATGTCGCCCTGCGTGCTCCTGCTGGCTGCACGCATCAAAAATGAGGAGCAGGTACTGCGTCAAGGCCTTCCCGGCTACATAGCGTACACCCAGCGTGTGTGCTATCGCATGATTCCTTATGTTTGGTAGAATAAATCTTTCTACTGTTGCCACCGCTCCGTCTTCCGATGAAACCATACGGCAGTGCGGCGCCCTATGCAGCTGAGCAGCGGTATCCATAGGCGGTTGTACCAGCCGGGGATGATGTATTCGCGCCCCTTGAAGAGCGCCTTCACCACCCTGCGGGCACAAGTCTCGGGGCGCATCAGGAAGCCCGTCTTCTTTGCCAGGCTAAACACCTTGGGCGGCAAGCCCATCAGCTCCGTAGCCACACCGGCCGGTGCCGCCGTGGTCACCACTACGCCCCGCGAGCGCATCTCGCGGCCAAAGGTGATGGAGAAGTTGCGCACGAAAGCCTTGCTGCCACTGTAGAGCGACCATCCGGGCAGACGCATATATACGGAGTAGGACGACAGGTTGAGTATGTAGCCATGCCCACGCGCTGCCATCTGCTCGCCAAAGAGGCGGCACATCATCGCCACGGAGCGCACATTGAGACTGACGATACGCTCCACATCCTCTACCGGGAGCGCCACGGCATCGCGAAAGAAATACATCCCCGCATTGTTTACCAGCACCTCCACGGCATAGCCCATCTCGGTGGTCCAACGCAGCAGTTCGGCCGGTGCCTCCGCTTGCGTGAGGTCGGCAACACGGAGTGCGATACACTCATCTCCCCTACCCGTCTCGCCGAGCAGCCTGCGGCGTGCCTCCTGCAAGCGCTCCTCAGAGCGGCTCACCAGTATCACCCGATACTCCCTACGCAGCAGTTCGCGAGCGATGGCAAGCCCTATGCCCGCACTGCCTCCTGTGACCAATGCCCAGTGTGATGTGTTCATATCTTCTCTATTACGATTCCGTTTGTACAGCTACAAACTACAATTTGTTCAGTTCCAAACTCCAGTTTTTAGCCTTCCAAACTGTAGTTTTTACTTGATAAAACTGCAGTTTTTATATAGAAAAATAATCCAAACTACCTTTTGTCATTCTGACGACCTGAAGGGAGGAAGAATCTCGCGCAGTACTATGCGAGATGTTTCATTTTACTCAGCATGACAAGTGCAATGAATAATTTTCAGATTACCACTGATAGCCCTCCTCGTAGCTATCGAACACCACCTCTTGTTGAGCCCCACATTCGGCTACCACAGTGTGGATAATCTCCTGCTCGGCAGGTGCAATGGGGCGTTTTCCCTTGCGCATATCGTAATAGACATTGCGTCCGAAGTGTGCAATCAGCCTTTTCGCCACCATTTCCGATACGTTCACTGGCAGCGTTCTTATCATCCGCACGAAACCGTGAGCATACTGCACCTTCTCGGCAGAGCGGTACACGGGGCACTCGCCCTCTGTCTGCGCCAGGTACGCAGGGCTTATGATGCTCCATCGCTGCACCCCAGAGGACATCATCCCCACTGCCACATGGCGCAAGCAAGTGGCTGCCTTCGGGCAATCGCCCTTGATGCAGAGGGTATAGTTATTGGGGACTTCTCCGTTTGTCTTTGTCGCTGTCTGTTGTGTCATAAGTTCATTTGATTTAAGTGGTTCTTTGATAGTACAAATATACCACTTTAATGGCAGAATAGCAAATAATCTGATGACAGTGTGTTGTATATTCGAAAGTTTTTATACCTTTGCACCGATGAGTCGAAAGATTCGTCAAGACATTTTGGTAAAACGTAACTCAATGCTCTCTGAATCACCACCTCGGAACAAAAGAGTTATTGTAAATATTATTGAAAGCGTGCCTATGTTTAGGCGCGGACTTTCACATATAATATTTACGGCTTGTGGTGAGCCCAGAGAGCGTATGGCGAAGTCTGCGCTTTTTATTTGCAGCTTTCGCCTGCAAATAAGGCAATAGTACGAATAATAATAAAAAAGAAAAAGTTATGAAAAAGAATCTCTTCAAAGCCATCGCTTGTGCAGTATTTATACTGTTTCCATTGAGTTCGTTTGCACAGAATGAAAGTGCTGCAAAGACTTTGAGACCAGAGTTTACTGCGAGATTAAATCTTGGGCTCTATAATTCCGGTGCGGTATTATCTGGAGGTGTACGTTTGGACGACAAACATTCTGTAGGCTTGATGGTGGGTCCTCACGAAACCTATTATGATGACTTCCCTGCTAATGTAAGGTCTATCACTACCAGTGTGTTTGCCCGCAGATATTTCCACTTAGGCCAGCGTAAAACCTTTGCTATTTACAGCGATCTCTCGATAGGTGCAGGATGGATTTATGAAGTAGACGGCAAGTACTGGATTGAGCCGACTCCAGATGGCAATTACGAAAGGGAAATGATAGACGAGGAGCCTGGTGATGCTTACTTTGTCCTCTCTTGGCAGCCTGGTATCAGAGTGCGCTGCTACAAGAATCTGCATATCTTCCTCGGCCCCACGATTGCTACAAACTGCCTTGGTGTGCATCTTGGTATCGGATTCTGATGGCATGAATGCTTCATAATAGGAAAAGGCGGACTACAGAATCCGCCTTTTCTGGTTGTAATAAATTATAGCTTTTAGGTTTATGTCTTAACCAGTTTGAGATCACAAATTGCGACCTCAAAATTTGCGTCTCATTCGTCACTCCTTATCATACTCCGTAAACCCTATCGGCTTACGGTCAGTGGGTGCTTGCTTTTGTTTATCGGCCAATTGCGAAAGAGCCAAATAGATATCATCAAGTTCGCGACGTGTGTCTTCGCTAAGGTCATTGATAGCGGCAATAGTATCTTCGCTGCCCTGTTCCAATGCCTTCATCCGTTGCTTGAGTTCTTCAATCTCTTTGATAGTGCCATTGGCTGAGGTGAGATACTGGCGCACGGTGACGAAAGCACGCATGATGTTGATGTTAATTTCAATAGCTGTTTCGTTGTTCAGCACCGATGAGAGCATAGCCACGCCCTGTTCGGTAAAAGCAAACGGCATGTAGCGTGTGCCACCCCGTTTGTTTGAGATCACAAATTGTGACCTCAAACTACCGAATTCTTCTTTCGTCAATTCAAACATGAAGTCTGTAGGGAAACGTTTGATGTTTCGTTTTACAGATTGCTTGAGCACTCTTGTCTCCGTACCATATAACTCCGCTAAATCGAAGTCGAGCATCACACGCTGGCCGCGAATCTCGTATATCTTGTTCTGTATTACCTGCAACTGTTCCATAAGAATTGAATATTCCCTACAAATTTAGACATATAGAAGTGTTAATGCAAGCTTTGGGACTTTTTTCTATGAATAATACACACATAAAAAAGCAATACATATATGGCATATTGATTGTCGGTAACCTTGAAATCTGCCTTTTGGGATAATTAACATGACAATTATCAAAAATTGGCATTGTCCTTCTTACTCCGCACTACTTAATTGCCTAATTTTGCAGCGCGAAATGGGAAAGATACTTTTACAATAAGACATGAACAAGCGTTTACCTTTATTTTTACTGACGACAATCCTTTTTACGGCTTTCGCTTCAGCGCAAGATGCTCAGACAATCAAGAAAGAGAAAAATAAGTTTGCTATCAAGGTGCAACCATTCACTGGTACGTATCTTGACCAAAACCATCACTTCGATAAATTCAGAGAAAAGGGTTCTTTTGTTCCCACAGGCATAAACCTTGGCCTTGAGTTCCCCTCAATGCAGCAACGCCCTTGGCAGCAGTATCTCAACAATTCTACTTTTGGAGTAGGCATGTCGCTCATCGATTTCGGGAACGATATCGTAGGTAAATCTGTGGCCGTATATCCCTATCTGCTTATTCCTGCCATACGGCTCAAGCATTTTGAACTAGATTTTAAGATAGCTGCAGGTCTTGGCTTAGTGACCGAGCATTGGTACACCGGGAATGTATCTCCTGACAATTATGACTACTCCTCACCGGATGTCAGCACTATCTTTGGATGTTACCTCAACGCCTACCTCAACGCTGGCGTCAATGTAAACATTCCTATTAACCGCAACGTGGCTCTCAACAGCGAATTCGGCTACTTCCATATGAGCAACGGCCGTACTTGCATGCCTAACGTAGGCTTAAATGCCATCTATGGCGGTGTGGGAGTTATCAAGACCTTCAATGCCAACGCAGAGAAAAGCCCTATTCAGTTTCCTGACCTTCCCTACAAATGGAGTCTGAATATCACAGGAGCTGCAGGAGCACACCGAGCATGGATGTATTATCCCTTGTACCTGATATCTTCGTTCCATACTGGTGCTGTGTATAACGTGACCAATTGGTATGCCGTAGGTATGGGAGTCGATGCCTTCTACAATGGCGCCATTGATAAGGGTACCGGCCGTTCCCTATATTGTCAGGACAGAGAATACACTACTGCCGATAAGATACGCGTAGGCATTGCCCTCAACAATGAATTTCAATTTGGCTTGGTTACAGCCATTGTCGACTGGGGTGTATATCTCTATAACCCCTCGCGCAACTACTACTACGATAGCCACGTCGAATATGGGCACGACCACAAGCATCCGCTATTCTACAAGTCGATGGGTGCAGGTTCGGAAGAGGCGTTCCACTACTTCCGTTTTGGTCTGAAGACCCGCATTTGGGATAACTTCTATTTACAAACGACAGCCAAAACGCATCTCTATATTGCCGAATATGTGGAATTTGGAATTGGTTACCAAATACCTTTCCTCAAAAAGGATAAGCGCAGCAAAGGAAAAAGCATCATCCATCACCACAATAAGGACTGGTGGAAATAACACACCATAAAGTTTAGCAGCCTTCACGATAAACCTCGATGAGACTTGTTCGCTAAGAAAAATATTGAAGTAAACTTCATATTTCTCACTCGCTTATTACTATCTTTGAGCTAAACCTCGAAGATAGACTGCACTCGCTGTAAAAAATATTGAAGCAAGCTTCATATTTCTCGCTCGCTTATTGCTATCTTTGCGATAGAATCAACTTGCTATGGCAAAGCATTTCACCTCGATACGACAAACTATTCTCCTGGGGCTATGGCTACTCTGTACATTGCCCACCTCGGCGCAGTTCCTCTCGTGGGACGACTTCGTGGAGCAGCTTTTCGTGGAGGCTGAAAGCGAGGGCGAAGAGGCACTGGTGGCAGCCGAGAATCTCTACGACGACTACATGCACTGGCATGCCCACCCCATCAACATCAACCGTGCCGACAGTACGGAGCTGCAACAGTTGGGCTTCCTCACCGACTGGCAGATTGAGGGCATACACTATTATATATATAGGTACGGGGCTCTGCGCAGTGTGGGCGAACTGATGCTTATCCCCGAGCTCGACTACCACACACGCCAGCTGCTGTCGTACTTCGTCACCTTCGGTCCACCGGAAGAGAAGAAGGAGGATCCTCGCGACATTTGGCGCCGTATGCTCACCCAAGGACGCAGCGAGGTCTCCTCGCGGCTCGACATCCCACTCTACAGCCGGGCAGGCTATGCGCCACGCACACAGAGCCAACTCGATGCAGCACCTTCGCACTACTACACTGGCAATGCGCTCTACCATAACCTGCGCTACAACTACCGCTACGGCACACGCCTCTTGTGGGGCATCAGTGCAGAGAAAGATGCGGGCGAACCCATCTTTACCGCCACCTCGCCCCTACCCGATTACCTATCGGGCTACATACAACTGGGCGATATGGGCATACTCAAGAATCTTGTGGTGGGCAACTATCGCCTGCGCTTCGGACAGGGACTGATACTCAACTCCGACTTTGCTCTCGGCAAGACGATGCTGTTGCAAGGTTTGGGCCGACAAAGTGCTTCCATCAAGCCTCATCGAGGCACGGGCGAAGGCAACTACTACACAGGAGCTGCAGCTACCGTGGCGTGGCATTCGTGGCAGTTCACCGCCTTTGCTTCGTACCGACGGCTCGACGCTACGCTCAATGGCGCTGCCATCAGCACCTTGAAGACCGACGGCTATCACCGCACACCTACCGAACTGGCACGCCGTGGCAACACACGCGGCAATCTCTTCGGAGCACACCTCGGCTATAGCAATCATGGTCTGCACGTGGGGATGACAGCATTGTACCAATCGTTCAACCGCCTCTTTGCTATCCCCACACAAAGCTACAAGCGCTATGCGCCGCAAGGGCACACCTTCTTCAACGCCTCAGCCGACTATGCCTGGCATCATCATCGCCTGAGCATCATAGGCGAGACCGCCGTGGATGGCAAAGGTTCTGTGGCCACTCTTAATATGCTGCGCGTGAAGGCGGTAGACGGACTACACTTCACCCTGCTGCAGCGCTACTATGCCCATGACTTCTGGGCACTGGAGGGCAAGAGCTTCTCCACCTCATCAGACATCCGAAACGAGCAGGGCGTATATCTCGGTGCCGAGTGGCAGCCCCATCGCCGCTTCGTGCTCACGGCATACGCCGACGGCTACCATTTCCCCTATCTACGCTACCGTGTGTCGGCTCCATCGTACGGAACCGATGGTGTGGTCACTGCCCGCTATATGCCCAATGACGCACACAGCCTACTGCTTCGCTACCGCTTCCGCCTGAAACAGCGCGACGTGGCCGAAGGGTACCGCCTACCTGATGGCGGGCTGCTCAATGAATGGACGCATCGCCTGCGACTGCAATGGAGCGGCACGCTGACTCCGTTGCTAAGTTGCCAAACACTGATGGAAGGTTGTCTCGTACAAGCCGAGACACTCTCTACGGGCGCAATGGCCAGCGCACAAGCTACCTACTCCCCCACCCTTGGCCAGCACGCCTTGCGCCTCTCGTACGGACTCACCGCATTCCGTGCCGACTACGCCGCCCGACTCTATGGCTACGAACGCGGACTCCTCTATGCCTACAACTACCAAATGTACTATGGCACGGGGCTACGCAGCTACCTGTTCCTACAATACAGCCACAAAGAGGCACCGCGCCTCACCGCTACAGCCAAGCTCGGTGCTACACACTATTTTGACCGCACCACTATCGGCAGTGGAGCCGCAATGATTAACGCCTGCCACCGCGAGGATGTGCAGTTGCAGGTGAGGTATACGTTCTAAGATATTGCTTCAATGGGAAGTCTCCCAACATCTTATAACCGGCTGTATCTTTCGCTCAAAAACATCGCGCCGCACGATACGGTAGTGGGGATGATAATGTTCGTTGAAGGCACGGCTGTGGTGTACCACATAGTTGCCTTCGCTCAGCAGATGGGCTAGCTGAATGGAATCCTCGGCAAATCCCTGAAGGGTAGGGCATACCTCCCTGACGGTTTGCTGTATGATGGCCCACTCATCGGTCCACTCGCTACTGAATGCAGGTTCTCCCTGTGCACTCTCCACAAAGGCATCGACCAAGCTATCAACCGCCACCAAACTATCCCTAATCACCGAGAGGTTCACGCGATAGAACTGTCCGCGCCAGCCACACGGTTCGTAACACTCACCGCCAAGCGTATCGGCAGTAGCCAGTTCGCGCAGGATATAGCGCTTGGCAGCCTCACGGTCACTGACGATATGTGCCGGACCGAAGTAATCTTGAAAGCTACCTTTATAAATATCCTGCAGGGTAGCCTCGGGATAACGGAGAAGAAAGCTCTCCACATATTCGCGCATGGCTTCACGCTGCTGTTTCACATCCTTCGTAGCCTTGTTTCCACAAGCTCCGAAGAGTACAATGCTTGCTATAAGAAATAGAAATAGTTTCTTCATTACTGCCAATTATCTCTTCATATAAATATTATCAATGTGCTTCCAGCCAATTTGTGCCCCAGCCAAAGTCGGCGCTGAGGGGTACCTGCATCCGGTAGGCGCTCTCCATGGCCTCGATGACGATGCGCTGTACCAGCTCCTTCTCCTCAGGGTAGACGCTGAAGTTGAGTTCGTCGTGTACCTGGAGTATCATTGTGGAGCGCAAGCCCTCGGCACGGAAGCGGCGGTAGATCTCTATCATGGCTATCTTGATGATGTCGGCCGCGCTGCCCTGGATGGGTGCATTGATGGCGTTGCGCTCGGCATAGCCACGCACTACGCTGTTGTGGGAGTTGATATCCGGCAGGTAGCGCTTGCGGTGGAGGATGGTCTCTATGTAGCCCTTCTCGCGGGCCACCTGTATGCTCTCGTCCATGTAGCGTTTCACGCCGCCGTAGGTCTCGAAGTAGTTTTCGATGAGCTCCTTGGCCTCGCTGCGGCTCACGTTCATGCGCTCGGCAAGTCCGAATACCGATATGCCGTAGATGATGCCGAAGTTGGCCGTCTTGGCACGCGAGCGCTGCTCGCGTGTCACCTCCCCGATGGGCACGTGGTATATCTTGGCTGCTGTGGCCGCATGGATGTCCTCGCCCGAGCGGAAGGCCTCGATGAGGTTCTCGTCGCCACTGAGGTGGGCCATGATGCGCAGCTCTATCTGCGAGTAGTCAGCCGAGAAGAACTCGCATCCGGGCTCGGGGATGAAGGCCTTGCGTATCTCCTTGCCGTCCTCGTTGCGGATGGGGATATTCTGCAGGTTGGGGTTGCTCGAACTGAGGCGCCCCGTGGCCGTGACAGTTTGGTTGAACGAGGTGTGTATCTTGCCCGTCGCGGGATTGATGAGGGCGGGTAGGGCATCTACATAGGTGCTCAGTAGCTTCTTCAGGCCTCGGTGGTCGAGGATTTTCTCCACGATGGGGTGCTTCGAGCGCAGCCCTTCGAGCACCTCCTCCGATGTGCTGTACTGTCCGCTCTTGGTCTTCTTGGCCTTCTCCACTATCTTGATGCGCTCAAAGAGCACTTCGCCCACCTGCTTGGGCGAGGCGATGTTGAATGAGAAGCCTGCCAACTCATATATCTCGCGCTCTATCTGCATCAGTCGCTCGGTGAAGTAGCGTGAGGTCTCCTTCAAGGCCTCGGTGCTGATGCGTGCTCCGTTGCGCTCCATATAGGCGAGCACTCGTACGAGCGGCATCTCGATGTCGTAGAACAGCTTGTCGGCACCAGCCGTCACCAGCTCTTTCTCGAAGATATGCTTCAGCTTCAGGGTCACGTCGGCATCCTCGCAGGCGTAGTCGCAGATGTCGGCAGGGGCGAGGTCGCGCATGGTCTTCTGCCCACGTCCTCGAGGACCGATGAGCGATTCTATCTTGATGGTATCGTATTTCAGATATACCTCGGCGAGGTAATCCATGCCGTGGCTCAGCTCGGGTTGCAGCAGGTAGTGGGCTACCATAGTGTCGAACATCGGGCCGCCGAGCTCCACACCATAGCCCTGCATGATGAGGTAGTCGTACTTGATGTTCTGCCCTATCTTCAGCGTGTGCTCATCCTCAAGCACGGCACGTAACTGTTCCACGATGCCTTGCGCCTCGCTTCGCTCGGCAGGCACAGGCACATAGTAGGCCACGCCCTCCTCGATGGCAAAGCTCATGCCCACCAGCTCGGCCGTGATGGGGTCGGTACCCGTAGTCTCGGTGTCAAACGCAAAGGCATTGGCCAAGGCGAGTTTTTCCACCAATCCATCGCGCTTTTCTTGGGTATCCACCAAGGTGTAGGTGTGCGGTATAGTAGCGAGATTGTCGAGACTGGTATGGAAGAGATCGCCAGCAGACTCTGTCGTGTCCATCGCGAAAAGGTCACCTTGCACTGCACCTCCTGCAGGTGCAAAGAGGTCGCCCTGCGCCGACTCGGTAGTGCCCTTCCGCGCTGTCTGAGTCCTCCCCCTAGAGGGTGAGTTAGAGGAGGTCTCGGTGTCCTTTCCCATCACCCTCTTCAGCAGCGTGCGGAACTCCAGCTCCTCAAACAATGCCTGTATCTTCTCCTCGTCGGGTGCCTCACGCTTCAGCGCCTCCAGGTCGAGCGTGATGGGCACATCGGTCTTGATAGTAGCCAGGAAACGGCTCAGCTCGATGAGCTCTACATTCTCGTCCACCTTCTTCTTCAGCGCACCCTTCAGCTCATCGCGGCGAGCGAGTAGGGTGGGTATGTCGCCAAACTCGGCAATGAGCTTCTGTGCCGTCTTCTCTCCCACACCCGGACATCCGGGGATGTTGTCCGACGAGTCGCCCATCAAGCCCAGTAGGTCTATGACTTGTTCGGGGCGTTCTATGCCAAACTTCTCCTTCACGCGCTCTATACCCATAACTTCAAACTCCTTGTCGCCAAACTTAGGGCGGTAGATGAGCGCATTCTCCGTGACCAGCTGCCCATAGTCCTTGTCGGGCGTCATCATATAGGTCTTTATGCCCAGGGCATCGGCTTGGTGCGATAGTGTGCCTATGACGTCGTCGGCCTCGTAACCCGGCACCTCCAGGATGGGGATGCGGTAAGCACGCAGTATGTCCTTGATGATGGGCACGCTGGCGCGTATATCCTCGGGTGTCTCCTCGCGCTGCGCCTTGTAGGGCGCGTACATCTCATGGCGGAAGGTACCGCCCTTGGGGTCGAAGGCCACGCCGATATGTGTAGGCTGCTCCTTCTTGAGCACATCCTCCAGGGTGTTGACAAAGCCGAAGATGGCCGAGGTATTCTGTCCCTTCGAGTTGATACGCGGAGCACGGATGAAGGCATAGTAGGCCCTATAAATGAGGGCATAGGCATCGAGAAGAAAGAGTTTTTCCATAAACTTGTTAAAAATATGTTGTAAAAGTACGAAAAAATACGATATAAACAGTTTTATTACTATTTTTGTACAAAATTTTCTATGCTATGGACGCAATGCAAACCATTCTACAACCTATCGAGGCCGAATTTGCCAATTTCAAGAAGATGCAGGATGACCTCGCCGTGAATCCCAATCCGCTGCTGCGTGAGATTATCCTCCACGTCAACAAGCAGCGCGGTAAGCAGATGCGTCCGATGATGGTACTGCTCTTCGGAAAGATGTTCGGCGACATCGTGGATTCTACCTATAGCGCCGCTCTGGCACTGGAGCTCCTGCACACCGCCAGCCTCGTGCACGACGATGTGGTGGACGACAGCATACAACGTCGCGGACAGGCATCAGTAAACGCCATCTACAACAACAAGCTGGCGGTGCTCGTGGGCGACTACCTGCTATCTACAGCACTGGTCTTCACCGGCCGCTGTGGCGACAACCGCATCACCAATATCGTAGGTTCGTTGGGGCAGACACTCTCAGATGGTGAGATATTCCAGATGTTCCATAGCCACGAGAAGCTGGTGTCCGAGGAGGTGTACCTTGAGATCATCCGCAAGAAGACGGCTTCGCTCTTCTCTTCTTGTGCCGAGATTGGTGCCCTCTCAGTAGGCGCATCGGCCGAGGATGTGGCCCGTGCCCGCCAGATAGGCGAGTACATCGGTATCTGCTTCCAGATACGCGACGATATCTTCGACTACTTCAGTAACGATGTGGGCAAGCCCACGGGCAACGACATGCGCGAAGGCAAGCTCACCCTGCCCATCATCTATGCTGTGCGCACACAGGGCGACGAGCACATACGCACCATGATAGACCGCCTCAAGGAGGGCGAGCTCTCTGACGTCGAGATAAACGAACTCATCACCTTTGCCAAGGCATGTGGCGGCATCGAATATGCCGAGCAGACGATGCAGAAGTATCGTCAGAAAGCTCTCGCGCTGCTACCCGAAAATATCGATGAAAACGTAAAAAATGCTCTCATCGCTTATATGGATGCGGTGATAAATAGAAAGAAGTGATGCGGAATCTTTAGTGACTCATCCGCTCACTCCATCACCTCAATATAAAAGCTTACCGGACGGAAGCCATCGTTGCAAGAAATCATGGCAGAGTGGGGATTCTTCATCCATCCGTCGTAGAAGTTGCCGCCTCCACGGGCCAGCTCCTCCACAAACGTTCGCATCGACTCCCATGCACTCTCGCAAAGTCCCTCGGGTCGCTCTCCATCTTCAGAGATGAAGCTCTGGCCCAAGCAGACATCGCAAGCATGCTCTATAGGGTTCTCGTACTGCTCCATCAAGTCGGGGTAGCACGAGCGGCGCAAGGCGGTGATTTTGACTTTTTTCATCCGATAATTATTTTATAAGGCGTTCTTTGGCTTCTGGCGTAAATTGAAATATACGGCCTACTGTAGTACAATGAAGTATTTCCGCACAATCTCCACAGGTCTCTATTCCCTTACTAAGCACGCAACGACGTATATCGCAATAGTCAGAACAGAATACCGTTTTTACTCCATCCATACGGCAGCCCATGCAATTGATGTGCTCGGGTAAAATCTCTGCATTGTTCAGGTTGCTCCACTCGCATGCAACTTTTTTCCGCAAGTCTTCATCGTTCTGGATAGTAGCAATGCGAGCTTCGCAGATTTCACAATCGAGCCCACAGCAAGCAATTAGGCGGTTCATAAGAAGCTGTTTGAATTTTATTTATAGTTTAGTTGGGAAGACTTTTTGAGTAGATTTGTACTCTTGGTTCGCAGCAAATAGTGGTCTATTTGCAAGAACAGAGAGGGCAAAGATGCCAAAAAGGACCCCAAATAAACAGAAAAGTATCTCCTTAAACTTATTAACGGTAAAATCCAAACAGCTTCTAAGAATATTATATTAGAAGAACTTAACGTTCTCGCCCACAATCTCGCTCAGCAACAGGTTGGCCAGGCGGCTGGTGCCGAGGCGGAAGAGGTGATTGTTAAGCCATTCCTCACCGAGCACCTCCTTCACGATGGTATAATATACGAGGGCGTCGTTCACGCAATTGATACCACCCGCAGGCTTGAAGCCCACCTTGCGGCCGGTCTGCTCGTAATAGGCCTTGATGGCACGACACATCACATAAGCAGCCTCAGGTGTGGCGGCAGGCTCCTGCTTGCCGGTAGAGGTCTTGATGAAGTCGGCACCGCTATACATAGAGAGGATAGAGGCCTTCATGATGTTCTCGGCAGTCTTCAGTGCGCCTGTCTCAAGGATGGTCTTGAGGTGACGTTCACCGCAGATGTTCTTGATTTCCTCGATTTCATCGCACATTCCTTCATAGTCTCCACTGAGGAACTTGCCCACTGAGATGACGATGTCGATCTCCGTGGCGCCATCGGCCAGTGCCAAGGCTGTCTCGGCCACCTTCACCTCGGTAAAGGTCTGCGATGAGGGGAATCCAGCCGATACGCAGGCGATATTTACATCCTCAACTTCGAGCGACTGGCTCACGATCTTGGCAAAGCAGGGATATACGCAGATGGCAGCCACATTCTTCAGGTCGGGATACTTATCCTCAAAGTCGTTAACGCGCTCGGTAAACTTCAGCACGCTCTCCTCACTGTCCTCGGTCTTCAGGGTGGTTAGGTCAATGCAGTTGAAGAGGAATTTCTTTACCTCCAGCGTGTTGTTCTCGGCCACATATTTCTCGATGATATGGGCCGTTTTTGCCTTTACCTCATCGTCAGAAAGGTTTGTCTCATAAAGTGCCAACGCAGCTTCATACTTGCTGTGTTCATCGGCTTCGTGGTGGTGATGATGTTCCATAATGATTATTTAAGCTTTATGTATTCAAATTCTTGGTAGTCAGTAGTTAAAGGGAGATAGGTCACTTCGTTCCCTTAGGAGTTAAAAGCCGATAGTTGTTACGCGCGAACAGACATTTGGCATTTATCTTCTTTTGACTCCATTTTAACTCCTTTATCTCCATAAAAATTCTACTTGAGTAGAATTAATTATTATGTTGTAATTTCTCATTCTCCAAATGCCGCGTCTTGTCACGCTTGGTCTTCTTCTCTATGGTATGGCGCCACGCCTCGGTGAGGTCTACCCCCGTTTGGTTGGCCATGCAGACGAGCACCCACAACACATCGGCCATCTCCTCGGCCAGGTTGGGCTCCTCGCCCTCCTTGAACGACTGCTCGCCATAGGTGCGGGCAATCACACGTGCCAGTTCGCCCACCTCTTCGGTGAGTACCGCCATATTGGTCAGCTCATTGAAGTAGCGCACGCCATAGGTCCGTATCCATTCGTCGGCCTGCTGCTGCACCTCGCTCAGCGTGATGGGTTCGTTGCTCATACTATATAGGATAAGAAGATGTTTTTTAATTATCGCTAATATGTTTAGAAGATGTGCAAATTTACAGATTTTACTTTAATAATCCGCCTTACTCCAATAAAAAACATCTTGCTCCCTCAGTTGTTTCGCAAACAATGCATACTAGACTTCAGTTGCGTGGGCAACCTCATGATGGTTTCTTAAAATCTCCTCCATCAGTGCGAGGTCACCCCTTACCTCGCCTTCGATAAGGTAATCGCTCTTCTGCGCCAAAGTATCATTATATATTCTCATAGCCTCATCATTGTTCTTTTCCATATAGAGAGCATAGGCAAAGAGTATGCGTTGCTTGCCTGACGAATACCGTGCACCGGCCTTGACGTATTGTTCCAATTGTTTTGTCCAATACTTTTCTATCACCTCTTTTCTGCCCTCGGTGAGTAGTTCTGTAAACACATATTCTCCTGCCAATTCTTGCTGGGCAAGCATAGGAAGTTCAGAGAAATGTTCCACCAAGTCTTCTACCGACAACTGTGCATCCATAAAGCGACCCTCGTCGATGAGCCGTGCCTGATAGTTCATTCTGCTTGCGAGTCGGAGTAAATCTTTGTAATCATCAACCTTGTCAGCATCGAACCATTCGGCAGGAATCTCAATCAATCGTTTTCCTGCTGTAACCTCAGCAGCTATCTGCAGCTGACGGATGAAGTCCTTTCTCTTTTGCGGATTGCGGTATAGTGTCAATATGTTCATCGCATCATTCTGCATGCCACCCGGCCGCATTGGGATGCCATTTGCCAAAGCCAAGAAGAGGCCCACTATCGTCATCATCATACAAAGCATCTCCAGCCACATGGGCATATCGCACATCAACAATAAGAACAGCGGGAGCAGAGCAAAAACAAAGTTCATCAACACACCACCGGCATTATACCAGAAGAATGGGACCTTCTCGGGTGTCATATCGGGTGGGGACATTAAGCACTGTCCACCCGTGCCGGCCAACTTGAACCGCCTTATTCTAATCCTTCCCTCCTTACGTATAAATGCAACGCTTGCTATGCGGAATGAAATGAAGCGATATCCCGTGGCAAATCCCATCAGAAGATGTCCGCCCTCGTGGAGAATGATGTGTAGAACAATGGCAACAAACATGGCGATGAAGGCACCGAGTATAGGGATTATTAACTCTACTACTTTGATTTCGGCCAGTTTACCAATAAAATCGGACATACCATCCGGGCCTTCCAGTATAAATATGACTCCAACTACTGCCACTCCTCCAATGACAATACCCAACAAGAAGGACACTAAAAATTTTACAATCTTTTTCATCATATCCATCATTATAATAACACAAATGTAAGGAATATTCATAAAACGAGCGTTTTTGTGGACATATTTTTACTTAAGAATTAACGAAATTTACAATCCGGCCAGTTGAAACGATTTTTATTTTTGGCCTGGCAAGGCGCAGAAGCAATTGACAATTTACAATTGACAATTCTCCGATGAAATGGGCGATTTCTAAACCCATCATCCTCTAACTCACCCCTCCCTATGGCGAAAGTTCATAAATCGGTTGGCTCTGGCAGAGGATGCAACGAAAACGAAAACCGCTGAGGAGTTGGCAGTAGTGGTCATTGGTTTATAATTTCCCCTTGCCCAAACTGCAGTTTTTCTTTGCCCAAACTACAGTTTGGAGCCTTGCAAACTGCAGTTTTTAACTGAAAAAATTCTTTATCATAGGTTTGAAAAAAAATTATCAAGCCTGTGATAATTTTTTGTCGCACCGTTGACAAACTTTTTTCACCACGGTGATAATTTTTTGTCAATCCCATGATAATTCTTGACAAAACTTTTTCAATGACGCATAAAAGCGTGACAAATCGCTTTTGAGCAATGTATTCTCTACTTATATGCTACGAGATAGGTTTGAACGATGCATCGGCAGCCTCTGCCAAAGCCAACCGATTTATGAACTTTCGCCATAGGGAGGGGTAAGTTAGAGGATGATGGGTTTAGAAATCTCCGATTTCATCGGAGAATTGTCAATTGTGAATTGTCAATTGTCAATTGCTTCAGCACCGTGCCAGACCAAAAATAGAACTATTTTCAACGGCCTGGATCGATTTATCTGACGGGAATCTGAATCTCCGTGAGGTAGTCTGCCACATCCTCTTTGTTCCACGGACCATCGATGTAGCAGAAGCGTGGATTACCACTGAGCTGCATTCCCTGCTCCTCGATATGGCTCAGCATCCTTGTCATCGTCTCGGAAAAACTATCGTATGAGCCACGATGATAGCAGCAGAGCGCTTTGGGGATTTCTGCGGTTTCATAGAATCGTAGGATTTCCGTGTCGGGGTGCATCTCACCCACAGCCTCGCAATACTCCAGGTCGATGTTCTCGTCGCGGTGCTCCGCGTCGTGCTCCATCGTGAAGCAGTACTGAGGTTCGGGGCAGGTACAGCCAATGCGCATCATCTCCGGCCCGATGACATTGACGCATAAAGGTCCCAATTCATCGTAGTTTTTGATTACTTTGCGATAGCTTGCCACTATTCGGCTTGGGATTCGTTTGATTGTTGTTTCGTGCATAGTTCTGTTTGTTGTGGAGAGTTGCTCCAGACTTTCCAGTTGCTCCAATTGCCTCTGTAGTCTCGCTATCTCGGCACGGCATTGCTCGGCCTTTTGCCGAATCGTTTCCGAGTCGGGCTTATCGTCACCCCGCTCAAAGATGTCGGCAATCTCGTCAAGTGACAGACCCATACCTTTCAGATGAATGATGCGGTATAGGCGTTGCGACTGGTCGAGGGAATATTGCCTGTAGCCAGTCCACTCGTCAACTTCCGTAGGCTTCAGCAGCCCCTTCTCTTCATAGTGCCGCAAAGTACGTACAGTGACGCGACACAGCTTGGAGAACTCTCCGATTTTCAATAATCTTTTCATTTCACTCGTTTGTAACAGTCTATTGCGCAATGAGAAACTGAATTACGCCGACAAAGGTTGTGCCAACGAGTGAGCAATGCATGCAATTGCTTGTAACGAGTGCAGCCAACCTTCGCAGCTTTCAAGTGCAAAGTTAAATGCTTCCGTAAGGTACGAGTCAAGAGCAAACGACGCTTTTAACTTTTATTAAGAATGTAATATATACAGAACCGTCCATATCTTCTGTATTAAACTAATAGCATTGGTGAGATAAGCCTATACGGGCACTTTAGGTTGTACCCCGCTGTGAAAATACTCAGGCAAGCTTGATATGTTTTCGATCACTTATTAGTATCTTTGCGGTAACCGCGAAGATATAGTGCACTCGCTGTGAAAAATATTGAAGTGAACTTCATATTTCTCGCTCGTTTCGTTGTATCTTTGCAATCATTATAACATTGCAACAAATAGATTAAGCGCCATGGATATTCAGAAAATTAACCAATACAAGAATAGTTTCGATAGCATAGCTAAGAGCATTCCCGATGATAATGGCGAACCAATGGAAGTGTGGTATGCCCGCGAATTACAAGCAGTATTAGGATATGCCAGATGGGAAAATTTTGCTGTAGCCATCAATCGTGCAATCGAATCATGTAATACGCAAGGAATCAACGTAGATGATCATTTTCGTGAGGTCACGAAAATGATAACGCTTGCTAAAGGAGCCCAGCGTCCGGTGCAGGATTATATGCTTACTCGTTATGCGTGCTATATCATAGCACAGAATGGTGACCCAAAGAAAGAGGAAATAGCTTTTGCTCAAAGCTACTTTGCTATTCAAACACGTAATGCAGAACTAATAGAAGAACGCCTACAGTTGATGTCACGGTTAGAGACTCGTGAACGTTTGCGCAGTTCTGAAAAGCAATTGAGTCAAAACATCTATCAACGTGGTGTAGATGATAAGGGTTTTGGCCGAATTCGTTCTAAGGGAGATACAGCTCTGTTTGGAGGTGTCAACACCGAGCAAATGAAGAAACGCTTGGGAGTGAAAAGTGGTGCTTTGGCCGATCATCTGCCAACATTAACCATAGCGGCCAAGAATCTTGCCACAGAGATGACCAACTACAATGTAGAGCAAAAAGACCTACAAGGAGAAGCTCCTATCACAGGCGAACATATACAAAACAATCAGAGCGTTCGAAAGATGTTGCTTGACCGTGGCATACGTCCTGAAGAATTACCTGCGGCTGAAGATATCAAGAAAGTAGAACGCAGAGTGGCACGTGAAGAGAAAAGCTTGGAGAAGAATACTAAGAAGCTACCTAAATAATGCTTGCTCTACTTATGATGGCTTGCTGGCTCACATAGCTACAAGATAGGTTCGAACGGTACATCGGTAATCTCTTCCAAAGCAACCAATCTATGAACTTTCGCCAATAGGAACACCTCAAAAAAACATTCCATCAAGAAAAGCCACAAATCAACAAACAAAACCAGTCAAACACATAGATAGCATCGCCCATAGAAGCGATAGGCTCCATAGTCGGCTTCAAGTAGTGCCTGTTCAAGAGGCTTCAATATAGGATTGTTTGTACGCAAACCACTGAAGTATAGTTTCATCAGTTCGCAGCTTACAATAAACACATCGCGATGCAACGTCTCGTCTGCAAGTGTAACAAAGCGTGTATAGTTAACTCGAAGGTCAACCAGGAAACCGTCGTACAGTGCAGGCGTAATGGCAATATTGCAACGCTGACTATCGGCAAGAACCTGCCTAGTCACCCATAAAGCATCCAAAGTGCGTATATCGCCTTGCGAAGCAAATGATATACCGCCCTCATTGATGCGGTATTCATATACCACATCACAAATAGTAACAACACGACTACACCGCGGATAGAGAATATAAGTGCAAATGGTATCTTCGAACCAATAACCCAAAGGGAACTGTACGTCAGCAAAGAGCGAAGCACGATAAACTTTGCCTACAGGATAACCGTAGAGCACGTTCCAATGAGCCTCTTCATCTGCCTTGTGCCGATAGGTATAAGTAGTGGTATTGCCCACATAACGACGGTATCCACCCTCCACTATATCGGCTTGTGTCCGTTCAGCAGCACTCATCAAAGCTTCGATGGCTCCGGATGGCAAACGGTCGTCAGCATCAACAAAAGTAATATAGCGGCCGATTAGATGGGCCAACGCGGCATTTCTTGCTCCCGAGAATCCGCGGTTTTCTTGATTTATTAGCATCACATTGGGATGGTCTGCATAGCGTTGCAATATGTCAGGAGTATCATCGGTAGAGCCATCATTCACCACGGTCACGACAAACCGATAGTGCGTCTGCTGATTAAGTACCGACTCCAAACACTCCTCTATATATTGGGCCATATTGTAGACAGGAATCACTACCTGCAAATCATAGGGGAAAGATTCCTCCAATACATTCTGGCAGAGACACGATTTTCCCCCATCGGGATGCAAGGCTTGCAAACGCCTTTCAGCTTCATACACAGCAATATCCGTAGTGGATACCTTCTGCGTATAGAATGGGCGCATGGTATGGTAAAACAAATCGTGCAACTTCAATTTACGTATAGCGCGATACAATAACATGTAAATTACAACTGATAAGAATACAAAGATATAAATTCATTCTGTAAAGTTACTGCAAAAAATGAAATATCCTTTTAAAGAGGAGACTTTTTCAATGCCCCATCAAATAAAGGTCACCCCTTGATGTCGTGATAGAAAGGAGATTATCCCCACAACATCTCCATTAGGTTGTTTGCTATTTCCGTATCGCAGAAGCGCAAAGCATTGTCATCCGTGGCGTGATAACTAAGCATGTTGATACTTCCGTACCATACCTGCTGTTTGTCAATGATAAATCGCAAGAGTAAGTGTTTCAGTTTATTTGCACAAGTCATCGGGACTTTTTCTATTAAAACAGCATGCAAAATCGGGACTTTTTCCGTTGAAATATCGTATAAAAACGGGACTTTTTCCATTTTGCGCATACAAACACCATGCTGAAAATATCTGATGCAGGACTCTTTTAACCCTAAAAAAGTTGCAGAAGACGGAGGTTTGTTGCAACTTTGCCAATCATTAATCCTCTGCTCTATTGGGCACAAACAACATATATTGATGACACCAGTCACATATACCTTCAGCAGTCCTATCGGCATCGTTCGGCTCACCGAGGAGCGGGGAGCCATCACGCACATCGCACTGACTGACCGTTGCGATGCCTCCTCTTCTCCCAGCCCTCTCTTGTGCGAAGCGGAGCGGCAGATAACAGAGTACCTGAACGGTACACGCCAGCAGATGGACTTCGCCATACGGATGGAGGGCACTCCCTTCCAATTGCGAGTGTGGCAGGCGCTGCAACAGATTCCCTACGGCTCTACACGCTCCTACGGAGAGCTTGCCGCCCTGCTGTGCAACCCTGGCGCAAGCCGTGCTGTGGGGATGGCCTGCAACAAGAATCCCCTGCTGCTCATCGTCCCTTGTCATCGCGTGATAGGGGCAAACGGCAAACTCACAGGCTTTGCCTGCGGGCTGGAAGTCAAGCGGTACTTGCTGTTGCTGGAGAAGGGAAGCTCCTCATAGCTATTCCCCTTCCCGATTTATTCTGTAATACTTATCTATGCCTCCGTAGCCTATAATCAGTTTGTTCTCACGGGTTTTCTTGATGAAGCTATCGAGACGTTTCTGAAACTCTTCGGGGCGTTTTCTCGCAGCATCGATGTAGGCAACACGGATACGTTTGTAGGTAGGCGCAAAGCTGTTATAGTGTTCCCATGCCTTTTCGTCCCGCTTGATAGCCGCAATAATGTCTTCAGGGAACAGATAGGGAGCTTTGATTATACTGAGAACGCGTTCACGTATGCTTGGATGGATAAGTTTCTGCTCCTCAAGCCAAATCAGCCGCTCTATATTTGGCCTCGAATATGGGCTGCCAGGCCTTCGGGGTGTAAACCGTTGGGCACGATGGGTGGGGCCAATGTGCTTGATGACTCCATCAATCCACCCAAAGCATAGCGCCTCCTCCACGGCATCGTTATAGGAGAGCGCTTCTTCGCCTGCCGCTTTCATCGGGAAAACGAACCAGACCTCCTTTTCCTTGTCGAAATTCGCCGAGAGCCAGGCTCTCCATTCTTCTCTATGGCTGGTGTAAAAAGTATTCATATCGTGTTCCCTGATGAAGTGAGCCGCGCGTCATCTTTCTCTCTACGCTACTCCTTGTTCTTGCTGTCCATAAATATCGTTACAGGGCCATCGTTGATGAGTGCACACTGCATGTCGGCACCAAAAACACCCGTTTTCACCGGCTTTCCAAGCGTGGCGGAGAGCTCGGTGCAGAACTTCTCGTAGAGCGGTATGGAGATGTCGGGCTTGGCCGCACGGATGTAGGATGGGCGGTTGCCTTTCTTGGTGGAGGCGTGCAGAGTAAACTGGCTCACTACGAGCACTTCGCCCCCGATGTCCATCACCGAGAGGTTCATCACTCCGTCGGCATCGTCGAAGATGCGCATGTTGGCTACTTTCTTGGTGAGAAAAGCGATGTCCTCATCGCCGTCGGCCTCCTCAATGCCCACCAATATCATCATTCCCTGATTGATGGCCGAGTGCTCTACTCCCTCAATCGTCACCGAAGCATTCCGTACACGCTGTATAATGATTCGCATAATCTATAAGTCTTTGGATTCTTATTCTATGCAAATGTAGTGATTTTGGGGGTAACGGCAAAATTCTGCTTCAGCTATGCACCGCCACGAGGCGAGGTATCTTCACAGATACCTCACCTCTTATACATATGTTATAATATTACAAGCAGCAAAAACATGTGTATACACGTTAGGAATTATACTATTTACTTTCCTTGCCTGCTTTTGTAGTTACAATGATTACTCCATTCTTGCCTTTCTCGCCAAAATTCTCTTTTGCAGCTTTAGAACCCGCTTTGAGCACATCAATATGATCAATGGCCTGTGAATTTATCTTCGCAAACTCCTCGGGTGATGTTTCCTTTCCGTCTACAATGAGAAGAGGTTCTGTAACTACAGAAACAGATTTATCGTCGTTTGCCGTAAGCCTTACGACCTTGACATCTTCATCGCCCGTGTATATCACGTGATGCCTCTCTACCACGCCTTTGCCTTGCTTGTAGGCAATCATATACTTCGATATACACTTGCCTTCGAGCTGCGAGCCGTCAAAGTGCTCTACCGGCAGCTTGTCGATGATGTACTTGTCTATCGTGTCGTTTGCTACCTTGGCTTGGGTGCCGATGGTTATGGCACAGAGTGCCGTCAATAGGATTGTTCTCATAATTTTGATTGTTTAGTGGGTTTAACTTAGGTTTCGCAAGCTCAACTTTCTGTAGTAAAGGGAGTCAAAGGGAGTTAGTCGCTTTGCTCCTTGGGGAGATAAAGGCCAATACTTTACGCGCGAATAGTCTATTGGCATTTATCTACATTTAACTCCTTTTATCTACATATATCTCCTTGCAATAATTGAATAGAGTTTTAATTTATCGCTAACATTGAAGTACTTCCTTCCTCTGGGTCTTTGTTCATAATAAACATCTTGGTGGTGCCGTCGGCCAGCGTGGCTGTCACTAGTACACACTCTTTGACGGGCGATGCCGTTACCGCCTCTATATCCTCCACATTCATCAGTTGCTGCACATATCCGGCAATCTCCATGGTCGTGAAGGCTGGGCTGGGCTCTGCCTCCCGTGGTATTGTCACGTTGAGCACAAGCAGCAGGGCTATGGCAGCTGCCACGCCGCCTATCCAGGCCATACGGCGGATGCGGGGCTTGGGCTGCTTGGACTTCGTTTGGCTCACGATGCGGTCAAACTCCTCGGCTCCCTCCTTGGAGAGCAGCGCTGCACCAGCGTGCTCCATCCGTATCATCTGGGCTATGGCACGCTCGTCCTCCTCGGCCTCGTTCGATGCGTAGTATGCAGCGAGCAGAGCCTCCTCGGCTACCGTCGTTTCCGCTTCGAGGTACCTGGCCACAAGCGCCATGCGCGTATCTTTATCCTTTATATCCATCATGTTTTAGTTTTTTAGTTCTTTAGTTTTTGAGTTTGGCAGACTGATTAACTTATCAACTTACAAAACTTATCCAACATCTGTTTTCTTGCTTTCGATAGGGTAGACTTGATGCTTGTCTTGGGCTTGCCCGTGAGTGTGGCTATCTCATCGAGCGAGAGCCCCTCGTCGTTTCTCAGGTGCAGATATTCCCGCTGTGTAGTGGTGAGCGAGCCATAGATGCTCTCCTGTATGCGCTTCAGGTCCTCACGATCGGTCAGCACGGTAGCTTCGGTGCCGCCAAGGTAGTTGTCGTGTGTCAGTGCCTGCAGCTCCAGACGGGCCTTGCGATGGTGCCCCACGCAGATATTCTTCGTCAGCCTTATGGCCATCGCCTCGGCATCTTGAATAGGGTAGCCTTGCTCCGTCAGTACCCAAAGCGCAATCATTGCCTCCTGCACCACATCGTCGGGCTCCACTCCCGAAGGCAGCGGAAAGCTCCGCGCCAGTGCCACTAGCTTGCCCCTGATGCTCCTCGACAATATGTCAAATCTGTCCTTCTCCATAATCATTGTCTCTACTATGAGGACGCAAAACAGAGGCAAAAGTAAATCAAAAAAGGGAAAAAAATTCTACTATTATGAAGCTTTATTCCTCTAATCATAGTATTTCGCTTATATTTGCAGCGGATAGAGTAGATAAATTTGAAAAAACTTTCGATTTGCTGAAAGGAATCCACCGATTGTGTGTCTAAGAGAGTAGAACGACAAAAAGACAACTGATGGACAACATTGAAAGACGATTTACTGAGATGGTCAGAGAGTATCGCAAGACGATATATACCGTCTGCTATTTCTTCTCTGATGACAAGGAGGAGGTGAACGACCTGTTCCAAGAGATACTGATAAACCTCTGGAAGGGCTTCAAGGACTTCCGTGGCGACAGCAGCGCGAAAACTTGGATATGGCGCGTGAGCCTCAACACCTGTAGCAACCAGGAACGAAAGAAGAAGAGTAGTGTACAGACTGTTCCCCTTTCGGTCGACATCGACTTGTACAACGATGACGACGAGCACAGTAAGCAGATTCAGATGTTGTATGACAGAATCAACCGCCTCGATGTCTTCGATAGAGCCATCATCCTCCTTTGGCTGGAGAATATGAGCTATCAGGACATAGCCAACGTGGTGGGCATCAGCCTGTCAAGTGTCACCACCCGGCTGTTCCGTATCAAGGAACAGCTGAAATCAATGTCAAACAAGTAAAAAATGTATCTTATGACACACGAAATGGATTTGTCCGAATTGCAGGAACTGAGAAAACAGTTTAACCTGATAGATGAGAAGCTGGATAAGCAGCGCATCATCAATGAAGAGATATTGAGAGAGTCGATGAAGAGCAAGCTCTCGCGCGTAGAGCTGTGGTATCAGAATCGGTTCCGTACATCAGCAATCGCTGCTCCTATCATCGGAATAGTGTTTCTCACACAGTTTGCCGACAAAGGATTTCACTATTGGGGTTTCTGCCTGCTGATAATCGCTACTGGCATACTGGAAGTTATCCTCAACAATAGGGCTTACAAGGCGCTCAATATCGCCAACTTACCCTCGATGAGTATGACTGAGGCCACCGAGCATATCGCTCGTCACAAGCAATTGCGCATGATGGCCAACCGTATCCTTGCCCTCCCGCTCATCGCACTGATCGTATGGACCATCCTCATCGCCAGCGACTTCGCGTGGAACCTCCAAGTCATCACCATCACCGTCTTTGCTATGGGCTTTACCGTTGTTCTGGGCATCACCCAGCAGCGTGCCAACAAGAAACGCCTGGATGAGGTACTGCGCCAGATAAAGACCTTGCGAGGATAGATTAACGAGTATAAAGCAAACGAAAAAGCAACAAGCGGTAGGGGGATGTTAACTCACTTACCGCTTGCTACTATTAGTTGTTTATGTTAATCTTAAGAATCCGTCAATAATTCAGTGTGTTATTTGAGTGGACTGATTTTCTTTGTTGCTTTGTATTTTAAACACCACGAGCTCGCTGCTGGAACCGATGCGGAAGGGTGGGCCCCAAAGGGAAAGGCCTTGCGATACGTAGACGTGGGCGTGAGACCAGCGGTGATAGCCGTGGCTCTGTTCGAAGAGTTTGTCGGTCAGCCACGTTAGTGGCCACACCTGGCCACGGTGAGTATGTCCGCAGAAGAGCAGGTCTACACCCAAAGCATCGGCTTCGGCCACGCCGTAGGGCTGATGGTCGAGCACGAGGGTGGGGTGGTCCTTGTCGGCATGCGCCATCAGCGTGTCCAGCGATGCACGGGCGGGGTTACTCTTGTCGTCGCGTCCGATGAGCTGAATGCCACAGGGAAGCGTCACCATCGAGTCGCGCAGCAGCGTGATGGGAGTGCCCTCAATGAAGCGTGCGACAGCATCGATGCCACTGATGTATTCGTGGTTTCCCGGCACCATGAAAATGCCTTGCGGAGCCGTGAGACGGGCCAGTTCATCGGCCATATGGTCGCGGTAGAGTGGGTGTACGCTATTGTCGATGAGGTCGCCGGCAATGACGATGACATCGGGGCTTTGCGCATTGATGAGGTCCACATAGCGGGCCAGAGCTTCACGCCCCGTGCCTTCACCCAAGTGTACGTCGCTCACGGCAACCACGGTGAGGGGCTTCGCGGAGTCACATGCCTTGTCAAAGGCTATGGGAACGACATTCACCTGCGGATGCTTATAGCGGTAATGGCCACTGATGAGCACTACGGAGCAGAGGACCAGGGCGGCCCAAAAGCCATAGGGAACCGTCAGTCGGAGCCATGCAGCTACATCGACCAGCAGCAGGGCAAGAACCATATATAGCAGGAACACCAGCCATACGGAACCCACCTGAAATAGTCCGCGCGACAAGGCGGCAGGCATTGCGCTGCCACGCAACGCCATGGAGAGAAACAGACTACACGTGGCCACTCCCATACATACACCCACCAATACTTTGGCTACCAAAGGTAGGGTGGGGAGTGCTTGCACCAAGCGGACGAAGATATAGGCGTTGGCACCGAAGAGCACGCCAAGAAACAGAATCAGTATGAGGATGAACATAAGCATATTCACGTGGTTTTAACTCACCATCTTGAGCCCTACGACCGAGGCTATGAGGGTGACGATGAAGAAGATGCGGGCAAACGATACCGGTTCCTTGAAGAGAAAGATACCAATCAGCACCGTACCCACCGCACCAATGCCTGTCCACACAGGATAGGCCGTACCGAGAGGGATAGTGCGCGTAGCCTTAGTCAAGAGATACATACTGAGCGTACATAGAAGAACAAAACCGGCATACCACAATGCCGCCTTGTGTCCTGTTGCAAGATTGCCCTTGCCGAGGCAAAAGGCAAAGCCGGTCTCGCATAGTCCGGCAATAATCAGAATCAACCAATTCATATTGACGATAATCCTTACCGAGGGCTGCGGAAATGTCCGGCGTCTCCTTCTGAGGCGATGCAAAAGTAGGCAATCTAAACTAATCTACCAAATGTGGATGCACTTTTCGTATGGGTACCAATTACAAGGTGTGGTTCCTCTGACTGTTCCGCTCCCAGAACACGCCATCAGAGTATCCTTGAATTTCGGCGTTTTCATCGGCCATTTTGAGGCGTTTGGCCGCCCACAGACAGTACTCCTCGTTAATCTCTATGCCGAGGTAGCGGCGACCGAGCTTCTTGGCCACTACAGCTGCCGTGCCACTGCCCATGAAGGGGTCGAAGACCACATCGCCCGGACGTGACGAAGCGAGAATCAGCTTGGCATACAACTTCTCGGGCTTCTGTGTAGGGTGGTCGGTGTTCTCGGGCATCGACCAGAAGGGGATGCTGATGTCGTCCCAGAAGTTCGAGGGGTGGGTGAGACGATAGTTTCCCGCCTCCGTAGCCTCCCAATCTTTCGGCTTGCCATCCACGCGGTAGGGTGCCAACACGCGGCGGCGCACCTTGACGCTCTCCACATCGAAATAGTAGTCGTGCGCATCGTTCACGGCAAACCAGATGTCCTCCATGCAGTTCTTCCAGTTGGCCTTTGCCCCGCGCCCCTTATCGCGCTGCCACGTGATGCGGTTGAGGATGGTGAGGCGCTCCTCCAACACCGCTTGCAGGGCCGACGTACACTTCCAGTCGCCACACATATAGAGCGAGCCCGTAGGCTTCAGCTTATCGCAGACCTTATGGAACCAGGTACGCAGATATTCGGCATATTTGTCCGATGAAATGGCCGAAAATGCCAGTCCGTTGAAGTCTTTGGAGAGGTTGTAGGGAGGGTCAATGATGATGAGGTCGGCCACGCCGTCGGGCACGCGGTCAATCACCTCCAGCAGGTCGGCACAGACGATGGTGTTCTCCCACCGCGCCGCATCGAAAGAGTGCATAGTTGCAATCTCTTTCTTCAGCTCACCGCGCTCCTCTTCAGTGAGGGTAATTGTCTTGTTGCGTCCTGCCCGCTGCTTGTTCACTTTGCTTGTATTGAAGGATAAATCAATCCCAAAAGTACAAGATTCGCACTGCACTACCAAATAATAAGGGGATAATTTTTCCCTCCCGCTTATCCAACGGCAAAGTGAATACCAGGTTTACTCCTTCTCCTCGGTCAGTTCCTCTATTTGGTCAATAACCTCGTTGACGGCGTTTTGTCCTTTCTTATATATATGCCAACCGATGATACCGCCGATAGTACCGCCAATAAGGCCGCCGATAAGAATATTCTTAACGAAAAATCCACCCATAGAAGTAGCTTCGTAAACAAACCACGGCAACCATATACATAGGAATGGTATACTGAACCAATGCCATTGCCTGCTGAGTTGCTTGTAACGGTTGAGCTTGCGAGCCTCGTCTACCAAACTACCAGTGATGTAGTTCTGTGTGCTCAGCAGTTGGTTGCAATAGATTTCATAGACGACAGCAATAAGCAGAAATGCTATCGTTACTCCTATAAACCATGGAGAATGGAAGTTAAAGATTGGAGTTGTCCAAACAGGGCATGAGATAAGTACTATAGCACATAAAATGTAAGATCTCCGCTTCACCGCCTTCAACTTGTCCCGCATACTTGTGCGAATAAGCTTCTCGTTCACGATGGTCTCTTTCTCCAGCTTGCGGCGCAGCAGGCTGATCTGTTCCTTCATCTCATTGAGTTCGGCAGTATTGAATTGTTCTTCCATAAGACTTGATATTTACAGGTTCGACATTTGTTTGAGTTGTTCCTTGATGCGATAGAGACGCACCGACACGTTCTTCACCGTGATGCCCACGATAGCGGCTATCTCTTCGTAGCTCATGTTCTCGAGCCACAGCAACACGATGGCGCGGTCGAAGGGCTTCAGCTGATGGATGCGCTTGTAGAGCATCTGGATCTGGCGCGTGTCTTCGTCTTTATCTTCGAAGAGGTTGATGTCCATCGTCAGCGGCACAGTAGCGCGCAGCTTCTTCTTCCGTTCCCACGAGATGCAGGTGTTGAGACTCACGCGGTAAATCCACGTATCCACTTTGCTCTCGCCGCGAAACTGCTCAATGCCACTCCATAGGTTGATGAGCACTTCCTGGAAGAGGTCGTTCACTTCGTCGCTGTCGTTGGAGAACATATAGCACACCGTATATATTGTCTCTTTGTGTGCCCTCACCATCTGCGCAAATTCGGTTTCGTTCTTTTTCATCGTTTGTCTTCGCAACAATTTTTATCCGTTAGACGCAAAGGTAACGGAAAAACTACAAAAATGAGAGAAAAACATCACTTTGGCGACACTTTTCGCGAAACGAGGAAAAATCCCGACAAGAAAAATCGGGGTTAATCGGGTGGGGGAGTGCACGTTAAACCGAAAAATGGCCTCTGAAAATCGTTTCTTTTCGTTCGCCTCGCCCCTCGGTCGGGAAAATTGCAAGGACGAGGGCTTACGGTTTTGGGGATTCTTACCCTTGCAACCCCTCCTTCACCATCTTCGCCTTGCTCTTACCAATGACAGCCTCTAATTCTTCGATGGGAGCCTCCTTGATGCGCTTCACCGTCTTGAAGTGGGCGAGCAGGGCCTCCTTGCTCTTTGCGCCGATGCCCTTGATGTTGTCGAGCGCCGAGGCGGTCTGCCGCTTGCTGCGCTTGTCGCGATGGAAGGTGATGGCAAAGCGGTGCACCTCGTCCTGTATGCGTTCGAGCAAGTGGAAGAGTGCGCTCTGCTGCTTCAGCCCGATGCTCATCGCGGGGAAGCCGAAGAGGAGTTCGGCTGTGCGGTGACGGTCGTTCTTGGCCAAGCCGGCAATGGCGATGTGCAGTCCTAGCGTGTCTTCCACCACTTCGCGGATGACCTCCATCTGTCCCTTGCCACCGTCGGCAATGATGAGGTCGGGGAGGGGAGTGCCCTCGGCAATCATACGCGAGTAGCGGCGATACACCACCTCGCGCATCGAGGCATAGTCGTCGGGGCCCACAACGGTCTTGATATTATACTTGCGGTACTCCTTCTTGCTGGGCTTGCCCATTCGGAAGACGATGCAGGCCGCCACTGCATCGGTGCCCGAGATGTTGGAGTTGTCAAAACACTCGATGTGAACGGGCATTTTGTCGAGCTTGAGGTGCTCCTGTATCTCCTTGAGCAGGCGTGTGCTCTTCTGCTCGGGGTTGAGCTTGTCGGCCTGCTTCAGGCGGTCGAGCTTGTATTGCTTCACGTTGAGCAGCGAGAGGTCGAGCAGCTTCTTGCGGTCGCTGCGCTGCGGCACGGTGAAGGTGACGCCCTCCAGGTCTATGTCCACGGGGAAAGGCACCACAATCTCCTTCGACTGGCTCTTGTAGCGCTCGCGCATCTCCACGATGCCCAGCGTGAGCAGCTCCTCGCGCGTCTCGTTCATCTTCTTCTTGTACTCGAAGGTGAAGGCCTGGTTGATGGCCCCGTTGGTGATGTGCAGGTAGTTGATGAAGGCGCTGCCGTCGTCCTCCTCGATGGAGAACACGTCCACGTTGTCGATGATGTGGCTCACCACCTCGCTCTTCTCGCGGAAGCGCTCCAGGGCATCGTACTTGCGCTTCAGCTCCATGGCCTCCTCGAAGCGCATCTCCTCGCTCAGGCGGCGCATCTCGTCCATCAGGCTACGGCTCAGCTCCTTGGTGTTGCCACGCAAGATTTCCCTGATTTCACCGATCTGTTCCATGTATTCATCGTGGCTCTGCAGCGCGATGCACGGGGCCTTGCAACGCTTGATATGGTAGTCGAGGCAGGGCTTGAACTTGCCGCTGCGGATGTTCTCGGGAGTGAGCGCGAGGTTACACGTGCGCACCGTATAGAGCTGCTTGATGAGCCCGAGTATCTCGTTGAGCGTGGGGATATGGCTGTAGGGGCCGAAGTACTGCGAGCCGTTGCGGATAATCTTGCGGGTCTTGAACACCTTGGGGAAGTACTCGCTGGTGATGCAGATGGAGGGGTACGACTTATCGTCCTTGAGCAGCACGTTGTAGCGCGGCTTGTACTTCTTGATGAGGTTGTTCTCGAGCAGCAGTGCATCCTCCTCGCTCTTCACCACCACGTAGCGAATATCGGCGATTTGACCGACGAGAACACGCGTCTTGCCCGTCTGCTCCTTCTGGAAATACTGGCTCACGCGCCGCTTCAGATTCTTCGCCTTACCCACATAGATCACCGTGCCCTCCTTGTTGAGATACTGATAGCACCCCGGCGTGTCGGGCAGGTTCTCCACAATGGACTGCAAGTAGGGATTTTTCTTTAGTGGGCTTTCAAACATAGTACAAACAGCTTCTACTTCTCGCTTATTATTCTCTTATACCTCTGAGCAGGATGATTAGGTATTAGGAATTCCCTTTGCAACAATCCCTGCTCTACCATCTTATGTATAATAGCCCCTTTAAGGTATTGTGCACTACGATTAACCTCACGAGAGATTTCATCCAAAGATTTCCATTCGTCTGCACAATTCACTATTATATCAAACAACTCCTGCTGAGTACACTTCTTTTTTATTTGTTTGGGTTCAACCAAACTAGTAAGGTTTGCCTCAGAGCTGGTAAGGTTTGCCTCAGAGCTGGTAAGGTTTGCCTCAGAGCTGGTAAGGTTTGCCTCAGAACTGGTAAGGTTTGCCTCAGAACTGGTAAGGTTTTGTTGGATACTAATATGATATGTGGTACCTCTTCCAACACCATTAGAAACAAGATATCCATCAATGCATAACTCCTTCAGCATCTTTGTTATATCATATTTGTGTAGATTTAGCGTATACCTTAGGCGCTCATTTGACACAACCCCTTCTGCTAAGGCTAATGCCAACGTAAGTAATTTATTGTGTTCTATATAAAGTATCTGTTCGCCAAATATATCTATCAATTGCTTTTTTATATCATCATCTAATATAGAAATGAGCGGCATTGTCAGAACCACCTTGTCGGGTCTGTTCTTCTCTTCGATATTAGGTGATTTCCAATTAGATTCTTTCCAACCCGATATAATCTTATCAGCGCCACTACCTGCTTTTTCTGCCCGTCCAAGCATCATAAACATTTTCTGTAGAGACTGGTTCCTACATACACTATCTCCGCCTTCGTAGAATTGTTGTTTTGATACCAACAGACAACCAGGATTAGAGAATACTAATTCACTCTTATTCCTTGTGATTACAGTCGATGCATTTATAGAATAATCAGCATGTATCAGTGCATTTATCAGCGCCTCCCTGACAGCTATGTGTGCAGGAGTCTCATCTTTCCTCATGTCACCTTCCAATTGGAAAGGAACAGGTAATATCTCTTGTAGCTTAGGAAGGACACGCCTATAGAACTGAAAAAGATTCGCTTCCCACGTCCCATCGGGATAGATACGATCGAGCCATCTTGTCACCGAAGTATCTTCCCCAAGCTCACGATAATCAAGAAAGAAATGTGGAGCACAAGTTTCATCAATAATAGCCTCTGTCTTCCCAAACATCAATAATCCAGCTAATGTAAATCCCTCTTTTCCTGTCTGCCTATCTACCTTATAGCCACCTAATTTCTTCAGCAATGGAATATCTTCTAAGGCCAACCACGCATGTCCTGGTTTAGCCAAGTCAAACAACCTCCGGTATTGTTTAAGAGAAGCTTCATCTATATCATCAATAGTATAATTGTCCAAGATACGTGAATCAGCTGATATGGCTACATTGGCATCGGCATACATACGTCTAATCTCTTGCTCAGTACACTTGAAGTCACCTTCATGGTTACGTTTATATGTACCATTATATGGGTTCGGTGTATGATATACAGGGCGTTGTTCACGACTGGCACGCGGAATATAGAATAAAAGAACTTTACGACTGCCCAATTCACCAACCTTGACATCATCATTTGTCAATAAGTTTAGGTTGATAATATCTTTATTGTTAACTCCACTCCAAAACTCTTTTTGATACTTCTCAATTAACTCATCCGCTAACTTATCGACATAGAATTCCCCATCTTTCTCTTTTATGCCAAGCACTATCGTCCCTCCATTGGTATTGGCAAAAGAAGAATAGGTCTCCCAAAAAGATTTAGGGAACCCACCAGTAGCCGACTTGAACTCAATCTCTGCAGATTCCTTTTTAGCCATCAACTCTTCTACGAACGAAGAAATATCAAAGTAATCGTATGCCCTCATAATATAAGTACTTAATAAGCTACAAAGATACTGTTTTATCAGATATATAGGACTATTGCTGAACGAAAATAGGCATATTTTTCGGGTTATACAGCCTCAAAAGTAGCGCTCATACCAAAGAATAACTCCGACGGAGCAAACGAAAAAACTAAATATCCACGGATATTCCATTACGTATCCGCGGTTATTTCATCACGTATCCATGGATATTTCATTACGTATCCGCGGATATTTAAGTTTTTGAACATGCAGATGCAACTTATTGGGTGGATAGAATAGAAAATATACACTGCGGTTCAGAAAAATCCAATGTAATTGTTGGTTTTTCTCTCGCCTTGTACTACCTTTGCAGCGATGAGTCGAAAGATTCGTCAAGACATTTTGGTAAAATAGAAGCGTTATGCTCTCTTGTTAATTGGAAACCTAGGAAATTTTCAATAGAACAAACAAGGACGGCGTAATGGTTCTACGCGTATATCGCGTGGACTGTTATCTCCATACTGTTTGTTCGGGTTTTCCTAGGACCTCCAATTAAAGGCGTGGCATATCAGTTCACGTTTCTTTTTTGCTTTAGTTGATAGATTATAAACCTTATGTATAACTAAAAAAGAAAAGATTATGAAAGCGATTTTACGCAAAGGAATGGCAGCGTGTGCTGCGCTATTGATGGGTGCTAACGTGATGGCACAAAGTGATGTTTTTGTCGAAAGCAACAAAATGAACTCATGGGAAAGTTTTTCCATTATACCCAAGAGCCTGGCCTATGGTGGTGCGGAAAAAATTGTTTTTACTATTAGTGAAAGTGAAGACGGATACGAAAGTGTCACTATGGGCTACAAGGTGGTAAATCAAGACTTGGATACAGAGGCAGAGCTAAAACCGTATTCGATGGGGTTGGAAATGACGAAGTCTATATTAATTTGGGAGTATAAGGATGGAAGAACTGAGAGTTCTGAGTTTAACAAAGGATTAAAAAGCATTTATTTCTACGGAGAAGAAAGCAATGAGTATTCAAAGGCGACAGTAACTCAAACGTTGTTTAATGACGATGAAGAGTATGAGTTTTTTGTTCCTATCTATGGCGGAGAAGATGTTGTTTATCAAGATTGGAGTGATACTCGTCACATATATCAAAATTATGTAGTTGTTGAATTTAAGATAATGAATGGGACAGGTAAGATACTGCATACTTTGAGCGCTGGAGACGGTTTTTTCTTTAGTAATAAAGACACTAAAATTATAAAAATTGGCACTAAAGTATATGTCGTTGTTCCCGTCGGAGTTCTTAATCCAATTACTGATAATAGTGAGTGGTATTATAAAACTGAATTTTATCGTTGGTACGAAATCTGTAAAGAGACCAGCAGCATCAATTTCGTTCGTGAGACACGTGCCGCAATGAATATTTCCCCCACCATCGCCGAGCGCGATACACAAATCACTATTACGTTGAACGATGATAACAATGGGGTAGCACGAGAGTTGGTTGTGACAAGCGTGAACGGTCAGTTGGTAGAGCGTCGCGGAATCCCTGCGGGTGAAAACACTGTAAAGGTAAGTGCGGCTATGATGCGCAGTGGGATGTATAACTTTACTTTACAGAAGAAAGGCCAAGTAGTGGACAACGGCAAGGTAATTGTGAAGTAATCACACGTGAATGACCTCAGTTGCGGCAGGCTCCAGCCTGCCGTTTCTTTTTCCCATCCATACAATCATATTGCTTGATAGGAAAGTCCATAAGGTCTGCGAAGAATAGACGAAGGTGTACTTCGCAGGTCTTATGGGCTTTTCCGTTGCTTACTTGCCCAACCTCTTATTCAAGCAACCATTTCCATATAGGAACTACCCCTATAGTTAGTCCGTTTACTTCGATTGTCTCTTCTTCATCATAAGTGATGATGAGGGCTCTCTTCAGTGGGAATGAAGGCGAGGTGATATATGGTTTTATTTATTGCCAGTAAATAAAAATAAGGATATTTATTTATCAACAGTAAACAAATAGCTATTTTTTCGCTCTTAGCTAAAGATATTCTACCATCCTTTATACCTTCAGGAATACCTGCTGCCTATACATCACTCGCAGAATCTGGTAGATGATGACTGCATTGGCTATGGCGATGAGGGTGGGGTAGAAGTCGCCGGTGTAGGCTTTGAGGCCATACAGCAGGGAATTAGAAACACTGCTGAAGTTGACGCACGTAGCCAGCATATAGGCTGCGATGGAGTTGGTGCCGTAGACCTTGAGCCAGCGGGTATGCCTGCTCCATCCCTTGCAATCGATAAGCCAGTAGAAGAGCGCCATGAGCAGGAAACAATAGCCGCTGCTCACGAGCACCATAGAACTGGTCCACAGCTTCTTGATGACAGGCATCTGCAGTCCCCACAGCCATCCGCCAGCCACAAGCACGGCACCAATAAGGGCCAATGTACAGCACTTGCGCAGAGGAGTAGACTCGGTATCCCGTAATATATGCCCGGCAAACATGCCCGTCATCGTAGTGACCGCGAACGTGAGACTGCTGAGCACCCATGTATAGTGATACCACGAAGCAAACACCACCTGTCCGTCCGCTACGATGGCTCCATCACGGAAGCGCCCCAGCACCGCGCGGTCTACCCACTCGGCAAGGTTGCCCGTGGGAGTGTAGTTGCCGCCACCAAATTCGCCCACTTGTATCCATTCCATGCACCCCCAGAACGCCAGCAATAGCCCCACGGCAACACCTATCTGCACCCGCACCGAACAGTTGAGGTAGAGTAGGGAAGCGATAAGGTAGCCTATGGCGATGGATTGTAGCGTATTGGAATAGAGGTATATCCGTTCCGGATTGAGGCCCAAGAGATTGCCCTGACACATCATGCCCAGAATCCACAGGAGCAGCACTCGCTTGATGATGCGGCGGTAGGCCACTCCCTTATTTCCCTCACGCTTGTAGCGGGCCAGAGCAAAGGGTATCGTCACGCCCGACATGAACATGAAGAGCGGCATCACCAAGTCCCACGAGGAGAAGCCCTCCCACTCAACATGTGTGAAGCACCACATCACGCGGTCAAACCACGGAGCATCTACGGCACCATCCAAAGCGTGCATCACCGCCTCCAGTCCCACAAGGCAAAAGAGGTCGAAGCCGCGCAGCACATCCAGCGACTCCAAGCGCTGTCGCTGCATCATATCCATTCGTTTTGAGGCATTCATGGTCATCTTCTCCTGTTTTACCGCAAAGATAGGAACAAACGAGCGAGAAATATCAAGCTTGCTTGAATATTTTTCACAGCGAGTGAAAGTATCTTCGAGGTTTACCTCAAAGATACGATTAAACGAGCGAGAAACGCCAAGCTTGCTTGGATATTTTATTTTAGCGCGTTGTTACATCTCCCTTAATTCTTCACCCTACGCTTGCCTAACGGGAGTGAGAATCGTCGATCGCCATAGTTGATTGTATTTTTCCCATGGATATAGAATGTCTCCCATGGATATACCTTGCGCATCGTCTCCTTGAATGCAATGATAATCGGGTGGTTGGGATTCTCTTCCATAGACTTGTCTTTAGACCAGAACAGGTCAGCATCACAATCCTTGAACCTACCGTCAGCAGATACGGCCACATTCCTAAAGTGTACGATTACCCGCTGCGTCTCAAGCTCCGGGAATTGTTCGTACGGGAACAGCTTTATCACTTCCATTCCAGCACCATCCCTAAGGCTACACCCGTCGGTCACCTTTTTGTTGCGCCAGTACTTTTCCTTCATTACTTCCCCCTTCTCAAAGGTCATCACCAGCTCCTCGGCGTAGTTTCTATCATACGCATCGTTATTGACCCTGATACATTCTCCGCGCCCCACGGTTACAGCCTTGTTGCTATACCACTCGGCATTGATGCCATGTGCGGTATAGTAGGGTGTAAACAATTCTTTCAAGTCATAGGCATCGTATGTGATGTCCAGATAGGTATCCATCAGCTTATCATACACGTACACCACCACCTTCTTTAGGTAAAGCCGTCCATATACAATCTCCCAATAGCCGGTGTATCCGCTCCAGTTTGCTGTGCTCCAACTACGGTTCTTCGGTAAGAATTCATTTAGTTTCGCATATAGCTCATCGTCATAGTTTAGTGGCTTACCCAACAGGAACCATTTCTCTCCATTGATATAAATAATATCTCCCTCCTGCGCTGTGGCTTTTGCCGAGAGCGGAAGCATCAGCAAGAATGTAATTGCCATCAAGCCTTTTACTAATGAACCCTTCATCATGCTCTGTTTTTTGATTATGCAGATGCAAAGTTATGTTGCACCATCCTTGAATACAAGATTTTGGGGTTACAAAAAAATTACAATATACAAAACTACGATGAAATGGGCATTTTTTGAAGTGTTATATATTGGCAAACAAATGGCTCGTTGTAGGTGATATGCCTCTGCTATCTACATTGTATCACGCTCTCATCTGCCTGGATTTGATATTCCACACCATTAACAACTGGCGTTTACAGTGCCGTTGACTCTACGGAGACGTGTGTTTATAATACGAATATCTGTAGCATCATCCAAGTGGCTATCATGTGGCAGATGTCGCCAAGGATGACAAACACGTGGAAGACGGAGTGAATGTAGGGTATCTGCTTGAAGCTATAGAGCACGGCTCCCGTGATGTAGGCCACACCTTCGCCCACTACCCATAGCACGATGGGGAGCCCGCAGGTGTCGTAGAAGGGCTTGAAGGCCACGAGGATGGTGAGTCCCATGAGCACATAGCAGGTGGTCTCGAGATAGCTCTGCGCCTTCATCTTGCGGAAGCTGAGTGCTGTGCCCACAATAGCGCATAGCCATACGAAAGCAAATATCGCCCACCCCCAGACGGGTGCGCCTCCATCGCGCATGGCAATGAGCGTGAGTGGGGTATAGCTACCGGCAATGTGCCAGTAGATGGCAGCGTGGTCGAGCTTGCGTGCCCGCGCCTTGGCCTTGGCCCGAGCAGAAGGGATAGAATGGTAGAGTACAGAAGCAGCATACGAGCTGACCACACCAAACAGGTACAGCGTCAAGCTGAAGGGTACCAACCAGGAACCACTGCCACTGCTCAGCACGAGGAAGTATATGCACACGGCAAGAGCCATGGCAAGTCCCACGCCGTGGGTGCTCATATTGACAATCTCTTCGGGTAGGGAATAGGTGTATTGCTTTTGCATAGTTTTGAGGTGTCGTAGGTTGCTTTTGCAAATGTATATAATTTTGAGCTTAATACAGCATCATTACTATTAAAACACGACAAGACCATCTCGCAAACTTACAATATAGGCCTTAGGAACACTGCCAAGCGCCCCACGAAGCGTTTCCAGGGCGTAGCACTCTTGTAGAGTTCGCGGGTGAGTGTGTCGCTGTTGAGCTTGTCGGCCTCGTAAATCTCCACGAAGTCGTCTACGAGGGCCGTGTCCACCACGATGGCATTCTGTTCGTGGTCGTAGAAGAGGCTTCGGCTCTCGAGGTTGGCCGAACCTATCATGCAGCAGTCATCATCGATGGACATCACCTTGGAGTGGTGGAAGCCGCCGTTGAAGAGGAACACGTTGACACCCCGCTTGGTGAGCTTGTAGCCCATACGCTTGGAACCTTCGGGGGTGAGCGCAATATCGCCCTTGGCCGAGATGAGTATCTGCACGTCGACCCCACGCTCCACGGCATGGGTCAAAGCACGCCGTATGCTAGGTGGCGGCAGGAAATAGGGCGTGACAATCTTGATTTCCCACTTGGCCTCACCGATAAGCCAAAGATAGGCATCGAGAATATCGCCATTGCTATGGCGCGGATGGTCGTTGACAATGGCTACGGGCACTCCATCGGCATAGGCCGTATGGGCAAGGCAGTAGTCGGAAGGTGAGAGCTTTTCCTTGGTCTCGGCGTTCCACATGGTGATGAAGTTGCGCTGAACAATATTGGCGGCAGGTCCCTCGATGCGCAAGTGCATATCGCGCCAGTCGCCTACCCCGGGCAAACCTGTGACGTAGTAGTCGGCCACGTTGATACCACCGATGAATGCCGTCTGCCCATCCACGACAGCCACCTTGCGGTGGTCGCGATGGAAAGCGTGGTTGATCCATGGGAATTGCATGGGGTCGTAGGGCTTAATCTTGAATCCCAGCTCGCGCATCTCACGCAAGTGCTTACGACGAATGGGACGGTCGTTGGAGATGTTGCCGAAGTCATCGAAGAGGATGCGCACCTCGACACCCTCTCTCAACTTACGCGCCAAGAGCGTCATCATAATCTTGTTGATGGAGTCGTTGCGGAAGTTGAAGTATTCGAGGTGCACCGAGTGGCGTGCCGTGTCGATGCACGTGAGCAGGTCGATGAACTTGGCATCGGCATTGTTGAGCAGCTTCACACGGTTGCCCTCGGTGAAGGTCCACACCACGTCGGCCGTGTCGAGCGGAAACGCCTCGTCCTCACGCTCCACCGCAGCAAGCGGCAGGCAGAGAAGGGCGGATATGATGGCTATGAATAGTTTTTTCATTATCTGTTTAGGTCTATATTTTGCAAAATTACGTGAAATATGATATTCTATAGCTTAAAACCAGATTATTTATATTTTATTAATGTTAGAACCGGAAGCCGAAGAAGAGGCGGGTGCGTACATGGAAGTCGAAGGTATGGATGGGGGTGTAGCTCATCCATTGCATCTGCATCGTCCCTGTGAAGCCACCGAAATAGCGGTCGATGTCCCATACCGAGCCGAGGCGTACGATGCCGCCTTGGTTAAGCTTGTGACCAAAGGGGATAGTGCCATCGGCAAAGGCTATCTCGCCATAGTGGTAGAGCGAGAGCGTGTGCAGGTACGAGGCGTGCAGCATCCAGTTGTCCGGGAGCACCCAGTTATAGGCATAGCCGGCACCAAGGCTCGCTGCGGTGTAGATGATGTGGCGGGCATAGTCGTAGGGAGTGTTCTCATCGATTAGCTGGGGTGGCAACTGTGCTACATCCACATCCATACGGAACCCCGTGAGAGATGCTCCAAGGAGAGCACTACCAGCACTACGTATCTGCTTATAACGCTGGGTGAGCGCGGCGGGCAGTGAAAAGCGGCGAGGATTGAGCACCACGTAGCCATTGGCCAGAAAACGCCGTGTGTGACACCCGTCGAGCGGTAATTGCCATAGCGTCTCACCATCACCTTTGCTGCTCATCGTATGGGTGTGCGAGGAGCTATAGGAGAGTTCGCCACCCACAATCGGGGTGTATCCGCTGATGCTGTATTCCGTCTCCTCGGTCTCGCCAAAGAGTCGCTTCACATCGCGGTGAATACCTGCGGTAATGCCCAGATACGATACGCTGCAGCCCGCCTTGAAGATTGGCGACGACATCAGGCTATAGCTATGGGGCGTGTCTCCTGCAGTCCATTGGGAGGTGTACTGTCCGAAAGTGGTGCCCACGTTAGGGCGTATAGTAAATCGGAAAGGATAGCGCACAGCATAGATCGTATCGGGCCTGAACACGAATCTCTCGAAGAACCCCTCCTGAGCCATTACGGCGGAGGACAGCAAGGATGCAGTAGAGAATACGAGGAGATACTTTTTCATCTGAACATCTTTTGCAGCAGCTTCATCACACTCTTATTGCGTATGCGGTCGCGCGGTGTGCTGAACGGTATGGCCTGCGAGCCCGTAAACTTGAGGCCCAGCTCGCGGCACTGCTTGCAGAAGGCATCGACATACATGGAGGAGCCGAAACTCTGCAAGAAGTCCACGGTGATGACATCGCCAATCGACATCATCTGTATGCATACGCCCTTACTACCGCTCATGTAAGGGTGGATAGACTCTATGTACTGCTCGGCATCGCCCATGTTGGCACGTCCCGTATAGCTGAGGTTGAAGGTGTTGGCAGCCATACCCGCCATGCGCTCGGCCATAGCACTCTTCTCCTCGTAGGTGGAGAGCTTGTCGAGCGTGTCGGAGAGGTACTTGATGATGCTGGCGCTGCAGCGTCCCGAGTCGAGTTCCTTCTGCCGGGCTATGAGTTCGCGGTACTCGGCACCCAGCTGACGCAACTCCTTGCCGTGGTCCTCCTTCCTGTAGGGCAGATAGATGGAGCTGACGCAGTTGCGGAAGGTATTGGGCAGACCTATATGCTCGCGCCAATCACAGGTGAGGAAGCAGGTGATGGGCTTGTCGGCCAAGGGGCATACGTCGAGGATGGCTCGCTGCACGAGCATGGCTATCAGTATGGGAGGCGTGGCATTGTGCTCCTTGCACACCTTCATGAAGGTATCCAGCTCAAAGGTATGCTCGTAGCGATAGTTGAGCGTGGGCGAAGGCCCCTCCTGGTCTACTCCTGGGAGCTCAAATCCCGTGCGGTCTACACGGAACACCTTTTCGGGGTCGAACGTGAAGTTGCCGTCTCTCACGGGGTCGGACGTCTCTCCGTGCAGCATCTCCTCGCCCACAAGGCGCACATCGGGGATATGGAGGTCGCGCAGCTTGTACACTCGGCGCAGGTAATAGTACATCAGCGTCTTGATGAATGGCATGATGCCGCGTCCGTCACACATGCCGTGATGAAAGGCCACGAAGATGCTCTTGTCGTAGAAGGTGATGTCGAGCATGTTCTTCTGCGTGCGTGCTCCACCTAAGGGGCGCAGATGTCGGCGGCGCTCTACGGCAGGCTTCACCTTGTTGCGCACGAGGTAGATAGACTCGCCTTTTATCTTGAAACTGCTATTGAAATAGGGGAAGCGCTTGAGTGCCTTGCGGCAGGCATTCTGCAAGGCGAAGTGCGACACTTTGTCGCGCATACGGAGTTCGAAGACCTGACTCTCGGTACCCTCCTTGCGATAGAGGAACGACTCGCCCGAACGAATCTTAAGTTTGAAATTACTGGACAGCATAGGTTTGGTTAATGTATTTTAATAGAAGAGATGCTATACGAATAGGTGTTGTGCGTGACATGGTGATGCGTATGTGTGAAAGCATTGCCGTCTGCGAGCAGAACGGCAATGCAAAAGTAGATATTTGGAATAACGTGTGGAGTAAAGGGAGTTATCTCCTTTTGGCTCCATAAAATCAAAATGTATACCCTACGCTCAGACGCACATTGTGCATAGAAGCCTTGTTCTCGATGAGTCCCTTGAAGTTGTGCTGCAGCTCATAGCCGAGGCCAATGCTGAAGTGGCGTACATCGATACCCACCATGGGGTTGATGAGCATACGGTTCATCTGGTACTCGGTATTGAAGATGCCACCTACGCGAGCCGACACGAAGGGCGATACGCGCTTGTTGAGGAAGGTGTACTTGACATCAGCAAACAGGGGTACGAGGTAGTGAGGCTCATCCTCGAAGTTGAGGAAGGTCTCGGCGGTGAAGCCTACGCCACCACCTACATAGAGTCCGTTGCCAAAGCTGTAGCCGTGGCTGGTGGTGATGCTGTACTGCTCGGAGATGGAGGTGCTCAGTGCTATGTCGGCACGGTAGCCACGCTCGTAGTTCACAAAATCCTTGGTTTCACTTTGGGCCTGCATACCCATTACTGTTGCCACGAGGGCGAATGTTGCTATAAATTTTTTCATAGTTAATGGTTTAAGTTAAAACTATTAATATATGTCTGAATCGAATGTCCCCTTATTTCTTATCGTTCTTCTTGCCCTTCTTTACCACCGTCTTCTCTTGGTTCAAGAAGGCCTGTACGAACATCTCCTCAATCTTCTTGTAACCGCTTACCACGCCATTCTCGATAGCCTTGTAGCCACCTACTACACCGTTCTCGATGGCCTTGTAGCCCTTCACTACGCCTTCGCCTACCTTACCGGTCTTGAGGGTATACACTACGATGGTGTCTGCTACGATGCTATCGTTGGCACATGCGTTGTCACACTTCTTGTCTGTTTGCGCTGTTGCAGCCATTGCGATGAGCATTGCAGCTGCGACTGAATAAATCTTCTTCATTTCTTTTTCTACTTTAATTGGTTATTATTTATCGTTTTCGTCTTCGTCCGTTACTTCTTCCAAGAAAGTATCCACAAACTTGTCCTCAATCTTCTGGTAAGCCCCAACGAAGGCATTCTCCACTGCAAAGTAGCTTTTTACCACACTTCGCTCCAATTTCTGGTAAGCCTCCACCACACTCTTCTCCACCTTGGTGGTCTTCAGTTTATATTTGGGCCTTCCGCTCATAGTTCAGGTTAGGTTCTTTTCGCTTTGTCATTTTTGACGTTGCAAAGGTTGAGCAAGCGAGTGAATAAACCACGTTTATTTTCAACAAGCGCAGCCAACCTTCGCAATTGCGATGCAAAGGTACTGCGACTTTTTATGCCAAATAAGCCATTAAATCCAATGTTTTGGTTTATTTGTCTGTAAATTCGCCTTTTTAGCGCTAAATAAGCCAAACAAACAAGAATAAAAGCGAATATTATTCGCATAAAAGCGAACAATGAATATAAATCGTTCAACTTTTATTTGCAGCGAATGGAGAAAAAAGCGACATTTGTACCAAGATTGTAGTTTATGGCAGAGAAAATACCTTATGTAAAGTGGCGCGAGCGCATCAACCAGATTGTGCCCGATGAGTACCGCATTGGCAATGACGTCTTCATATTACCGCAGCACAAGCTGTTTCAGCTTCCCGAGGGACACTTCAAGACCGACGTGACCACGGTCATCATCTATGAAAAGGGGTGGGTGCGCGTGAGTATCGACATGAGAGAATACATGGTGCAAGCACCGAGCGTGGTGACCTTCCTGCCCGACACTATATATAAGGTGTTGGAGTGCTCCGAAGATTTGGAGTACAAGATTGTCATCTATTCGAAGAACTTTACTGACAACCTCTTCCTCAACCTCGACCGTATGCACCCGTTGCGTTCGTCCATTCAGAACCATCCGGTACAGGAGGGCGTGGAGCACGTGTATGTATACAACAAGTACCTGTCGATGCTCATCGACCTCACCAAGCGTAGCGGTTCGCCCTACAAGTTGGAAGCTGCCAAGCACCTGACATTGGCCACCTTCTATTCCTTCTCGCTGGCCCGGCACAATGTTACCACAGACCAAGAGACGCGCATAGGCCGTAAAGATGAACTGTATGGCGCCTTTGTGGAACTCGTCCGCCGCCACTTCCGCACCAGCCACGACGTAGCCTTCTATGCCGACAAACTCTGCGTGACGGTGAAGTACCTGTCGCAAGTGGTGAAGGAGAAGTCGGGCACGCCTGCCCTGGAGTTCATTGAGCAGTACGTCATCACCGAGTGCAAGGCCCTGCTGCTCTCCACAAGGATGAGCATACAGCAGATTGCCGACGAACTGCACTTTCCCTCACAATCGGTCTTCGGCAAATACTTCAAGCGCGTGACTGGTCTCTCACCACGTGAGTATAGGAATAGGATATGATCGTGGCCTCCACCTCTTTTCCCATAATTTTCGTTTATTAAACTCATCCGATTTTGAAACGAAGAAAAATCCCGACAAAGAAAACCAACGTTAAATACCTATTGAATAGCTGATTAAGCCTAAAAACGACTTCTGAGAATCGTTTCTTTTCATCCGTCCTGTCCCTCGGGTCGAAAAAACGCAAGGACAGGACGTTAAAATTGGGACGAAAATGGGAGGGTGGGGGAGCCCCGATTCTTTTTATAAGTATGCAATTGTTACGCAGACTTCATCATTGGGGAATATCTGGGTTTGGATGTAATCTGTATAAATCTCTTTGGGGACAGTTAAGGCTGTACTTGCATTAAGTTGCACAGAGCCTTTGTGCATCGTGATTACAAAGCATGAGGCAGTTCCTTCGCCTTGTACGAATGGTATGCATGTCGTTTCCTCCTTCGTCTTGATAACAAATCCTAAACTCTCAGTAGGCAAGATTTCTTCATCGCTTGCCGATGGTTGATGTATCACGGAGAAGCTATTCATGCTATTTATTTTAATAGTTACAACATCCCCTACACGAAGGTTCGTTTCGTGTCTCTTATCCTTCGTTAAGATATCAAGATTAATTCCCTTCCAGTTGTTGCAAATAGAAACAACCCCAGCGCTCTCTTCTGGGACGTGATACGTATTCTCAGTTTTCATGATAATGTTATTCTCCAAAAGATTCTATCTCCTCCCATGTCAACCCAGGGTCTATCTCGATAGGTGTTCCCAACGTCTTGCTCACCTGACGAAGATAAATGTGCATAGAGTCGAGTCCTACGGAGAGACGGAGCGAGTCCAATGCATCGACATCTTCAATGGGATAAACGAAGGTAAACACTTCACCATCGCGCTGCTTGTATCCTGTCTGTGTGCCGAAACGCTGGGGACGTTGACGGCGCACATTCACGCGGTCCGATAGGGTAGCGTAATCGGCCAAACTGATGATGCCACGCATTGCCTGCTGCTCTATCAGAGGGAGGTAACGCTCCTGATACTCCACATCGCCGTGGTCGATGATAAGCCAGATGGTTTGGTTTGACTGTTCGCTCAATCCTTCGGGCCAACCATTCTGCAAGAGCGAATCTACAACCACTCTATTGAGGCTGTCAGTACGCTCCTCCTCTTCAACAAGCATCACGATGGAATCAACCAATTCCGCTCGTTGCTCGGCAATGAAAGCTCGCTGCACCCTCATCAATTCATGCCGTATCTGTTGGTCACGCTCATGTAATTCACAAAGCAACGAATCGGTTTGCGCAACCGATGAATGCGCGCTTTTTTTATTAGTGCAGCCAAGAGTCAAGCATACAAGTAAGATTGGAATGAATCTTTTCATCGTTATAATTGTAATAAATTTTTATAGACTACTCTCCCTCCAGACAAAGCAGCGATGTTACATCCAAATCTTTGGGTAAACAAACAAGCCTCATAGCCTCGACTTATTTGATAATGTCTGAATAAACTTTTTCAACTCCTCTCTTTGTATATGAGAGGTCCCATATTCCACCTTCGCAATTATTCCCTTTTCATCGACGACAATAAACATAGGATACCCATTACCACCGATAAACTTGGTAAATTGGATGTCATTTACAAGATGAATCCAATTAAAGCCTTGTTTCTGAAGAACAGGACGAGCTCTTTCCGCATCCTCAAATGTTGAAGAAAAGAACATCACATCGGGCATTTCCCGTTTCCAGAGAGATAGTTCTGGCATCTCTGCACAGCAAGGTCCACACCCCGTATACCAAAGATTAAGCACCATAACTTTCCCCTTTACATCCGCATTAGTCCACTTCCTTCCATCAACATCTGTTGCTGAAAAAGTCGGAAATTTGTCGCCAGCCTTCACTATGGTTTCATTTACAACCTGCGCTGAGATACCCTGATTTCTCGCTTTTGACTCATTAAACATCTTAAGAAGCAACTTGCCTTCAGGAACCTGCTCTTTAGGAATGGCATACTTCAAGACCTCCTTCGGAAGTGGTGTAGACAACTCTATACCCAAAGCGGAATTTCCATTAGGTGTTTTCAACATATATATAGTCTTTCTGCTCTGCCGTGTGACAGGCATCTCATTAAAGAAATACCCATCAATTAGAATGTACTTTTGGCGTTCATTTGTTGTTTGCGCAATTACACAGACAGCAAATGCCAACATAGCAATCAATAGAATAACCTTCCTCGTCATATACTATATTTTATTTAATCCAACACACCAACTATTCACCTTCGAGACAGAGCAGCGAAGTCACATCCACATCTTTTGGGAAAATCTCTCGGCCTTTGAGGTCGATGAGTTCGATGATAAAGTTTACATAAGTAGCCTTGGGCGCAAACTTCTGCACGAGGTTGTATGCGGCAAGCATGGTGCCTCCAGTAGCTAAAAGATCATCGTGAATGAGCACCACATCGTTCTCCGAAATGGCATCTTTGTGAATCTCTATCGTGTCTACGCCGTACTCTTTTTGATAACTTTCTTGAATTGTTTCGGCCGGAAGTTTTCCAGGTTTGCGCACTGGGACGAAGCCTGCGCCCAAACGAATTGCCAAACTTGCACCAACTATAAAGCCGCGCGATTCAATTCCTACCACTTTTGTAATACCTTTGTCCTTGTACATTTCATAAAGTGTATCCTCAAGTTCCTTCAAGCACTCGGCATTCTTGAACAGAGTTGTCACATCACGGAAAAGAATTCCAGGAATAGGAAAGTCGGGAATACTGCGAAGATTCGCTAATAATAGTTCTTTGTTCATAATTATTTTGTTTTTATAGATGTTCTACTAAAAATGTTCCACGTGAAACACTATCGACCTAAAAGCACTAAGAGTACATTAATATCGCTGGGCGAAACACCGGGGATACGGCTGGCTTGGGCAAGTGTTTCAGGGTCTATTTTAGTTAGCTTTTGGCGTGCTTCAGTAGAGAGTGATTGCAGTTCGTTATAGTCGAATCGGCCACGAATCTTGATGCTTTCGAGACGCTGCATCTTGTCGGCAATCATCTTCTCGCGCTCGATGTAGCCCTGATACTTTATCTTGATTTCGGCGGCCTCCACAATCTCCTCCTTGCGGTCGGCTATATCGCCAATCAGCGCACCGAGCGGACGAATCACTTCGCTCATGTTGGCAAGCGTAATTTGCGGGCGTCCGATGAGGTCGATGAGTTTGCAGCCGTGAGCGAGTGGGGTAGTGCCGAGGCTTTCCAAGGTGTCATTGATAAGTGCAGGCTTGATGGAAAAAGCCTTGGTGAGCGCGATGATTTCGTTAATTTTCTCACGCTTGCGACACAGGTGATCGTAGCGCTCCTGCGAAGCGAGGCCAAGCCGATAGGAACGTTCGGTAAGGCGCATGTCAGCATCGTCCTGACGGAGTAGGATACGATATTCGGCACGCGAGGTAAACATACGATAAGGCTCGTCTACACCTTTTGTTACCAAATCATCGATGAGTACACCAATGTAGGCTTCATCGCGGCCGAGCGTGAAGGGTTCGCCGCCATGGCAAGAGATGTGCGCATTGATACCCGCCACAAGACCTTGCCCCGCTGCCTCCTCATAGCCCGTGGTACCGTTGACCTGTCCGGCAAGAAAGAGGCCCTTGACGAGCTTCGACTCCAACGTATGGCGTAGCTGCGTGGGGTCGAAATAATCATATTCGATAGCATAGCCCGGACGATAAACGGCGATATCGCGGAATGCGGGAACCTGACGCAATGCCTCGAGCTGTATCTCCATCGGCAGCGATGAAGAGAAGCCATTCAGGTAAAGTTCGTTGGTCGTTTCACCTTCGGGTTCGAGGAAAAGCTGATGCTGCTCTTTGTCGGGGAAGGTCACGATTTTGGTTTCTATGCTGGGACAGTAGCGCGGACCGATACTCTGGATTTGTCCGTTGTAAAGGGGCGATTCGGGCAATCCCTCGCGCAATATACGGTGCACTTCGGGATTGGTGTAGCAAGTCCAGCAGCAGAGCTGCTTCAGCTTGCGCGGTTCGCTCATATAGGAGAAGCTGTGGAAATCGTTCTCTCCATCCTGAATCTCCATTTCATCGAGGTGTACGCTGCGTTTGTCGATGCGTACGGGAGTTCCCGTCTTCATGCGCCCCACGGTGATTCCGTGTCGAGCGATGGATTCGGTCAAATGATACGATGCTGGCTCGGCCATGCGTCCACCAGGTAACTGCACACGCCCCACATGAAGGAGACCATTGAGAAAGGTACCCGCAGTGACGATAACACACTTGGCATGGAAGATGACGCCCCAAACGGTACGAACACCGGTGACTTCGCCATTTTCCACGAGTAGTTCGTCCACCGTGTCTTGCCAGATATTCAAGTTGGGAATGTTGTCAAGTACTTCGCGCCAAGACCAGATAAACTTCTCGCGGTCGCACTGTGCACGCGGACTCCACATCGCAGGGCCTTTCGAGCGGTTGAGCATGCGGAACTGAATCGCCGTACGGTCGGTCACAATACCAGTGTATCCACCGAGCGCGTCAATCTCGCGCACTATCTGTCCCTTGGCAATACCACCAATGGCAGGATTGCAACTCATTTGCCCAATCTTGTTCATGTCCATCGTGATAAGGCACGTCTTCGAACCCATATTGGCTGAAGCTGCCGCTGCCTCGCATCCCGCGTGGCCTGCACCAATCACAACGACATCATAGAAAAATTCCATTATACCTATTTATAATTATTGATTGACAAAGTTACGAATAAGTGAGCGAAATTATGTAAAGTTTACTTCAATATTTCGCAACAAACGGAAAGCAACTTCATAAATACCTATCACGCTTCGTAGTTATTATTCATTGCAAATCCACAAAAATGCCCAATTCTACCGCTTCATCCTTGCGATTTTCCCGCCCGAGGGACGGGACGAAAGAAAAGAAACGATTCTCAGAAGGCTTTTTTCTTCTTAATCAACACATCTACATTGAATTAACCCAGATTTTTTCTGCATGGATTTTTCTTCGTTTCGCAAAAAAACTATCCACACTTATAGAAAGAAGCTTCAACAAGCCCATATTTTGAAAAAACCTATCAATCGAACCAATCCAATAGATTTCGATAATAAAGCCAGCATTGGAAAGAATCTTGGCAAGTGGAGAAGAAGGCAAGTGCAAACAGAACCTGCGGATATTAACAAAGGACATTAATAAAGGAAAGGCAAAGAAAAATGAACTCACAGACACACAACATTAATACCCCTATAAAGAAAAAGCGGAAAAACTTGTGTTTTCGCCTTGTTTATTGCATCTTTTTAACTAAATTTGCCAACAGTCGATAACTATAAACAATTATTAATAACTTAATTCATTAAAAACAAAACATTTATGTGGTTAATTAATTCATCAATTGGAAGAAAGTTGGTGATGAGTATCTCTGGATTGGGTCTCATCCTCTTCCTGACGTTTCACATGGCGATGAACGCTGTTGCGCTCTTCTCTGGCGAAGGGTACAACATGGTGTGTGAGTTTTTGGGAGCAAACTGGTATGCCCTGGTGGCTACTGTAGGTTTGGCAGCTCTCGTAGTTATTCACATTGTGTATGCCTTCATTCTGCAGATTCAGAATCGCAAGGCACGTGGTAGCGAGCGCTACGCTGTGACCGCGAAGCCTAAAGGCGTAGAGTGGGCTTCACAGAACATGCTCGTGCTGGGTATCATTGTGATCCTTGGCTTGGCACTCCACTTGGTGCACTTCTGGTCAAAGATGCAGCTCACCGAGATTCTCGGTGGTCATGAGGCTCTCGTGTATGAAGGATTGGTAATCGCTCCCACCAACGGTGCTGCGCTCATTGCCTACAACTTCTCTCAGCCCCTCATCGTAGTTCTCTATGTAGTATGGTTGGCAGCTATCTGGTTCCACCTCTCTCACGGTTTCTGGAGTGCATTGCACACCATCGGCTGGAACGGTAAGAACTGGCTCAAGCGTCTCGAGTGCATCAGCAACGTGTACACTACCATCATCGTGCTCGGCTTCATCGCTGTGCCCCTGCTCTTCTTTGTACAGAGCTTGATGGACCCCAACTTCGTGGTTGAATATATTAAGTCTACTTTGGGCTAATCTATAGGTGAATCACAATTCATAATTCAAAATTCAGAATTAAATACATTACTATGGCTACAATAGATTCAAAAATTCCTGAAGGCCCATTGGCAGAAAAATGGACCAATTACAAGGCACATCAGAAGTTGGTGAACCCCGCCAACAAGCGTAAGCTCGATGTTATCGTTGTGGGTACAGGTTTGGCTGGAGCCTCTGCTGCCGCTTCGCTCGGCGCTATGGGCTTCAAGGTGAAGAACTTCTGCATCCAGGACTCTCCGCGCCGTGCACACTCTATCGCTGCACAGGGCGGTATCAATGCTGCTAAGAACTATCAGAACGACGGTGACTCTGTATACCGTCTCTTCTACGATACCATCAAGGGTGGTGACTACCGTGCACGTGAGGCTAACGTTTACCGCCTCGCCGAGGTGTCAAACGCCATCATCGACCAGTGCGTGGCACAGGGTGTTCCCTTCGCTCGCGAATACGGTGGCTTGCTCGACAACCGTTCATTCGGTGGTGCTCAGGTATCGCGTACGTTCTATGCCCGCGGCCAAACCGGTCAGCAGCTCCTCCTCGGTGCTTACTCTGCACTGAGCCGTCAGGTAGAGCTGGGCAACGTAGAGCTCTACACCCGCTACGAGATGCTCGACCTCGTTATCATCGATGGCCGTGCACGTGGTATCATCGCACGTAACCTCGTGACAGGTAAGATCGAGCGCTTCTCTGCCCACGCCGTAGTTATCGGTACTGGCGGTTATGGCAACACCTTCTTCCTCTCTACCAACGCTATGGGTAGCAACGGTTCGGCTGCCATGCAGTGCTACCGTAAGGGTGCTTACTTCGCTAACCCCGCCTTCGCACAGATCCACCCCACCTGTATCCCCGTACACGGTGACAAGCAGTCAAAGCTGACCTTGATGTCTGAGTCGCTCCGTAACGACGGCCGCATCTGGGTGCCCAAGAAGCTTGAGGATGCCAAGGCCCTGCAGGCAGGTACCAAGAAGCCCAACGACATCCCCGATGAGGACCGCGACTTCTACCTCGAGCGCCGTTATCCCGCCTTCGGTAACCTCGTTCCCCGCGACGTGGCTTCACGTGCTGCCAAGGAGCGTTGCGATGCCGGCTTCGGTGTGAACAATACGGGTCTGGCCGTATTCCTCGATTTCAAGTACGCCATCGAGCGTCTGGGCGAGGATGTAGTACGTGCCCGCTACGGTAACCTCTTCGACATGTACGAGGAGATCACCGACGAGAACCCCTACAAGACTCCTATGATGATCTTCCCCGCCATCCACTACACCATGGGTGGTATCTGGGTTGACTACGAGTTGCAGACCTCTATCCCTGGCTTGTTTGCCATCGGTGAGGCCAACTTCTCTGACCACGGTGCCAACCGCCTCGGTGCCTCTGCCCTCATGCAGGGCTTGGCCGACGGTTACTTCGTGCTCCCCTATACTATTCAGAACTACCTCAGCGACCAGATCCAGGTGCCCCGCTTCTCTACCGACCTGCCCGAATTCGTACAGGCCGAGAAGGAGGTACAGGCCAAGATCGACAAGCTCATGGCTATCAAGGGTACACGCTCTGTAGACTCTATCCACAAGGAGCTCGGCCACATCATGTGGGACTTCGTGGGTATGGCTCGTACCGATGCATCGCTCAAGACCGCTATCGAGAAGATCACAGCCCTCGAGAAGGTATTCTGGAGCGACCTCCGCATTCCTGGCGAGGCCAACTCACTCAACATCGAGCTGGAGAAGGCACTCCGTCTGTGGGACTTCATCGAGACCGGCAAGCTCATGGCTTACGACGCGCTCAACCGCGAGGAGTCATGCGGTGGCCACTTCCGTGAAGAGTACCAGACTCCCGAAGGCGAGGCACTGCGCCGCGACGATGAGTTCTCATACGTTGCTTGCTGGAAGTACGAGGGTGAGGGCAAGAAGCCTGAACTCCTCAAGGAGCCACTCAACTACGAGTACATCAAGGTACAGACACGTAACTATAAATCTTAAGTTTTAAGTTTGTAAGTTAATAAGTTTTTGAGTTTGCAATGGGCAGTTATAGAGACTTGACAGTTTGGGAAAAGGGCATAGCTTTGGCAAAAGCCATCTATGAGCTTACCGCCACCTTTCCTGCTGATGAGCGGTTCGGCTTGACCAATCAGATGCGCAGATGCTCGGTCTCTATACCATCCAATATCGCTGAAGGTTATGGACGGTCTTCTGATAAGGAACTGATTCAATTTCTCTATGTGGCGTTAGGCTCCTCGAATGAGCTGGACACACAGTTGGTCATTTCACGCGAGCTGTCTTACATCAACGACAAGTCTTTTGATGAAGCCAGAGAGCAGAATGACGAAGTCAGCAAAATGATAAGGTCTTTAATATATAGAAGGAAAAACGGCCTGGACAGAAATAGATAAGTTTGTGAGTTTATAAGTTTTTGAGTTTGTAAGGTGCCATCCGGGACTCAATCAACAAACTTAAAAACCCAAAAACTCAAAACTAAAAAACTCAAAAACTAAATTTGGCAAACTAAAAAACTAAAAAACTAAAAAACTCAAATCAATATGGACAAGAATATAAGTTTCACACTTAAGGTTTGGCGCCAGAGAGGTCCTAAGGAGAAGGGCGCATTTGAAACCTACCAGATGAAAGATATCCCCGGCGATACCTCTTTCCTCGAGATGCTCGACATCCTCAACGAGCAGTTGGTAAACGAGAACAAGGAACCCATTGCCTTCGACCACGACTGTCGTGAAGGTATCTGCGGTATGTGCTCACTCTACATCAATGGTCACCCCCACGGCCCCGCTACAGGTGCTACCACCTGTCAGATCTACATGCGCCGATTCAAGGATGGCGACACCATCACCGTAGAGCCCTGGCGCTCGGCTGGCTTCCCCGTGATCCGCGACCTGATGGTAGACCGCTCTGCATACGATAAGATCATGCAGGCTGGCGGTTACGTGTCGGTAAACACCGGTGGTATCCCCGATGCCAACGCTATACCCATCGCCAAGCCCATCGCTGACGAGGCTATGGACGCTGCTGCATGTATCGGTTGCGGTGCCTGCGTAGCTGCTTGTAAGAATGGTTCGGCCATGCTCTTCGTATCAGCCAAGGTGAGCCAGCTCGCCCTCCTTCCCCAGGGTAAGGTAGAGGCAGCCCGCCGTGCCAAGGCTATGCTTGCCCGCATGGATGAGCTCGGCTTCGGTAACTGCACCAACACTCGTGCCTGCGAGGCCGAGTGCCCCAAGTGCGTAAGCATCAGCAACATCGCTCGCCTCAACCGCGAGTTCCTCAAAGCTAAGATGAAGGACTAAACCGCTGTTGTTGACAACAATAACCAAAAGGCAGGCTCCACAAGGGAGTCTGCCTTTTATTTTAAAATGGTCAGAAAAAACGAAAAAAATCCGTATTTTTGCCCTCCAGACCATACCCGATTGACCATGTCGGTTGTATTAGATATAAAGAACAAAGAAAAGTACGACTAAAACACAACAGGCTTATGGATTGTCTTGGATTCCATTTGCAATAAACTTTTTTGTATTGTAATGAAGAATAATTGCCTTCTTAATTTGTTATATAATATCTAATTGCTAAATTTGCGGCAGATTTTCATTGAAAATATTAAGTACTACTTACGATTTTCAATGAAAATAATAAGTAGAATTAGAGAAATACATACTTATGTTTACACGCTATCCGCAATTGAATCAAGAGGTTGACATGTCTATGTTCCTATTTGGATCAAGGCAGACAGGAAAAAGTACAATTCTTCGCCATCAGTTTCCCGATGCGGTGTTTATCGACTTGCTTGACTCAGAGCTTCGTATGCGTTTTCAGCGTCGTCCTTCACTACTCTATGAGATGTTACGCGACAAAGATTCTGAAACAGTAGTGGTCATTGACGAGATTCCCGAAGTACCCGAACTACTCAATGAAGTGCATCGTTTGATATCGGAGCGAGGATTGAGATTTGTGCTCTGCGGCTCAAGTGCCCGAAAGCTCAAGCGCAAAGGCTACAATACATTGGGCGGAAGAGCATATCCCTCTTATTTTTATCCGTTGGTAAGTGCAGAGATTCCAGACTTTGATCTTGACCGTGCGCTGCAGCATGGTATGTTGCCCACACATTACTTGGCGAAGAATCCTAACAGATTGTTATCAGCATACGTTGATGTGTATTTACGTGAAGAGATACGCGAAGAGGCTTTGGTGCGTAATCTGGGCAGTTTCCAGCGATTTCTGGAGGTGGCGGCACTGACAGATGGCGAGATAGTGAACTACTCCAATATCGCAGCCGAATGTGGTGTCAGCGCACAGACGATAAAGGGTTATTTTGGTATTCTTGAAGACACCTTGGTGGGGTATATGATACCGGCTTACACGAAGATGATGAAACGCCGTTTGGTACAGGCTCCACGATTTTATTTTTTCGATGTAGGGCTTGCTTGTCATCTTCTTCACCGTAAATCTCTTATGCGCGGCACACCCGAATATGGTCATGCATTCGAGCATTTTATTATACAAGAACTTATAGCTTATATCGGCTACAATCACAAAGAGGATAAACTCTCCTATTGGCGTACGCATACAGGCGTAGAAGTTGATGCTATTATCGGGGACGCTCGCATAGCCATCGAGATAAAATCCGCTGAGGAAATTCAGAAGCGTCATCTTAAAGGATTAAAATCGTTTGGTGATGACTACCCCCAATCTCGCCGTATCCTTGTTTCGCTCGACCGCATCAATCGTAAAGAAGATGGTATAGAGTTGATTTATGTGCACGATTTCCTCGCTGAACTATGGAGAGGAGGAATTATTTAACGTCACGGTTGATTATAAGTGGTCATCTGACCACCATTTTCGGTGGAGAATTGAAAATATCTTTTTTTAATGAAACAATTTATACAGATAATAGTCATTGTGTTGTTGGTGTCGTTCAGTTGCATTACTAACAGTGTAGCCCAGTATCGTGAGACACACAAATTGTTGACCGATGTGCAAGCCTACATAAATGAAAAGCCTGATAGCGCCATCTCTGTACTGAAAGGATACGAGGCGCTTGCTTCACAGGATAAGGGCACAGAGGCATGGTATGCAGTGTTAATAACTAAAGCAGAGTATATTGCCACTGACAGCATCGCTTCGGATTCACTGATTCAAAAGGCTGTAAGATACTATAATAAGGAAGTCTCTTATGAATCTTCCCTCGCATCTTATTTCCTCGGATGTTATTATTTTGGTCATGATAAGCATAAGGCTGCCTATGCCTTCCAAAACTCTATAGACTACGCTCCCGATGGCTATGACAGCCACAAGGGGCGTGCATATCACGCTTTAGGCTCTTGCCATTTTGCGAATGGAAGCATAGAAGAAGGGGCTAAAGCATACGAAACAGCACTAAAATTATTAAATGAGAATGAAAGTGAGAATACTTGGAAACTCTGTCAAGACATAAAAAGGGCACTAAATGATGTAAACAGGGTGAAAAGAGAAAATATAGGATTCGCTCTATTCGTATTATTTACAATACTTCTTGTAATTAGTTCGTGTGGGTTTATATATTTCAAAGTCAAGAATAACAATTCGGGTATTAAAACAAGAGTAAGACCTACAGAGAAATCGTTAGAGCAGAAACTTAATGAAGGGAAACTTGCTTTTGAAAAAACAGAGGCATATAAGACTCTTCAAGAAATACGAAGTCTGAATGAGAACGAACTTAGGACGAGAACCGATATTGATACCCAAAGGATAGAAGATGCCGTTCTTGCTGCGTTCAATGACGCATACCACATCCTCGCCAAGGACGAGGCTAAGATTAGTCATCAAGACCTGATGCTATGTCTGTATGGCTATCTCAAACTTACAAACAATGTTACTGCGTTTTGTCTTAAATCTGTTCCAGGCACAATCCGAGTAAGAAAAAATCGCCTAAAAGGGAAACTGTCTGAAAAAGTGTACATTGTTCTATTTCCCCAATCAATGTAACGCAAATGTAACATCCGAATAACGCAGATGTAACGCTAAAAATTTGTCTTGGTTGCGCCTCGAAACCTAACTTTGTCAGCAAAAAAAGATTATGACAAAGAAATTGGTTTCATTCGTTTTTGTATTTCTGGGCTGTGCTATTGAATCCCTGATGGCTCAGGAGATTTCGGGAAAGGTGGTAGACGAGAAGAACAATCCTCTACCATATGTTAGTGTTGTTCTTCAGCGTGCTCAAGACTCTTCGTATGTAAATGGAGTTGCTACGAATACTGAAGGCATGTTCTCTTTTACGGCAAAGGACAATGCAGACTATCTATTATTGGTTTCTTATATAGGATATGAGACCATCAATAAGGCTTGTAGGGGTGGTGATGTCTTAACCATCAAGATGAAAGAAGACGCAAAGATGCTTGACGAGGTCAGTGTCGTTGCTTCAAGAACCCAGCATAACGCGAATGGCTATACAGTGAGTTTGCGTTCATCGGAAATCACGAAAGGCAAGCAGTCTTCAGATGCATTAGTATTTCTGCCAGGTATCAGTAACGAGGATGGGAGCTATAAAATCAATGGTCTACCAGTAAGCGAAATTTATGTAGATGGTGCCAAACTGACCTCGTTTGACGAACTTAAGAATCTACCTGCCGAAATGATAGATAAGGTAAAAGTCAATTATTTGGCAGGCAGTAATCAGAACGCAGCGTTAACAGGTGGTACTATTGAAATCTTGCTTCGCCAGCCACCCCAAGGCGGATATTACGGAGCCTTGACAGGAGGAGCAACGCTTTACCCATCATACGGCTTCAGTAATGAGAATATCGGAGGAGTAGTGTACTATCGATATAAGAACTTAAGTATCTATGACAATCTCTCATTAAACATCAATCAGCCAAAGGAAACAGCAGAACAGGCGATTTGGAATGAATCGACAGACTTGCGTACGGAAGTTGAGGAAGACACGAGATATAAAGGGCATATCTTTAATAACCGTTTAAGCCTTACCCAACAGATAAATGATAAGAACTCTATCGGAGGAAGTTATTACATCGCAACAAACAAACTAAATACGACCTCCACAACTTTGGACAATGATGCTAACGCCATTCAGGCCATGATTGATGGTAGAAGCACCTATCTTGATCAAGAAGCAACATTGAAGTACACATCCATACTCAGTCAGCGTGGTACGACATTGGATATTATTGGCGACTATTTCAATCGACAATCTGACAACAAGTATAGTTATTCATATGGCGATAATAATTCAAGCATATCTGAGGATGAGACTTCTTTGAATATGTACAAGTTCTCAGTAGATTTAACTGATCCTCGTGGCCAGAATATGGTATGGAAATATGGAGTATCGGTGCAGTATATAACTTCAGATTATACTCCAATGCTAAGTACTGTTGATGCTTCTGGCCGTTTCCAAGCGAGCCTTATACCGACACGCACCAGTGGTCTAACTCCACTTGCATACGCTTCTGCGATGGGCCAGTTCTGGAAAGTCAGATACAGCGCCGGGATGAATTTCCAATTGAACAAGATTAGTTATGAGACATTGAATGATGAATCCAAATCCTCAGATATTCAGTGGGGAATCAGTCCTACAGTTCAATTGATGATGCCTCTTGACAATAATGGCATGCATGTCTTGATGCTCAACTATAAACGTACACTTGATGACATCCCTTATGCTGCCATCTCTTCAACCATACGTTGGAGCGATCCATATAACTACACAGTGGGCAACCCTGATTTGAAATCCCCTACGGCTGATATGGTTATGGCTGGAGCATCCTTATTTCGTAACCTTTTGAACCTTACAGCAATATATATGCATACAAAAGACAACATTTACTGGGAAACATTACAAAGCCCGACCTCAACTGATGTGTTCTATACAACCCCTATCAATCTTTCTTCAGCAGAGATGTTTGGTGCCGGAGCTGAAATCAATTGGAACCCAGCAAAGCCATGGAGAATGAAATTATCAAGTCGCCTTGAGATTCATCCCGAAAATATGACATTGGGTGATATCCATTACGATAAAACAAGACTTCGCCAATATTACGCTATGTACAACACATTCAGTTTCAACCGCGGTTGGGGTGGTATGCTGAATCTCATGTTTGAGCCGACCTACAAAACAAACGATAGAACCTATCACACAGTTTACAATGTCGGAGGACAGATATATAAGAATATGTGCAAGGACAAGTTGCAGCTGACTCTTACTTTCAATGCCCTAGGCGATCGTCGAAAATATGATAGGTATGCCAATGGCAACAAGGTTACTTATAACTATACTACGCCTGTGCAGAACATTGGTCTATCACTCATATGGAGATTTTCTGGTGGTAAGAGCGTAAATGTCAATGCCGTTGAAAACGGTTCACAAAGCTTCAAAGAAGTTAAGGACATTAGATAACAGCAGCACTATATACCTTTCTCAACAATGGAGGACGATTGTCCACGTCGGCACATAAGATTCATCATTTGCCCGTGTAATCCATGGAAATCTGTGACTAATTAAAAATTTTCTATAATTTTGCCATCCCGACCATACCCGATTGACCATGTCGGTTGTATTAGATATAAAGAACAAAGAAAAGTACGACTTAAACACAACAGACAGAATGAAACAGAAGAGAACGACCGCATGTAGGGTATGGCTGTGCATGGCATTGATGCTTGCCACGGCATTGGGAGTGAATGCACAGGGAAAAATCACGCTGAAGCTGACCGACGAGCCGCTGCCCAAGGCACTGCGCCTCATCGAGCAGCAGGGCGGCAAGAGCATCATCTTCTCGGTGAGCGAGACGGAGAAATACAAGGTAAGCGCCGACATCCGCGACACTACTCAGACCGGGGCCATCAACCACGTATTGTGGGGCAAGCCCTTCGTGGCCAAGGAGCGTCCCGAGTACTTCGTGGTGCAGAAGCAGGAAAACAAAACCACAGCCGTAGGCGTCAGTGGCGTGGTGGTGGACGAGAAGGGCGAACCTATGTCCTATTGCAATGTATTGCTACTCGATGCCGACTCTACATATATAAGCGGTGTGGCTACAGATACAGAGGGGAGTTTCTATCTGCCATTGAAGGGAGATGAGGAATATACTCTGCAAGTCTCTTATGTCGGATATGAACCCCTACTTGTTGAGGTGAAGGAGAGTCCGATTACCATTACGATGAAGCCTATAATAATGGATGAGGTTGTTGTTGTAGGCCGTAAAAGGTTATATACACTCAACAATGGCGAGATGGTTGCCACAGTGAAAGGAACCATTCTGGAAAATTTCGCTACAGCAGACGATGTAATTGCTCAGTTACCTTTCATCAGCGGAAAAAATGGAGATTTCACGGTCTTCGGTAAAGGCACACCATTAATATATATCAACAATCGTTTGGTGAGAGATAGTGAGGAACTGAAACGTCTGATGTCTTCCGACATCAAATCTATAAAAGTGAATATGATGCCCGGTGCCAAGTACGACGCATCGGTAAGTGCTGTTATTCAAATTATAACCGAACGGCCACAAGGCGAAGGCCTAAGCGGCTCTCTATATGCTGGCTCGCGGCGTTCGAGAGTATGGTCTGCCGAAGAATATGCATCGCTGAACTACCGCAATGACGTCTGGGATATTTTCGGTTCAGCATATTATATACAGGATCGCGAGCACATTGGTTTAGAGTCTCATCAACAATTGATGATGGCGGGAACCTCACATAACGTCACTTATGACGGTGAAGAGAAAATCAAGTCGGACCGTTTGGCTACAGTCGCTGGAATCAACTACAACCCCAATCCCAACCACTCGGCCGGTATGCAGTATGTATACGACAATTCCCAATGGAGAGATGACATGTTCAATCATATTCTCTATACGGCAGATGGGCACACTGAAACAATGGGACAGTCCTCATATTTCGATAAGCCGAGCAAGAGTCATGATGTGAATGCCTATTATAGTGGCATGTGGAACAACAAATTCTCATTCAACTTCAATGCCGACTGGGCTACAGGAAACGAAACGGACGGAATGAACTCGTTCTTTGTAGACAAGTATGCCGGGGATATAAACACACTCGGAACACGCCGTTATGACTTGTATGCCGCCAAAGGAGTATTTTCATATACCAACAACCAATGGTTGACATTGGATGCAGGCACAGAGTATTCATACACAGATGTTGCACAGACCTACGACATTGATGATAAAGAACTTGGGATAGACAATTCAAACGATATGACCAGGCAGAACCGTTGGGCAATGTTCGTTTCTGCAAAAGCACAGGTTGGGAAATGGGGATTTGGCGCAGGGTTGCGCTACGAGAACATCGACTTTGCTTATTATCAGAATCAGGTATACAATAAGCAGCAATCCAAGGTATATAGCGAGCTGTTCCCTAACGTACAGGCAAGTTATTCAAACAATGATTTCAATGCTGTCATGGGCTATGAACGCAAAATCAAGTATCCCTCATATTGGCAACTCCGGAGCAACATCCAGTATAGCTCGCCGTTCATCTATGAGAGCGGAAATCCACTGCTACAACCTCAAATCCAAAACAGCCTCACAGGAATGTTGGCTTATAAGGATGTCAAAGTTATGCTGGGACATAACATATATGAAGGATATATAACCCAACTGGCCCATCTGTATGAGGACGAACCTGTCGTACACCTTCACACGGCAAATGTAGAGAATGTGAAGAGCAGCTTCTTCACCATTGGATATACACCTACCGTTGGTATATGGAGACCCAACCTCGAAGCGGGCGGACAATTTCAGTCATTTACTTTAGGTGATGGGAAAAACTATAACAAACCTCTATTCAACACACGCTGGAACAACTACTTCTCACTACCCAAGGACTGGATGATTAGAGTGGATGCACGTTGGCAGTCAGCAGGAAACGTCGGTGTCCGCCTGATTGGCTCTTCGTGGAAAATGAATGCCGGTGTCACCAAGCGGTTTCTTGACCGCAAACTGTCGCTGTCATTGACTCTAAACAATATTTTCAACACAGAAAAGAGCCAGTGGCTTATCCAGGACGATTGTCTGACCTTTGACTATGACCGATACAGTGACTCGCGCTATGTGGAACTGACCGTCAGCTACGACTTCAACACAACCCGAAGCAAGTACAAGGGCACAGGTGCCGGCCAAAGTGAGAAGCAACGCTTGTAACCATACAATAGCACTTTTATAAATTTTTCCCTGCAATGGAGGATGCTTGTGACGGGTGTCCTCCATTGCAAACTTCAATCACACACTGCAAAAAAGAAAACGCCCATACGGACGTTGCTAATTTCCGAACAACTCCTTCAATGTAATAACTCGTTGAAGATTGCTGCTGTATTTGTTCCGCTCCACTCCGTATGTCGTAAT
>JAFTVE010000012.1 GCA_017465905.1 Bacteroidaceae bacterium | reverse complement strand
GCGCAAGGATGAGCCTATGGAGGGAGTAGAGGTGAGAATAAAGCTATACTCCCCTAACCGCATGCTGACACAGAAAGCAACAGTAGTCACCGACGAACGTGGCTACTGGAGCACCAATCTGCAGGACTTCGAGGGCGAGTGGGACCTCAATCTGCAGACCTATCAGGAGGACAAGCCCGTAGTGGCCCGTATGCGTCTGGAGCGTGCCACGGCTCCCGATGTGCTGGCCTACGAGACAGGCGAACTGTACCTGCAACATCGTCTTGACAGCACGATGTATGCCCCATGGGTGAACGAGGTGAAGAAAGACTATCTGGGCGACAAGACCATCGTGCTCGACAACGTGGAAGTGGAGGGTCGCCGTCGCTATATCGACTACTGTACCTTTCAGGCCTTCAACGTGGCGAAGGATGCCGAGCTGATGACCGACAAGGGAGAATATACCTATACCGTAGCCGACTATCTGGTGGATAAGGGGTATGAGATAACCTATTCCACGGGAGAATCCTTCGAACAGTTCTTGGCTGAGCGAGAAAGTACAGGAGCTCAAAAAGGAAATGCCGTGATGGAAAAGGAGAAGAAGGATGGAGCCGAGGAGACTCATGCCAAAGCGAAGGAACAAGGAACGAATATGTTGGGACTAATGACAGAAATGGAAGATCCTTTTCTTTTTGTCGATGACTTAAAGGGTATGCGTTCACAGTACTACCGATGGATGATGCGCCAGACTCTTATCAATGAACACCGTACTTTCTGGTTACTCAAAGAGGGCAACAATAATGTCACAGAGCCATCAAGTCCGCCAGGATATGACATAGACATCGCCAATGTCAAGAGCATCATAGTCTATGACAGTCCACACAGCTATATGTCGAATGAGGAGATTGCCCAGAATTTCAGTGTGCTGGATTTTCGGTATGTGCAAAACTATGATAAAGACTACCTGCATCCTGCCGGTATGTACGTAGTAGAGATACACCTAATTCCTGGCCGCATAAGTCGCATATCATTAAATAAGAACACCCGCCAAACCATCTTTGCCGGCTATTCTCCCAAGGTGGAGTTCTACACACCCGAATATCCCAACGGCCCCATCGAGGGCGATGTCGACTATCGCCGCACCATCTACTGGAATCCCGAAGTGAAGACCAATCGCCTGGGCATTGTCGATGTGAAATTCTACAACAACAGCTACTCGCACTCACTCACAGTTAGCGTAGAGGGCATGACGGATAGCAGTGTAGCAATCTCTCAGGAATGATGCAACACGGACGGATGCGACATATCATATTGCTGGCGTTGCTGCTGCTCGGCATGCACACCTTTGCCGATGAGCGGCAGATGCTGTTCAACGATGCATGGCGTTTTCATCGGGGCGATGCAGCTTGTGCCATGCAGACCGACTTTTCTGATGAGCGTTGGCACATGGTAGACCTACCGCATGATTGGCGCATGATACCCGATTCGCTGGACACCATAGACACACAAGCCGATACGGTGGGATGGTATCGCAAGACCTTCACCATACGGCCGGAAGAGGCCGAGAAGGAGGTGTTCCTATACTTCGAACGCATACACGGGCAAGCCGAGATATGGGTTAACGGATGCTCGGTATACCGCAGCTCGTGCAGTTACCTGCCGATTCGGATAAATGTCACCCCCTATCTGTATGCTCCATGGGAGAACAATACGGTTGCAGTGCGTGTCAGCAGTATGCCGTGGGACGTTGGTGACTATCGTGGGGCAGGTATCACCCATGACACATGGTTGCTGAAGAAGAGCCGCATCCATTTCGATGATTGGAACACTCAAATACAGACCAAGCGCGTATATATGCGCCGAGGCCGATGGCATGCGGACATGAGCCTGTCGGCAATGGTCAGGAATGCCGGTGCAGCTACTGATGGAAACATGGAGGTGGTCGTTACCAACCCCGATGGGAAGGAGGTTTTTAACAAACTCTACCCAGTACACCTCAAGGACAGTGCCGTGCTTGAAGCCAATATCGTTGTTGATAAAGTCCAGAACTGGTCTTACGACATCCCTGCCATGTATAAGGCAAGCCTACGGCTGCAGACAACAGATAACACGACCGACACGCTGGAGATACCCTTTGGCATCAGCACCATAGAGTATACGCCCTATATGGGACTGGTGTGCAATGACGAGTCGTCGCCCATACAAGGGGTCATGCTGGACTACAACAATCGTCTGACAGGCTATACGGCATTCCGCCGTGCCGAGTCGCTGCTCGTGGAGCATATGCAGTTCTACGGATACACCTCCGTGCGTTGCCCCATGGGACTGCTCTCTGAGCATTTCCTTACGGCATGCGACACCTTGGGTGTCATGGTGCTCGTCGATGCGTTCAGCCCCATACGCCCCGATGAGGAGTGGAGCGAGCAGGCTACCGTCGACAATATCCGGCGCTTCCGCAATCACCCCTCCATTGTGATGTGGTGCATCAATGATTCGCTGCTCGAGATGCCTGCGGTGGAAGCCGTGGACAAGAGCCGTCCCATAGCAGTGACCGATATGCTGCAGGACTATCCGTGGAGCAGAGAGCGCAACCCTGTAGGCTGCAGAACAGCTCTTGGGTACTCGCTGGACACCAAACGCCTGGCTATCCCCATCACGATGAACGTGTCGGCTCCAGATACCACACAGACCGACACCCTCGTATGGCTGCCCGAAGAGCAGCGGTGGGCATGGCCTGGCTACGAGGGCGATACAATGAAGGTCACCGTATATAGCGACAACGAATGGGTGCACCTCTATCTCAACGGTAGGTTTGTGGGCAATGCCAAACCCGACAAGCAGACGCATCAGGCGACATATTATATCCCCTATGTCCCGGGAGTGATACATGCCACTACGAACTTTAACACATACAGATTGTGGCAACCCAAGAAAGCAAGGTCGAAGATAAAACTCTATGGGCGCTTTATATATACATCGCGTCTGTTCACCGATAGCGAGCCCGATCACCTATTCCTGAGCGTTGACCGAAAGAAAACAACCGCAGCCAATGGTGAACTCTGCTTTGTGAGGATAGAGGTACAGGGTATCAATGACAATCTTCTTCCCGATGTCGAGGTGCCTCTTACAGTACATATTCGTGGCCCTGGCCTCATCGTAGCGGCAGGTAATAGTGAAGGCCTGACACCTTCGCTTCAGACGTTGCGCACCCACCAAGGCAGCGCAATGGTAGTCATCCGCCCTTTCAACGCCATTGGCACCATCCGCCTCACTGTATTCCCCGAAGGAATGGAGGGAAAGGATATAACCGTTGACGTAGGTAAATGATTGCTTCGCATAAGGATTAGACAACACAAGACATTCATTACAAAAAATGTGGCATAGTGGAAAAACTACATACAAGGAATTATAGCATTGCTACTTGGATAGACTATGCCAAGGTTCCTAGCATTTACCCGAGCAAAGACGTTGACATGTACTAAATAAGTTGACACAACAAAAAAAGTTATGTCAACTTATTTAGTACATGCCATTGTGATGATAGGGAAGTACTGGACTTTGCTTGAAAATAAAATAGCACTGCGAGAAATAAAAGCAAGCTTTTTCTTCTTGTAGCCCTTTTTATTCGCTCGTTTCTTACTATCTTTGCACAATCCGACAAACGACAAAAATCTATCGATATGAAAACAAGAAATCTGCTTATCTGCGTACTGACACTGCTATGTGCATGGACGGCTCTGCCGACAATGGCCGACATACAGGAGCGCATGGTCATCGACACCGACTTCACGGACTGGAGCACCGTAGGCTCCAGCGGCGGGACTCTCGACATCGCCACCAACTTCAGCAACGAGAACATCACCTTCACGCTCGTGGGTACAAGCTGCAAACCCTCGGGACAGAACACGGGCAAGTTTGGCGACCTCACAGGATTCCTCATGGCCGAGAAGAATGCAGAGGGCACCATCACGACAAGCGCGTTTGCCAACGTGACCAAGATACGCTACTTCCACGGAGCCACAGGCAGCAAGCGCGGATGGGGACTGCAAAAGAAAGGGGCGAACGATGCCGACTGGGTGACCCTGAGCGACAAGGTGGCCGACCCTGCCACTGGCATGTGGGTGGAATGCGACGTGAATGAGGAGAACGTGCAGTTCCGCTGGTGGAACCTCGCCGATGCACAGAACGCCTACATGTTTGAACTCGAGGTGTATGCACAGGTGGAGATCACGGCCGAGCAGGCTACATTGGGCACAGCCGTGGCACCAGCACCAGAGGCAGGAAGCATCAAGGTGGACCCCGTGAGCGAAAGCTACGACGTGGGCAGCGAGGTGAGCCTCGTGGCTATCGACAACTTCGGCTACAACTTCGCCTGCTGGACCAACGCTGCCGGCGAGGTGGTGGGCACGGAGAGTGCGCTGCGCTACACCATCGTGGCCAACGAGGTGCTGACAGCCAACTTCGTGAAGGTGGACACCTATGAGCTGGTGCTCACAACCGAGGGCGGCGCCAACGACTACATGGTGGCACCCACACCCGCAGCAACGCTCATCGACGGACGGCAGATGTACGAGGCAGGCACGCAGGTGACTCTCGCAGCGGCCTCGAACCCCATACTCACCTTCACCCACTGGGACACGGGCGACACCAGCCCTACGCTCTCCGTCACCATGGACGAGGACCAGGCCTACACGGCATGCTACAGTGCCATCGACTACATCGTGGGATGGGACTTCGTGCGCAGCGGTGCCAATGGACGCCCGGCCGACTTCGCATCGAACATCGACAATGAGACGACGACACTGTATCTCACCAACGCTGCCGGACAGACTCAGGGATGGCTCGACAAATCGGCCGAGTATGCCGGAGGATACGAGTCACTAGTTGGCGCTGCCGTCAACTGGAAGGCGTTCGGCGAATACTACTTCGAGACACGAATCAACGCGACCGAATTCAAGAACATCCGCGTGCAGGCACGCATGCTCTACAACTACAAGGCTCACCGCACACAGCGCATCGAGTACTCGCTCGACGGCAAGCAGTGGACCGTGGCCGGGGAGGTGACGATGACGGCAGCCAAGACCCCCTACGACATCAAGGGCACACTGGGCGAAGAGGCCAACAACCAACCCACCGTATACATACGATTCATCCCCGACTACACATCAGAGGTGGACGGCACCGACCAGGACAACAAGGACGGCACAACCATCGCCGACATCTATATCCTGGGCGACAAGGAGCTGGTGAACGACGGCATGGCACCGCGCCTGCTCTCCACCATCCCCACCGACGGTGCCACAGGAGCCTCGGCTACGGGCAAGGTGGTGTTGCAGTTTGACGAGAAGGTGAAACTCATAAACCCCAAAGCCACCATCGGCAACCGTGAGGTGACAGGCACGGTGACTGGCTCGACCGTCACATACGCCTATCTGGGACTCGACTACGCCACACCCTACACCTTCAAGGTGGAGCCCGGCAGCATTGCCGACCTCACGGACAACGCGCTCGGCGAGGCCATCAGCATCAGCTTCACCACGCTGGCACCACCGACCGTGAACCCGGGCATGTATGATGCCGTGGTGAGCACCGCCGACGAGCTGCTGGCAGCCCTCAAGCGTGCCGACGGGAAGCAACGCTTCCGCATATTCCTACACGATGGACTCTACGACCTGGGCAGCGCCTGCCTCACCCCAGTGCCGGAGGCCGTATCGCTCATAGGAGAGAGCATGGAGGGTACCGTCATCCGCAACCTGGCACCGCAGGAGGGCATCGGGGTGTCGGCCACATTGCTGCTCAAGGGCGACAACATATACATGCAGGACCTCACGATAAAGAACGCCTACGACTACAAGGGCAGCACGGGACGCGCCGTGGCCATTCAGGACAAGGGCGACAAGAATGTGTTCAAGAATGTGCGCCAGCTGTCGCACCAAGACACCTACTACACCAATAACAACAGCGCACGCACCTACTACGAGGGCGGAGAGGTACACGGCACGGTGGACTTCATCTGCGGCGGCGGCGACGTCTTCTTCCAGGGCACAACGCTCTACCTCGAGGAGCGTGGCGGCAACTGCATCACCGCACCCGCCACGGCAACCCAATGGGGCTACGTGTTCAACGAATGCATCATCGACGGACACCCCATCACCGATGGCGACTACTCGCTGGGACGCCCCTGGCAGGGCACACCGCGCTGCGTATGGATCAACACCACCATGAAGGTAATCCCCTCGGCAGGGGGATGGACCGAGATGAGCGTGGTGCCTGCACTCTTTGCCGAGTATAACAGCCGCACAGAGAACGGCACACCCATCGACTGCAGCAAGCGCCGCACCACCTTCGAGTCGACCGAGGTGACCTACAACCCCGTACTCACCGCCGAGGAGGCAGCAGCCTACACCATCGCCAACGTGCTGGCAGGCAACGACAGCTGGCAGCCACAGCTCCTCACCGAGCAGGCTGCAGCACCGGCCATCGGCGTAGCCGACGGCGTCATCAGCTGGCCAGCATCGGACTATGTGCTGTGCTATGCCATCTGCAAGAACGGCAAGGTTGTAGCATTCACCAACGACAACTCCTACACCATACCTGCCGATGCCAACGACAGCGACCGCTACAGCATACGCGCAGCCAACGAGATGGGCGGACTGGGCATGCCGTCGACCGAGGTAACCAAGACCTCGGTGGAGACTCCCGAAAACCACGGGCAGCTGGCCTCAACAGTCGTCTACAACGCTGCAGGGGTAGCCGTAGATGCGCTACAGAGGGGACTCAACATTGTGCGCTCCACCTACAGCGACGGCACAACACGGGTGGAGAAGGTCGTGAAGTGATAGAACTAAAAATGTACAGGAGGGTGTGCCGGGAATTCCGACACACCCTCCTGCTTTTTCTTTACGGCCTATACAGCCAGGGGCTTAACGATTGCACTCGGCCTCAATCTCATCGGCACTGCTGGGCTTGTGATTGCCAAGACGACGGGCACCATCCTCGGTGATGAGGTAGTCCTCCTCGTTGCGGATACCACCGAAGCCCTTCCAAGCATCGAGCTTGTCGTAGCAGATGAAATCGGTATACATATTCTCGGCACGCCACTTGTCGATGAGCTCGGGGATGAAGTAGATACCAGGCTCGACGGTGAAGACGAAGCCAGGCTCCAAAGGACGAGCCAGGCGGAGCGACTTGAAGCCAAACTGCGTGCTCTTGGGCTGGCCGTTGTAGCCGACGTAAACCTCGCCAAGGTTCTCCATATCGTGTACGTCGAGACCCATCATGTGGCCGAGGCCGCAAGGCATGAAGAGGGCATAAGCACCGATGTTGGCAGCCTCGGCAGGATCGCCCTTCATGAGACCCAGCTCCTTCATGCCACGGCAAATCTCCGTCATGGCAGTGAGGTGTACGTCGCGGAAGGCAACACCGGGGCGCAAGGCGTTGACTGCAGCCGTATAGGCACGGTGGTTGATGTCGAAGACCGTGCGCTGCTGCTCGGTGAAGCGTCCGCTCACGGGCATGGTAGAGGTGAGATCGCCGGCATAGTGCATGGCATTCTCGGCACCGGCATCGAGCAGGAAGAGCTGGCCCTCGTGCAGCACGTTGCTGTGGCAGTGGTTATGCAATGTCTGGCCATTGATAGTGGCAATGACGGGGAATGAGAGGTTGCCTCCGCCGCGCATGGCCACCTCGGTGACAGCAGCGGCAATCTCGCTCTCCTTGATGCCCGGACGAGCCATGCGCATGGCTGTCACGTGCATCTCGACGCTGGTATTCACAGCCTCCTCAATCTGGGCAATCTCCTCGGCACTCTTATAATTGCGCTGGTCTACGACGGCACGGATGAAGGGCACCGATGACTTAGCGGCAATCTCGGCAGGAGCAAGGCCAAGGAGTTCCTGCAGCCACAGCTTGTGGTCGCCACGATAGGGAGGGAGGTAATGGATAGTCTGAGCCTTGGCGGCAGCACGCTCAAGATAACTCTTCAGCTCTCCCATAGGCAGGGTCTCGCGGATGCCCACGCGCTCGCTCTTTTCGCTGATGGTGGGCTGTGTACCCATCCACACGATGTCGTCAATGGTGAGCTCATTGCCGAAGATAATCTCGCGGTCCTCGTCAATATCGATGACAGCAGCCAATCCGGCATAGTCAGAGCCGAAGAAGTAGAGGAACGTGGAGTCCTGACGGAAGTGATAGGTATTGTCGGCATAGTTCATGCCACACTCATCGTTGCCAAGGAAAAGCAACAGACCGCTCTTCAGCGTATCCTTAAGCTGTTGGCGGCGGCGGATGTAGGTTTCTTTTGCAAACATGATAGTTCGTTTTTTATGGTGAATAGTTCTATTGGTTTCGTCCAGTAATACGGTTATAGATGCCAATGTATTTCATGGCCACGCTACCCTCGCCATAGGTATTGGCAGCCTTGCGTGCTGCCTCGCGGCTGAGGATGTCGTACTCGCCCTCGGTGAGCAGCCAATGGATACCGCCAGCGAGATCGGCCACGTTTTTGTACTCGGCCACATAGCCATTGTGCAGATGGTCGATCATCTCGGGAATGCCACCCACATTGAAGCCAATGCAGGGCACACCACATGCCATAGCCTCAACTACCGTATTGGGCAGATTGTCCTGCAGCGAGGGTACAGCAAAGAGGTCCACGGCATTGTACACCTCGACGAGGCGCTTCTCGTCGGACACGTAGCTGAGCGGGTATACGGCAAAGGGTATGTCGGCATAGGCCGATGGCTCCATATTCTTGCCCAGGAGCACGATGCCCAAGCGCTCCTTCCACTCGGGATGCTCGGCAGCCAGGAGTATGGCAGCCTCCTTCAGGTAGTGCAATCCCTTGCGCTCATCGGTCAGGCGATGCGAGCTGAAGAGGATGAGGCGCTTATCTGTGGGCAGTCCCAATGCTATGCGGGCAGGGTGCTTGGGACGTGGGCAGAAGAGGTTCGTATTGATGGGATTAGGTATGCAGGTAATCTTGCGTCCATGAAGAAGGCGGCTGTTGGTAGCCATATTGCCAAGCCAGTGGCTGCAAGCCACAAACTGGATGTCGGCCCCGTCAAGCAGCTCGGCCTTGCGGGTAAACGTGCGGAAAGCAACGTCATGATGCTTGCGGCTGCTCATCTGCGGACAGTCGTGGCAATGCTCGGTGTAGTGGTCGCAGTCGTGTGCATAGTGGCATACGCCCGTGAAGGGCCACATATCATGCAGCGTCCACACGATGGGTTTGCCCGAAGCAAGAATCTTCTCCACCGACTGCAGAGAGAGCATTCCCCCATTGATCCAATGAAGGTGGATGACATCGGCCTGGCGAAACTCGGGCAACTCGGTGATGTCGCTTCCCGAGCGACCCAAGTCAATGGCATAGGTGCGATTGCGCCTCAGATGCGTATGCAAAGCTACCGACAGACGCTCCCACAGCACCGACAGACGGTCGGTAAACTTACGCTCGGCCTGCACAGTGGTCACGCGGTCGGTACTCTTACGGCGCACCAACATCTTGGCCTTGATGCCATTGTTCTTCAGGGCCTCGGTGAGGCGAAAAGCAGCAATGGCAGGTCCACCCTGGCGCTCTGTTGTATTGATGATAAGTACTCGCACTTCTGTAATCCTTTATGATTGATGGAGATGAGAGATCAGTTACACTCGGTCGGCCACGGAGAAGTGAGCAGCTGTCATATTGCTCCAAGCATATTTCGACTTCTCCTCAAGAATACCCTGGCTGTAGTCCTCGGCATGGTGATTGTCAACGAAATCGACCAATGCATCGGCAATGTCGGTAGCCTCAGGACGCACCACATATCCTACGCGTCCGTGGGGCACAATCTCGGCAAGTCCGCCCACATCGGTCACCAGCATAGGACGCTCGAAATGATAGGCAATCTGCGTGATGCCACTCTGCGTGGCACTCTTGTAGGGCTGGGCCACGAGGTCGGCAGCGGCAAAGAAATAGCGCACCTGGTCGGCTGGGATGAACTCCTTGCGCCATACGATATGCTCCGCAAGGTTCAAGCTACGCTCAAGCTCTTCGTAGCGTTCGGCATTGCCGTAGAACTCGCCCGCAACGATGAGCTTCACCTTCTTGCCCCGCAGACGAGTATCGGCAAATGCCTGCAGCAAGAGGTCGAGCCCCTTATAGTCACGGATAAGCCCGAAGAAAAGGATATAGCGGTAGTCGCTGTCGAGCCCGAGATGCTCAATGGCTTCGGTTCGCTGAACCTTTGCACCGAAGTTGTCGTACAGCGGGTGTGGAGTCAGCACAAAGGGTTTACCCTTGCGGTCGAAGCTACGGGCATCATTCAGCACAGACTCCGACATGGCCACATAGCCACCAACAGAATTGATCATATAGCGTGCAAAGGGGCGGTCGCCGATACGGTGCTCGTGTGGCACTACATTATCGAGTAGGGCCACCACCTTGATGTCCCGTCCCTTACGGCCGCGACGGATTACTCTGGCTATCGTACCCAGGCAGGGAGCCAGGAAAGGCAGCCAGAAGCGTATCATCACCAAGTCGGGATGCTGGCGACGGATTAGGCGCCCCACACGAAGCCAGTTCAGCGGGTTCACCGAGTTGACACGGCGCTCGATATGCAGGTCCTCCGGAGCAGGAGAACTCGAGTACTGTGTTTTCCCAGGAAACAGGAAACTCGGGTATTGCAATGTGAATGTATATATGCTGACCTCATGTCCCTCGCGCTGGAACTCCTTGGCCAAGCGCTCATTGAAATCAGCAATGCCCCCTCGGTACGGCCATGCCGGCCCGACAATAATGATTCGTTTCTTTTTCTCCATCGCACTATCTTTACCGCAAAGATACGAAGAAACGAGCGAGAAATATGAAGTTCACTTCAATATTTTTCACAGCGAGTGAAAATATCTTCGAGGTTTACCTCAAAGATACCAAGAATATATGAAAAAAGCAGCTAAAAACAGCCGTTTTCATTGCCATGTAAGGTGCTAAAAAGGGAAATGTAAAAATTTTTCGCATTTTTTCACGTTTTTTCTTTGTCGTTAAGAAAAAAATGCTCAAATTTGTCCCAAACATTAGATTTTTTCATAGTTAAGGTTTAGGTTAAATGGAAAAGAGGGGCTGCGAAGTTCCTCTTTTTTGCATTACGCTTCGCTTTTTGGCTTATTTATAGTACCTTTGCAATAGAGTCACAGCTTGAGATACATGATACGTCCGCTCACTTCCCTACGATTGGTGTTCGCCCTCATGGTGTTTGCCTCGCACTGCAACATCGTGAGCAGCACATTTGACATACCGCTACTCACAGAGGGGTACGTGGGAGTAAGCTTCTTCTTTGTCCTGAGCGGATTCATCATCTCATACAGCTACGATAGCCGTTTCAGCGCGGCAGAAGTTGGCAAGCCAGCTTTGGCAATGGCCCGACGCAAGTTCTGGGTAGCACGCATTGCCCGCATCTATCCGCTCCATTGGCTGATGCTCTTCATCGCTGCCGCCATTGGCACCTATACCTTGGCAAACGGATGGGGCGACTGGGCAAGGCACTTCGTCCCGAACCTGCTGTTATGCCAGGGCTACATCCCCGACGGAGAGTACTACTTCTCCTTCAACAGCCCCTCGTGGAGTCTTTGCTGCGAGCAGTTGTTCTACATCCTCTTCCCGCTGATAGTGCCCCTGCTGCACCGTCCGCGCCAACTTTATAGCCTCTTTGCCCTATGCACGGTTCTTGTCATCGGAGGCATGTGGTTCACGCCCGCCGAGATGATGAAGAACATCTGGTACGTCAACCCACTGGCCCGATTCCCCGACTTCCTGCTGGGCATGGTGGTGTATGTCATCTTCAAGTCATCAGACTCTGCACAATGGCGCAAGGCAACAGACACAGCGCCTGCAGCCTCATCGTTCCGCATGGCGACATTGAAGGAGGCAGCCGCCGTAGCCTTGTTTATCGGGTTCTACCTGTTCTCGATACACGTGCCCCAGGTATACCGCTACTCATGCTACTATTGGCTTCCCGTAGCCTTGGTCATCTTCACGTTTGCCCAACAGGGAGGTATCCTCTCCCGCATCCTCTCATCACGTCCTTTGGTATGGGGCGGAGAGATTAGTTTCGGATTCTACCTCATCCACCATCTGCTGTTCCGCCTCTTCACAGAGGCAGAGCGCCACCTCCAGTTTACCCTATCACCCTACATCGCCATACTGTTACTTCTCGCGATGACAATCATCATCAGCGGCGCTTCGTACCGATGGTTCGAGCAGCCTGTCGGCAAGTGGATCAAGCGCCTGTTGGTGTAGTTTGCTGGCATAGAATGGCCATCAACAAAAAAAATGAACAAATGTGGTACAAATAAGGTATTATTCCGTAACTTTGCCGTGAGTTATCAATAAAATATAGTGCGCATATGTCATCACTTGTAGTATTAGTCATCGTCTATGCAGTCTTAAAGGTTGCAAGCTCCTACTTCAAGAAATCCTTTAGCGAGTTTGAAGCCAACAAACCTGGGCAGGCTCCTATGCCGTCAATACCAGGCATGGAGGTTGACGAGGTGGAAGATGACATGGACTATGACACAGACTATGACATAGAGGAGAGCCTTACGCCTCAGCCTGTAGTGCCCGTAGAAGAGATTCCCATCGTGGTGGAAAAGAAGGTCGAGAAAAAGGTGACACCCACCAAAGAGGAAGCGCCACAAAAGGAGGCACAAGACGATGACATCCATCTGCGTACTCCCCAGGAGGCACGCCGAGCCTTCATATACGCAGAAATCTTTAATCGCAAATACGATTGAGAAGAACAGAATGCATAAACACACTGAAAATACAACATACAACTATGAGTTTCAAAATCATCAGCGCAGCTGAAGCTGCAAGCCACGTCAAGCATGGCTACAATGTAGGGTTGGGCGGATTTACTCCCGCCGGAACACCCAAAACCGTAACATCAGAGATTGCACGCATTGCCGAAGCAGAGCATGCCGCAGGCCGTCCCTTCCAGATAGGACTCTTCACAGGCGCCTCAACGGGTGACTCATGCGACGGTGCGCTCACTCGCGCCAAGGCACTGCGCTATCGTGCCCCCTATACCACTAACGGCGACTTCCGCAAGGCTGTCAATGCCGGCGAGATCGCCTACAACGACATCCATCTCTCACAGATGGCACAGGAGGTGCGCTACGGATTCATGGGCAAGGTCGACGTTGCCATCCTTGAGGCTTGTGACGTGACCCCCGACGGCAAGGTTTACCTGACTGCCGGTGTAGGTATCGCCCCCACAGTAGCCCGCCTGGCCGACAAGGTCATCATCGAGCTCAACAGCGCCTACGGCACTGCCCCCAAGGGATTGCACGACATTTATGAGCCTGCCGATCCTCCCTTGCGCCGCGAGATTCCCATCTACAAGGCTTCTGATCGTATCGGTACACCCTATGTACAGGTCGACCCTGCCAAGATTGTAGGTATCGTGGAGGTAAACCGCCCCGACGAGGCACGCCCCTTCACCGATGCCGACCCTATCACCATGCAAATCGGGCACAATGTAGCCCAGTTCCTCATTGGTGACATGAAGCGCGGCATCATCCCCTCCACCTTCCTGCCCCTGCAGAGCGGTGTGGGCAACGTGGCCAATGCTGTGCTCGGTGCTCTTGGTGCCGACGCTACCGTACCTGCCTTTGAGATGTATACCGAGGTGATTCAGGATTCAGTTATCGACCTCATTCGCTCGGGCCGCTGCAAGTTTGGTAGCACCTGCTCGCTCAGCGTCAGCAACGACTGTCTCCAGAGCATCTACGATGACATCGACTTCTTCAAGGAGAAGCTCGTGCTTCGCCCCTCAGAGATTTCAAACAACCCCGAGGTAGCACGTCGCTTAGGCTTGATTTCTATGAACACTGCGCTCGAGGCCGACATCTACGGTAACGTAAACTCTACCCATGTATGTGGCACCAAGATGATGAATGGTATCGGTGGCTCCGGCGACTTTACCCGCAACGCCTACATCTCCATCTTCTCATGTCCCTCAGTAGCCAAGGAGGGCAAGATCAGTGCCATCGTTCCTATGGTATCGCACGTCGACCACAATGAGCACAGCGTGAACATCATGATTACCGAGCAGGGTATTGCCGACCTTCGAGGCAAGAGCCCCATGGAGCGTGCCAAAGCCATTATCGAGAACTGTGCACACCCCGACTATCGCCAACTCCTCTGGGACTACCTGCACCTCTCCTCAAAGGGCCATACCTGCCACAACGTACGTGCTGCCCTTGCCATGCACGACGCCCTGCAGACCAAAGGGGATATGCGCCTGACAGAGTGGTGATAGCACAGCTGTGATAAAAATCTGTTTTAAAAACTATTTCGAGTTTAGCTGAACAGATTCTAAGTCTTAAGAGACCATTTTTACGATTCCCACCGCCTGGGGACGATGTGAAAATGGTCTCTTGCTTTTTTATCTTCTTATTTTGCCGTATCGTGATTTATGTATATCTTCGCAGCAATGATTAAGAGCTACATTCCTATGAGATACTATATCGCGATTCTTGCCATGGTGCTCTGCATGGTGGCGTGCAGCCATCACTCGGTGCATTGGGAGACGCTGGCGCAGGTTGAGTCATATATTGAGGAGAGGCCAGATAGTGCGTTGACCGTCCTACAAAGAATGGACAAGGATGAGTTGTTTGGAATGGAGGAGAAAGCGAAGTATGCCCTGCTGCTGTCAATGGCGATGGACAAGAACTATATCGACCGCACTGATTTCGAGGTACTGCAACCTGCCATCGACTATTACCAGAGACACGGCACGGCTACGGACAAGTTGCGCACCTATTACTATCAGGGACGCATCTACACAAATTTAGGCGACAACGCCTCAGCGATAATTCGCTTCAGCAAGGCGCTGAATGAGGGAAAAGATTCCAAAGACATATTGACCAAAGCCCGAGTACACTTTGCACAAGGCAATATATATAATACGCTATATAAATGGGACAACTACATTGAGGAAAACAAAAAAGCCGCAGAGCTTTTCAAAGAAGTAGGTTTACGGAACAGTTATGCCAACTGTCTTATTCATATTATAAATGGTTATAATATCGTCCAAGATGAGGAAAACGCAGCGAAGTATATTGAACTATGTGAACAAATCTTTGATTCGATAAGTTTAATCAGGAAAAACGAGTTTTATAAAACGCTACTGAATTATGTCGTGACAAACAACAAGATAGAAGCTATCACTCCCCTGCTAAACCAATATCTTACAATGATACCAGAAGATAAATTGGATTGGATTTCCATTGCCAACGCATATACACTTCTCAACGATTTCGCAACTGCATATACCTACATTCAGAATTATCAAATAGGCTCTAATATCAAGCAAGATATCCGATATTACGCCCTCATCTCCAAAATTCACAAAGAGAACAATCAACCCGATAAGGCCTTGGAATCCTATCTGCACTATTCAAGTCTAACAGACTCCATTGATTTAGCAGCATATAGCCAGACGACTCTGTTCATGGAGGAATACCATAAATCCGAATTGCGGTCAATCAAGGAACAAGAAAAAGCTAGAATAATCATCCTATTGTCACTCATCAGCGTCCTCGTCCTACTGTCGCTATGTCTAGGAATACGTATGCACCTGATTGAAAGAACCAAACAAAAGGAGCATTTGGAAGCTGAAAAAGAATATTATCGCTTACAATACTTACAAATGGAAGAAGAGCGTGATAGTCTCTCTCGACTTCTTTCCGAACGCCATAAACTAAGCGAAACGAGCCAACAAATTCTATCGGAGCGCTTAGCATTACTGAACAGCTTCTTCGCAACGTATATTAAGTCCAAAGAAGAGCACGATTATACTATCAATGAGGAAATCAAGAAACTTGTGACAGACAGAGAATCATTCATAAACTCCAATCGTCTATCATTCACTGGTAGTCATCCTAGATTTATCCACTACTTAAACGAAAGAGGGTTGAATGAGTGGGAAATCAATTATTGCTGTCTCTATGCCTTAGGGCTGAAAGGAAAAGAAATTGGAACCTACATCAAACTGAGAAGCCACTACAACCAGAGTAGCATCATCCGCGAAAAACTTGGCATCAGCGAACATGATACCAATTTAGGCATTTATCTCCGTCAGTTGATGAAAGAGCTATCTTCTGAATAAGGATATCATCAAGCTCCAACTGATTTATTGTGTTGGGGAAGACATTAGCTTTCATCGTAAGCCTATGTCTTCCCCGATTTTTGTGCCATTACACAATAGTCCCACCTCCTCTTCAATATCTATATTAAACTTTTCATGGAACTGTTCTAAAACTATTTATTTTACATATTTATATATAGTTGAATATCAGAAATAAAAGACTGTTTATTTCTGTAAAAATATTAAACTATTAACTTGGCGATGAAACTTTATACGGATAACTTTGCATTATTAAACCATTATAAATATCATAAGATATGAAAAAAATTATTGCAACAATGATGCTACTTATGACTGCCAATATTAGCAGCACAGCAACCGCTGAAGACAAGAATTCCTCTGGTCCAACAAGAATCGAAATGGATATTACCAACACCTCGAGTAATGAATATGAATGAAGCATCGATATTCCTATCATTGAGGCCATCTTTTACTCTAATATCGCAGAAGTTGAAGTACTCTTACACAATATAGGAAATGCTACTATTTCGCTTGTCAACGCGGATGGTGAGGTAGTAGACTACTTAAAGCATCTATTCGACAATGAAAAAAACAAATAATTTAGTAGAAACTATTATATATTTTCTAATTCTACCTGTATTTTGTTACGGTCAAGAGGCTACTGACACAGCCCGAATGCATGTATTGGAAGATATCGTTATCGAGGCTGACCGAATCGTCCACAAGGGCAATCATGATGTGCTCTATCTATCAAAAGAGAACAAGGAGTTTGGAACTAATGCATTGGATGCCACATCTTCTCTGATTCTATTCCAGACCTCTCTCAATGACACCAAACTTCTTTCATGGGACAGGCAAGAGGTGTTTATCCTCATCAATGGAGTGCCGTCTACGGCTATCGACTTGCGAGGATACAAAGGAGATGACATAAAGCACATTGAATATTATGCTGTAGCCCCTCCACAATATATGGTCTTCACTATGGGGCCGGTCGTAAATGTCATCGTGAAGAAACGTCACGACAGACAGTATAGTGGATATATCAACACATCCAATGCTGTAAATACAGGATTCGGCACTAACCAGATTGATTTGACCTATGCCGACTCACTCAATCAAGTCAAGCTGGGCTACTTCATAGATTATCGTAACATTAAGGACATCAGTAGTCAGACCGATTTTACCTATAGCCCCACACATCGTTCCCAATACTGCGGAAGTGGTTATTATGGCGGTGAGCATCACAATCTTTATACATCATATCAGCGTTTCCAGGGCAAGCACCTCTTCAATGCCAAGTTGTATTCAATTATGGATCCTGGCAAGGAAGAGGATTCCAGAAACAGTACTATCGTACGTGGCGATGAGACAACTCAAGGGCACAACTTCAATCAACTCAAGAGTCAGTCCCTGATAGCTACCCTTGACTTGTATTACAGATACCAGATGAAACTGGGTCGCATGTTTGCCATTAATGTGGTAAACTCCTTGGGCGAAAGCCAATCAAACTCAACCTATACAACAGAGTTCCCAGAGGGCACCGAAAATATAGGGAATAGTAACGATTATCAAACAGAAGTGAAAAACGACTCCTATTCGTTTATCACAAATGCCATGTTCAATTCTCCTCTTTGGGGCGGTTCGTTAGGCCTTGGCTCGCGCTACGAATACAAGCAACTGTACCAACAGTCGGCAGCTTCAGAGTATACGCCCAGCTCACATGCAGGCATGCTTACAGCTGGGGGCTCATGGGACTGGGGGCCTGGATGGATAACCCCCTATATGGGCATAAGCATCATACGACAAACGAGCCTTTCAACAGCCTACACATCTGCGCTTCCCTATATCAGGCTATATGCCGATTGGTGGGGGAAGGACAAACTGAAGGGAACTTCCGTGCAATTGACTCTCATGGCTAGCCAACGTGCCGCCTCTCTCGGAGACTTAACTGAGGCTGTTACAAACCTTGATCCGTGGACAATCTCGATAGGAAATCCTAAGCTGAAGCCTTATTGGGTAAACACAGCAAAGTTGGCTTTGTGCTACTTTGCACCTGATGGGAAGAATATAATCAATTTAGTCGCTGTCCCATATTATGCTTACAATCAGATTGCAACTACTATTGTAAAAAACGATGATAAAGTATTTCTCCAACCCAATCACATTGGTAATGTATTCAGCGGTCAAGTATTTCTATACGCTACATGGTCACCACTGAAATGGCTGTCAATATCCCCATATTGGGAATATTATTTTTCTAATTTTCAAACATCATCCCAGCACGTGCGCTTCAACTACATGCGTATCGGAGGTCGTGTTACTACATCATATAACAACATGTCACTAATCCTTGCCATCAACTCACCCACCAAGGAATATGACGGAGACCTTCTTACTCGCGGAAGCCTGCAGTATGCCGCTGTGTTCCAGTACAAATGGAAGGACTGGTCCTTCGGAGCCCAATATAACTATTCTGGACATAATGATTACACCATTGCGGAACTGCCCGATTTCAGATATTATAAAAACAAGGATTGGCGACCACTTCATCATTTGACACGCATAACTGCGACCTATACCTTCTCTGTGGGGCGAGCAAGAAGGCACGACAGCAAGCTGATAAATGAATCGAGCGACAATACCGGCTTGGGAAAATTCAACAAGCCTCAAAAGCCTCAATGACAATACAGGGATTTGAGAAACTATGCCACAAGACGGGCTATAAAGTAATTAAGCAGCGGCTATATTTCATAAATCCGCATTATGAAGCAAAATTCGGGATTAAGCCTCGTATATTATGGAAAGGTATAGCAGGCGTACCTTACATAAGGGATTATTTCACTACCTCATACCACTGTATTCTACGGAGGAGATAGGTATTATGCCGTCACGGGGGATGTTCATTCATCCCCCGTTTTTCTATTGTAGGAATAATCCCGACAGAAAGAATTCGCTTGTCGCATCTGGAGATGCTCATACTCGCAGTCAGCGGATGGGGAAACCTCGTGCCAGCGAGTAAGATTCAAACTTGTTTGAATTCTTGCGACGAGCACAGCCGAGGTCTGCGAAGTCACATCCGCAGGAACGTGAATCTTTTTCTACCCAAACAATTCGTCCATTGTAATCACTGCTTGCACGGAATATAAGTTTTGGTTCTCCATTGGAGGATAAGTAGTTAACAAAATAGGATGTACAGCTTTGCTAAGTCGTGTGTGATGCATAAAGACTGCTTGTTTACGAACCAATGCATCACTATCTTCTTTTGTCATACAATACGGCATAGAGGAAAATTTCGCCTCGCATAGGTTGATAATACCATCTTGTCTATCTATCAACAGATCTATCTGTGCACCAGGATACTCATCGGTGGGTTTAGTCTGCCATGAATACACATTGGTCAGTACTCCTTCAATACCCAATGCGCGTTTTATCTGTCGGATATGCAATAAACATACACGTTCGAAAGCAACCCCAGCCCAGCTATGGTGTCTATTGCTCAGCAAAGTAGAAGACCAGAAATTACGGTCATTGTATTTATTGGTGCAGATATACTGGTAGTAGAACAAAGTATAGCTATCAATCAACTGGTAAACAGCCTCTTTTCTTTTCTTATCAATGGCATTGTACTTGCGGATGAAGCCACAGTATTCCAATTCATTCAGAGCCTTACTGAACGCGCCACTATCCATTATTTTTGCACTATCCAATATATCTTGGCGCAATAGCCCCATTCTGCTTTTGCCCAATGCCTCCACGATGGCTATATGCAGAGACGAATTTTTGAACAAAGAAGCATACAAGGCTTGAAACTCCAGATATAATTCACCTGTAGGTTGGAAAAACAGTCGGTCTATATTTTGTGCCAATGACAAACCGCGTTGCAAAAAACTCCAGTAATAAGGTATACCACCCATCACCATGTAGGCCTCAACAATATCCTTACGACTCATGGTTAACTGCTGAGCTTGGGCAAAGAGTTCACATTCGCCAAGCGTAAAGGGCTGAAGCAATATGCGCCCCGTCAGCCGATTGTGTAACCCACCATAGTTGAGGATAATCTTGTCCATAATCCATGAGGTAGCACTACCACAAACTATCAGCACTATATCCTTTCGTGCCGAAGCCCAAGCATTCCAGAAATGCTCCAAAGCACTTACAAAGCCACTCTTGGCCGTATCCATCCAAGGCAACTCGTCGATGAAAATCACTTTCTTTTCATCGGGAAGGGCTGCTACAAGTTCTTGCAATTGTTCGAAAGCCTCGCGCCATGTCCTAAGACGGGACTGCCGCTTCAGGCCATACATACGGAGCGAAGATTGGAACTCAATCAACTGTTCATGCAGCGAAGCATTGTAAATACCTGTATGCTGAAACGCAAAACGGTAGTTGAATGTCTCACGAATAAGATACGTCTTACCCACACGACGACGACCATATACAGCCACAAACTCCGGCTGGGTGGACTGCAGCAATGCTTTCAAACGTGCGCTCTCTTCCTTTCTTCCGACTATCATACTATCTATTTTTATTCTCTTCACTTTTGATGACGCAAAGATAAAGTATTCCTACATCGAATCAAAGCAAAACCATCGGAAATGTACCTAAAAAATATAGATTTCCGAAAGATATACACATTGTTTACGCGCATTCTATTCGGAAATGTATATTAATAAGCACGATTACCGATTAAAATCCTGTTATTATAAGGCATAATAAAGCAGAGAATACGCACTATGATTTCTTCCGATTGAAATATCCTTTTGTACCAAGTTCGGTACATGCATGTACCGCGAGCGGTGCATGCATGTAAATGAATTTTCTACTAAGTAAAAAATATTTTGTACTTAGTACGAGCAAAATAGTGCTTAGTACTATCCATGGAATTCTGCCAGCCCCCCTTGGCAAGAGAATTGAAAATTGAGAACTGGAAATTGGGAAGAGCAACCGTCATTCTCTGATATTCAACACATCCCAGCATTCTCTGGGGCGAAATCCGAAGCGTCGGAAACCCGAAAACCCTATATATAGGATTTTTATTTTTGGCCTGGCAGAGTGCATTGAAGTTGTTCGGAGTGTAAAATCGTACAGGCTTCGCGCCAAGCCGGTGTACAAAAATCCATGTAGCTCTGCACTCTGCCAGGCCAAAAATAAAAATTCTATACACTGCCTTTTTTAGTAACAAAATAGTGACAATTTCGTAGGGGCGAAATACAACATATTGTATATCAACAATGTAAAATTCGAGATAAAGTGCCATCTACAGCAAACAACCCTTTCCTGCCAAGGGGCCTTGGCAGTTTTTTACCCTGCGCCCATCAAAGAGACGAACAGCCGCTCAGAGTACTCCCTGCTCCACCCAGAAGATTATCTCTTCTATCTCGGCATCCTCGCCATCGGGGTAGTAGCCCTTCTTGAGGCTGGCACCGAAGAGGGCGGCAAAGGCTTGGTAGAATCCGGCCTTGAAGTTTCCCATAAACACTTGAATGAGCTCATAGCCCGTCTGCTCACATTCGCGGTCGATGAGCTTGATGAGCATCTTACCCTGGCTGAAGGTAAGCTTCTTCATCTGCGGAGTATACTGCGCCATCATGCCTTTCTCCACGGCAGCCAGATGAGCCTCACGGGCCTTCTCATCGGGCAAAGTAAGCAGATACTCATAGGTCTCGATGATGATACCGCGCACCTCGCGAGCTATGGGCAACGTTTTCTTGACATCGCGTACCGTACGCCAATAGTAGCGTTCCTGGCGGCGATTCTTGAACTTTGGCCGGTTATAGATGTACACCTCGCGAAGATGCACAACGGGGATGGTATCACCTTTATATATCTCCACGGGCAGTGCCACCTGCTTAGTCTTGTAGCTTTGGGCCGACACCTCGCTCTGCAACGATGCTATTGCCAACAATATACATAGTATTATATACCTATAGCATTTCATCTGCAGAATCCCTTTCAGAGATTAGTTAAGGAATATTGTACCAATGATTTAGCGGCGTTGACGGCGCACCGAGAGGGTCTGTCCGCTATTAGCCGACTTGGATGACGAGGCGGTACGTTGGCGAGATGTACGCACCGAGGCCTTCTTCTCAGTCTTCTCAGCCTTCACCTCAGGCTCTTCAGCCTTATCGTCGGTTGTTTCAGCCTTGACGGCAGCGGCTTTAGGCTTACGGGCTGTGCTGCGTACAGACTTCTTACCGGGCTTCTCTGCCACCACCGCAGTGGTATCGGGTTCCTCTATGCCCCACAACTTATTCTCAAAGGTAACAAGTTCTTTCTCGATACGCTGCTGCTCAGCCTTCATGGCCGTATCGTTAGGGCAGTATTGGGCAAGAAGCTTGTTTTGCAGGTTAGAGGTCTTGTAGATATCGCCCTCGTAAAGGCTGCGCACGAAATAGTCGTCGATGCTCATATTCGACACATTGTTATAGCTGCTGGTCATGAGCGGAGTCATACCGAAGTAGGGGCTTACATCGTCGTAGTTGAGCCAGAACATGGGATATTTGGTGACCTCGCTGCCAAAGTCGCCACTACGGTGCAGTACGGGGCAAATGGCGGTGACACGTGTAGTGTAGGTAGCTGTACGCTGATCGTAGAACGAGCTCTCCTTGATAAAGTAGCTGAGCACCTCACCCGAAGGAATATCGGCCTTATTGATTGTAAAGGTTGTGCTGTCCTTCGTTTCATAATAGATATAGAACTTGTCCAGCATATCAAACACCTTATACTTGTTATCAGGAGTAAAGAGCTCATTGCCATCGGAACGGTATTCGTAAGCTGGAACCTTACCACTCGCTACAAGATAAATGATATGGGTGAAGAGGTTGACACGGTCGCCCAAGGGCTCTACAGGATAGTAGAGGGCGGCATTCTTCTCCTTGGTGAGGTCGAGCGTGCGATAGATGTCACGCTTCCACACCACATCGGTGGGAGCAGGCATCTGAGCCGTATACTGTGCCTTGGCACGTTCGCTAAGTGTGGTCTCGCTCTTCTTCTCGGCTTCGGCCTGGGCCTTGAGGCGTGCCTTGGGTTGTGCTACAGCACCCTGTGCACAGAGGAGCAGGGTTGCAATTGCTATGAGAGATTTCGTTTTCATATCTACTGTATTTACTATTTACAATTTTACTATTTACAATTGATTTACAATTTAGCGATTTTACAATTTACCCATGCTGTGTTGTGAAATTAGTAAATAATTCAATTATTCAATAAATAGTAAATCGTAAATTGTCAAATTGTAAATTAGTTGATGATCACTTCCAGGGTTGAGGGCAGCTGGCGCTCTATACCGTCGGGGCCTACGGCCTTCACGCTGGAGATGTAGAAGCGCTTGCCACGGGTGAGGCGACGGAAGGTATTCTTCTGACGCTCCGAGAAGTTGGCTCCATTGGAGAGCTCGGGCATGGCATTACCCATGTTGTCGAAGGTCACGGTCTCGAAGCTGATGACACGGAAGCCGATGTTGAGCAGTCCGTCGTCGATAGCAGCGATGATGCCCTCGGCACTCATCAGGGCCTGCTTGCTGAGCTTGGTGCCACCGCCACGGTAACGCTGGGTGACGCCCTTGTCGTCCTTATACTCGATGAAGGGGGTAGGGTCGGGCAACTGGCGCACACGGAAGGTGTACTCGCCCATGCTCTGGCTACGCCCGTTCTGCTCGGCACTGACAGCAATCACCACATCGGAGCCAACCTTGGTAGGATGGGCAATGAAGCCGCCTGCCACAGGGCGCAGGGTACCATTGCCATTGGCGATGCGGGCCGACACCTTGTTGCTGGGTACGCCCGGCACAGAGATGGCGATGGGGTTGTCGTAGCCGGCATAGAGCACGTTCATCATCGAGGCCGATACGGTGGCGATGGGGTCGACCACGGTGTATTTCTGCGAGAACTCACGGCGTACGGTCTCGCCCGAGCCATCGTTGAGTTCGAGGTATCCGTTGAGGGTGAAGTCGCCCGTACTGTTGCAGGGCACCTCATACCAGCCATTCTCGGTCTCTACGAGCTGGTCGTTGATATAGATATTGGGGCGCTGAGTGGTATCCACAGCAGCCATGATGATACGGGCACCGAAGGTGTTGCCGCGCACCACGTTCTGCGAGGTGGGGATGACGTAGGCGCTGAGTTCATTTACACGAACGTCGGTGGCATCGATATTGACGATGAGGTCGTGGAGGATTTCGCCCTCGGCATAGCGCACATCGTTCTGGAACTTGGTGAGCAGGGTTACAGCGGCAACTACGGGCATATTCTCGAAGTTGTATTGCTGCCAGTTCTTACCCAATGAGTTCTCGGTCTGAGGCACCGAGGTGTCAAAGTTGTCGCTGATGATGCGCTGCTGCACGGTATCGGAAATCATGCTCACCACCTGGTCGCGGTAGTTGTTGATAACCTCATAGAGTCTGCCTCCCTCGCCCGTACCCGGTGCCAGCATCACGAAGTTGGCGGCTTCGAGGTCCTCCTTGTTCCTGATGTTGCGCACGTCGGCCTTCTTGCCGTCAGCCTCGCGCACCATGCGTAGCTTGAGCTCCTCGGCATAGTTGTAGGCCGAGTCGGAGAGCTCCTTCACACGCTTGGCCTTGGCATACCACTCGCCCACCTTCTCAGGATTCTTGGCCATCTGTGCTTCAAAGTCCTGGAAGATCGCAAGGTTCTGCTTGGTAGCGTTATCGGTACTGCGGATGAGCCCTGAGTCAACGATGGTGAAGCCATTGAGTACATCGGACGACACGTTGAGGGCAAGCATCGCCATCAGCACGATGTACATCAAGTTGATCATTCGCTGACGGGGTGTCAGCTTTTTCTTTCCTGCGCTCATAGTGCGTGTGTGTTAGGCTTCCTTACTCTGTTCGTCGGCATTGCGGCCTACCTTCATATTGACGGTCATCGACTGCAGCATGCGGTCGTATACATGGTTGAGTTCCTCAATCTGCTCGGCCATGCGGCGTGTCTGCTCATTGACGAGGTCGATATTGCCAATCTGTGAGCCGAGGCTCTTGAGATGCATCTCGTAGATGGTGTTGATGGAGGTGAGGTTGCGGCTCAGACGCTCTACCTCGTCGGCACTGGCCTCAAGCTGCGACGACTGGTCGGAGATATGCTGGAACGACTCGGTGAGCTCGCGCAGCTTCTCGATATAGTCTTGTGTCACCTGTTGCAACTCGGGAACATCGACCTTGCCATCAACGACAGGCACTACAGGCTGGGTTGCGGCAACGGCATGAGAGCCAGCAACGGCGGCTCCTGCGGGAGCAGCATTGCCCTGTGCTGCGGCCATAGCTGCATTGGCTGCCGCGAGGTTGGCCATGGCATTCAAGGCATCGGCATCCAATTGGGGAACTGCTGTGGTAGAACCGACACCGTCGGTTCCTACAGGTACTGCACTGCTTGCTACGGGAGCTGCCACAGGCACTGCATTGCTGACAACTGCACCTGCGGCTACGGGAGCGCCACCAATGATGACGGGACCTCCGGCTGTGGAAGGAGCCTCATCGCTCTTGGAACTCGACTGGCGCTCAAAGCCATTGACGATAAAGGTGAGCACCTCGGTACCCATACCGATGAAGAGCATCAGGTCGGCGCCGCTGATGTGGGTGAGCTTGAAGAGGGCACCCAAGATAACGACTGCGGCACCCCAGCTGTAGAGGTAGTTCAATATGGTCTGTCCCTTCTGAGTCTCCAAGAAGTCCTGGAAGCGGGAAATCATGCTTTTGTTCTGTTCCATTGTGGTATTTTATTATGGGAGCTTTAGGGGATTAAGGGCGATTAAAGTGTTGTTGAACTCCTAATCCCTAACTCCAAATTCCTAATTATTTCCTTGCTGTCCCTACATAGGAGCGTACACAGCGGAAGCCAATGTAGGAGCGTGTCTCATTCTGATATTCGTAGGTACGCGAAACGGATTGGATAAATTTCTCGGGGTCTTTCCATGAACCGCCGCGCACGGTTTTCTTCTTCATATAATAGGGGTCCTCCTTAGCTGCATTGTAGAAGAGCTCGGGGTTCATGTCGCTCATTTGCAATACGCCAGCCTCGGTGTATACGGTCGATGTCCACTCAGCTACGTTGCCCGCCATGTCGAACAAGCCGTGGCTGTTGGCCGAGTATGAGCCCACCTTGGTGGTGATGAGGCTGCCGTCCTTGGTGTAGTTGCCGCGCTCGGGCTTGAAGTTGGCATAGAAACAACCCTCATCGCTCTTGGTGCCATCCTGCATCCAAGGGAAGAGTGTACCCTCCTTACCGCGAGCCGCATATTCCCACTCAGCCTCTGTAGGGAGGCGATAGCGCTGTACATACTTGGCTTGTGAACCGAGACCACGCAAGAGGTAGTCGGTACGCCATGCGCAGAAGGCATTGGCCTGCTCCCAGCTCACGCCCACCACAGGATAGTCATTGTAGTTGGGGTGGTTGAAGTAGAGCTGCATGTACATCTCGTTGTTGGCATTAGGGAAATCGTTGACCCAGCAAGTGGTGTCGGGGAAGATATTCACGATATAGGTGTTCACAAAGTCGTGAGGACCTGATAGTGGACGATTAATAGTCTCGCGTACAATCTGTCCATCTTCGTTGATGTAGGCAGTATCCTTCGATATCATTACCACTTCATCGGGGTTGACCTTCACATCCGTATTGCGTACACGCATTGCTGCATCGAGCTGATTCTTGCGCAGAGCAGCCTGGGTGTAGTCCACTATCTCGTAGCGATAGTTCATCTGTCGTGGGTCAAGCTCGAGCACTCCGGTGTAAGGATTGCGCTTATATACGCTCTGGATGGCGATAAGCTGATCCTCTGTAGCCTTGCGCCAGGGAATGGGTTTCTTCCAATTGAGGTAGGGAGTGATGGGTTCCCCATACTCGTCTTCCTCAATCTTGTAGGTTTCGTCGCCACCGTATGCAGGGTCGGCAAGGCGTTCACGGACGATTGAGTCGCGTACCCAGTGCACAAACTGGCGGTACTCGGCATTGGTTATCTCGGTATCGTCCATCCAGAACGACTCCACAGAAATCTCTTTATACGGAGCATTTGAGCCCCAGAGCGTATCGGTATCCTCTTCTCCAAGCTTGAGCGAACCGCGTGGCACGAGCACCATACCAAAGGGTGCAGGCTCGTTGAATGCAGCAGAGCGGGAACCTACAAGCTCGCCACCTGCCGCCATAGAGGCATTGCTCGGCCCCATACAAGAGGTCAGTAGTGCCGCTGCGGCTATGCCCATAATCCATTTTGTCTTCATACGAGTTATAATATACGTATACTTTTATGTTTGTTCTTTCCTTTCTTAAACAGGTCCAAGTCCATCACATAGCCCACATAGAGGTCGTGGCTTCCGTGGATGAGTCCTACACCCGAGGTAAACAGTTCGTAGGCATAGCCAAACGACACGCTATTGATCTCTCCCCCGAGAAGTATGGCCACCGAGGTCATTGGGCTGTAGGTAAGGCCTGCATAGTAGCGCTTCTCGTCGTAGGTGTAGGTGCCTCGCAGCGTGAGGTCGGCCCGCCATGCTTGCAGGTCGGTCATCACTTGCAGTGAGGGCTGTATGGATAATAACGGATTCTTTAGCTGAATATTGCATCCACCGCTGAAATAAAGCGTAGGATCTATCTTTATCTCATGTGCTTCGCCAAGCTCGATGGTAGGTGCAGTGACGTGCATCACCGACATTCCAGCGTAGAAGAGAGGATGTATATAATGCATGCCTGCTGTAAGGTCAAGCCCCATACCATCAACCTCTGATGAGGGGAAGGCATCGTCGCCAGCCTCCTCAGCCTCCACTTTGGAGCCATCAAACTTCTGCTCTAACGAGCCCACACTGGCTCCTATGGCCAGTCGTCCTCCCAAGAGGCCGAAACGATAAGCGTATCCAGCAAAGAGGCGTTGATTGGTAAATAGGCCGATGGATTCATTATAAAGATTAGCGCTCACCGCCTGATTCTTCTTTTCCGTAGGAAGCACCATATCAGCCCCCACAAGCATCGTAGCAGGTGCATTGGTGTAGCCGGCCATCTGCATTGCATAGGTGCCATAGATATTGAGCCGGCCACTCAGCCCTGCAACAGCAGGATTATAGTACCCCTGCAGCGCCCAATAGTGAGTAAAGTGCGTATCAAACTGTGCCTGAGCCGCTACGGCGGCAAGCAGCAAGCACCATGTCAGTATAGTTTTTTTGATAGCCATCGCTGTTTTTAACGACAATTCGCAAAATTTAGTATGTACCAGATGACAAAACGGCAATCTTTCAAGCCTTTTGCTCAATAGTTTGGCAATATGGAACTAAAAAAGATGAGAACCTTCGTCTGTGCGTCTGCTCTCATCTTTTTAATTATTGCTTCTCCTATAATTAATACTCCTCTTCGTCGAAGAAGAAGTCCTCCTTGCTAGGATAGTCAGGCCAGATATCTTCAATGCTTTCGTAGACATCTCCCTCATCCTCTATTTCTTGAAGGTTCTCTATCACTTCCAACGGAGACCCTGAACGAATAGCGTAGTCAATCAGTTCCTCCTTAGTTGCGGGCCATGGTGCATCCTCTAGTTTTGATGCCAATTCAAGTGTCCAATACATGTTATATCCTCCTATTATTTCCTTGTTTTTTAAATTGAGGTGCAAAAGTATAATTTTTTTCCTCAATCACCATCATTCTGCCATAAAATTTCATCTACACATTCTATTTTATTAATAAATCTTGCGTAAACAAACAGGAAATCTGACAATCTGTTAACAAAGGACAACAATTCGGCACTCACGGGTACCTCTTCAGCAAGTGCAATGATAAGGCGCTCGGCACGTCGACAGACAGTACGGCAGACATGACATTGGGCCGCAGCCTGAGAACCTCCAGGGAGAACAAACGAGCGTAGAGACGGCAGCTGCTCATCAATCTCATCAATAAGATGTTCCAGCCGTTGAACCTGTACGCTACTTATTGCAGATGGAGGCATAGCCCCATTCTCACAAGGCATTGCCAAATGTGTCCCCACATCGAACAAACGACGCTGAATCCAAGGAATTAAGCTTTTGTCTGAACCTGAAAGTGATGACGGCAACATACTTGCCAATAGCCCGAGATGTGCACTCAGCTCATCAACAGTTCCATACGCCTCCAGTCGTTGATGACATTTCATGACACGGCTACCTCCTATAAGCGAAGTTTTACCGGCATCTCCACCTCTTGTATATATTTTACTCTTTGTCATATTATATATAGTGATTTCATTAAAAGACCGACAACTCATTCTGCCAAATTTACCCAATAAGCGGTTTTATGACGATGCTTGTCGAAAAAGAGTAGTCCCACATTGCCTATATCATAGCTCACACTTACAGGCTTGCAGCCCTGCAGATTCTTCCACCATTCCAATTTCTCTTTGCTGTCGCGTATTCCCTCAATTACAAACAACGTACTATCGCACACATGCTTAAGGGCGCAGTCCACCACCTCTTGATAGTGCTCCGTATGCGCCACATGCAACATTTCTATAGTTTCCAAACGATTGGCTATCTGACAGAAACGGTCCACCTCATCACCTTCCTCTACTACAATCTGTGAAAAGGCCGAAACGACATCATCTATTCCTCCCCGCTCACTTATCGTGATGCATCGTCCGAGGAAATGCGCTATTGCCATCGCACAAGCCGAGAGTCCCGAGCCTGTGCCGACCTCAACGATTACTTCGGGATGAGCATAGTTGGCCAGACGAAACAGCAAACGGTTTATCTCCTCGGGATAAGAGCCTTCTGATGAAGCCATAGACCTCTGCAAATCGCGCAGGTCCCGATACCCGTAATAATGCATCTTCTCACGCAGAACATTCTGCACGAAATAGAAGTCATTAGGACTCTGCACCCCAAATCCAAGAGAATTGCGTTTCCTTCGTATCCAGTTGTTCACCATCGTTCTTTCGCTCTTTGGTGGCAAAAGTAACAAAAAACGCTGAATATACCCCACCGATTGAAAAAAAGATGTATTTTTGCATCTATTATAATGATATATGAATACAACACCACAAAAATGAAGAAGTACGTCATATTACCTTTGATATGCATGACGCTGACCATGCAGGCACAAGAGACCTACACTGTAGGCAATAGTAACACACTTACAGATGTACCTGAATTACAATTACAGCAGGCACGCAGTTTCTTGGACGAGCACAACTACGAGATGGCAGCCAAACTGCTACGTGAGGTACAGTCAGGCAACTGCTCCAGCATACAGCAACGCGAAACCGCGGCAATGCTGGCCATCATCGCATACTATCAGGATGCAGCATCTGCAGCAAGCATCATTACAAAGTATATCAACGAGTATCCTGACACTCCGGAGCTCAATCGCATGAAGGCACTGATCCTTCTTAGCCATTATGCCCAAGAAGACTACGCCGCTGTCATTCAAGATATGGGCAAGATAGACCCCGACATGCTCAATGATAAGGAGCGCGACGATGTTGTCCTTGCCTATGCCCTGTCAATGATACAAGAGGAACGCTACGAAGAGGCTTCAGCACAATTGGGCATCTTGAGCCTGATAAGCGACCGCTATGATACAGAGGCAATGTTCTATACAGCCTACACCGATTTTATCGGCAAGCGTTACGACAAGGCAGAAGAGGGATTCAATCAAACCAAGGATGCCCAGGCCTTCCATCGCCCATCGCGATACTACTTGGCAGAGATAGCCCTTGCAACCAAAGAGTACTCCGAAGCCGAAGCCTCAGCCGAAGCATACTTAGAAGAGTATAAGCAAGACGAATATACCCTCGACATGAAACGCATACAGGGAGAGGCTCTCTATGCGCAACAGCGCTATCTCAAGGCAGCCATCGTTCTGGAAGAGTATCTGGCTGCTGCAGACTCTCCCAAGCGTGAGACCCTCTATCAGCTTGGTATGGCCCACTTCAACACAAAGGAGCATCTACGAGCACCGGAGATATTTGCTATGGTCAGCGAAGGCGACGATGCCATTACCCAGAATGCCCAATTGCATGCCGGCCTGTCATACCTCAGCCTGGACGACAAGAACAAGGCACGCCTCTGTTTTGAGCAGGCAGCCTCTATGACCGCCGACCCACAGGTACGCGAGCGTGCCATGTATAACTATACGGTATGCGTGCACGAAACAGCCTATTCAGGCTTTGGAGAATCTGTCAAGGTATTGGAGCGCTTCCTCAATGAGTTCCCGTCATCCGTATATGCTGACCGCGTAAACAGCTATCTGGTAGAGACATACATGCACACCAAGAATCATGATGCCGCCCTACAATCCATTGCCAAGATTCAACATCCCAGCAGCACCATCCTCGAGGCCAAGCAAAAGCTGCTCTATAAAGCAGGAACCGAAGCTTTCGCCAACGGTAATATGGGCGTAGCCATCACCAGATTCAACGAATCGCTGAGAGTAGGCGACTATGACCGCCAGACAAGAGCCGATGCCCTCTTCTGGCGTGGCGAAGCCAACTACCGTGGTGGCAACATCAAGCAAGCGACCAAGGACTACACCCAATACCTTAACCTTACGACAGAGCGCAATGGCCGCACCTATGCGTTGGCTCTGTATGGTTTGGGATATGCGCAATTTGCACAAAAGAACTATCAGGAAGCTTTCAAGCGCTTCGGACAGCTGCTTCAATCAAGCGCGGCAACAAAGGGAATCATTGAGAAGACCACGTTGGCCGACGCCCAGATGCGTATTGGCGACTGCTATTACCAATCGCGCCAATACAGCGCCGCAGAGACCGCCTACGAAAAAGCCATCAATATGGAGCCTTCAGTTGCCGACTATGCCGTTTATCAGAAAGGCTTCGCCCAAGGTCTATCCGGACGATACACCGACAAAATTGGTACACTTACCTTCCTCATCGAGAATTATCCGCAATCAGACTATCTCGACGATGCCCTTTACGAGAAGGGACGTGCATATGTACAGCTCGACAAGGGCGAGCAGGCCATCCAAGTATTCGAGCAACTGACCACTCGCTTCCCCCACAGCCAATATGCTCCGAAGGCAGGCAACGAGATAGCTTTGATTTATTATCAGAACAATCAGATTCGCCAGGCCATCAATGCCTATAAGGCGGTAATCACCAATTATCCAGGCAGCGAGCAGGCTAATGTGGCCATGCGCGACCTCAAGACCCTTTATGTAGAGGAAAATATGGTCGACAGCTATGTTGAATTCGCCTCACAGGCTCAAGGCATGGTCAAGGTAGATGTCAATGAGCACGACTCCCTCACCTATAAGGCTGCCGAGCTGGCCTACACACGCGGGAACGACAAGCAGGCAACCGATGGTTTCACCAAGTACCTCAATCAGTTCCCCAATGGAGCCTATGTCATCGACACACGGTATTACTTAGGGTGCATCCATTACAAGCAGAACGACTATGACGATGCACGCCAACATCTACAATTTGTAGCCGGACAGCGCAACAGCAAATATTGCGAGGAGGCTACACGCATGGTTGCCGACATGGCCTACAACCACAAGGACTACACATTAGCCATGACCTCCTATGGTAGCCTCATTGATATCACAGACAACCCGTCAACCAAACTGCATGCACAGATACATCGTCTGCGTTCTGCCCGAGCACTTGGCAACCAAGATGTCATCATGAAGGAGACCGGAGCCGTACTTGCCAACAGCATGCTGGCACCGGAGACAAGCAACGAGCTGCGCTATTATCGCGCCAAGGTCTATCTGGACAAGAAGCGCAACGATGCAGCCATAGAAGACCTGAAGCAGCTATCCGGTGACACACGTAATGTCTATGGAGCCGAAGCCAAGTATCTCCTGGCACAGCTCTACTACAATACAGGGAACTACGACAAGGCCGAGCAGGAGATACTCGACTATATCAATGTAAGTACCCCCCACAGCTATTGGCTTGCACGCAGCTTCGTTCTCCTGTCCGACGTATATGTAAAGAAGGAGAAGAATATCGAGGCAAAGCAGTACCTGCTCTCGCTCAAGCAGAGCTATCACGCCGATGACGACATCGCCTCCATGGTGGAGACACGCCTGAAGGCATTGGAACAACCTCAAACCCAACAATAACCCTATGCACATCATGACAATGAAAAGATATATCACCCTACTCCCTGCCCTGCTCATCGCAGCAAGCGCTGTGGCACAGACAGCCACCAACGACACAATCAATCGCATGGTTCTCGTAGAGAGCACCTATAACCCCATTATATCCGGTGCCACAAAGCATCAGTTCATCCCAGGTGAGGTAGAGCCCTCCATCAAGAAATCCGATATTGTATATGCCCAGGAGGGTATACCCATCACGCAGTTTGACCGTCGTGCACTGCCGGCAACCTCACAGCCTATCACCACAGCAAAAGGGCTGCCTGGCTATCTCCACTTAGGCTATGGCAACTACAACAACACAGATATGCTGGCCGCCTATAACCTACACTTTGGGCAACGGCATGCTCTCTCCTTCAGCACTGCCCTGCAGGGCTGGAACGGCAAGCTGCCCACACCCAGCAACGACAACAAATGGTCCTCATACCTCTACCAAGCCACAGCCAATGCCGCCTATCGCCTGACACTCGATGCTGTTGAGCTTGGCGCAGCTCTTAACTTCGGACAGCACTGGCTAAACTACTTCACCTCATCATCTTTGTCTGCCATACACACCTACACCCCATACGAGACCGACCTCCAGCAGTCGGTTCATCTTGATGGACACTTCTATGTCAAGGGGGACATCAAGGAGCGTTTCCAATATGTTGTAGCTACCGGTTATAGCCACATAGGCCAGCAAGCATACGCAGGCATGCATCAAGGCCATGGAGAGAATCATTTCAGCACCTCTGCCACCCTGAGTATGCGCTTCAATGAACAACATGCAGCCATTCTGGGCATACACAGCGACATGCTCGCCTATAACCATCCCAACAAGCATGAAGATGTCAATTATTGGGGCCTTACTCCCCAATGGCGCGGCACTTTCGGCCACTACCAACTGACCGCCGGCCTCAACGTCGATTTTTCAGGTCAGACTGGCCAGCGCTTCAAGGCATCTCCCGCATGCAGCTTCAGCTACAATGCAGGACGCAACTTCACTGCTGCCCTCACTCTTGACGGTGGCCGCCAGCTTGCTACATATAGCACCCTTGCTACCCTATCTCCCTATTGGTATGCCGAGAGTCCCCTATCTGCAGCCTACACCCTCATCAATGCCCGTCTCGAAGGCAACGTCCGCCTCACCGAGGGGCTCCACCTGCACCTGAATGGTGGCTATCGCATCACGGAGAACAATCTGTTCGAGACTGGAGCCGTAGAGAACAATATTCTCTATACCGGCTTTGCCACTGCTGATGCTCAGGCTGCTTATGGTGGCGGCAAGCTCGGCTACGACTACAAGCAGCTCTTCACCTGCTATGCCGAAGGCACCTATACCCATTGGATAGTAGGTAACGACTATCGATACCTTCTGGCACGTGCTCCGCAGCTCGACACCCGTGCAGGAGCCAGCCTCCACATCCTCAATGGCTTCACTGCCACTGCAGACCTCCGCTACCTCCTCTTTTGCCCCTTCAACTGGGACGATATTCCTTATGGCAACAATATGCCAGGCAGTTCCCTTGAGTGGCCAAGTGGCGTTGCAGACAATCCACTCCGCGAGGCTCCCATTTTCGATCTCAGCCTTGGCCTCCGCTATGCCTTGAACAAACATTGGACCATCACCCTCGACGGACACAACCTGCTCAACCGACATTACCAGATCTATAACAGCTACTCAGCCCAAGGCATTCATGCCCTGGCTGGAGCTACCTACAAGTTCTGATTGTCTTCGGGCAGAGCCACACACCACGGTAAGCGAGGCAACTATAAACATGAGCAAGGAGAGCTATCCCCAAACAGCAGGGATAGCCTACATCCTTGCCTTTTTAACTGTTGCTAACCAAAAAAAAGCACTTTTATACCTATTATATAAGAGCGATTGGATTTTTTTGTCTACTTTTGCGGCAAATTTTCTGAAGCGCTCTGAAATTATGCAAAAAAATCTGGTGATAGTAGAGTCCCCTGCCAAGGCAAAGACCATAGAGAAGTTCCTAGGAAAAGACTATAAAGTGATGTCAAGTTTCGGTCACATACGCGACCTGAAGAAGAAAGACTTCAGCATAGATACCCGCACATTCGTCCCCACCTACGAAATCCCTTCAGACAAGAAGAAGGTCGTGGAGGAACTTCGCAAAGCAGCCGACAAGGCCGAGACCGTATGGCTCGCATCCGATGAGGACCGTGAAGGAGAAGCCATCAGCTGGCACCTGTTCGAGGTACTTGGGCTCAAGGCCGAGAACACTCGCCGTATCGTCTTCCACGAAATCACCCCTACGGCCATTACCAATGCTATCCAGGCGCCCCGCAACATTGACATCAACCTTGTCAACGCTCAGCAGGCCCGACGCGTACTCGACCGCATCGTAGGTTTCAAACTGTCGCCCGTACTATGGAAGAAGGTGAAGCCCTCGCTCTCGGCCGGACGTGTACAGTCAGTAGCCGTACGCCTCATTGTAGAGCGTGAGCGTGAGATACAGGCCTTCAAGAGCGAAGCAGCCTACCGCGTAGTGGCCGTGTTCCTCGTTCCTGATGCTGATGGTAACACCACAGAGATGAAGGCCGAACTGAACACCCGCTTCAAGAAAAAGGAGCAGGCTGAGGCATTCCTCGCACAATGCAAGGATGCTACATATACTATCGAAGAGGTGCAGACCAAGCCACTGAAGAAGTCACCCGCTGCTCCCTTCACCACCTCGACCCTGCAACAGGAAGCCGCCCGCAAACTGGGATTCTCCGTATCACAGACAATGACCATCGCGCAGCGACTCTACGAATCGGGACAGATTACCTATATGCGTACCGACTCTACGAACCTCTCGAGCCTATGCCTCGGAGCCAGCAAGAAGGTCATCACCGAAAATATAGGTGAGCAGTACCATAAGATGCGCAACTTCAAGACCAAGGCCAAAGGAGCCCAAGAGGCACATGAGGCCATACGCCCCACCTATATGGACCGTACTGCCATCGAAGGCACTGCAGCCGAGCGTCGCCTCTACGACCTCATCTGGAAACGTACACTCGCATCACAGATGGCCGATGCGCTCATCGACAAGACCACAGCCACCATCAGCATGACGGGGTCAGACTACCTCTTCACTGCTACTGGCGAGGTGGTCACCTTCGATGGCTTCCTGCGTATCTACCGTGAGTCGCTCGATGAGGATGTGCAGACCGACAATCAAGACGGTCCCATGCTGCCCCCTATGCACAAGGGACAGAAGCTGCAATACACCGAAGTGCAAGCTACTGAACGCTACACACAGCACCCGCTCCGCTACAATGAAGCCGGGCTCGTACATAAACTGGAAGAGTTGGGCATAGGACGTCCATCCACCTATGCGCCCACCATCAGCACCATACAAAACCGCGACTATATCGTTAAAGAAGACAAACCAAGCCAACAGCGCACCATCAATGTGCTGACATTGAAGGCCGGAAAGATAACCGACAAGACAGCCAAAGAGAGCTATGGCAGCGAGAAGGCACGCCTTGTTCCTACCGATATAGGATTAGTGGTCAATGACTTCCTCACACAATACTTCCCGCAGGTATTGGATTACAACTTTACTGCCAACATCGAGAAGGAATTTGACGAAGTGGCCGAGGGCGACAAACCCTGGGACGAAGTCATTGCTGCCTTCTATAAAGACTTCTCCCCACTTATCGAAAAGTCGATGAGCGAGAAGCAGGAGCACAAGGTGGGTGAACGCATACTCGGTACTGAGCCTCAGAGCGGACGCCAGGTATCCGTAAAGATTGGCCGTTATGGCCCTGTAGTGCAGATAGGCATGGCCTCCGACGAAGAGAAACCCCGCTTTGCCCAGCTGCAGAAAGGGCAGTCACTCGACACCATCACCCTGGACGAGGCCCTCGCACTCTTTGCCCTGCCACGCACCCTCGGTGAGTGGGAAGGAGCGCCCATCGTGGTCAACGTAGGCCGCTTTGGTCCCTACGTGCAGCAAGGCAAGCAATACGTAAGCCTGCCCACCAAGTTCGACCCCATGCAGGTGACACTGGACGAAGCCATCCAGCTCTTCGAGGAGAAGCGTCAGTACGAGCAGCAACGACTGATAAAGACCTTCACCGAAAACCCCGACATAGAGATTCTCAACGGACGCTATGGCCCCTACATCGCAGCCAACGGCAAGAACTACAAGATACCGACAGGTACCGATCCTGCCTCTCTTGACCTCGCCGCATGCATGGAGATTATTGAAAAGTCGGCCGACAAGCCAGCCACCCCACGCAGACGAAAGAAATGACCCGTATTCTTCTCGTCGGATTCATGGCAGCAGGCAAGACAACCTTAGGAAAGGCGCTTGCCAAGGACCTTGGTCTACAGTTTGTAGATCTTGACCTATATATTGAAAGCCGTTATCATGCTACAGTATCACAAATCTTTGCCGAACGAGGCGAAGAGGGATTCCGCCAGATTGAGCGCAACATGCTGCACGAGGTAGCCGAGTTTGAAGATGTGATTATTGCTACTGGTGGCGGTACCCCCTGCTTCTTCGACAACATGGAGTATATGAATGCACAGGGTACCACCGTTTTCCTTGACGCTTCAGTGGATGTCATCTTCACCCGCCTCACCATAGCCCGCACCCAGCGCCCCTTGGTAGCCGGAAAGACCGACGAGGAGCTGCGCAGCTATATCACCGAGACACTGAACCGCCGCCTTCCCTACTACAGCCGCGCCACACATAGCTTCTGTGCCAACCAGCTGGAAAACGTCAAACAGATAAGCGAATCGGTAGAGCGGTTCAAAGAAGAGATTCTATAAATCCCCCACCCGCTATCTGCGACGCACCTTCCCAATGCCGTTGTTCTGGATATTCGTCTGCTTGGGATCTCCTTTATAATAAATACTGCCCACGCCATTTGCCGAGCAGGTGAAGCGCTGGGTCACATAGCACTCTATGCCACCTACGCCATTGAGGTCGGCCGTGAGGTCGGGAGTCTCGAGGTTATAGGCATTGATATTGCCCACACCGTCAGACTTGAACACAGCACGCTCAGCCACCTTTCCGGTAAACTCGATATTGCCTACACCCTCATTGATTACCTGGAGAATCTCACATTGGAGGTTATCGAAGGTGATATTGCCCACGCCCTCGTTGGTCACCGTCATCATTTTGGTCTTGATTGTACCCTTCAAGTGGATATTGCCCACGCAATCATTATATACCATGTCAATGGTAGGCGATACGATACGGATGTTGATACCGTTGTCTTTCTTCACCTTATACTCTTTGGTCGACTTCACGGTCAACGTACCATTCTTGCTCACTTCAGGCTCAATGAGACGCACGAGGTGTTCGGGGCCACGCGCCTCAATCAAGAATTCATTGCCTTGCTCGATGGTAATGTTGGCCACCACATCACAGTATATAGCGCTGAATTCGGGCAAGTCCATGCGTGCCACCACGCCGCGGCTTCTCTCAGGTGCCGCATTCGGCTCTTCACTCATATAGCTGCTCCACACCGTCGAGGCCTCCATAGGCATTGCTGCTGCCAACATGCCAGCACACATACATACTGTTATCAATGACTTTCTCATAATCTGTTTCGTTTTAGTTGTTCTGCTTTCTGTACATTAGACGTAACGAACACCCCAAAAAGTTGCAACAGGACAAACTTTTTTTACTTTCGAACCTGTTTTTCTTATTATTTCGAGTTCTCCGAGAGATATTTTCAAACAGATTCTTGTTTTTTTAGATGGCGGTTTAGCCATGCAGTAGCCACGATGAACACCGCGAATGCCACGGCAGCCCACAGCCACATGGAGAGCTTGTCCTGCACCTGCTCCTCCAGCGTGGCGTTACCATAGAGTATCATGTTCGCTGCAGCCACCGAGTTGTTGAGCACGTGCCCCACTATGCCGGGGAGCATACTGCCGCTGCGGTAGTAGAGCCAACCAAACATCATACCAAGAAGGAAGGCAAAAGGTATCTGCGCCGGATTCATGTGTACTACACCGAAGATGAGCGACGACACGACGATAGCTGTCCACGGATTGCGGAACATACGGAGCATACGCCCCTCGATAGCGCCACGGAAAAGCATCTCCTCCAGGATAGGAGCCAGCAGAGCGATGGACAGCAGACCGAAGGGGTTGCGGCTCATGGCGATGAAGGTATCCTCCATCGTGTTAGGAATGCCGGCCTGCTCAATAAGCAGATTGAGCACATACATGGCTGCAAACACAAACACCACAGCCACGAGCAGCACCTGCCTGCTCACCTCTTTGTATTTATCATGCGACAAGCTCACATACTTGAAGCGAACGAGGTGCCACATCATCATCAGCGTGGAGGCGACCATAGCCAAGGAGGTCATCATAATCCCATCTATAGGCACTACAAAGTGCGATATCGCAGCCACCAAAGCGGTGAACCCCAACTGATAGGCAAAATAGAAAAGTATTAGTTTAACGATTGTCCACATGATATATAATTATGAATTATTAATTGTGAATTGTGAATTTTCAATTGTCAATTGTGAATTGTCAATTGCCTCACCCTCTCCCTGTCAGCCTGGAGTTGGGCAATGAGGTCGTCGACACTCTCAAAGGGTTGCTCATCGCGCAGTCGCTCCACAAATACCAGTTGCAGCGACTTACCGTAGAGGTCGCCCTCGAAGTCAAGGATATGCACCTCGATGCTACGTTCCTCGCCATTATTGAGCGTAGGACGTTGCCCGATGTTGAGCATACCAACGTGTTCTGGCTGAGAGTTGTTCCCGTCCGCTTGGACGTTATCTTCATTGTTGCCAACAAAGTTAACATAAACCGCATACACCCCACCAGCAGGCAGCAGCTTATGCTCATCGTGCAATCGGAGATTGGCCGTAGGGAACCCTATCTTGCGCCCCACCTTATAGCCGTCCACCACCTCACCAATCAGCGAGTAACGGTAGCCAAGCAAGGTATTGGCCTCGGCGATACGCCCCTCGGCTATGCAGCCACGTATCCGGGTAGAGCTCACAGCCTCGCCATCATACATGCAAGCCTCGCCACGCACCACCTCGATGCCCAGTTCCTTGCCATAGCGTACGTAGTCATCGAAGCCCTCGATACGTCCTCGTCCAAAGCGATGGTCATAGCCGATAATCAGCACCGCCACACCCAACTGCTCCCTTAGCACCTGCTGCATGAATTCCCGTGCCGTGAGCTGTGCCATCTCGCGAGTGAAGGTGAGCAGCGCCACCTCATCCATGCCCGCCCCACGCAGCAGCGCCATTCGTTCATCCAGTGCCGACAGATGAGCATCACCAACGCCATGCAGCACCCTCCTCGGTGCCGTGTCAAAAGTCACCGCCACAGCCTTCAGCGCACGCTCATCGGCAATGCTACGCACCTGACTCAGCAAACTCCGATGACCCAGGTGCACCCCATCGAACGAGCCTATCGTGGCTACACACTTCAATGGAGAATTAAAAGCAGAACTATGCATAGGGGCGGGACTTTCAATTTTCAACTTTCAATTTTCAATTCATCACACCAGTCACTATTCGCCTTTGGGCAGTAGGTATGGAAACCCAATGCCTGAGCAGCATCGCAGCTCACCTGCAGGTCATCGATGAAGAGCGTCTCTTCGGGTTTGATACCGGCCAGCTTCACCACCTTGAGGAAAACCTCGGGCGAAGGTTTCAGCTCATGTATCTCATGCGAGAGGAATATCTGTTCGAAATAATCCTCCGCCTTGTAGCCCTTGTAGTCGAAGCGCTTGCGCCCCTCCTCCCAATGCACGGCATTCGTGTTGCTCAGCAGAAACAGACGGTAGCTCTCCTTCAGCCCCAGCAACATGTCGAGCTTATAGGTCGGAATCTCACATATCAGCGCATTCCACGCATGGTCAATCTGCTCATCGGTGAGCGTAGGCGCATATATGCGGCGCACCGTGTCGTGAAACTCCTCCACCGACATCAGCCCCTGCTCAAAATCCTTCAAGTCGGTACGCTGACCGTAAGGATTGGTCAGTTCATCGCTCACCTCCACACCATATTCCGCAAACTGCTCCACACAACGGCGCTTGTCGAGATGCAGGAGCACGCCACCCCAATCGAATAGAATATTCTTTATCATACTTTATACCTGACTCACAATTGTTATGCACAAAGTTACAACAAACCATCCAATAAAACGAGAGCAACGGCAGCGAAAGGTCCATTTTCAGACATTTTAAATGTTTTTTCTGCCAAACACTTGTAAAATCCAAACAAACCCCTTACCTTTGCATCTGCAATTTGAGGGCAACCTCAGCATTGTGTCGGGCTTTTAGCTCAGTTGGTTAGAGCAACAGACTCATAATCTGGAGGTCCTAGGTTCAAGCCCTAGATGGCCCACCGAAAGAAAGAGAAGCTAAGCATTTAGAAATTAAGTGTTTAGCTTCTTTCTTTTTGTGTAGGTTTCTTCCGCTCATGGTAGTCTACGCTACCAAGAAATCTGCGTTTTTAAGCATATTTACACGTTTCTGTTTCCTAATTGTTTCCTAATTAAAAACGCGTGTAAAATGCTAACAATCAGAGAAGAAATTAAGAGAGAAGAACAAAGAAGTGACAAAACTTATAATGTAAAGCTGAGATTTACCCTCAACAGAAAATTTAAGAGAATCTCTACAAGTTTGTTTGCTACTCCAAAAGACTTAACTAAAGACTTCAAAATCAAGCCAAACTCTCCAATCAAAAGGAATGTAGACGCACTAATTCGTGCTTATCAAGAGAAGTGTTCGAAGCTTCAAATTGAGCTGAACGACTACACAATTGATGATGTGCTAAGTTACTTGAATGGCGAACAGGCAAAAACGCAAGTAATAGATTTCTTCAAGTTCTGTCGTGAGTGGATAGCTAATGCAGAGATAAAGGGTGCTCCAAACTACACAACTGCTGTTAATGCTTTAGTGCGTTTCGTAGGTAAAGAAGAGTTGGATGTTAAGCTGATTACAACTGAGTTCTTGGAACGCTTCAAAGAGCTTCTAATTAAAGAACGTGAGGAGCGTGCAAAGAAACTCGCATTGCAGGGGAAAAGATTGCCATCAAACCGCGCTCAGTCACTCTATCTAATGAGCATAAAGAAGTTGTTAATAAGAAGAAAGAGGGCGTGTTGCAATTTTGAATACATCCTCTTTCTTCTTTTGTCTATGTCTAATAGCGTGTAGCCTTATGCGTCGATGTTGGCATAGGTAGCGTTCTTCTCGATAAACTCGCGACGTGGACCTACATCCTCGCCCATGAGCATGGAGAATACGTAGTCGGCTGCAGCGGCGTTCTCGATGGTCACTTGCTTGAGCAGTCGAGTCTCTGGGTTCATGGTGGTCTCCCACAACTGCTCGGGGTTCATTTCACCAAGACCCTTATAGCGCTGGATGGTGATGCCTGCCTCGCTGCCGTTACCGAATTCGGCGATGAAGCGATCCTTGTCGGCATCGTCGTAGCAGTAGCGTTTGTTCTTGCCCTTGCTACAGAGGTAGAGGGGCGGGGTGGCGATGAAGAGGTGTCCGTTTTCGATGAGCTCGGGCATGTAGCGGTAGAAGAGGGTCATCAAGAGGGTGTCGATGTGTGAACCATCGACGTCGGCATCGGTCATGATGATGGTCTTGTAGTAGCGCAGCTTCTCATAGTTAGCCTCCTTGCTGTTCTCGGGGTTGAGGCCGAAGCGTACGCCCAAGGCCTGTATGATGTTGTTCACCTCTTCGTGCTCGAAGGCCTTGTGCCACATCACGCGCTCCACGTTGAAGATCTTACCGCGGATGGGAAGGATGGCCTGTGTAAGGCGTGATCGACCCTGCTTGGCCGATCCACCGGCCGAGTCACCCTCGACGATGAAGAGCTCGCAGTTCATGGGGTCCTTGTCGGAGCAGTCGGCCAGTTTGCCGGGCAGTCCGCCACCGCTCATGGGGTTCTTGCGCTGTACGCTCTCGCGTGCCTTGCGGGCTGCGATACGCGCCTGTGCGGCCAGCACCACCTTGTCTACAATCATCTTGGCCTCTTTCGGGTGCTCCTCAAGGTAGTTGGCGAGTGTCTCGCCTACGGCCTGCTGTACGGCACCTGCCACCTCGGAGTTGCCGAGCTTGGTCTTGGTCTGTCCCTCAAACTGAGGCTCAGCCACCTTGATGGAGATGACGGCGGTGAGACCCTCTCGGAAGTCCTCGCCGGCAATCTCTACCTTGGCCTTCTCTAGTGCCTTGGTGTCTTCGGCATACTTCTTGAGTGTACGGGTCAGCGCAGTGCGGAAACCTGCAAGGTGGGTACCGCCCTCTATGGTGTTGATGTTGTTGACGTAGGAGTGTATGTTCTCCGAGTAGGAGGTGTTGTACATGATGGCTACCTCGATGGGCACACCCTGCTTCTCGGTGTTGAGGTAGATGATGTCGTTGAAGAGGTGCTCGCGCGAGGAGTCTACATAGCGGACAAACTCTTTCAGTCCCTCCTCCGAGTGGAATGTCTCGGTGCGTACGTTGCCCTCCTCGTCCTTGTCGCGAAGGTCGGTAAGGGTGATGGTGATACCGGCATTGAGGAATGCCAGCTCGCGCATACGGTTGGCCAGGATGTCGTAGCTGTACTCGTGTGCGGTGAAGATGGTGCGGTCGGGCCAGAACTGCTGGCGTGTACCGGTGCGGTCGGCATCGCCTACGGTCTTTACTGCGTAGAGAGGCTTACCGCAAGAGTACTCCTGCTGATAGATTTTCCCATCACGGAATACCTGGGTCATCATGTGGGTTGACAGAGCGTTCACACACGATACACCTACACCATGCAGACCGCCTGACACCTTGTATGAGCCTTTGTCGAACTTACCACCGGCGTGCAGCACAGTCATTACAACCTCGAGTGCCGAGCGCTGCTCCTTCTCGTGCCAGTCTACGGGGATACCGCGTCCGTTGTCCTGCACGGTGATGGAGTTGTCCTCATTGATATATACCTCGATGTGGCTGCAATAGCCTGCCAATGCCTCGTCGATAGAGTTGTCCACTACCTCATATACCAGGTGGTGTAGACCCTTGGCTGAGATGTCGCCAATATACATCGCAGGGCGCTTGCGTACGGCCTCCAGACCTTCGAGTACTTGGATATTTTCCGCCGAATAGCTGCTCGCTGCGTTTGCTTTGATTTCTTCGTTTATGTCCATGTTTTCAATTATGTTTTCGGTCTTTGAATGGTCCTCCTTGAGGGTAGGGCCTAAAACAAAACAAAGATAGTGCAAACCGAGCGAAAACGCAAATTTCAAAGAGCGAAAGTGGCGGGAAAATCCACTTTTTCTATTACTGAGACTTTCATCATAAGCGACTTGCAACTTACATCGATGGTCAAAACTGCTATCAGCACTCACCAATGACTTGACAGTGCAGGTCGTCAGGGACGTAAGAGATATGTGTTGCTGTACCAATACGTGCAACAGGCGCATGCACACTTCGATGGGCGGTTGTCGATGCCCTCGCGTAGCGCTGTGGTGGTACTACTGCTGACAAATTCATTTATCGAGAAATACTTCACAAAACAAATTACTATTGGATAATTTACTATTTTTTTCGCGGAGTATTTTGCATGCAAATCTCGCGAACCTTTAGATCGATGCCCGAAGGGGCTGAAATCAAAAACGCGAAGAACTAGGTCCTATGAATACATCTCACACAGAATAAATTTTATGGCTCACACAAATCTCACAGAGGCACGTCGCTTCGCCCGCGCTCGTCGGCTTAGCCGAGTGTTCTCAGCCAGATAGCACACGCGAGTTTACGATGCGTGCTTCGTGAGATTTGCAAGATTGCCTTTGGCCCCTTCGAGCGACGAACTTAGAGCGTGAGACAACAAATCAGCAAGAAGGGATAGCAGTGAACGGACTGTTGCCTGCACTCCTGCAACTTCCAAAAAACTAAACACTAATCTCTAAACACTAAACAACATGAAAATCGACTGAAAACAGATTCCCAAAGTGTTAATAGCAGTGCTCACCGCTATCGCTGGCACCCTCGACGTAGCTAACTGTATCTCCTAAACAGCCATGGCAAATGTTATCATACGCGTATTGCGCGGCCTAGGGCTGCATTGGTCTCGCTTGTGCTCATGTAGCGTAAGTAAGACACGTTATTTTGCTGCAAATTTTTCAATTCAACGAATTATATATATCTTTGCCAAATAAACGCTATAGACAGGGTTATGCAAGAACAAACGTCGATTGATATATTCAGTTTTGAGGTGGAGAACGGTGTGGCCGAGTATCACGCGATGCTGCGTATTACCAACCCCCGACTAACGTATGCCGAGCAGGTGGACAGTCTGCTCACAGCTTATGGGAAGCTCGTTTCCGAAACGTTGCCCGGTGCCGTGGCCGTACTGAAACGTTTCTTCTTGAGCGATGCTGCCAACCAGGCGGCACATCTGCAGGCCATGCTCATCGAAAGCTCCGACGGTGCGGTATCCATCGTTGAACAACCCCCACTCGATGGCACCAAAATTGCCCTGTGGGTGTACCTGCAGCGAGGAGTGCAGACTCGTGTGCTGCCTCATGGCGACTATGAGGTGAGCCATAATGGATATCGTCATTTATGGACAGGCTCGAATTGGAACAAAGCCTCCAAGTCGGAATACCAAATGCGGCTGCTCTTCAACGACTACATCATGCGCCTCTCGGAACAGGAATGCCGCTTGGCCGACAACTGCATCCGCACCTGGATATTCGTACAGAACGTGGATGTCAACTATGCCGGTGTGGTGAAAGCACGCAACGAGGTGTTTCATACGCAAAACCTGACCTCGGAGACCCACTTCATCGCCAGCACAGGCATTGCAGGCCGTCATGCCGACCCCGAGGTGATGGTGCAATTTGACGCCTATACCATCGAGGGCATACGACCCGAACAGATACACTACCTGTATGCACCCACACACTTGAACCCCACGTATGAATATGGGGTGAGCTTCGAGCGTGGCACCTACGTGGACTATGGCGACCGCCGCCAAGTATTCATCTCAGGCACAGCCAGCATCAACAACAAGGGTGAAATTGTGCACCCGGGAGATGTGCGCAAACAGACCCTGCGCATGTGGGAGAATGTGGAGACACTGCTTGCCGAGGCCGAATGTACATATGAGCACGTGGGGCACATGATTGTATACCTGCGCGACATGGCCGACTATACGGTCGTCAAGGAGATGTACGACGAGCGCTTCCCCACGACGCCCAAGGTCTATCTGCTGGCTCCAGTCTGCCGTCCCGGATGGCTCATCGAGATGGAGTGTATGGCTGTCAAGGCCATTGCCAACGATGAATTTCCAACGTATTAGGATCTGTTTTAATTAACTCACACACTCACCTTACCAACTCGGATAAGGGAATCCCATTCGTCGGGTATATGACATCAGGAGCTATTTCAAGCAGCGGGATGTAGACAAACCGGCGTTGCAGCATATGGGCATGAGGGATGGTAAGCTCCGCAGTAGCAATGACAGAATCGCCATATAGCAGGATATCAATGTCGATGTTCCTGTCTGTATAGTTCCCGTCGACGGTCTTGTGTGTGCGGCCCATCAGCTGCTCGATTGACTGGGTCGTCTCAAGCAACTCGTGGGGAGAGAGTGCAGTGTCGATAGCCACCACAGCATTGAGAAACCTGTTGTCGGAGCTGAAGCCCCAAGGCTCCGACTCCATGAACGACGAACAGGCAAGCACACGGCCCGCCTGCTCGCCAATATGATCGATTGCCTGGTTCAGAATACCCGTCTTATCTTCGCCAAGATTGGTGCCCAGGCCCAGATATGCAGTCATCACGGTTGGTATTCAGTCTATCAGTCTACAATGAGCATGGCATCGCCGTAGGCTCCAAAGCGGTAGTCACCCTTCAACGCCACATCGTAGGCCTCCATCACAAGGTCGTAGCCTCCATAAGCGGCCGTCACCATCAGCATGGTGCTGTAGGGAATATGGAAGTTGGTGATGAGGGCATCGGCAAAGCGGAAGTCGTATGGCGGGAAGATGAACTTGTTGGTCCAGCCCTCATACTCCTTGAGCTGACCGTCGGCGCCAACAGCTGTCTCAAGTATGCGCATTACGGATGTACCGATAGCACATACCTTATGTCCCTGGGCCTTTGCCTTGTTGACAATCTCCGTGGCCTCGCGCTCCACGAACATCTGCTCTGAGTCAGTCTTATGTTTGGTGAGGTCCTCCACGTCAATCTCGCGGAAGTTTCCTTGACCAAGGTGCATGGTGACATATGCTGCCTCCACTCCCTTGATCTCCATGCGCTTCATAAGTTCGCGACTGAAGTGCAAGCCTGCAGCGGGAGCGGTCACGGCACCTTCGTTCTTGGCAAAAATGGTCTGGAAACGATCATAATCCTCTTCCGTAGCCTCGCGCTCGATATAATAAGGCAGTGGCGCCACACCGAGTGCATAGAGTGCCTGCTTGAACTCGTCATGCGGCCCATCGTAGAGGAAACGTAGGGTACGGCCTCGTGAGGTAGTGTTGTCAATCACCTCGGCTACCATCGCATTGTCGTCGCCGAAGTAAAGCTTATTGCCGATACGAATCTTACGGGCAGGGTCTACCAATACATCCCATAGACGGAACTCCTCGTTGAGCTCGCGCAGCAGAAATACCTCGATGCGGGCGCCTGTCTTCTCCTTATTGCCATACAGGCGGGCAGGGAACACACGGGTGTCATTGAAAAGGAAGGCATCGCCTTCGTCAAAATAGCCGAGCACCTCCTTGAACAGCTTGTGCTCAATCTCTCCCGTTTGCCGGTGCACGACCATCAGCTTTGAGTCGTCGCGATGAAAAGTAGGCTTCTTCGCGATACGCTCCTCGGGAAGCTTGAATTTGAATTGAGAAAGTTTCATATTATATCATTATTTGTTAGTCTTGCTTGTGTTGTCCAGTGACTCGGCAGAGTCTGAGCATTCTATCCCCTCCAGCCACTCGGTAAACGCATCGATACTCATGCAGTCAGTCAAGGTGGTCTCGCCCACCCGGGTGCGTTCCAGTCCTGTAAGATGTGCACCGCTCTGCAATGCCTCGCCAATGTCGCGGGCTAAGGCGCGGATGTAAGTACCCTTGCTGCATACCACACGTATCGCGATATCGGGCAGGTTGCATTCGAGCAACTCAATCTCGTCAATGACAAGTGTCTTGGCCTTCAACTGCACCTCCTCGCCCTTACGCGCCAATTCGTAGGCACGCTTGCCATCGACCATGCAGGCCGAGAACGAAGGGGGTATCTGCTCGATAGTGCCGATGAAGCTGCGCAAGGTATCCTCTACCATCTCACGGGTGATATGCTCCGTAGGATAGGTAGCATCGATGGGTTTCTCCAGATCGTATGAGGGGGTAGTAGCTCCAAGTCGTATATGAGCCACATATTCCTTTGTCTGATACTGGAACTCCTCGATGCGCTTCGTGGCCTTACCCGTGCAGAGTATCATCACGCCTGTTGCCAGAGGGTCGAGCGTGCCGGTGTGGCCCACCTTGAGCTTTTTCACTCCCATCTTGCGACAAAGGAGGTAACGCACCTTGTTCACCACAGCAAACGAGGTCCACGTATAGGGCTTGTTGATACAGATAATCTCTCCTGCTTTAAAATCCATCAGACAATAGTCAAGTTATGCCCCGTAAAGAGCAGAATAAGAATAAGTGCTCCCACCACGATACGGTACCAGCCAAAAGCCTTGAACCCGTATTTGGTGACAAAGTTGATGAAGAACTTGATGGCAAGCAAAGCAACGATAAAGGCTACCACGTTGCCTATCAGCAAGGTGGAAATATTGTCGGTAATGATTTCCATTCCGCCCTCCTTGATGAGGTCATACACCTTGTACACCGTTGCACCAAGCATGGTAGGCACGGCGAGGAAGAAGGAGAACTCGGCAGCAGCCTTGCGTGTCATGCGCTGAGCCATACCTCCCACGATGGTAGCCATCGAGCGCGACACGCCCGGTATCATCGAGATACATTGGAAAAGACCCACCATGAAGGCACGCTTCTCGGTGACCACAGTATCTTCACTGCCCTTGTTGAATATGCGGTCGCAGAACAGCATGAAGATACCACCTAGGATGAGTGTCACGGCCACCACCTCCACGCGCTCGAGCATGGCATCGATAGCATCGCTGAAGAGAAGGCCAAACACAGCTGCGGGAATGAAGGCTATGAACAGCTTCCAATAGAAATCATACTTGTGGAGAAAACGCTTCACCGTGGATGTCCCCTCAGGTACAGGGGTGCGGTTGAGTTGGAAGAAGCGCTTCCAATAAAGCACCAACACGGAAAGGATAGCACCAAACTGGATAATGAAGGTGAACGCCTTAACGAAATCGGTGCTCTCAACACCCAGTAGGTTCTGCGCGATAATCATATGCCCTGTTGAAGAAACTGGAAGAAACTCCGTCAGTCCCTCAACGATAGCTATAACGATGGTTTCAAATACATTCATAGTATGCAGATGGTGTTATCGGTTGTCCTGCTTTTTGTTCTTTGGCTTGAACATAATGGCAAATATCATAAATACGAATCCCACAAAGCACACGATGGGAGCCACCACGATACGGCGTGTACTGAAGATGTCCGGTTCAAAGTGAGTTTCTGTAGAGCTGGGGCCTGTCATCAGCAACAGACCAGCGATAATGATGACAATACCTATCGCTATGAGGATAAAGTTTGTCTTTCCAAGTGCTAATTTTTCTTTCATATCAATTGGTTTATGAGTTTTCGTTCAATAGTCAGTTATCGTTAACGTTATCGTCAACGTTATATATAATAGAGGTCTCCTGCCTTCATTCGCAGGAAACGGTTAATGGAGAAATATGCACATATCATTGTAATAAGTATGCCGAACAGCATCACACAACCTCCAACTATCCCCAATGTCTGCCAAGTAAACAGATAACTCATCTGCGGCTCGTAACGCAACAGCAGATATATGCTGCCCGCGATGAGACCATTGGCCAATACACCCGAAGCAATACCAATACCCAAGTTGCGTATCAGGAAAGGCCGACGTATGAATGCCCAGCTGGCTCCCACCAGCTTCATCGTATGCAGGATAAAGCGCTGCGAATAGATGGTGAGCTTGATGGTGTTGTTAATCAAGGCAAACGAAATCATCGACAGGGCAAAAGCCAGCACCAGCAACAGGAAACTTATCTTGCGGATGTTGTCATTCACATTGTCCATCAATTCGCTCGGATAGGCTATCTCACGTATTTGCGTATAGCGCATCAGCTTGTTCTTAATCAGCATGATGCTGTCCGTATTGGCATGGTCGGCCTTGAGCTTCACTTCGATTGAGGCTGTATAAGGATTATAGCCCAGAAACTCCGTAGGGTCGAGTCCCATCGAGGCTGTCTGGTCGGCCAGGATAGCCTCTTTGGATATGTAGTGAGTCTCTTTCGTGTACTCTTGGGCATTCACGTAGTTGACAATGCGCTCCACCTCTTTCTCTGTCACATTATCATTCAACAAGAGCGACAATTCCAAATTCTCGCGCACATGAGTAGACAGACTTTTAGCAGAAAGCACTACCAAAACGACAAAGCCTAACAACAAGAGCACCAACGATGTGCTGATGCATGCTGTCACGAATTGTATATCTATGAGCCTCTTCTTCTTTTGTTTCATATGTGACGTACAGGGGCCGTTCCCTTCGCAAAAGGACACACCTCTCCTAAATTTGGCACAAAAGTAATCAAAAAAAGGCAATTAACCTTACAGTTTAAGGACTTTTAACCGAAAAGCACAGCTCCCCACGCATGGGCATGAAAGGTCCGTCTGCCTCCGTGGAAACTTTTTTTTGTGCGTAATGCATGCTATTGTGAGCAGAATGATGTAACTTTGGGGTCGAAAAGCCGAATCCGGCATGTCAGCCACGACAAGGAATACCACATGCCGGGAAATAACAGAAGACAAGAATTGCTATGATGGACTGGAACCAACTCATATCAGCGCGACGCCTCGGCATGGAGGCTGCCCATCCCACGGGAATGGATCCCCGCTCGGAGTTTCTGCGCGACTACGACCGCCTTATCTTCTCGGCCCCTTTCCGCCGGCTACAGAACAAGACTCAGGTGTTTCCCCTCCCTGGCAGTATCTTTGTACACAATCGGCTCACCCATAGCTTAGAGGTGGCCTGTGTTGGCCGTTCGCTGGGAAACCGCGTAGCCCGCTCACTCACAGAGAAGCATCCCGAGCTGTGCCATACCGGAGTAGAGGAGATAGGCAGCATCGTATCAGCAGCCTGCCTGGCCCACGATCTGGGCAATCCGCCTTTCGGGCATTCGGGAGAGCGTGCCATATCGACTTATTTTTCCGAAGGCAAGGGACGTGAGCTATACCCTCAGCTCAGCGAGACGGAGTGGAACGACATCATCCACTTCGAAGGCAATGCCAATGCATTCCGTCTGCTCACCCACCAGTTCAATGGACGCCGCAACGGTGGCTTTGCCCTCACCTACTCTACCCTTGCCGCCATCGTCAAATACCCCTATGCCTCATGCTATGCAGGCGGAAAGCCCAAGTTCGGCTTCTTCCATACCGAGGCCGAGACATTCCGCACCATAGCCGATGAGTTGGGCCTTATCCGCTTCAGCGCCGAGGAAGAGCCATTGCGCTATTGCCGCCATCCCCTTGTATACCTCGTAGAGGCTGCCGATGACATCTGTTACCAGCTGATGGACATTGAAGATGCCTACAAGCTGAAGTTGCTGACACTTGACGAGACCATCTCACTCATGATGCCCTTCGTAGAGGAGGAACGCCGTGCCCGTGTGTACGAGACCTTCAGCATGGTCACCGACCACAATGAGCAAATCGCCTATCTGCGTTCCAAGGTAATAGGCATCCTCATCGATGAGTGTGCCGATGTCTTCATGCGCCACGAGGAGGAGATACTCTCCGGCACATTCGAGGGAAGCCTCATCAAGCATACTGGCGAACGCTGCCGCAATGCCTACAAGCACTGCTCCGAGGTAGCCGTTGGGAAGATATACCGTTCGCGCGACGTGCTTGACGTGGAGCTGGCCGGTTTCCGTATCATCAATACGCTAATCGATCTGATGGTCGATGCTGTCACCCACCCCGAAAAGGAGTATTCGCGCCTTCTCACCGACCGTGTAAGCCCGCAATATGCAGTCAATGCGCCCACCCTTTATGGCAAGTTGCAGGCTGTGCTCGACTACCTCTCCGGCATGACCGACATATATGCCCTCGACCTCTACCGAAAGATCAATGGCAACAGCCTACCGGCAGTATAGCACATTCGCATCATCAACCTCAACAATTAATCGCATATGGTACTCAACTATATCTGGATAGCCTTCTTTCTCGTGGCCTTTGTGGTGGCGCTCGTGCGCCTCATCTTCATGGGCGACGTGGAGGTGTTTCCCGCTATCATGAACTCTACCTTCTCATCGGCCAAGACGGCTTTTGAGATTTCGCTCGGACTCACGGGCGTGCTCTCTCTCTGGCTCGGCATCATGCGCATAGGCGAGAAGGGCGGAGTGGTCAATGTGGTGGCCCGCTGGCTGGCACCGGTGTTCTCGAAGATCTTCCCCGACATCCCCAAGGGGCACCCTGTCACAGGTACCATCTTCATGAACTTTGCCGCCAACATGCTGGGGCTCGACAATGCAGCCACGCCCATGGGTTTGAAGGCGATGGAGCAACTGCAGGAACTGAACACCAAGAAAGACACGGCAACCAACCCGATGATTATGTTCCTTGTGCTTAACACTTCGGGCTTGACCCTCGTGCCCATCAGCGTGATGGTATACCGTGCCCAGATGGGTGCCGCGCAGCCTACCGATGTGTTCGTACCCATCCTTTTGGCCACCTTCTTCTCCACCATTGTGGGCCTCATCGTCACCTGTCTGTACCAGCGTATCAACCTGTTCAACCGTACACTCATGCTCTTCCTCGGTGCCCTGTGCACGCTGGTGGGCCTCATCATCTGGGGCTTCAGTGCCATGCCCCGCGAGCAGATGGACATGGTGTCATCGACCTTTGCTAATGTCTTCCTCTTCAGCATCATCACCAGCTTCATTATAGCGGGTATGCGTAAGAAGATCAACGTATACGACACCTTCATCGAGGGTGCCAAGGAGGGCTTCGAGACCGCCGTGCGCATTATCCCCTACTTGGTGGCCATACTGGTGGCTATCGGCGTGTTCCGCGCTTCGGGTGCCATGGACTTCCTCATCGACGGCATTGCCTGGTGTGTGGCAGCTCTGGGTGGCGACACCGAGTTTGTAGGTGCTCTGCCCACCGCGCTGATGAAGCCACTGAGCGGCAGCGGTGCACGCGGACTGATGGTCGATGCCATGACCACGTACGGCGCCGACTCCTTCGTAGGTCGCCTCGCCTGCCTCTTCCAGGGAGCTACCGACACCACGTTCTATATTCTGGCAGTATACTTCGGCAGCGTGGGCATACGCAAGACACGCCATGCCGTCACCTGCGGCCTTCTGGCCGACCTTGCCGGTATACTCTCGGCCATATTCATTTGTTACCTATTCTTTGGATAGTTCTCTCGGAGAACTCATAATTCATAATTCAAAATTCAGAATTAACCAAACATGATTACCTACCACACCGAAGGCACCGTGATGCCATCCATCAAGAAGCGCGAGACCACCGCATGGGTACGCGCCGTAGTAGCCACCTATGGCAAGAAGGTGGGCGACGTGAGCTACATCTTCTGCAACGACAAGCGAATCCTCGAGGTCAACCGCGAGTTTCTGCAACACGACTACTACACCGACATCATCACCTTCGACTACACCGAGGGCGACGTCATCAGTGGCGACCTCTTCATCAGCCTCGACACCGTGCGGAGCAATAGCGAGCAGTTTGCCACCGAATACGATGAGGAACTGCACCGCACCATCATCCACGGCATACTCCACCTTTGCGGCATCAACGACAAGGGACCCGGCGAGCGCGAAATCATGGAGGCCGCCGAGAACCGTGCACTGGCTATGCTAGGTTGATGGTTGAGAGCTTAGCGCCACATCCCCCTAACAGTCCTTAATAGCCCCTAATAACCCCTAACAACAACCCAACATGAAAGAAAATAACAAAGCCATTGCCTTGGCTATGGCAGCTGTGCTCAGCTGGTCGACCGTAGCCACTGCATTCAAAATCGCACTCACCCATCTCACCCACTTCGAGATGTTGTTGGTAGCCAGCATCACCTCACTCATCATCTTTACCATCGTGCTCACCATCCAGCGCAAGTGGGGCGAGGTGAAGGTACTCTCACGCAAGATGTGGGGCTACTTTGCCCTGCTCGGTCTGCTCAACCCCGTAGCCTACTACCTGGTGCTGTTCAAGTCATACGACCTGCTGCCCGCACAGATAGCCCAGCCCGTCAACTACATGTGGCCGGTACTACTGGTTATCCTGCTGGCCATATTCACCAAGCAGCCCATACCAGGCAAGAAGTACATCGGCATGCTCATCTCGCTGGGCGGCCTCATCATCATCTCGGCAGGAGGTAAGCAGGGTGGCAGCATGGACATACCTCCCTTCGGGCTGGCATTGGGTATCATGAGTGCCTTCCTGTGGGCAATCTACTGGATGGTCAACAATAAGAACAAGGAGCGTGCCGATGCTACCGTGGCCTGCTTCATGAGCTTCCTCTTCGGTAGCATATACCTGGGCCTGGGTGCTCTGGTTGTAGGAGTCGACCTTAACACCCTGCCGGGCATCCTGTCGGGCATGTATGTGGGAGCGTTCGAGATGGGTATCCCCTTCATCTGCTTCGGACTGGCCATACGCAAGACCACCAATCCCGCGCTCGTCAACCAGCTGTGCTACCTCTCGCCCTTCCTCTCGCTCTTCTTCGTGTCTACTATATTGGGCGAGCAGATTGTACCCACCACCTACATCGGTCTGGCACTGATTGTAGCGGGTATCGTATTCAATGAATATTTAGTAAAGAGCAAGAAGTAATCCGACAAAGACTGCATAATGAAAGAGGGTGTGTCAAAATTGCAACACACCCTCTTCTTTTTTCATCTTATCTCTTCCCACTCAGTCCAAACTCCTTCGACTGAATGATTTCCAATCCCTTCATCACCGTCTCGTCGGTGTGGTTGAAGACCTCGTAGAACTGCGTCATGTCCCAAAGGTCGCGGGCGATGAGTGCCTTGAGCTGCACTTTGATGTAGGGCAGCGATGCCTGATACAGCTCCTCGTCGTGCTTCACGCCAGCTTTGTCGGCCTCGGCACGCAGGATGCTGAGGATGGTGTCGTCCACTTCGAAGTGCTTGTTGTAGGTCTTGAAGTCGGGATAGCGCTTCTCATAGTCCTTGCGGTAGCGGTCTATGACAGCAAGGTTGGTGTTCACGATAACGCCCTTGGCCGTCAGCTCACGGTGATACTTGGTGTATGTCAGCGTATCGAGCGGCACGAAGTAGTCGGGCATGATGCCACCGCCGCCATATACGGTGCGTGCCAACTGCTTGGTCTGATACTTGAGAGAGTCGGGGAAGTGTATGCTGTCGGCATGCATCAGCTCGCCCTTGTTGAAGCGGTCTACCAGGTCCTTGCGGTAGTCGATGTCCTCGCCGTAAGGCTTCTGTATACAACGCCCCGAGGGAGTGTGGTAGCGAGCCACCGTGAGACGTATGAGCGAACCGTCGGGCAGGGGGATGGGACGTTGCACGAGTCCCTTGCCAAACGAGCGGCGACCCACAACGACACCTCTGTCCCAATCCTGTATGGCACCGGTGACAATCTCCGAGGCCGAAGCCGAATACTCGTCGATGAGCACCACGAGGCGTCCCTCGCAGAACTGACCCTTACCCTCGGCATTGAACTCCGAGCGAGGCGAGCTGTTGCCTTCAGTGTATACAATCTGCTGGCCAGGCTGCAAGAAGTCGCTTGCCATATCCACGGCAGCCTTCAGGTAACCTCCTCCGTTGCCCTGCAGGTCGAGGATGAGGTGTTGCATCTTCTGCTCCTTCAATGTAGCCAGTGCATCGCTGAACTCCTTGTGTGTAGTGGCGCCGAAACTGCTTATCTTGATGTAGCCTACCTTAGGAGCTATCATATAGGCAGCGTCGAGCGTGTGTACGGGAATCTTGTCGCGTGTCACGCGGAAGGTCAGCTTCTCATCATACCCACGGCGCACGATGCCCAGCTCCACTACCGAACCCTTGGGGCCACGCAGGCGTTTCATGATTTCGTCGCGTGCCATCTTCACTCCGGCGATAGCCGTGTCGTTCACCGTCACGATACGGTCGCCCGGCAGTATGCCCACCTTTTCCGAAGGACCCTTGCTCACGGTTTGGATGACGAAGAGCGTGTCATCGGCCATGTTGAACTGCACGCCTATGCCCTCGAAGTTACCTTGCAACGGCTCGTTCATCTTCTCTACCTCCTTGGCGGTGAGGTACGTAGAGTGCGGATCCAGCTCCTTGAGCATGGCACGTATGGCAGCCTCCACCACCTTCTCCTCATCGGGTTCGTCCACATAGAGGTTAGCGATAGCACTATGGGCAAGCACCAACTTGCGCACCTGCTCCATATCGGCATTATTGGTCTGTGCTACACCAACCACGGTGCAAAGCATAAGGGCGATAATAGGTAATAAACGCTTCATTTGAGTTGTGAGTTATGATTTATGAGTTTGAATTGACAAAATTAGTGCAAGCCGAGAGAAATGCCAAATCTCAACGAACGAAAACAGAGAAAATGCTTGTATTTTCTTTGTTGAGAGAGGCAGAGATTCAATAAAGTTAAATTTATTTGAGCATTTCTTGGACTAGCCAAGCGCAAGCATTCCGAGGCGCAGCCTAATTTCTTCTTAGCAAGCAAAGATAAAACTAGTGCAAGCCGAAAGAAACAGAAGGAAAGGGGAATGTACAGTTTTAGTAGCATAACTCCCTGCATAACATGCCAGTTACAGTAAAAATAAGTACAGTTTATGGATAGTTTATGTACAGTTTTATGGGGAGTTTCGCCTTGCTCCTTACATCCTGTCCGCTATAGTGAACAGGGTGTTCGGTTCTCGGCGTTGTCCCGCCGAGTCATGCAAGTTCACACATGCACTCAGCAATCACATTCATGGCCACAAACCGATAGCGTTGCGTGTCGCGAGGTATATCTCCCGTCTTGGCAATTACCCGCGCCGCGATATCTTGCCGCTCCAGCAGCGCGGAACTCGGCTCCACCAGTAGCAGCTTGCCAGCAGCACAAGCCTCAAAATAGACTCCCTGCGGCTTGAAGTAGCGGTAGTGAGGACTCTCGGGCGACGGGAAGCCCCGTTCAAGAAGGATAACGATGGGAAAGCCAGCCTCACGGAGTGCCCTGGAGATCAGCTTCTCGCCCTCGGAGATGGCTGCGGTGACATACACCATGCCATTGGCTGCTTCGGCCAGGCACTCCTCCTTACGGGCAGCTATCTGCTCGCTTGTCAGCCTTCGGGAGCATTGCAGCACTTGCCGCTGGGGATAGTCGGCAAGAAACATATTGCCCAGTGTAACGCAAGGGATACCGCCAATAGTCACATTCTGCCTGATACGAAACAGGTCACGATGGGTACGCTTCAATGCCAAGCGACGAGGGTTGTCCTTGATGTATCGCACCATGTGGGCGAGCTGGTTCTTCCCTGTCAGTATGCGGTCGTGGTACTCCTTGGCGAAGAGGCAGAGCCCCTTACTCTCGGGAATAGCCGAGAGTGCCCGACAAGCATCGTCGCACTGCAGCTTGAACCAGCGCACATACTGGCCCAGATGCTTGGGCAGTCTGTCATGGATGCGCAAGAGGATGTGTATGTGGTCGGGCATGATTACATAATTGTAGATTTCTATTGACGATGCTCCTATGTAGGAGGGTATGCGTTCAATTTCTTCCGCTACTTTATGCCCAAGCGTAGTGAGGACTATCTGCTCGCCTCGCAACTCGCCAAGCAGTGGCATGCGCTCCGATGTCACCATCGTAAGCAGTTGGATGGATGGAGACCGATAGTCCATCCATTTAGCCCTATACAGATGCTCCTTCTGCTTCTCGCAGCGCCATCCTTCCGGTGTCCAGTGCACTTTTGCCATCGCTTGCCTGCATATTGTTACTGCTGCGAAGATAGTAAATTATTCTTACAATACTATCAGAATAGAGCAATAGAGCAAAAATAAGTACAGTTTATGAATCGCAAAATCATGATAAAAAACCACACCGGAACTTCACAGCCCCGGCGCGGATTGGTCTGACCATAACTTTAATACTTTAAAATTCTATTTGAAAATCTTACGCTTATTATATTCGAATAACGACTGGTTTTGTCTCAAGTCTTCCACATCGAGGCCCGTAGCAGCTTGACCTTCCCAGTTTGCTCCCCACGCCTTGAATGGCTCGCCGTCAGGTTCCATAAATGATATCGTCTCTACATTCAACGGTAATGGTTCAAATACATACACGAGTGCAAAATAGTCGCCTGAGTAGCCTTCCATCCAGAAATTGCGATCAATCGGAAGTCCTACCAGTTCCTTGAGCTTGTATCTATTGCCTGATTCATCCACAAGTACTGTACCTGAATGTACTCCGAAATATTCGCGCATCCAGTTTTGTTCTTTGGCATAGGCCAAGTAAGTAGCCTCTGAAGTACGCCAAAGTGCCATAGTACCCTCTTTTACTGGTTTTATCAAATGAGCATCGGTATAGACTACCCATGTGTCGGCGTCATCCTTGTGGTATTTTCCTTCTTCCTTTACAAGTCGGGGCGTATGGAATGTTGGGAGGACATCGTATGAAGGATTTCCTTCTTTCGCTCTTTTCAGTTTTATGTTGCGACCACGCATCTGCCAATTGGGTACACCATAGATAGCAATCTCGGTTGTCTCTACAGGAAGTTTAGGGAAATATATCTGAAAATCGAGCATGGAGCCCTTCGAAGCTTTTACCGCAAAGTACTTTCCCCAGCAGTCGGGTACAGACCGGATTGCGCGATAGTGTATTCCCGTTTTCTTATCCACTATTCCTGTCTCATCTGAAGCCAGCCAAAAGTTCTTCAATACGTCTGCCGGCATTTGGAAATAGCAGTGCAATACGGTATATTTGCCCTCTTCTGTCAGTTCCCAACCCAATGAAGTCAATCCGTCCTTAATCCATTTGGGCAAAGTAACATTAAAATTTTCTGCCGTAGGCACAGTTTCAGCCCAAAGGGTTTCAGTTTGTTTGTTACGATCCTCAGTTTTGTGCCATACAACAGTTTTCATGCCTGTTTCTTCATCCAATTCCGCATTTGGAGCACCTACTAAATACACGCCTTTGCTGCTAGCAAGGACTTTAGCATCTTTCTTTTGTGCTTGTGCTGTAACACCAATCAGTGCAACGAGGCAAAGCAATACGATTCTGTTTGTTCTTGTTTCCATAACTACTATAGATTAAAAAGTATAATAATAATAATTAGCCTTGGCATTTGTATAGCCAGTAAGTGAGAGGGTGGCACCAAATGGTGCGTTCACACCATAGAGAAAGGTGTTGCCACCTATCTTCTCGGCAAACCACATATACCTGCGCCCTTCGCGTATATCCTGCAGCTCGAAGACAAACTGCGTCTGCGATATATGGAGCTGGTAGCCGGGACTATTGTTGTCGTACCAGCAAGCAACTTGAAGCAGACGACCGAAGACATCGATCCTCTTTCTGTCGGGAAAAACGTAGGTGAAGCTGGCGGTATTGGCATCCAGCGCAGAGACGCTATCCATTGGCTCCTGCTCTATACCATAGTTGGCCGCCAACCTTGCGATGAACTCATCCACGAAGGCAGGGCTTTTGTAGGCGGTATCGGTGGTTGAGGCATAGATTACCTGAGTACCCTGCATCGAAGCTGTGGGTGCAACCTCACTACTGCCGCCAAGCAAAGAGTGACCTACGATAAGCGCTGCCACTATGCAAGCGGCAACTGACGGCCACATCCAGCGATGCGGGGTCGAAGAGTGTTGGGGCTGCATCTCTTCTACGCGCTCCATCAGCTGCTCATTGAGGCCGGCAGGCATCTGCGGACATCTGCGGACTCGGCGGGCTACTGCTTCGCGCAATCCTGCGTCCTTAGGCTGAGTGTCAGGGATGTTATTGTTCATAGTCGAATGATTGAATGATTCTATATAATTTACGTCTCGTGCGGCTCAGTCGCGAAGCCACGGTCGACGGAGTGGAGTCGGTGGTATAGGCAATGTCCTTGAGGCTCATGTCGTCAAAGTAGAACATGGTAATGAGAGCCAGTTCCTCGGGTGGCAGGTAGTCGAGAGCGCGCTCTATCAGCTGTATCGTCGCTTCGTCCTGCTGTTGGAATACTTGGGCCGACGCTTCGTCCTGAATGCTCTCCAGGTCTACATCGCGGTCATCAACATAGATTACCGGTTGTGGGGCACGCCGCACAAAGTTCAGCGACTCATTGTAGGCGATGCGGCTCATCCAAGTGGCGAGCGAGGCTTGCCTGCTGTCGTACGACTGGATGTTGCGGAACACCTTGACGAATACATCCTGATACACCTCCTCGGCATCTTCCTGACAGGTGACGATACGGGCTACCTGCCTGAAAACCATCGTGCCATAGAGCTGGAGCACACGACGCTGTGCCTGTCCATCTTGCCTGCAAAGAGCTTGTATGAGTGTCTGCGTTTCCTTTTCCATCCCGTAAGTGTCGGTTCTCATACTTATATACACGAGAAATAGGAAAACATTGCACGAATGAGAAAAAATATCGCATCAACGAAGGATAATGATAATAATATTCCCCGAAAGCGCCGTGGCGTTTTCGGGGAACTCCTTAACGTTGCTGGTAGGCATTACTGCTTGTCGGCAATGCCGAAGTCGGGCCACTCCATCTTATCGTAATGGCTCTTGATGGCCTTCTTGATGTTCACCACATCGTCGTTGAGGCGGCTCATCGTGTCATTGTTTGTGCGGCGCAGCTCCGAGAGTGCAGCTGCAGCCTCTTCCACAGCGCTGTCGGTGGCGGCGAGGGTCTTCACACCCTCTCTCAAGCGCTCGATGTCGGCGTTGCCGAATCCTAAAGATTGTACCTTGCTGAGGTTTCTCAGCATACCCTCGGCCAGGCTCTCGGCCTTGGCCATCATTGTTTGTGCTCCTTTTGACATAAATAGTAAAGTTTACATTTTTCCATAGCAAAAATAAGCAAAAAATCGCTCGCTTGTGACCCTACGCATGACTACAAAACGCACTGTATAGCGCACGTAATTCACTATTTCTCTGCGGATTATAGAAAGTTAAACTTTCTTAAATGAGTAGTTGACGCTTTATTCATTCGACATACTTTCTCGCCAGGTAAAATCGCAAAAAAAAATTGCATTTCCGTTCACCTTCCACTAATTTTAGTCTATGCTGGGCATAGACAGAAATTAGGCGGCACCTCAGGAAATCGCAAAAAAATTTGCATTTCCGTTCGGTTTGCACTAATTTTGTAGGCGATTTTACACTACTTGAGCGTATAATTAACGCGTTGTGCAACGTCTGCACGTAAGTCCAGTTTCAGCTTTAAGTTAGTCATTATTAACTAATAACGTACAACGATGAAGCTTAGAAACAAATTCCTATAACAATATCCTTTATCCCTACACTCCGAAGTGACGTGCCGTGATGCGGTATGCCACTGTGGCGCTCGTATCTGTCAGCAAATGCTACAGATACATGGCCATCGACCGCTGCTGTATACCCAGCAGCGCAGGGATGATGCAATGCATATCAAGCAATCAACAACTATAACCATTTTATTGTATGAAACGAAAGAATCTTATCTTCATGCTGGCACTTGCCATGGCCACCGACATCGCGGCTCAGAGCATCCGGGAGCTTACACCCGACGCCCTGTTTGCCATCGCCGACAGCACCGAAGAGAGTCTGCACGCCAAGCGTATCGGTGTAGAGGCGGCAGACAAGGAGCTGCAGGCTGCCGAGGCATCGCGCCTGCCCGACATCAATGTATCACTATCGGCCAGCTACCTGGGCAATGGCTATGTATGGGAGCGCGACTTCTCAGACGGCATGGCGGTAGAGATACCCCACTTCGGAGCCAACTTCGCCCTCAGCGTCAACCAAGTGATCTATGCCGGCGGAGCGGTAAACAATGGCATCGCACTCACTCGCCAAGGCAAGCGCATGAGCGAACTGGACTATGAGAAGAGCCGTCAGCAGGTGCACTTCCGTCTGCTTGGCGACTTCCTCAACCTCTACAAGGCACAAAACCAGGTAGGGGTGTACGACGAGAACATACGCCTCACCGAGAAGGTGGTGGAGCAGCTGGCAGCCAAGCAGGCGCAGGGCATAGTGCTACAAAATGCGCTCACCCGCTACGAGCTGCTGCTGGAGAACATGAGGTTGCAGCGCCAGCGCATCGCCAACAGTTGCGACATCTACAACAGACAGTTGCTCACAGCGCTCGACATGGATAGCGACTCGGCAGCGAGCATCGTCATCGCGCCTTGCATACCGGAGATGACACCGCAGCAGGAGGTGCTGGGCGACGTGATAGACAGGGCAATGACCAACTCTCCCGACCTGCAGCAGATGGAGACCCTCGTGGAAATGGGTCGTCTGAAGGAGCGCGTGGCACAAGCCGACAAGCTGCCCCGCGTAGTCCTCTTTGCACAAGAGCATCTCGATGGGCCCGTCACCATAGAGGTGCCCGTGCTCAACAAGAACTTCAACTACTGGGCTGTGGGCGTAGGCATCAGCTACAACCTGAGCGCACTCTACAAGAATGGCGACAAGGTGCGTGCAGCACGCCTCGGCACTCTGCAGAGCATCAGCCAGACTACCCATGTAGAGGAGCAGCTGACGAATGCCGTGGAGGAGGCTTACATACGCCTGCAAGAGGCTTGCAACGAGGTAGCCATACGCACCAAGAGCGTAGAGTTGGCACGGGAGAACTATCGCATTACGGCCAACCGTTACGACAACGACCTAGCGCTGCTGACCGATATGCTCGATGCCTCCAACGCTGTGCTCGCTGCCGAGCTGGAGCTCAAGAATGCCCATGCAAACCAAGCATTCTGCTACTATAAACTACGCTTTGTATGCGGAGAGCTGTAAATTAGGTTATTCGGGAGATAGCTATTTAGGAGATAAAGGAAGTTAGAAGGAGGTAAAGGGAGATAAAGGCCGAATGTTATAACGCGCGAAAGAGCTAATGGCCTTTATCTCCTGAGCGAAGCGATAACTCCCTTTAACTCCTGACTCCCAAGAAGTACTCCTCCCTTTAACTCCCTATAACTACAAGAAAAAAATAGAACAAACATCATCAACAATATGAACAAGAAACAACAGAAGATCATAGGCAACACCCTTATCCTTGCCTTCATAGCCTGCGGCCTCATCTGGGTTTGCGGCAAGTTTATCCACCTCAGCAGCACCACCTTCACCGACAATGCACAGGTGCGCCAACACATGGTAGCCATCACACCCAAGGTACAGGGCTTCGTGGCCGAGGTGCGCACCGACGACTACACCCACGTGCGCAAGGGCGACACGCTGCTCATCATCGAGGACACCGAATATCGCCTCCACGTGGCACAAGCCGAGGCGGGCTACCAGAACGCACTCGTCAACCGCACGGCTCAAGGAACCTCGATACAGACTACCGAAAGCAACATCGCCGTGTCGGACGCTGCCATGGAGGAGATACGCGCCAATATGGCATTGGCCGAGAGCAACTACAAGCGCTACCAGCAGCTGCTGGCCAAGGAGGCGGTGACACGTCAGGAGTTTGATGCTGTAGAGACCCACTACCTCTCGATGAAGGCCAAGTATGAGACCATGCGTAGGCAGCAGCAGAGCACGCGCCTGGTGAAGTCGGAGCAGACACAGCGGCTCGACCAGTCGGAGGCATCCATCCAAGCCGCTCAAGCCGCTTTGGAGCTGGCCAAGGTGAACCTCTCGCGCACCGTGATACTCGCCCCCTGTGATGGACACACCTCGCGCATCGATGTGCAGCAGGGCGAACTGGTGCAGCCCGGTCGCACCCTCTTCTCCATCGTCGACGACAGCGAGCACTGGGTGATAGCCAACTACCGCGAGAAGCAGCTCAAGCACATCACCCCCGGTGCCAAGGTGAGCATCCGTGTCGATGCCATCCCCGACAAGGAGTACACGGGCACAGTAGCCTCTATATCAAACGCCACGGGAGCACAGTATGCCCTGGTGCCGCAGGACAACTCGGCGGGCAACTTCGTCAAGGTGGAGCAGCGCATTCCGGTGAAAATTGTCTTCGACAACACCAATAGCCCTGCCGACATGGCGCTTCTGCGCAGCGGACTGAACGTGGAGTGTGAGTTGAAGTAACCTTCTTTCTTAGACCACAGATTACACGGATTTCAATTAGGAGATATGGGAGATAAAGGAGTGAAAGGGAGATAAAGGCCGAATGTTATAACGCGCGAAAGAGCTAATGGCCTTTATCTCCTGAGCGAAGCGATAACTCCCTTTAACTCCTGACTCCTAAAAGTACCTCTTCCCTTTAACTACCTTTAACTACAAAAATAATTCAAAAATAACCACCAACACTATGACCCACCAACAAGGAGGCTTTGCCCTCCCCATGTTTCGCGACTTCGTGCCCGAGGGGTGGCGTTTCTGGCTCATCCTGATATACCCCATCGTGTTTCAGATGAGCGACGCCGTCTTCATGGGCCTCTCCACACAGATCAGCAGCGACCTCTCGCTCCTCTCCGAGGACATCCTCATGTGTGGCTTTGCCGGTATGATAGGTGTCACCATGACCTTCCCGCTGCTCTTCCGCCTGAAGTTTCGCTTCACCACCCGCCAGATACTGCTCACCTGCACCCTGGGGATGGCCACCCTCAGCGCCATCTGCCTGCACATACGGTTTGTGCCGCTCATGGTAGCCCTGTCGCTCCTCTTCGGCATGCTCAAGCTGTGGGGCTCGTTCGAGGTGTTCTCCTCGGTGATGCTCAAGGTGGCTCCGCGCTACAACTTTGCCCCCTTCCTCTCGCTGGTGTTCACCATCGTCTTCGGCAGCATCGAACTGTCGGGTATCGTCAGTGCCCACATCACCCATGCCATGCCGTGGCAGTATGTCAACTACCTTTCCATCGGGGCACTGCTCCTGCTCGCCCTGCTGGCCCTCACCTGCATGCGCAACTTCCGCGCCATGCCGCCCCAGCCCCTTCTCGGTATAGGATGGATGGGGCTACTGCTGTGGAGCGTAATGCTGCTGGCTTTCGCCTTCATCTTCGTCTATGGCAGCTACCTCGACTGGCTACACTCGCCCTACATGCACCTGGCCATAGGCATCATTCTCATCACCCTGGGGTGCAACCTGTGGCGCATGCAGCGGGACCGCCATCCCTACCTTCCCTTTGCCGCGTTCCGCTACCACAACCTGCTGCAGGTAGTGGTGCTCTTCCTCGTAGCCTGTGTGATGATGTCTACCGAGAGCGTGCTGCAGCATATCCTCACGGGCGAGGTGCTCCACTTCTCGGCGGTCAATACCACCGGCATACGCCTCTCGGCCCTGATAGGTGTCATCTTTGGCGGCATCGTGAGTACCCAATGCATCGAGCACCTCGGGTGGGGCTGGAAGCGGCTCACCTTCCTCTCCTTCCTGCTGCTGACGATGTATGAAGCGTTGCTCTTCACGCTCGTGTCGCCCCACACACCCGTCGAGGCCTTCTACCTCCCCGCCCTGCTCTATGGCATGGGCCACGTGATGGTATTCGTGGTGCTCACCACCTATATCGAGGGTGTCGTACCCTTCGCCCACCGTTTCCAGGTGCTCACCATCCTTGGTTTCGTGCGCATCGGGTGCGGTTCGGCCATGGGTGCAGCCATCTTCGGACATCTGTTCAAGGGAAGCATGAGCGAGCAGATGGCACTGCTCGGCTCGCAGTATAGCCCCACTGCCATGAGCCACGTCGATACATTTGGTGAGGCTGCCCACGCCGTCAGTCAGAGCGCCATGCTCGTGAGCCTGCGCGACCTCTTCGGCCTGGCTACCGTCATCGGCATCATCACCTTGCTGCTCATCACGATGGCACACTTCAAGCACAACATCCGCCGCACCTACCCCACCCTGGTGCAGGTATATGGCATGCTCAGGCGGCAGCGATGAGGCTAATTGACAATCTTGATACAAAGTATCATAATTATCAACTGTCCTTCCCCTCACGGTACCTCGCGCGAAACTCCGAGGGGGTGATGCCCACGTAGCGGCGGAAGAAGCGGCTCATGAAGGAGAAGTTGGGGAAGTTGTATTCGTAGCTTATCTCCTTCAGCGACTTTTCGGTGTTCTTGATGGTCGATTTCATCTGCAGTATCAGCGTGTCGGTGATGATTTCCTTGGCACCGCGCCCGTCATACTTACGGCAGATGCGCCCCAAGTACTGGGCTGTCACGTGCAGCTCGCCGGCATAGTAGCTTACCTCGTGGTGCTCTTTGCAGTGCTCGCTCAGCAGTATGACAAAGCGGTTGAAGTAGCCCAATGCGCTGCTTACGGACTCTGTGATGCCCTGCCTGTAGCGTGCCGAGATCTTGTCGCGCAGGGCCAGCAGCAGGCAACGGAAGATGCATACGCCCTGCTCATATTTGCTGGTGGAGTTCTCGTTGGCAAGCACCAGGGAGAGGAAGTCATATATGGTGCAGAAGTCGGCCATAATCCGCTCGCCCTTGCTGTAGCTCTCCCTCTCCCTGATGAAGAAGGTGCGCGAGGAGTCTACGTCCTTGATGAAGGAGAGTATATGTGTGGCAGCCTCGCGGATGAGGTCTACACTGGTGACATAGATCTGCTTCATGGCGAAGTCGACGGTCGCAGCTTCGATGTGGACGAAGTCGTTGGGCGCGAAGAACAGCATATCGCTGGACTTAATACTGTATTTATCCAGATTGACAGTCACCGATGCTGTGCCGCTAGTGCAGAGCGACATGGCAAAGTAGTCGACCTCGACGGGATGGTCGGTAACCGCATCGAATGAGGTAAGTAGGCGAACGCCATATCCACAGTCTTCCATAAGCCACAGATTGCTTGTCTACGTGCAAAATTAATGATAAAAACAGAGATACAAAACAGATTGCAGAAATAGGACAATAATGTATCGTTTTTGGTCATTCAGGTGCGGACGGAAAGTACTAATTTTGCCGTTCAATTTGAGACCTAAGAGAGCGTGTACCTCACTACAGCACAGAGGATCAATAGGATACACGACCGTAAGCATGAAGAAGTTTGAATGTTTTTAGAGATGAGCAAGAAGAATGACAGCGAGCGTGGAGGATGGATATACCGCGGATTCCGCAACTATGTAATATTCATCAACTCGCTTTACTATCCCAAAATTTATTCCATAGGAGTAGAAAACCTGCCTAAACCTGGAGAGCCTACGCTGCTTGTAGGCAACCACCAGAACTGCCTCAACGACCCCCTCAACACGGAAATTGTCATCAAGGACCGAAAACCCTACTGCATGGTGCGCAGCGATGTGTTCAAGAACAAGCTCTTCTGCACCCTGCTCGATGGTCTGGGCCTGCTGCCCGTGTCGCGTCTGGGCTTTGAGGGAAAGGCAGCTATGGCGGGCAATGACAAGACCTTCGAGGTGGCTCGCCGCGTACTGAGCGAGGGAAAGACACTGATGCTCTTCCCCGAATCGGGACATCAAGACAAGCGCTGGCTGGGATACTTCTCGCTGGCCTACCTGAAGCTGGCCTTCGAGGCTGCCGAGACGGCTCACTTCGAGAAAGAGATTTACATACAGCCCTTTGCTCACCACTATGAGGAGTATTTCCATCCGCGATACGACATGATGGTGCAGTTTGGCACCCCCATCGCCCTGTCGCCCTATTACGCCAAGTATAAGGAGAAGCCCCGCACGACCATCCGTGAGGTGAACGCACTTGTGGAGAAGCAAATCGGCGACATGATGCTCAACATCACCGACCTGGACAACTACACCGCCATCGACTACCTCCGCAGCAGCGAGCTGGGCCGTGAGTATGCCCTCAAAGATGGCCGCAACCCCGATTATGTGGTAGACAAGCTGGCCTCGGACAAGCAGCTCTTCGCAGCGCTCGAAGCAGCCAAAGCTAAAGCCCCCGAGGCTATGGATAATATATATAGGAACGCGCGTGAAGTGGATACTGAGACCCGCAGACTCGGCATGCGCGACTGGGTATTGGCCAAGCGTCCCGGCATGGGCAATCTGATGGCACGTCTGATAGTGCTGCTGGTTACCTTACCCCTGTTCATCTCGGGACTTGCTCTCACCTGGCCCGTATTCCTCGTACCCAAGTTCTTCCACCGCCTGAAGATCAACGGAGCCATCGACCCGATGTTCATCAGCTCATTCAACGTTGGCTCCATGGCGCTCGTCACCTTCCCGCTGTGCTGCTTCATCCCTGCACTGGTGATGCTGTGTTGCGGCAACTGGCTTGGTGCCATAGGACATGTTATCAGTTTCGTGCTGATGGTGCTCTTTGTCATATACTACCAGCGGTGGTTTGCCAAGTTCCGTGGCGTATGGAACTTCCACTTCGCCGACAAGAAGGCCATTGCGGCATTGACAGCCAAACGCGACCGTCTTTTCAATGAATTAAAGAAACATTTATATAATATAGGATAATGAACAACAGAAGAGTAGTAATTACCGGCATGGGTATCTACTCCTGCCTCGGAAAGACATTGGACGAGGTGAAGGAGGCCCTGTATACAGGAAAGTCCGGTATCGTATTTGACCCCGTCCGTAAAGAGATGGGGTTCCAGTCGGGACTGACAGCTAAGCTCGACACCCCCAACCTGAAAGGTATTGTAGACCGTGCACACCGTGTGTATATGCCTGAGGAGGCACAGTATGCCTATCTGGCCACAGCCGATGCGCTGAAGATGGCCGGGCTCGACCAGGAATACATCAACGCACACCCCGTAGGCCTGCTCTATGGTAACGACAGTAGTGCCGATGCCGTGGTGAAGAGTGTCGACGTGATGCGCGAGAAGAAAAACACCCGCCTCGTAGGCTCGGGTGCCATCTTCCAGTCGATGAACTCTACCGTAACGATGAACCTTGGCTGCCTGTTCAAACTGCGTGGCATCAACATGACTGTATCGGCTGCCTGTGCCAGCGGTTCGCACGCTATCGGTCTGGCCTCGCTGTTCATCAAGTGGGGTCTGCAAGACTGCATCGTATGCGGTGGCGCTCAGGAGGTAAACCCCTTCTCTATTGGTAGCTTCGATGGTATCAGTGCCTTCTCTACCCGTGAGGACGACCCCACACGTGCATCACGCCCGTTCGACCGCGACCGTGACGGTCTCGTGCCTGGTGGCGGCGCTGCTACGGTAATCCTCGAGAGCTACGAGTCGGCCGTCAAGCGCGGCGCTCCCATCATTGCCGAAGTGCTGGGCTATGGTTTCTCATCGAATGGCGACCATATCTCTTCGCCCAATGTCGATGGTCCTCGCGCATCGCTCGAAATGGCATTGCGCGAAGCCGGTGTCAGCATTGATGAGATTGGCTACATCAACGCTCATGCCACATCGACCCATATCGGTGACACCAACGAAGCCAAGGCTATCTATAGTGTGTTTGGCGACAAGATGCCCTATGTGACCTCCACCAAGGGACAGACAGGCCACGAGATGTGGATGGCCGGTGCCAGTGAAGTCATCTACTCCATACTGATGATGAAAAACAAGTTTGTGGCTGCCAACCTCAACTTCGAGAACCCCGATGAGGACTCTGCCAAACTGAATATCCCGGGCAAGCGCGTCGACAACTACGAGTTTGACACCTTCTTGAGCAACTCTTTCGGATTTGGCGGTACCAACTCGACGCTTATCATAAAGAATCTATAAAATAAAAGAATCTATAAACCTTTTTAACGACAAGAACAATGGAAAAGAACGAAATGATTGAAAAGATGGTCACTATCCTGGCCGATGAATTTGAAGTAGAAACCTCTGAGATCACCGCTGATGCTCCCATCAAGGAGACTCTGCACCTCGACAGCCTCAGCCTCGTGGATATGGTCGGCCTCGTAGATGAGGAGTTTGGTGTTACCATCCAGAACTCCGAGATTGCTACCATCCGCACTTTCGGTGACCTGTACGAGTTTGTATACACTCGCTTGGCTTAATCCTCTATGTCATATACCACTACGGACATTGAGCAGCTGATACCGCAGCGGGCACCCATCGTGATGCTCGACACGTTTAGCCGCATCGATGAGAAGAACTACGCATCGGAGCTCACCATACGTGAAGACAACATCTTCTGTGTAGGCGACAAGTTTGCCGAAGTGGGAATCATTGAACATATAGCCCAGACTGCTGCGGCCTACACAGGGTATAAGCACCTTGTGGAGGCCGACAGCGTTAAGTTGGGATACATAGGTGATGTGAAGAACTGTAGGTTTACCGTCTATCCCAGCAAAGGCGATACGCTGCATACAACCATACGCATCGTGTCGGAAATCAATGATATCACCCTCATCACGGCAGAAACCAAGGTGGCCGACCAGCTGGTGGCTACCTGTAAGATGAAGCTGGCTACCGATGAAAGCAAGTAATACCGACAAGCCCCTGCTGTGGGCCGAATATGAGCGCACTATCTCGTTCTACGACATCGATGCGCTGCGCGTAGTGTGGCACGGGAACTATGTGAAGTACCTGGAGACAGCACGCGAAGTATTCGGACACAAGTACGGACTCGAATACCTGTCTTTCCTCGACCACGGATACATCGTTCCCGTCACCGATCTGCATATACAGTACAAGCAGGTCATCCCCTACGAGGAGACCATCATCGTACGCATTGAATATGTACCTACCCATGCCTCGAAGATCATCTACCGTTACCAGATATTTCGCAAGAGCGACCATGCAGTAATGACCGAGGCCACCACTACACAGCATTTTGTGCGTGAAGATAACCACGAGACAGAACTTGCCGCCCCTGCCTTCTACAAGGAATGGCAGAAGAAGTGGGGACAGCGATAATGAAGAACAGAGAAATGCTACTGAACAAATACTTTACAATCCATTCCGTTGAACGTCGCGATGAGGATACCATCTTTCACGTAACGCTCAACCCCAATCACGAAATCTACAGAGGCCACTTCCAAGGCAACCCCATATCTCCCGGTGTATGCACCGTAGAGATGGTCAAGGAGTGTGCCCAACAGATAACAGAGGCTCCGCTGAGCTTCGCCAACATCAAGAACTGCCGCTTCATCTCACTGCTTACACCTGCCAGCGAAAGCGAATTGCTGGTACACATAAACCTCACGGAGAGTGAGGAGGGCTATGCCATCAAGGCCAATGTCAATGGGCAGGAGCAGGCCTACCTTACATTGAGTGGTGAGCTGTGTGTGAACGAATAAAACAGTAAAAAGCTATTATGCAGTCATACGATGTCATTATCATAGGTGCGGGCCTCGGCGGCTTGGGATGCGGCTATGCATTGGCCAAGCAAGGGCTCAATGTGTGTATCCTTGAGCAGGGGACTGAAATTGGCGGTGCCTTCCAAGTGTTTCGCCGTGCCGGCCATCATTTCGACACAGGCTTTCACTACGTGGGTGGTGTAGGTCAAGGAGAGATGATGCATCCACTGGTCGAATACTTCAACCTCCAAGAGCTCCCATGGCATCGCCTCGACGATGATTTCTTCGAGGAGGTCATCTATCAAGGGCAGTCCTATCGTTTTTCACACGACTACGACCGCTTCATCGAGACCCTCGTGGAGCAGTTCCCCGATGACAGGAAGGGCATTACGGCATTGGTCGACGTGTTCAGAGGCATCAGCGACCACCTGTACGACTCGCTTCGTCCCGACTGGAACATCTTCGAGACCGACAGCTTCACCACCTCGGCCTACCGCTTCTTCAATGAGCAGATGAAAAGCCCTGTGCTGCGTCAAGTCATCGCAGGAGGCTGTGTCAAGAGCGAGCTTACCGAGCAACTCCCGCTCTATGCCTTCTCGCAATCCATCAACTCATTCATCCAAGGCTCCTACCGCCTGCAAGGTGGAGGAGGTACCCTCGTGCACCACATTGCCGACCAGTTCAAGGCAATGGGCGGTACACTCATCACACGTGCCCGAGTGACAGAACTCGTGGAGCGTGAGGGGCGCATAGCAGAGGTCATCACAGCCGATGGCAATGCATATACAGCCCGTACCATCGTGTCGAATGCCCACCCCGCCACGACCCTTGCGCTCATCAAGGAGAGCAGCATGATACGTAACATATACCGCCGTCGCATCAACAACTTGACAAACAGCTACGGTATGTTTACCACCCAACTGGTGCTGAAGCCGCACACGGTGAAGTACCGCAACCGAGGCATCTACATCCATGAGATGCCCGACATCTGGCACGCCAATTATGGTAAGGGCAGCCTCACAGAGAGTCTCTTCATAAACTTTGCCTGGCCTTCGGCCGAGACCGACGGATGGGCCACCACCGTTGACCTGATTAGCCCAATGCTATGGGAGCAGGTAGCCGAGTGGAGCGACAGCCGCATAGGACATCGGCCCGAAGCATACAAGGATTTCAAGCAGCGTAAGGCCGACGAAGCCATTGCGCTTGCCATGCGCTATATCCCTGAACTGGCAGGCAACATTGAGAAAGTATACACCAGCAGCCCACTCACCTACCGCGACTATACTGGCACAGTGGAGGGCTCGGCCTACGGCATCAGAAAGGATTGTGATGCACTGATGCAGACCATCCTCACCCCCAAGTCTCCTGTGCCCAACCTCTTCTTCACAGGACAGAACCTCACCCTGCACGGTATGCTCGGAGTGCTCATGGCCTCGATACAGACAGCAGGATATGTAATGAACGGAGAAGTCCCCAAACTCTAAACACTAAACTCTACACCCTAAACAATAAACCAAAATATGAAATACGCATTAGTTACCGGTGGCTCACGTGGCATAGGCCGCGCCGTATGCCTGCAGCTGGCTAAAGACGGATTTGCCATACTTATCAACTACCGTTCGGCCGAGCAGAAGGCCATCGAGGTGAAACAACTGATTGAGGCCGAAGGCGGCGTAGCCGAACTGCTGCCCTTCGACGTGTCGGATAAGGAAGCCACGCACGCTGCACTGGAGGCTTGGGCAGCGGCTCACGGCAAGGACGACTACATCGATGTGCTTGTCAACAATGCAGGCATGCGCAGCGATGCTGTGTTGCTCTTCATGGAGGATGCCCAGTGGCACAATGTCATCAACACTACCTTGGACGGTTTCTACCACGTCACACAACCCGTGCTCAAGCGCATGGCCCGCAAACGCCACGGACGCATCATCAATATGGCATCGGTAAGTGGCATTAAGGGACTGCCCGGACAATGCAACTACTCTGCCGCCAAGGGCGCCCTCATCGCTACCACCAAGGCCCTTGCCCTTGAGGTGGCAAACCGCAACATTACCGTCAACGCTATCGCACCGGGGTTCATCGCTACCGACATGACCGAGGGGCTCGACGAGGAATCGCTCAAGCAAGGTATCCCCATGGGGCGCTTTGGCAGTGCCGAGGAGGTGGCTCATCTGGTATCGTTCCTCGCTTCGGAACATTCGAGCTACATCACTGGAGAGGTCATCTCAATCAACGGTGGCCTGTATACTTGATGATTTTTATAGGAAATAATATAGGATTAGGATGAAAGCATCGGACATCACGGTAGCGGCATACCGCTATTTCAGTAAGCATAAGTTTGTCATGTACCTCACGCTCGTGGTCACACTGGGCGTGTTTGGGTATCTCAGCTCCCGGCTCCACTTGGAGGAGGATATATCCAAACTGGTTCCCGCAGCCGATACGGGCAGCGGGCAATTGGCTTTTGCCGACCTGAGGGTGAAGGACCGTATCACTGTCATCTTCGAGCCAGAGACCGATGAGGTGGACTCCTACATGCTTACCGAGGCGTGCGATGAGTTTTTTGCCCTGCTCGAGGAGATTGACACCACACACCGCTACGTGGAGTCTACGCTCTACGCGCTCGACGAGGAGATGCTCGCCGGCGCCGTCGATTACTTGCTGGCCAATCTACCCTCGTATATTGAGGCAGAGGATTATGCGCTTATCGACAGTCTGCTCACGGCCGACAATGTGGCGCAGGTGATGACCGACAACTACGATATGCTGCTCTCCGAGATGGGCCCCATGCTGCAACCACTCATCACGCACGACCCCATAGGACTGCGTAGCGTGCTCGGCCGGCGCCTGGCACATCAGTTTGCAGGGAGCGGTGAAGGCAAGCAACTGGCACTGGTGAACAACCACCTCTTCACGGGCGACGAATCCGTCTGCCAAGGGTATATATTCCCGTCAATCAGCTCCAGCGAGTCGGGCAAGAACGGCCAACTCGTAGACGAGATGGAGGAGGCTATCCGCATCGTTGAGGAGAACTATCCCGATGTGCGCATAGGCTACAGCGGCTCGCCCATACAGAGTGCCTACAACTCCACCTGTATCAAGCTCGACCTCGTGCGCACCATCGGTGTGGCGCTGCTCATCATCTGCTTTGTCATCGCTTTCTGCTTCCGCAACAAGAGCACCATACCCCTCCTGGTGATGCCTGTAGTCTACGGCAGCATCTTTGCCTTGGGTATGGTATACCTCATCAAGGGCAAGATGTCGCTCATGGTGCTGGGGCTCGGTGCCGTAGTAGTGGGCGTGGCACTCAGCTATTGCCTACACGTGCTCACCCATACGAAGTATGTGGAAGACCCCATACAGATACTGCGCGACCAGACACGCCCCGTCATCCTCGGTGCACTCACTACCATAGGCTCCTTCATGGGCCTGCTGCTCACCAAGAGCGAACTGCTGCAAGACTTTGGTTTCTTTGCGGCCTTCGAGATAGTGGGCACTACGCTGTTTTGCCTCTTCTATCTGCCACACTTCTTCAGCAAGCGACGCACACGGCGCAGCCGCAGAGCCTTCATGCTCATCGACCGTATCAACAGCTATCCCTTCGACCGCAAGCCCGTGCTCGTGTGGGGTATCGTGGTGCTGAGCGTGGTATGCATCATCGCTTCGCGAAGCCTTACCTTTGATTCTGACCTGAAGAATATCGGTTACACCGAGCCCGACGTGCAGCGTACGATGGACCTGCTGGCCTCAAAATCACCCTCGGGCTGCACCACCACCTACTTTGCTGCTGCAGCCGAGCACCCCGACAGCGCCATCACCTATGCCCATGCCTTGGCCACCACGCTCGATGCGCTCAAGGCCGACAGCCTGCTGCGCAGCTATACCAACCCCTCGGGGCTACTCGTATCAAAAGCCCAGCAACGCGAGCGACTGGCACAATGGCGCAACTACTGGGATGAGGAGCATCTGGCCCAGGTGAGCCGGCTCATCGAGAATCATGCGCCGGAGGCAGGTCTCAATACACGTATGTTTGCCCCCTTCTTCGCAATGGCCAAGGCCGACTATGAACCTAATTATATCTTCGAGAGCGAGGCACTGCCCGAGATGCTTCAATCCATCATCGTAGAGAAGAGCGGCGACAGGTACATGATATTCTTCCCCGTGCAAGTACCCAAGGAGCAACTCACCGCCCTTTGCGATGCCGTGAATGCGGCCTCACCCCATTTCCTTGTGGTGGACCCCTACTACTATACGGGGCAGACGGTGAAGCTCATCAACGACGACTTCAACACCGCGCTATACATAGCCATGGCGTTCGTGTTTGTGGTGCTGCTCATCTCGTTCCGCAGCGTGGTGCTCTCCATCATCGCCTTCCTGCCCATGGCACTGAGCTGGTACATCGTGATTGGCGTGATGGCCCTGACAGGCATGCAGTTTAACCTCATCAACATCGTGGTGTCGACCTTCATCTTCGGCATCGGCGTCGACTACAGCATCTTCATCATGGAGGGGCTGCTGGCACGCCAGCGCGGCACGGGCGACCTGCTGCTGCCCCACAAGTCGGCCATCGTGTTCTCGGCCTTCGTGCTGCTCGTGGGTGTAGGCTCGCTATTCTTTGCCGTGCACCCCGCCATACGCTCGGTAGGTTTGGTCACCATTATAGGTATGACCTCCACAGTAATCATTTCCTATGCACTGCAGCCCTACCTGTTCAGGAAGTTTTATGAAAATTGAAAATTGAAAGTTGAAAGATGAACCGAAGGTCGACGCCCAAAGGGGCCAAGGTCAAAATTGAAAGACGCAGCGTTGCGAGTGCAGAAACCGCGTGCGGGGTTATGCCGAGCCAGCAAGTCTTCTTAAATGCGAAAGCATTTATAAAGTTGAAAGATTAACGAAGACGAAAACGAAAACTGCCATCCGGACGGCAACTTGATAATGGACAATGGATAATAGATAATGGATAATGAAAAAAAAAGGCAATAATATAGGAGTTGTCCACATTCTTAAAATTCTCCTCCTAGGTTAGGAGGAGTACCCTCGAAGAGGGGGAGGTGGTACGCTTCTCGTAGATAAGACCCCCTCCGCTTCGCTCGTCCCCCTAATCTAGGGGGACAATACCGAGGCTTGGACAACATCTATATTATTACCAAAAAAAAAATCTGTGGCAATCCGTAAAATCAGTGTCATCCGTGTGCCATTAAAAAAATCATAATTCATAAATCATAATTCATGAAAAAAATCCTTCTCTCCCTAATGATTATTGCTGCTCCCATGTGGATGGCAGCGCAAGACCACGCCGTGCTCGATGCCATCAAGCAAGTAGGCAGTAGTACCACAAGTATCGTGTCGCGCCTACAGCAAGACAAGTACGTAGCCCCCTTGGAGACTACCGTCAGCAGCACGGCCAGCTTCCAGTATGCCCCGGGGCTCATGTCAATCCACTATGATGAGCCTGCAGGCGACTGCTTTGTCATCAACGACATGCAGGTGATGATGGTGACCAAGGGTAAGCGCCGCGTGATGAGCGCCAAGAGCGGCACTGCCAAGATGATGCGCATCATGCTGCTGGCTGCCATGACGGGCGACTATCACGAAGCCGAGGAGTATATGACAAAGATGAATGTGGACGAACTGGACGACTGCCACATCGTGGAGGTGGAGCTCGACGACGAGAAGGCACGCGGAGGCATCAGTAAGGTGGAGGCACGCTACGACAAAGGCACGAAGCGCATCAGCACCATCATGATGCACTACACCAATGGCGACTACACCTCCTATACGCTGACCGACATCAGTGAGGGAGCAAAGCTCGACAATAGTCTGTTTGCCATTAAGAAATGAGCATGTGAGTGGCTGTCCCTCCCGACTTGAGGGGCATCGGGGCTCTCCTATGCGCTATCCCTCAGACATTTCTTGAAACTCTGAAAACAGCTAGAGATGTGTACATTTTGTGTACAAAAGATGTAATTTTTGTGTAAATCTTTTCGGCTTAACTACGATGATGCTCAGCGGATTACGCCAACAAAAGTGTACATTTGCCTTTGGGCATGTGTTTTTTACACATTTTTCGTTGTTTGCTCTCAAAGGTTGCGAAGCTGTGAGGCTTTCAGACAATGACAAAGCCAAATCGTAGCCTCTAACCTATTGTTCTCCAGCATCTCCTTGCCTATCGCTTTTTCTACTTGCAGGTAGAAACTTTTCTACTTGCAGGCAGAATGTTTTCTACTTGCAGGTAGAACGTTTTCTATTTGCAGGGATAAATAATTTTGGCACTATAGAACAGCGATGATGATAGGTTACAAGTTGGGATATAGCAGAAGAGGTGGTGGTATGTTTTCTGGCAATTAATAAAGAAACTTGTTTTCACCTGTTACAGTTGACATGAGTCGGTTGTAGTATCAGATGTTATAATAACATATGTTGATTTGCGATAGAAATTAAGTTCACAACCATATTCCATATAATATGTACAGATATGCAATACTTTATATTACGATAGCGGGTATAGATATAATACAATATTGCTCCAGAGAGTAACGTGTCAAATCGAAAATACATGTATTGGGTATTCGTATGGACAATGAAAAACAAAACTGATGTAATGAGAAGTATATATATAGGTTTGATATCTTTTCTTTCAAGATACGTTACCATCCACTTCCTAAAAAACAGTTCTTCTATTATAGGAGTAATCAACACACTACTTATAAACATGCAAATCGCTTCCAATCCATGATAAGTGATATTTTCGGAACCAGCCGAGTATGGACTGAAAAGATGATAATAGATTCTTGCCATTAATGCAATTGCAAGTCCAAGACCCAATAGAACCCACCAAGGGCAAGTCTTTTCGTTAACGGTCTTTTCATTAATAAAAGAGATTTTCGATTTCCTGAATATTACATATAAGAAAGGAAACGAGAAAATCAGCTTAGCCGCAAAGGCTGATAAAACGGACGAAGAAAATACATTATACAAAAAACCTGTTGTGAATGACACTCCCCACCAGAAAATAAGGAATACTCCTATCAGGACCAATACGCCTTTAATTTTAGCTGCCATAACAATAAGATTTCAAATTATTTGCAAAAGTAATAAAATAAAATCATATTCGGCAACTTGGAGTAATATATTGGCAATATGGCATAAGACTATCCGGTGGCTTAGTCTATTCCATTGGACAATCGGGAATAAATCACCTCAAAAAGCAAATGTACACTTTTGTTGGCATAATCCGCTGAGTGCCATAATAGTTAAGCCAAAAAGATTTACACTTATTTGTACACTTTTTGTACACAAGAAGGTGCACTTTGCCGCCTATTCACTGCAAGCGTAAGTATCTTCATGGTTTACCATCAAGAAGTGAGTCGGTGGGTGGCTGTCCTCTGACTTTGAGGGGCATCGGGGGGCTCCTATGCGCTATCCTCAGGGGAGGTAGGGAGCGATGTCCTTGCCGAAGCGGGCGAGCTCGCGCACCATGCTGCTGCTGATGGCGGCATACTGGGGCTCGCTGATGAGCAGCAGGGTGTCGATGCCGGTGAGCATACGGTTGACATCGGCAATGCTGCGCTCATACTCGAAGTCGACGCTGCTGCGCACGCCCCGGATGATGAACTGTGCACCGACGGACGCGGCAAAGTCGGTGGTCAACCCCTCGTAGCTGACGACATGGATGCGCGGCTCATCCTTATATAGAGCCGATATGCGCTCCATACGCTCGTCAAGAGTAAGCAGCGTGCGCTTCTCAATGTTGATGCCGATGGCGATGTACAGCTCGTCGACGATGCCAAGCGCACGGCGCACCAAAGCATCATGCCCTATCGTAAAGGGATCGAAGGTACCGGGAAAAAGAGCGATACGAGTTGTGAACATACTTTCATCTTTCATCTTTCCACTTTCAACTGGTTATTCCTCATCCGGTTTATCCTCCTCCACCACGAGGTTGTCAATGATAAAGTTCTGGCGTTCCATGGTGTTCTTTCCCATGTAGAACTCGAGGAGGTCCATCACGGCATCGTTCTTGTGGAGGCTGACACGCTCCAGGCGGATGTCCTTGCCGATGAAGTGCTTGAACTCGTCGGGCGAAATCTCACCGAGACCCTTGAATCGGGTGATCTCGGGATTGGGGCCGAGGTCGGCGATGGCCTTCAGGCGCTCCTCCTCGGAGTAGCAGTAGCGGGTGATGAAGTCGCTCTTGCGGTCGGTGTCGTTCTCCTTCTTGTAGCCCTTGATGAGGCGTTTCCTGTTGCGCACACGGAAAAGCGGCGTCTGCAGGATGTATACATGGCCCTTCTTGATGAGGTCGGGGAAGAACTGCAGGAAGAAGGTAATCATCAGCAGGCGGATGTGCATGCCGTCGACATCGGCATCGGTGGCCACGATGACCTTGTTGTAACGGAGCCCCTCGAGGCCATCCTCGATGTTGAGCGCGGCTTGCAGGAGGTTAAACTCCTCGTTCTCGTAGACCACCTTCTTGGTGAGGCCGAACGAATTGAGCGGTTTACCGCGCAGGCTGAATACGGCCTGTGTATTCACGTCGCGACTCTTGGTGATGGAGCCGCTCGCTGAGTCGCCCTCGGTGATGAAGATGCACGACTCGTCGGTGCGGTCGCCCTTGGCGTCGTTGAAGTGAATGCGGCAGTCGCGCAGCTTGCGGTTGTGCATGTTGACCTTCTTGGCACGCTCACGGGCTATCTTGGTGACACCGGCAATGGCTTTGCGCTCCTTCTCGCTCTCCTGAATCTTCTGCAGCATGGTGTCGGCCACCTCGGTGTTGCGGTGCAGGTAGTTGTCTACCTCGGTCTTGATGAAGTCGCCCACAAACTTGTTGAGGCTGCGGCCACCGGGTTCCATGGCGGTAGAGCCCAGCTTCACCTTGGTCTGGCTCTCAAAAACCGGCTCCTCCACATTGATGGCGATGGCACCCACGATACCGTTGCGGATATCGGTGAATTCGTGGTTTTTGTTGTAAAACTCCTTGATGGTGCGGGCAATATGCTCCTTGAAGGCACTTTGGTGAGTACCGCCCTGTGTGGTATGCTGGCCATTGACGAAGGAGTAGTACTCCTCGCCGTACTGGTCGGTATGGGTGAAGGCAATCTCTATGTCCTCGGTCTTGAGGTGTATGATGGGGTAGAGCGATGTTGCCGTCATGTTGTCGGTGAGCAGGTCTACCAAACCATTGCGCGAGAGGATGCGCTTGCCGTTGTACATGATGGTGAGACCCGTGTTGAGGTAGGTGTAGTTGCGCAACATGGTCTCGATATAGGCCGAGCGGAACGAGTAGCCCACAAACAGCGTGTTATCGGGCTCAAAGACGATGCGTGTACCCGTCTCCTCGGGGCCTGCATTCCCGGTGGTGTCGCTCACCATGTTGCCCTTCTCGAACACTACCGTACGCACCTTGCCGTCGCGGTATGAGCTGGCCTCGAAGTGTGCACTCAGCGCATTCACTGCCTTCACACCCACACCGTTCAGGCCCACACTTTTCTTGAAGGCCTTGCTGTCGTACTTACCGCCGGTATTGAGCACACTCACAGCCTCCATCAGCTTGCCCTGAGGGATGCCGCGGCCATAGTCGCGCACGCTGACACGCTTGTGGTCGGTGATGTCAATCTCAATGCGCTTGCCTGCATGCATCTTAAACTCGTCGATGGAGTTGTCGATAACCTCCTTGAGAAGCACATAGATACCGTCGTCGTTCTGTGAGCCGTCGCCCAGCTTACCGATATACATACCGGGACGCAGGCGCACGTGTTCCATATCACTCAGGTGGCGTATGTTGTCGTCAGTATACGCTACCTGTTCCTCAATGGGCATATTTAGTTCGTCGCTCATGTTGATTTGAGTTTTTTGAGTTTGTCAGTTTTTGAGCTAAAGCGCCACAAACTTACAAACTGAAATTATCGGGTAAAGTTAGCACTTTTTCGCGAGATAATGCGAACAAATGAAACAAAATCTGCAAAAACCGCTATTCACCAAACATCCAAGCTCTACAGTCTGTAGCATAAGCATATCGACGCAGAAGTTCGATTGTCATCTCTGCAGCCTCCTGCAACCCCTCGCCACCGCTATATCCATTGATAATGGCAAGTATATGGTGGGTATCGAGGCCCATCTTCGTGCGCTCATGGTCGCTGGTCGGGGTGCCTATGCCACCTATGGCATCGCGGATGACAGGCATATACTCAATGTTTAGCGGACCACGACCAATGCCCTCGAAGGGCTCATCGTGATTGCCAATGCCGAGGCAGAGGTCAGTACCTACAATCTTATCAGCGTCAAAACCGCCAATACTGTATCCCGTACGCAATGACACCAGGTTGATAAGGTCCACCAGCGTATCGATCTGATATAGCTCGAGTCCGCGGAGTAGGCGACGGCGCAATGCCTCCGCTGAAGGGCGATATCGACTGGGGTCCTTGCCACATGCCCGGTAAGCATCGCGAGTGGCTGTAATGACGGGCTGCTGCTTGATGCTGTCTGTGGTCTCAGTAGCACGTAAATGTTCGGTGAAATGGGCGATTTCTTCCCATAAAGCCTCATCGTAGGAGCTATTCGTAACGGTGGCATATACGGCTGCTCCGCGGTATTCCGGCCACTTCTCCTTTATCTCTTCGGATACGGTAATAGTATACATGGGGGGGTGAGTTATGAGTTGTGAGTTATGAGTTGGGGGGTGTGTTTAGCATGATTCCATTGAGTATTCTGCCCGACTTTACCCCTAACCTACGAGCTGAGAAGAAGTCGCGACAACGTGAATATGTACAGATGCCGCTATCATGAATCTGCCCAAGAGGCACACCGGCAGCAAGTAGCTGCAGACGATTCGCTACAGGAAGATCAATGTGATATTTGCCTTTCTCAGGGTACCAGCGAGCAATCCTCTCCATATCAAATGAAGCCTCCTTGAAAGCATCGTAAACCTCAATGCCCACTTCGAAAGCATCAAGCGAGATACCCGGCCCCACTACAGCATGAATATCGGTGCCCATCGTACCATAAGTCTTTTGCATAGCTTGCAATGTTTGAGTCACGATACGTGATACCGTCCCCCTCCAGCCGGCATGAACAGCCGCTATGGCCCGATGGGTTGCATCGTAAAGCAGAATGGGTATGCAGTCAGCTGTCGATACGCACAAGCACAATCCAGGGATACTGGTCATCACGGCATCCTTCTCCTGCAAAATGGCCTGACGCGCATCGGACGACAAGTATATAAAGTTCTCATCAATGGTCAGGATATTGCAGCTGTGGGTCTGATAAGGGATGATAAGCCTCTCCAAAGATATTCCCAACAGCTTGCATAGCTGCTCCTGATTGGCACGAACAAAGGCTGGCTCGTCACCAACATAGGGGGTACAGTTGAAAGATGCATATGTATCGCTTCCACATCCGCCATGGCGAGTGGTACTGAATGCCGTGACCTTGCCATTGGGTGTCGGATAGAGATGGAGCTGGGCAGTGTTGTTCATAGCAGTCATATGATAGATTCAAAGACAAAGGTACACGATGTTTGCAATATCTACAAAAATAGAGTGCTAAATTTTGCCGTTTCCCGTTGTTGATGTATCTTCGCTGTTGCAAAAAGAATACCATACGCAATGATTGACGAACAGACTCTGGCCTTTATCCGCGAACATGCTGGTGACGACGTACGTCATTTGGCTTTGCAGGCATCACGCTATCCGCATGTAGACATGCGAATGGTTGCCACACAGATTGAAGGCCGTAGACTGGCATCCACAAAACTGCCTACCTGGGCAGCTACCGATGGTGTGATATATCCCGTCCGTTTGTCAATGGAGCAGTGCTCATCAGAAACTACAGCCCGATACAAGGCTTCGCTCATGCAGGGACATCGGTTGGCAGATCTAACGGGTGGCTTCGGCATTGACTGCAGCTATATGTCGGAGCACTTTGAAGAGGTCACCTATATAGAACGGAACGAGGAACTATGCCAGATAGCCCGACACAACTTCGCACTATTGAGATTGCCAATCAAAGTCGTAAATGGGAACAGCACAGAGATACTATCCTCACTGCCACAGCAGGACTGGATATTCCTAGACCCTGCCCGAAGAGACGGAGCAGGCAACAAAGTCGTGGCGCTGAGTGACTGCGAGCCTGACGTATGCCAGTTGGAGACAGCACTCCTACAAAAAGCGACAAAGGTGATGGTCAAGTGCTCACCCATGCTCGACATCTCACAAGCTATCAACCAACTGACTTCGGTGAACGAAGTACATGTAGTATCAGTTAATAATGAATGTAAAGAGCTGCTCTTTATCATGGGCAACAAAATGAGTCGTAGCATAAACATCCGCACTGTAAACTTCCATGGTGAGAGTGCACAGACATTTGACTACACACTCGAAGAGGAACAGGATGCCCATTGCTCCTATACCTCTACCATAGGGCGCTTCCTTTACGAGCCCAACAGCTCAATGATGAAAGCAGGATGCTTCCGCCTACCTGCCACACGCTATGGACTCAAGAAACTGCATCGCAACACCCATCTCTACACCTCCGACACCCTTGTCCCCAACTTCCCAGGGCGCGTGTTCGAAGTGAAAAACATCGATGGATTCGGCAAAAATGAACTCAAGCGCCTCTCTTCTGAACTCAAGAAAGCCAATATTTCCGTACGCAATTTTCCCGAACGACCCGAAGCGCTGCGCAAACGCCTAAAAATGTCCGACGGAGGCGATGCCTACCTCTTTGCCACAACACTGGCCGACGATAAAAAAGTCATTATCCATGGCGAAAAGGTGAAATTCGCCCCTTAATAGACGTTTTTCGCACATTTTATTCCCATTCTGCGCATTTAATCGTAAAAATGTGTTAACTTTACCCGCTCACTGATTATAAGAGAGCGAACATTTTCATATACCCGACAACACATTTTATACTTACTATATGTCCGTAACAATCAGACCAGTCACTACAAAAAAAGAGATGAAGCAATTCATCTGCTTCAACTATGAACTATACAAAGGCTCACCCTACGCAGTCCCAGAGCTATACAGCGATGTGCGCGACACCCTTGACCCGAAAAAGAATGCAGCCTTCGAGTTTTGTGAAGCACAGCCATTCATCGCTCTGCGCGATGACAAGGTGGTAGGGCGTATTGTAGCTATCATCAACCATAAGGCCAACTCGGCTTGGAACAAGAAAGCAGTGCGCTTCGGTTGGGTCGACTTCATCGATGATGCAGAAGTAGCCGATGCGCTGTTCGCTACTGTTGAAGAGTGGGGACGTGAGCGCGGAATGACAGAAGTGCATGGCCCGTTGGGCTTTACAGACTTTGACCCCGAGGGTATGCTCGTCGAGGGATTTGACCGCATAAGTACTATGGCCACCATCTACAACTACCCATACTACCCCGTACACATGGAGCGCATGGGCTACACAAAGGATGTGGACTGGATGGAATACCTGCTTACAGCCCCCACGGAACTGCCCGAGAAGCATGCACGCATCACACGCATAGTAAAGGAGAAATATGGTCTTCGTGTAGTGAAGTATACCTCACACAGCAAGCTCGCCCGCGAACGAGGAACAGCTATCTTCGAACTACTCAACGAAGCGTATGCCCACCTATATGGCTATTCAGCCCTCTCGCCCAAGCAGATACAGCAGTATATCAATAGCTACCTGCCTCTGCTGGATCTTCGTTTGGTACCGATTATCGTGGATAAGGACGACAATCTTATCGGTTTTGGCGTATTGCTTCCTTTCTTGGCAGAAGCATTCCAAAAGGCACGTGGCTTTATGTTTCCCTTTGGCTGGTGGCATCTCATCAAAGCATTGAAATGGAATAAAACAAAAACCACCGAGATGCTGCTCGTGGCTGTGAAACCCGAATATCAGGGAAAGGGTGCTGTGGCACTGATATTCGACGACATTATTCCCGTACATAATCAATTGGGTTACAAATGGTCAGAGAGCAATCCCGAGCTGGAAAGCAACACCAAGATGCAGGCACAGTGGGATTATTTCGAACGTGAGCACCACAAGCGCCGCCGTGCTTACAAGAAGGATATAGGTTCCAAGTAAAACTATAAGAAAAGATAATGAAGACGGCCGAGGCACGCAATTGTGACCTCGGCCGTCCTATTTTCTACAATAGTAATCTACTATTTTATTTCACTGGCCAATACTCGAGCACGCTCTAAGGCGATGGTAATATGGCTACAGATATTCTCCTTGCCTATGAGTTCATCGAATCCTGCCTTTGTGAGCACATCAAGCACTTTGTCATTAACACCCGAAAGAACGATATGCACATCTTTCTTCAGGCACTTTTTACAGAGGTTCGTAAGGTTGTGTACACCCGTGGAGTCGATAAATGGCACTTTTCTCATACGTATGATGCGTACAGCGGGATGCTTGCCCACATCGTTCATCACCTCCTCAAAACGGTTGGCAATACCGAAGAAATAGGGGCCGTTGATTTCATATACCTCCACACGGTCAGGAATGATGAGATGTTCATTATTGTAAGGCAGGTCACTATCGGCATTGAGGTCAATTTCTTCCGTTTCCACCGATACTTTTGTCACCTCAGACATACGGCGCATGAAGAGCAAGCAGGCAATAAGGATGCCCACCTCAATAGCCACAGTAAGGTCGAAGATGACGGTTAGGAAGAAGGTGACGAGCAGCACAGTGATGTCGCTCTTGGGATTCTTCAAAATGGCCTTGAAGCTGCGCCACTCACTCATATTGTACGATACTACCACCAGAATACCTGCCAAGCACGACATAGGGATATACTTAGCCAAAGGCATCAGAAAGAAGTAGATAAGCAACAACACAAGTGCATGGATAATGCCGGCGATAGGTGTACGTCCACCATTGTTGATATTGGTCATCGTACGGGCTATAGCTCCAGTGGCAGGGATACCACCAAAGAGCGAGCAAGCCATATTGGCTATACCTTGGCCTACAAGTTCCTGATTGCTATCATGCTTATCGCCTATTACGCCATCGGCCACAGCAGCCGAAAGCAATGACTCTATAGCTCCCAACATAGCTATCACAAGAGCTGGCGACATGAGTTTCGTGAACACCTCCCATGTAATCTTGGGCACTTCAGGAGTCGGCATGTTGGGATTAATGGTGAAGCGGTCACCTATAGTCTCTATGGTAGTCACACCGGCATAGTTTTTCAAAAGCAATGCTACTACGGTCATCAGAATAATGGCAAGCAGCGAGCCGGGCAGTTTCTTGCTTATCTTGGGGGTATATACGATAATCAGGATACTTGCCAAACCTATGAGCAGAGGCCATATATTCATCGTATTGAAATGCTGGAAGTATACTACCCACTTACTCACGAAATCAGCAGGGACATCGGCAATCTGCATGCCGAAGAGGTCCTTAATCTGCGTGGTGAAAATAGTGAGCGCAATACCACTCGTGAAGCCCACGATAATAGGATAAGGGATGTACTTAATGATAGTTCCCACACGCAGTATTCCCATCAGAATGAGGAAAATACCTGCCATAAAAGTGGCAATGATGAGTCCGTTCATACCATAGTCGGCGATGATGCCAAAGACAATAACAATGAAGGCTCCTGTGGGCCCACCAATCTGTACCTTACTGCCACCAAATACAGAAATGAGCAGACCGGCGATGATAGCCGTGATAATACCCTTTTCGGGAGTCACACCCGAAGCTATACCAAATGCGATAGCCAATGGCAAAGCCACAATACCTACGATAATACCAGCCATGAGGTCGGCCATGAAGGTACTTTTGTTATACCCCTTCAAACAAGAGAATAACTTAGGTTGGAATTCAAATAATTTCATACAAGAAAACGTCTATATATGCTAATACCTTTATATACTTATACAGAATCAGGTGTAAGTGACATTTGACGATGCAAAATTACGATGTTTTCACGAATTATTCTATACAATTCTTAAAAAATCTTTCATTGAGGATGTAGAGTCACGTTTTTGCTCAAGAAGTTCAAGCTTACTCGCATCCTTGCGGTTTTATCGAGGAGATACTTGCATTAGCAATGAAATATTCAAGCAAGCTTGATATTATTTCGCTCGTTTATTCGTATCTTTGTCCCCTATGAATCGGAAAGACTTTGAAATTATGGCTCCCGTAGGTTCGCGCGAATCACTTGCGGCAGCTATCAATGCAGGTGCCGACAGTATATATTTCGGCATCGAGAACCTTAACATGCGTGCCCGTTCGGCCAACACATTCAGCATCGATGACTTGCGTGAGATAGCCACTACCTGCGACGAACATGGCATCAAGAGCTATCTTACCGTCAATACCATCATTTACGATGAGGATATAGCACTGATGCGTACGATTGTAGATGCAGCCCACGAGGCAGGCATCTCTGCCGTTATTGCTGCCGACGTGGCCGTGATGAGTTACTGCAACAGCATAGGACAGGAGGTGCATCTTAGCACTCAGCTTAATATCAGCAATGCTGAGGCACTCAAGTTCTACGCTCGCTTTGCCGATGTGGTGGTGCTCGCCCGTGAGCTCAACCTCAAGCAAGTGGCAGCCATATATAAAACTATCCAGAGCGAGCAAATACGCGGTCCCAAGGGCGAGCTCATACGCATCGAGATGTTCTGCCACGGTGCGCTCTGTATGGCAGTGTCGGGCAAGTGTTACCTGAGTCTGCACGAGCTGAACGCATCGGCTAACCGAGGCGCTTGCATGCAGGTATGCCGCAGAGGCTATGCTCCCTATCTTCTCAGCGAGACTGACGGAGACATCGAACTGGAGGTAGACAATAAGTATGTGATGTCGCCCAAGGACCTCAAGACCATCCGTTTCATGGACGAGATGATGGAGGCAGGCGTGCGTGTATTCAAGATAGAGGGACGTGCCCGTGGTCCCGAATATGTAAAAACCGTAGTCGAATGCTACAACGAGGCCATCGAGAGTCATCTCAACGGTACGCTTACCGAAGAGAAGAAGGACGAATGGGATGAGCGCTTGCGCACTGTCTTCAACCGAGGATTCTGGAATGGTTACTACTTGGGACAACGCTTGGGTGAATGGACCCGCAACTATGGTTCTGCCGCTACCGAGCGCAAGGTATATGCAGGCAAAGGCATACGCTACTTCACAAACATCAGTGTAGCTGAATTCCTCATCGAAGCCACCGAGTTGCACGTGGGCGACAAGCTACTCATTACGGGGCATACCACAGGTGCCATGTATCTCACATTGGATGAGGCACGCGTAAACCTCAAGCCAGTAGATACAGTAAAGAAGGGAGTACACGTATCATTCAAAGTTCCTGGCCGCATACGACCTGGAGACAAGCTATACCTTATACGCCCCACAGAAGTGACAGACTAAATGCACAAGGTTACAAAAACGAATTCGCAGAAAAGCAATGCTTTTTAGTGGTATTTTGATTTTTTCTTGTAACTTTGCAGAGATACAATAAAAACATTATTACCAATCATAACAAAAGTAAAGCTATGAAGACAAACTATGAAGTGCGTTATGCAGCACATCCTGAGGACGCGAAAAGCTACGACACCAAGCGTATCCGTCGCGACTTCCTCATTGAAAAGGTGTTTGCAGCCGATGAGGTAAACATGGTGTACTCTATGTACGATCGTATGGTAGTGGGCGGTGCCATGCCCGTGAACGAGGCGCTCAAGCTCGAGGCCATCGATCCCCTGAAGGCACCCTTCTTCACCACTCGCCGCGAGATCGGTATGTTCAACGTAGGTGGCCCCGGCGTAGTGAAGGCTGGCGACGAGACCTTTGAGCTCGACTATAAGGAGGCGCTCTACATCGGTTCGGGCGACCGCGATGTAATCTTCGAGAGCAAGGATCCCCAGAACCCCGCCAAGTTCTACTTCAACTCATGCACCGCACACCGCAACTACCCCAACAAAAAGGTAACCAAGGCCGATGCCGTTGTTGCACACATGGGTTCGCTCGAAGGCTCCAACGACCGCAACATCAACAAGATGCTCGTCAATCAGGTGCTCCCCACCTGCCAGATTCAGATGGGTATGACCGAGCTGGCTCCCGGTAGCGTATGGAACACCATGCCTGCTCACGTACACAGCCGCCGCATGGAGGCTTACTTCTATTTCGAAGTTCCCGAAGAGCATGCTGTATGCCACTTCATGGGTGAGGTTGACGAGACCCGCCACATCTGGATGAAGGGCGACCAAGCCGTGCTCTCTCCCGAGTGGTCAATCCATAGCGCTGCCGCCACACACAACTACACCTTCATCTGGGGTATGGGTGGCGAGAATCTCGACTATGGCGATCAGGACTTTTCGAAGATTACCGATCTTCGATAATTCAGAATTATGAATTAGGAATTATGAGCGAAGACAAGCGCAATATAATTCGCGAAAAAGCAATGAACTTTTCAGTCAGGATGTATCACCTGAACGAGTTCTTGATAGAGAAACGTAAATATAGCATTGCCGACCAAGTCTTCCGTTCTGGTACTTCCATTGGAGCCAATCTTTCCGAAGCAGTAAGAGCCGAGTCTGAACAGGACTTTGTCCATAAATATGGAATAGCCTTAAAAGAGGCCGAAGAAACGTTATATTGGTTAGAATTGTCTCAGCGCGTAGAATTGATTGATACCCGTCTTTATGAATCGCTAAGGTATGATTGTGAGGAACTAATCAAATTAGCTACATCCATCATCCTTTCCGTGTTGAGAAAAATAAAGAATGGCAAGCCTCATAATTCATAATTCTTAATTCATAATTTATTATAGTAATCATAATTCATAACTCATAATTCATAATTAAATGAAAAACTTGTTTTCATTAGAGGGTAAGAACGCCTGGATTACCGGCGCATCTTACGGTATCGGATTCAACATCGCCAAGGCATTCGTGCAGGCAGGTATCAAGAACATCATCTTCAACGACATCAACGAAGCCGCTTTGGAGAAGGGCTTGGCCAACTATAAGGAGGCAGGCATCGAGAACGTACACGGCTACGTATGTGACGTTACCGATGAAGTGGCTGTAAAGGAGCTCGTAGAGAAGATTCACGCCGAGGTAGGTCAGATCGACATCCTCGTAAACAATGCCGGCATCATCAAGCGCATCCCCATGCACGAGATGAAGCGCTCAGAGTTCCAGCAGGTTATCGACATCGACCTCGTAGGTCCGTTCATCTGCTCTAGCGCCGTTATCCCCGAGATGATGGAGCGCCGTGAAGGTAAGATCATCAATATCTGCTCTATGATGTCAGAGCTCGGCCGCGAGACCGTATCAGCTTATGCAGCAGCCAAGGGCGGTTTGAAGATGCTCACCCGCAACATCTGCTCAGAGTATGGCGAGTACAACATCCAGTGTAACGGCATCGGCCCGGGCTACATCGCTACTCCGCAGACCGCACCTTTGCGCGAGCGTCAGGCCGACGGCTCACGTCACCCCTTCGACTCATTCATCTGTGCCAAGACTCCCGCAGGTCGCTGGCTCGACCCCGAAGAGTTGGGTGGTCCCGCAGTGTTCCTCGCTTCGAAGGCTTCTGATGCCGTAAACGGTCACGTGCTCTACGTTGACGGCGGTATCTTGGCTTATATCGGCAAGCAGCCCTAAGCTTTTTAGAAGGTACATAATTTAGGAGTTGCAGGAGTCGAAATCCTGCAACTCCTAAAACTATTCATCCATAAAAATCAGTACAATATGAAAAAGTATTTTTCCCTCCCCCTCCTCGCCCTACTCGCTGCATGTGGTCCCAAGCAGAGTACCGACTTCACCGTTACGGTGACCAACGACCTCTCCTTTGACCGTGCCGAGATGGTTGAGGTACCCATCAGCGAGGTGGCCAAGAAGGTACAACTCATTGATGAGGAACAATACATCGTCCTCGATGCTGAGGGCAATCAGGTAGCCTACCAAATCACTTATGACGACAACCTCCTGTTCCCCGTCAATGTCAAGGCTGGCGACAAGGCCGTGTATACCGTAGCTGTGGGCGAGCCCATCGAGGCCGAACCCCTTGTGTATGGCCGCCATTACCCCGAACGTGTCGATGATATCGCTTGGGAGAACGACCGCACTGCCTACCGTGCCTACGGTCCTGCCCTACAGGCAAAAGGCGAGCGCGCCTTTGGCTACGATGCTTGGGTGAAGCGCGTGCCCGGACTCGTGGTGGAGCAGCGCTACGCCAATGAGCTCAATCCCGACACACAGGCCGAGATTGCCCGCCTGCGCAAGGAACGTAAGTACGATGAGGCTAACGAACTTTATCACTCTGTGTCTTACCACGTAGACCATGGTAATGGCCTCGACTGCTACAAGGTAGGTCCTACCCTTGGTTGCGGCACATCGGCTCTCATGGATGGCGATGCTATAGTATATCCCTATTGCTGGAAGGAGTATGAAATACTCGAGAATGGTCCTCTGCGCTTCACAGTGAAGCTTACCTATAATCCGCTCACTGTTGCCGGCAATGAAGGTGTAGTAGAGACCCGTATCATCTCATTGGCCAAGGGCTCACAGCTCAACAAGACCGTTATCAGTTACGAAGGATTGCAAAAGGCTACTCCCTTGGCTACAGGTCTTGTAATCCATCCCGAAAACCCCACCGCTTATGTGCTTGAAGGCGATAAGGGCTACATTGCCTATGCCGACCTCACCGACAACATCAACAACGGCAACGGCGTTATCTATGTAGGTGCAGTGATGCCCGACAAGGTGTCTGAGGCCAAGGCTGCCATGTTCTCCGACAAGGAAGCCAAGGAACGCGGTGCATCAGGTCACGTGCTCGCCATCAGCAACTACAAGCCCAAGACAGAGTACACCTACTATTGGGGTTCAGGTTGGAGCAAGTATGGCTTCGAGTCAATGGAGGATTGGACCGAGTACCTCAACACCTATGCACAGAGCGTACGCAATCCGCTAAAGGTAGCTTATTGATACTAAAGTATAAATGGAAGAGAATTTCGACATACGCAAACAGCAGCTCGGCGGCAAGGACAAGGACTATGAGAATGCCCTACGCCCACTACGCTTCGAGGATTTCTCGGGGCAGGACAAGGTGGTGGATAATCTGCGCATCTTCGTTAAAGCTGCCCGTTTGCGTGCCGAAGCACTGGACCACGTGCTGCTTCACGGTCCTCCCGGATTGGGCAAGACTACGCTGAGCAATATCATCGCCAACGAACTGGGCGTAGGGTTCAAGATCACCTCGGGTCCCGTGCTCGACAAGCCCGGTGACCTGGCAGGTCTGCTCACCTCACTCGAGCCCAACGACGTGCTCTTCATCGACGAGATACACCGCCTGTCGCCCGTGGTGGAGGAGTATCTATACTCTGCTATGGAGGACTACCGCATCGACATCATGATCGACAAGGGTCCCTCGGCACGTAGCATACAGATAGACCTCAATCCCTTCACGCTCGTTGGCGCTACCACACGCAGCGGTATGCTCACCGCCCCACTCCGCGCCCGCTTTGGCATCAATATGCACCTTGAGTACTACGATACCGACATACTCACCCGCATCATTGCTCGCTCGGCCGACATCCTTGGCGTACCTTGCAACTATGAGGCTGCCGGCGAAATTGCCAGTCGTAGCCGTGGCACTCCCCGTATTGCCAATGCCCTGCTGCGCCGTGTGCGCGACTTTGCACAAGTAAAGGGAACCGGAGCTATTGATCTAGAGATAGCACAGTATGCACTCGAAGCGCTCAACATCGACCGCTACGGACTCGACGAGATTGACAACAAGATACTCTGCACCATCATCGACAAGTTTGGCGGTGGCCCAGTAGGTCTCGGCACCATTGCCACGGCCATCGGTGAAGACTCCGGCACCTTGGAAGAGGTATACGAACCCTTCCTCATCAAGGAGGGTTTCCTTAAGCGTACCCCCCGAGGCCGCGAAGTCACAGAACTCGCCTACAAGCACCTCGGCAAGAGCGTCTACCAGAACATACGTGGCTTGTTCGACTAAGCGACTTATAGAAAGTAACTCCACACCATGCCTTCCGCCTCTACGGCGGAGGGCATTTTTTTTTAGGATATTCCCATAACTAATCACAACGGTTACTCCCTAAAAGCACAAAGTATTTGTCCGAAAAACAAGTTCTCAGTACAGAAAAACTTGCGTAACCGTGGATATTTAATGAAATATCCGCGGATACGTAATGAAATATCCATGGATACGCGAGTAAATATCCGTGGATACGTAAGTAAATATCCGTGGATATTTTAAGTTATCTATGAGGATAACGAGAAAAAAGGACCAAACAATGTCTTTTCCTGATTTCAGTAGACGTTTTTTTGCTTCATTAGCTGAAAAGATTTACACCTTTTCTCTAGCCCTACTGGCGAGGTTTACGCTTTCTCTGATTCCATACTGTTCCGCTTGACATCTCGGTTGATGGGACAG
>JAFTVE010000011.1 GCA_017465905.1 Bacteroidaceae bacterium | reverse complement strand
TAGTCGGGCAAGGTACTTGTGGTGATGGGGCTGCACTTTACACTCACCTTTTTGTCTATGGTGATTGTGCGCTCCTCCTTTTTTGTGGGACTTACCTTGATGTCCTTTGTCTCACTACCATTACTGATGGTGAACGTATAGTCTCCCTTGCGCTCCGTCTGCTCCACGATGTCCCATACGGCATTATCATAGATAACGTGCTTCTCGGTAAAGCCGATTACCCAGTCACCCGTCTTCGGGTTTTTCCAGTAAGTATCTGTAAGGTTTTGTGCATTGCTTGTGTTAGCCCCCAGCAGCACCGCCACGGTAAGGACAAGGAATAGTTTGGTTGGTTTCATTGTATTTTATGTTGTTTGTTATTCTATCTATAAGACGGAGAAAAGCCCCGAGAGTTACAAGCAGTCGGAAATATCTATTCCTCTTCTGCCTCACCGAGCCGTTCGGTAGGTTGCTGCGCCTCGAAGAATCTCTTGGCCGAGAGGGGCGACACGACATCGCGCCCCGTCTTTGACTCCAGTTGCTCACGTGCCACACGAGCAACCTCGCCACCCTCGGCTGCACATTGCATATTTTCTTCAAGATTTTGCGGGTCTTTGGCTTTGGTGATACTTGTGGTGGAAAGTTCGGCAAGCATATTGAGTACCAACTCTTCGTTGGTCATGTTATCGCGCAGGTTTTCCTTTTTCAATCCCTTGTAGCGCTTATACTCCTTGGCTGTTTTGCCAGCCCATGCTTGGTAGATGATGTCGGTGAGCGTAGCATATTGCACGCCCTCCTCCACATTGTGTTGCCGCCATTGGTCAGTAAGGTCTTTGCGTATCTCGATGCTCTTGAGGCGTTGGTTTATCCAGTTGTCCGAGTAGCCCAACCGCTTATAGTCCGCCATTGCCTGGTGTATGCTCAGCTCTGGGTCTTGCATTTGGTCTATGCGCTCGGCTGCCACCTGAGCCATCCACCGCTTAAACGGTTCGGCCTTGGGCGAAGGTATGGACTGGATGATACGAAAAAGTTGCTCGGTATCAGCAACATCGGTAAGACGCATCTTGCCGTCAAGGGCCTTCATTTTCAAACCGTGACAATTTGTCACGGTTTCATTTCCTTCCGCTTTTAATCTCTGTTTTAATTTTCTCCAATAAGCAGTTGGATCTGCACTGTCAGTCAGCACATCCACCACATCCACAATGGAGAAATACCATTTTTCCTGCTCGTCGTCCCATGCAGTGCGCACGCGCTTCTCTTCGAATAGTTTTATTGCTTCTTTTGTTCCCATATCAAGCCTATTTTATGCTGCGAAGATACTAAATTTCGTGCGTAAACAAGCGGAATCCATATTTTTTTAGCGATTCCGCTGTTTTACACGCATTTCCCTGCATGATTCTTCAGCAGCTGTTCCACGGCAAGGAAGAGGAATAGTTTGGTTAGTTTCATTGTGGTATATTGTTCTAATTGAGTATTTTACTTTCAAGTGGCAACAGTCCTTTTTCTACTCCTTATACAGCGAGTTTACGGGATTCTCCCTCGCCGCCTTCCACGAGCGGGCCAGTACGATAGCGCTGGTGACGGCGAGCACGATGATGAGTGCAAGGGCGAATACCCACCAGTAGAGCGGTATGTGGTAGGCATACTCTTCGAGCCAACGCGACATGAGCATATAACCCACGGGCATGGCAAAGAGGAAAGCCACAAGCACCATACGAGCATATTGCCCCACGAACATCATAAGGATACTGTTGATGGAGGCTCCGTGTACACGGCGCACGGCAATCTCGCGACGGCGATACTGGGTCTCGAAGAATACAAGGCCGAAGACTCCCATCAGCGATATGCAGATGGATATAAGCGAGAAGATAGTGATGAGGAGGTTGAGCTTGCGTTCGTGCTCGTACTTCGAGCTCAGCTCCTGCTCAATGGAGGTTATCTTTATCTTATCGGCATTGCCTGTTGACCCAAGCTTGGCTATACAGTGATTGATATGTGCCTTTACCTCTTCAACGTCGGCAGCGGGTATCGTGCGCACAAAAAGATAGTTATAATAGGCAAATCCTCCAATGTAAAATGCGAAGGGCTGTATGCGCTCCTTCATGTAGCGGAGCTTGAAGTCGTTGCAGAATCCCACCACTCTTATCGGGCGCTCATCCATAAACTTTTCATTGAGCGAGAGGTCCAGTTCCTTGCGTGCGGTCTCATTGAATATATGCTTGATATAATCCCGCTGCAGCTCATCTCCCAATGTGTAGTCCTCCCCTTCTACGACCTCAATACCCATAAACTGCAGGAAGTTGTGGGCGACTTCGTAGATGAAGGAACTGAATTCCGCGCCGTCCTCCTTGTGGAACGACTGACTTGCGTGATCCTCTGTGACAAACTGATTCCAAGCATAGGTGACATCAGTAATCTGCGGGTTCTCTTTCAGCATGGAGGTCAACTGTTGGCGTTGCTCATAGTTCCACGAGGGAAAGAACATTCCCGGCTGCGGGTACCCGGCCGAAGAAATATCGGCCGTCAGCACATTCTCTTTGTCGTATCCGATGTCGTCATTTACCATATAGAAGTACTGCATACGGATAAAGGAGGAGCATATAATAAGGATAATGGATATAACGAACTGCAGGGTCAGTAGCACATAGCGCAACCGACGTCCTGACGCCGTATTGCCGAACGTACCCTTCAACGCAAAGGCCGGAGGAACGGAGGTGATGTAATAGGCGGGATAAATGCTGCTGACAACGGCAAGCAAGAGACCTGCAACGATGAGGAACAGCGTTATCTTAAGGTTGTCCTCTATCTGTGCCGATGAGGAGATTATCCCCGTGAGTTCGGGAGCAATCATAAACACGATGTACAGGGCTATCAGCAGACTGATTGCAACCAAGCCAACAGCCTCGAGAACGAAATTCATGCGCAAGCGGCGAGTAGTACATCCGAATACCTTTTCGGTGTTGACACGCCGGATACGGCGCGGCACCATAGCCATGAAGAAGTTGACAAAGTTGATAAAGGCAATGACGAGGATGAGTACGGCAATACTCAGCAGAATGTATACGGTGCTCTTGTCGTTTTGCGGCTGTATGGTACCATACATATTGGTAATGAAATGACTCTCGTAGAACGGTGTGAGGCGCATAATCTTGCTTGCCATGTCCAGCCACTCCTCGCGAGCATCGTCACTGGGCCGTTCCCACGTGTTTCCATACAGTTCATACATAACCCCCATATCGGCAAGTTTCTTGATGCCGTTCAGCAAGAAAACCTCCTCTTGCTCCTCGCCCACCAACTTATAATAGTATACGTTGCTCCAGCCACGATTCTCGGTACCGAACACTGTGAATATGTCGTGCTCGCCCAAGATGCAGTTTGTAGGCAAATCTTCGTAAATGCCCCTTACTGTCCATAGCACATTGTCCTTGTCTCTGATGGCATCGTCAATCTCGAAGCCGTAGCGCTGGGCAAAGCTCTCGTTAATCAGTATGCTGTTGGGCTTCTTCAGATGGCTATAGTCACCGGCGATGAGCTCCACGCCCAGCATCTGAGGCAGTTCGGCAGAGCCGACGTGCGTATGCACCTCCATCAGTTCATCTTCCTTACCCTCTATAGGCACGTATATCTCCTTCCCATTCAGAGACGGACGTATTATGGAGGCGTATAACTCCATGTAGCCCATTTGCTCTACGGCACTATTGTCCGTACCCAATGCTTCTCCTAAGGCGTGCGACATGAGCATCATCCACTCGTCCTGCTCGTCGGTAATAAAAGAAGAGGTAAAGTCGAGCCTATACACCCTATCCGCATCCTTGAAGCAGCGATTGTAGGTGAGGTCGTGGTTCACTTGCACCAAGATGATGTAGGCCGCCGCAAAGGCGATGCTCAGACCGAGGATGTTGAGCACGGACGACACTTTGTAGCGTCCGAGATTCTTGAAGAACTCTTTCATATTGTTTTAAGTTTTATAGTTTTTCAGTTGTTGAGTTTGTAAGTCTCTCGCCCCCCCTTTTAGCCTCCACTCTTTATCACCTCCGCAGGATTCTCGTGGGCGGTACGCCATACACGCGAGCCTACTGAGAGGGCAATGAGCAGAACAATGGCGAGGAAGATGACAACGTATATCCACCAGGCGATGGGCGCTTGCTTCACGTATTGAGCCACCCACTCCTTCATTATCATATAGCCTATGGGGAAGGCGACGGCCGAGGCGGCAAGGACGATGAGCCCGTACTCCTTTATAAATATGGAGAGGATGTCCGCCAGCGTGGCTCCATGAATCTTGCGCAGGGCTATCTCCTTGCGCCTTTGGGCACAGGCAAGCGTCACGATGGAGTAGACGCCAAACACGGCCACGAGGATGCAGACGGCGGTGATGATGCCGAGGATTGTCATCAGGTTGGTCTCGCTCTTGATTTTGTCGTTGAAGGTGTCTTCAAAGAACACCAGTCTGTACTCCGCCTCGGGATAATCATCCTCCATCAGCTCATGTACACGGCTTTCAAACTCTTCACGCTCGCCCGGTATAAATGCGATGGTGAGGAAATTGGGTATACCTGAATCTTTATTGGTATGTTGTGGAAAGAATACAAACCCGATTGGCTCATGTGTCGGCGACTGGTAGTAAATGTCTTTGATGACAGCTACAATGGTAAATTGATTGACGCTGTTATCTGTATAGGGGTATCCCCTATCTGGCCTAGTATATACGGTATGACCTACTGCTTGGTCGAGTCCAAGGTCTTTGCGCACCTTCTCAGTGATAACCACCTCATTGCTCTGCCATGCTTCCTTACGGGGGAGCACACCTTCAACCACAGAAAATCCATGCATAGGGTGACCAATATCCCAAAATCCAGGATAGTAAGTAGTATATACATCCAGCGATTGGGGAGAAAGTCCCATATAGTCCTTGTTTTGCACGATGGCATCGAAGTTAAAGTCATATTCACGCTTGGCTTCGGTAACCATAGGCATCTCGTGCAGACGGTGTAGCAATCCCTCCAACGTTTCGTTTGTTGCACCATAGTTATACAAGTGTGGGTTGCTGGGGTCCACCACATAATCCACATGCAATTGTGCCCGTCCCTTGATGGCAAATCCCCAATCCGTGTTTTTCATGAATACAATTTGCCGCAGCATCACTACCGTACAGAAGATGAAGACCATACTCACGGTGAGCTGCACAAACGAACTTGCCTTACGGAAAGTGTCGTTACGGCGAGTACGTCCCGTGAGCGTACGGTTCCGCACTATGGCGATGGGCAAGATGCAGAACAGGAAGCAAAGGACAGCCGTTGCAAGCATAATCAAGAAGGCACTGCCGAAAAGGTAGCCATAGTCCATATCAATCTGCGCAAAGCGGGTAAAGACACCATACAGCCACTCTACACCAAGCACCCCGAGCAGTATGGCTGCCAAGAGCACAATGGCAACCTCGATGAGAAACATCGTCATCAGTCCGCCCACGGTAGAGCCATTGACTATACGCAAGGCCATCTCACGCTCGCGACTACGCAGACGAATGAGGTAGAGCACGAGGTAATTGATGAGGGCACACACTATCAGCAATGCGCTGCAAGCAAGGAACACACGCAAATGTTCCCAACTGAGGCTAAGGAAGTTGCCGGCCAACTTATGGGCATCGGTAATGGGAATGGTTGCGATGTTTTGCGGGGTTCCCCAAATAGAGAACTGCTTTACATCCGCTGCTAATGAGTCTACATTGGCAGTTTCATAAACTTTTGCAAATATAGACAATAGTGATTGGGGGCTAAGCATGAAATACTCAAATTGTTCCGTATGTAAGAAATCAAACTGAAAGATGCTATGCTCACCAAATCCCTTTACCACGGCACCAATCTTCAATTTACCGCCAGCAAATATCACCACCTCTTTGCCTACAACATCTGTCTCGCCTGGGAAGAGACGTTGCGCAAACTCCTCGGTAATGGCTATCTCCTCTAATGTATTGCGATTAGCAAGAAAACCATAATCACCCTGCACGAGCGAGAGGTCAAACATACGGATAAAAGTGGAGTCAATGGCCATGCGACGCGCTTCCAACCCGTTTATGATGAAAGCCTGGCTGCTTGTATAGCAATAAGCTACATCCTCCACTTCGGGGTGTTCGTCTTGTAACTTTTTTACTAATGCCGATGTTGTCTGTAAGCGCGTATACTGAGAGGCCACTCCTGTTTTTTTCAGATTATCACCATCCACAAACGTATATATCCGCTCATAATCCTTGTGCATCGTGTCGTAGGTGTTCTCGTAGTGTATCCACAGGGCGGAGAGCGAGAGGCACACGAAGCCGGCGGCAAGGCCGAGCACGGAGATGGCGGTTTGCGCGGGGTATTTGCGCAGGTTGCGCAGGCCTACTGTGATGTAGTGTCGTATCATTTGAGTAAGTTCTTTTAGTTATACATTCATAGTTCCATCATACCTTATTATGCAGAAAAGGGGGCGCACTCTCTTGCTGCATATAAATCTATAGGCAAAATTATTGAAACCGCCAAACGCCACCATGACTTTTTTGCGAAAAATGATTTTTTCGACGAAAAATGTCAAATTTTTTGACACTTTTGCCGAGTAGGACAATTCATCTTTTTCGTTTTCCCTACTTTTCCTTCCTATTTTTTCGGTTCTTTCCTTCCATTTTTTCAATTCCGCTTACCGAAAAGTTTGCGTATCCATGGATATTTAATTAAATATCCGCGGATATTTAATCACGTATCCACGGATATTTCATTACGCATCCGTGGATATTTTACTTTTTGCGTGTTTGCTTTGTCTTTTCCTGATTTCAGTAGACGTTTTTTTGCTTCATTAGCTGAAAAGATTTACACCTTTTCTCTAGCCCTACTGGCGAGGTTTACGCTTTCTCTGATTCCATACTGTTCCGCTTGACATCTCGGTTGATGGGACAG
>JAFTVE010000010.1 GCA_017465905.1 Bacteroidaceae bacterium | reverse complement strand
TTGCCACACAGGATATTCTCTAAAATTTCGTGATTTCTTTTCCATAGCCACAAAGGTAAGAAAAGTTATCGTCATCGTTAACGTCAACGTTAAAAATTACAATATGAAATATTTTAATTTGTCAGAATTGTCCGCCAGCGCCACCACCGAGCGCCTGGCCATCGACAACACGCCGCCCCGTGCGGCACAGCGGATGCTCACCATCCTTGTAGAGCAGCTGCTCGACCCCATACGCCGCCGCTACGGTGCACCCATCATCGTCACCTCGGGCTACCGCTGCCCGGCACTGAATACCGCTGTGGGCGGAGTCGCCAACAGTCACCATATCGTGGGGTGTGCGGCGGATATAGTAGCCTCCCCTAGCCCCTCCCAAGGAGGGGAACCAAGTTCAGCGGTGCCCGAATCACCCCTCCTTGGGAGGGGCAGGGGGGAGGCCAATCTGTCCCTCTTCCACCTCATCATCCAGATGCAGCGCGAGGGTGCCATCCGCTTCACCCAGCTCATTGCCGAGAAGGATTACCGATGGCTACATATCTCCTATGTGCTGGGCATGCTGCGGAATCAGGTTATCGACGTTAACTGTTGTCCGGCATCTGTAAAATACGATACTTCGTAGCCTTTTGTGTGGGCTGTGATTCCACGTCTATTGCGGTGGAATGCATGGGATGCAGTATAAGATATTGTGAATGTGCAGGATGATACTCTTTGGTGTGTGCGGATAGGGGTGAACTAATGTGGAGGCTTTGTTGCTATGCACTTGCTGCTTTTTTTGTACTTTTGTATTGTGAAATAATATGAAGCAGATGAACGTGAAAAAGAAGGAACTATTGGGACTGCTGTTACTGCTGTCCGTGATGTGGGGCTCATGTGCTAGGAGCAATGCGCCCCTGGATGCCGATGAGGCGCTTGACTACTGTGCGCACCAGGTGGAGCGTGCGCTGGAGGCTTTGCAGCCGCGTAGCTATACGATGATGCCGCGCAATATCCTTGCTGGCGACACGCAGGAGGGATGGAACTGCCGCGAGGCCATTCCGCAGGAGTGGTGCTCGGGCTTCTGGCCGGGTGTGCTGTGGATGGCCTACGACCACACGGGCGATGAGGCGCTGCGCACCGAGGCCGAGCGCTATACCGCCTCGCTGGAATATATGGCTTCTCGTCCTGCCTACGACCACGACCTGGGCTTCATCATCATCAACTCCTTCCTCAAGGGTTATGAGCTCACGGGTGATGCCCACTACCGCGAGGTGGCGCTGCGCGCTGCCGACACGCTGGCGACGCTGTGCAACCCCACGGTGGGCACCATGCTGAGCTGGCCACGCCACGTGGGCGACTATGGCGGGCACAACACCATCATGGACAATATGATCAACCTCGAACTGCTCTTCTGGGCAGCCGAGAACGGAGGAGGCAACCACCTGCGCGACCTGGCCGTGGCACATGCCGAGACCACCATGCAGCACCACTTCCGCCCCGACGGCTCGTGCTACCACGTGGCGGTATACGATACGCTTACGGGCGACTTCATCAAGGGGGTGACCCATCAGGGATACAGCGACGAGTCGATGTGGAGCCGCGGACAGGCGTGGGCCATCTATGGCTACACGATGGTGTACCGCTTCACCCGCGACGAGCGCTTCTTGACCCATGTCCGCAAGGTCACCGACTGCTACCTGCAGCGCCTCGCCGCCACCAGCGACGACAACATCCCCCTGTGGGATATGGATGACCCGCGCGGCACGGCTGCACCCAAGGATGCCTCGGCAGCTGCCATCGTGGCCTCGGCACTGATAGAGCTTGCCGGCTATGTGGAGGAGGCCGATGCGCAGCGCTACCGCACCCATGCCGAGCAGATGCTTGCCGACCTCAGCACGCCTCAGTACCAGTGCGGAGAGAGCAGCGTGGCCTTTCTGCGCCACGCCACGGGACATCACCCAGCAGGGAGCGAGATTGACGCCAGCATCATCTATGCCGACTACTACTATATAGAGGCATTGCTGAGACTACACCGTATTGAAGAATGAGTGTTCTCGGCTGAGTATTTCTGTGTGTGAATTATTCTTTTGTGACATGTAATCAGCATAAAAATGAGTAGAAGACAATTGTTTATTTGCATACTGCTTGTATGCAGTGTGGCGACTTTTGCACAACCTATACGTGAGGTACGCACTGACTTGGGTTTACAGATGCAGCCTGACGAAAAGATTCAATGGATGCGGGATGCCCGTATCGGAATGTTTATTCAGAAAGGCCAGACGGCAACTCTCAAAGGTCTGAACTTGCCCAAGGAGGACGTGACCATTGTTTGTGTAGAACTGAATAAGAACCTATAAACTACATACAGATGAAACGTATTATTTTATTATTTTGTATCTTCTGCCAATGGATGTATGTATATAGCATAAATGCTATTGATACAAATCTTGGACAATGTACTTCTAACGGTCGTGGAATTATGTTGTCGACACATGACGGTGGTTTATTGTGTGTGGAAATGGTACGTCCCGATATCGTGAGAGTGCGCTATTCACTTTCCGGTGAACTTACCGATATAAATACGACGGGTATCTGTGTGTCACATGTGGAAGAATGCTTCTCGGTAGGTGTTGAGAAAAATGATATGGAGTGGCAACTTTTGTCTGATAGCTTGTGTGTAGTCGTTCCTATGGACGGCAGCGGTATCGTATTCCGTGACAGACGAACAAATAGAATCATTGGTATGGAAAAACCAATGCTGCCACGAAGTGGAGAACGTATTGTGGAAGAAAGAATTATCTACGATGATGCTACGCAGCGTATGGTACAGACGGCCGACGGTGAGAAAGATGTACGTGATATTCTACGCCGTGACACCGTAGGTACAACATGGAAATATAATCTTCGATGGCATTTTAGTGATGATGAGGCTGTCTATGGCCTGGGCTCTCATATGGAGGACTATATGAACCTGCGCGATAAGAAGATCTTTCTCTGTCAACACAACTTAAAAGCTATGGTGCCAGTAATATCCTCTACGGCAGGTTATGGCTTGCTCATTGATGCAGGAAGTGAAATGATATTCGATCATGGGAACTTTGACATAGGTGCAGCTCGGCAGTTGGATTATTATTTCATGAAAGGTGCAACTATGGATTTGACCGTAAGTGCTTACCGATGGCTGACCGGAAAGTCCCCAATGATGCCGCGCTATCTGTTTGGCTATATACAATCGAAAGAGCGCTATCGTAGTAGCGAAGAACTATTACAAACCTTAGGACGCTTCCGAGATGAGCATATACCTATAGATATGATTGTGCAGGATTGGAATTATTGGAAGTCTGGCAGTTGGGGACATATGAAAATGAACTCACGTGATTACCCTGACAAACGTGCCTTGACAGACAGCATCCACGCACAGTATGCGAGATTGATGATTTCTATTTGGCCCACATTCTCCAATTCGCCGCAGGCAACGGACTTCGCCAAACGTGGTCTGTTTATTTCTGGCACTAATGCTTACGATGCCTTCAGCCAAGAAGGTCGTGACCTCTATTGGGAATATGCTCGTAAGGAATTCTTCGACAATGGTTTCGACGCATGGTGGTGTGATGCTACAGAACCATATGATGCGGATTGGAAAAGGATGGACGAGCAATATGCGGTGGATAGCCATGAGGAACGTTGGCGCCTTTGCTCAGACCTTTTGGCTGGGCGTATGGGAAATGAACGGAGTCAACTCTTTTCACTGTTTCATTCTCGAGGAATCTATGAGCACCAGCGTTCTTTAACACAGGATAAGCGTGTGGTAAACCTCACTCGCTCGTCTTATGCAGGGCAGCAACGTTATGCTACCATTACTTGGAATGGGGATACATACGCTTCGTGGAAGTCGTTCGCACAGATGATTCCAGCAGGGCTGAATTTCATGGCCACGGGTTGCCCTTATTGGTCTGTAGACGTAGGAGCTTTTTTTGTAAAGAAAGGGTGGGCTTGGTTCTATCAGGGCGAATATGATAAAGGAGTAGAAGATATGGGATATCGCGAACTTTATACTCGTATGCTCCAGTATGCAACGTTCTTACCCGTTATGCGTAGCCATGGAACGGATACTCCACGTGAACCTTGGCGATTTGGAGGTCCTGGTGAACTCTTCTACGAGAGCATCTTGCGTTCCATACGCCTGCGTTATTCCCTACTGCCATATACGTATTCACTGGCATGGCGTGTCAGTCACGATGATTACACGATGACCCGTGCTTTGGCTTTTGATTTTCCTCACGACAAACGAGTCTTTGACATAAAGGACGAATTTCTATTTGGCCCATCTCTGCTTGTTGCGCCTGTTACAACACCTATGTACTTTACTGCAGGCTCTACGCCCGTGGAGGGGGTAGAACGAACTCGTAAGGTTTACCTACCCAAGACGGGATGGTACGACTTTTGGACTGGAAAGTTCTACTCTGGAGGGCAAGATGTTATTGTTCCCGCACCCATTGATCGCATTCCTCTTTTCGTACGCCAGGGAAGCATCCTTCCACTTTTGGATGAGCCTATAGAATGGAGTGATGCTGCTGATACGACAGCAATCGCCTTGCGTATTTATCCAGGTCAAGATGCAGTGTTTACTCTGTATGAAGACCGTGGGGATGGATACCAATGCGAGAATGGGGAGTTCTCTACCATTACTTTAAAATGGAATGACAAGCGTCAGACATTGTATGTGGGGGAACGCAAAGGAGCATTCCATCCTGCGGTGTCACAACGTCAGTTGCGTATCTATATAGTTGGACATGATGAACAGCAACCTGTTGTACGCAATTATAGAGGTAAAAGCATGAAGGTTAAAATTCGAAAGTAACAAGTGCAATTAACCTTAGAACCGAATGAAAATTTAACTTATTATTAACCAATTAGAATTCGATGCATTTGCGAGTTGAATTCGCCCATATAGGAGTTTATGAGAAAGTCATATATTATCGTCCTAATCACTGCTGTGGGCTTTTGTGCCTGTTGCCGTAGCGTTGACGAACCCTTGAAACTGTGGTACGATACCCCCGCCGAACAATGGGTGGAGGCATTGCCCATCGGTAACGGCCGCCTAGGTGCAATGGTGTACGGTGATCCTGTGCACGAGGAGTTACAACTCAACGAAGAGACTGTATGGGGTGGTTCACCGCACAACAATGTAAACCCGCTCGCCATAGATCACCTCGACGAGATACGCGACCTCATCTTTGAGGGAAAGAACGCTCAGGCTCAGGAACTTTGTGGCAAGTATATCAGTGCACAGCAAGCCAACGGAATGCCCTATCAGACGGTAGGCTCGCTGAAGCTACACTTCATCGGCATTGACAGCGTGAGCAACTATTATCGCGAACTCGACATCACCAATGCCATTGCCACCACTACCTTTACGGCCGATGGCACGAACTACCGGAGAGAGAGCTTCGCCTCACTTACCAACGATGTCATCATCGTGCGCCTCACAGCCTCGAAGAAGGGAGCCATATCGTTCGAAGCACGCTACGACACCCCTATGCCTCACGAGACTCCCACAGCAGATGCCGACAAGCAGACACTGACATTACGTGGCCGTGGAACGAATCACGAAGGAATCGAGGGCAAAATAAAATATACCAGCATCGCACGCTTTGAGCACAAGGGAGGTAGCCTGAGCAGTCAAGCGGACGCGATGAAGATTACCAATGCCGATGAAGTCATCATATACCTATCTATGGGTACCAACTTCATCAACTACAAAGATGTCAGCGGCAATGCTGACCAGCGCGCGGAAGCTCCTCTTGCCAATATTGAAACCGATTATCACAAAGCCAAGGATGCCCACTCAGCACGCTACCGCAGTTATTTCGACCGCGTGAGCCTCGACCTCGGTACCACACCTGCTGCTCTGCTTCCGACAGACAAGCGCGTAGAACTGTTCAAGGAGGGCAACGACCCGCAACTCATCGAGTTGTACTTCCAGTTTGGCCGATACCTGCTCATCTGCTGCTCACAGCCCGGTGGCCAGGCAGCCAATCTGCAAGGAATATGGAACGACAAGCTTAAAGCTCCGTGGGACGGCAAATATACCGCCAATATCAACTTGGAAATGAACTACTGGCCAGCCGAGGTGACAAACCTCTCTGAGTTGCACGAACCTATGCTGCGCCTCGTACGCGAAGTGGCAGATAAAGGACGTGAAACAGCGGCCATGTATGGATGTCGCGGATGGACGATGCACCACAACACCGACATATGGCGCAGCACAGGAGCTGTCGATGGCCCCAGCTACGGTATATGGCCCACCTGCAACGCTTGGCTGTGTCAACATCTCTATGAGCACTATCTCTTCACGGGCAATGAGGAATTCTTGCAAGAGGCCTATCCCATCATGAAAAGTGCGTGTGAGTTCTACATCGATTTCCTCGTCCCCGAACCTAAAAACGGTTGGCTGGTCGTATCACCCAGTTTCTCACCAGAGAACCGTCCAAATGTCAATGGCAAGCGTTCGTTCAGCGTAGTGGCAGGTGCCACAATGGACAATCAGATGGTGCGCGACCTTCTACGTAACACCACAAAAGCCGCTACACTCTTAGGCGAAGATGCCGCATTTGTCGACACTCTGTGCACGATAGAGGCACGCCTTGCACCTATGCAGATAGGTCGCTGGGGACAACTACAGGAGTGGATGGAGGATTGGGACAATCCGAAGGACCACCATCGTCACGTCTCACACCTATGGGGGCTCTATCCCGGCAATTTGATTACTGAAGATACACCAGAACTCTTCGAGGCAGCCAAGCAAAGCCTCATCGCTCGTGGAGATCCCTCTACTGGTTGGTCTATGGGTTGGAAGGTCTGCCTGTGGGCCCGCTTGCTCGATGGCAACCATGCCATGAAACTCATTCGTGAACAGATAAAGCCCGCTGTAGGCGAGTCGGGACAGAATGGAGGCACTTACCCCAACCTCTTCGATGCTCATCCGCCTTTCCAGATTGATGGTAACTTTGGCTGCACGGCAGGTATTGCCGATATGTTAGTGCAGAGCCACGCGGGATACATACATCTGCTTCCTGCATTACCCGATGAATGGAGCCAAGGCACCGTCAAGGGCCTCTGCTGTCGCGGAGGATTTGAGCTCACTGAACTCACATGGGAGAACGGGGCGGTCGTACGCGCCTCACTGCTGTCGCGCCTTGGAGGGAAACTGCGTATCAAAGTCAATGGAGAGATGAAAGAGATTGATACTCAAAAAGGAGAGACAATCCAACTAAACTGAAAATATTAACAAAAGATACTACTTATGAAGAAAACCGCATTGGCTATCACAGCCATTCTATGCACACTGGGCCTATATGCCAACAAGCCCGACTATGGCTACCTATTCTCCTACGTCAATGGCCGAGGCATTGCCTTTGCCTACAGCTCTGACAGCCTCACCATCCATGGCAAGGAGCAGCAGGGCAAGAAGAAGTAGTCCCATGCACACAAAGCCACCAGCCGGCATGCCGGCTATGGCTTATCAATGTGTTTGTTAGAATTTGACACGTTTGCTACAGATGTAACGTTGGGTATGAGAAGTATTTTTTCTGATTTTAAACACAAATATTTATTATGAAAAGAATCCTACTTGCCGCACTGCTCATGGGTAGCATGGCGGTATATGCACAAGAGACCAAGGAGTACAAGATGGCTGGTCCCTACGAGATTGTGGCTCGCGACGGTGAGCACCGCCGCACCAAGGGAGGCAGCGAGCGTGATATGTATACCGCGTGGCAGATGGCACAGGCGGGTGATACCGAGCAGGCACTGAAGATTATCAATGCCTATGCACAGACGCTGCAGGGATTTGACGGTCACGATGCACCCCTGTGCTCCATACAGGCCTACTGGCTGCTGAGGGCGATGATTATCTTGAAGGATAACCAGACTCCCGAGTGGACCGCCATGATAGAGCGTGCCATGCTGCCTATGATGGCCAAGTTTGAGGCCGACAGTCCCTATGCCAATGGCAACTGGGGACATATCGTGAACCGCTTGCGCATGGCCTGCGGCATCTTCCTGGGCGATAGCGTGCTCTACCAGCATGCCATAGATACCTATCTCTATGCCAACGACAATGGTTCGCTCCCCAACTATATCGGTGAGACCGGACAGTGCCAGGAGACCGGGCGCGACCAGGCACATGCCCAGCTGGGACTCGGAGCCATGTGTGAGATATGCGAGATGGCTTGGGAGCAGGGCGACGACCTCTATGGCGCACTGGACAACCGCCTGATGAAGGGCCTGGAATATACGGCTCGCTACAACCTCGGATATGATGTGCCCTTTGAGACATGGAAGGACTGTACAGGCCTCTATTGCAACTGGACTGAGCCGGGAGCCATGCAGCGTGGCCGCATACGCTGCATCTACGACAGTGCCTACGAACACTATACCAAGGTGAAGCGCCTGAAGATGCCCTATGTGAAGAAACTGCTGGAGCTGCAGAGAAAGGCAGAGCGCCGCGGTGAGATAAAAGATGGTATGGAGGCCCGGACATTTGTGGTGAAGGGGGTACACGAGGGCACCAAGCTGCACTCTATAGTCACCTATCCCGCTCCAGAGGGTGCTTCGCTGATGAGCGATTACGACGTATTCATCCGTCCGCGTGGGGTGGATGAATGGACTAAGATCGATACCTACATGGCCAAGGTGAATGCTCCCATCGGTGATAACAAGCACCGTGTGACGCAGATTTCCTACGCCTTCTTCGACTTCACGGGTGATGTCTTCGTGCGCGTGGTGTGCAAGAACAAGAAGTACACGAGCGCCCGCATACGCCCCGACTATCGCGGCACCATTGCCAATGTGCAGAACGACTCTACCGTGCAGTTTATCCTCTTCCAACCCGAGAACGTGAGCGTGGAGTTTGACGGCAACATCACCGACAACCTGCTGCTCTTCACCTCGCGCCCCCCAGTTACCGAGGCTGAGGCCGAGGCCGAGGCACGCCGCCAGGGTCGTCAGTTTATCAGCTACGGCCCCGGCTACTACGACAAGGAGCGCCGCATACGCATACCCTCGAACACCACCGTGTATGTTGCCGGAGGAGCCTACTTTACCGGTACGTTTGCCATCGAGGATGCCGAGAACGTGAGCATCATCGGACGTGGCGTTGCCCGCCCCGCCGACGGTTATGAGGGTTGCCACGTGCACCGCAGCAAGAACGTGAGCGTCGACGGACTCATCCTTAACACCTGTCCCGTAGGGGGCAGCGATGGCGTGACGCTGCGCGATGTGCGCTGCATCTCGCATCCCGCATGGGGCGATGGACTCAACGTGTTTGCCTCGTCGAACGTGCTCTACGACCGCGTGTTCTGCCGCACCTCGGACGACTGCACCACCGCCTATGCCACCCGCAAGGGATTCGGCGGCTCGGTACACAACGTGCGCATGACCAACTCGACCCTCTGGGCCGATGTGGCACACCCCATCTTCATCGGTATTCATGGCAACTCCGAGGTGGGTGATAGCATCGTGGGGCTCGTGTATGAGAATATCGACATCATCTGCCAGAGTGAGCCACAGGTGGACTACCAGGGCTGCATGGCCATCAACTGCGGCGACAACAACTACATTAAGGATGTGCTCTTCGACAATATCCGCATCGAGAACATCCACCAGGGCTCGCTACTTCACGTGAAGGTGGGATACAATGCCAAGTACTGCACCGCACCCGGGCGGGGTGTCGAGAACGTCACCTTTCGCAACATCCGCTACAGCGGCGAGCAACCCTATATGTCCGTCATCAACGGCTACAACGAGGAGCGCAAGGTGAAGAACATCACCTTCGAGGGACTCAAGATAAACGGTCGCCTCATCTATGATGACATGCCCGGAAAGCCCCGTTGGTACCAGACGGCCGACTTTGTGCCCATCTACGTAGGCAACCATGTGGAGGGCGTTACCTTCAAGCGTTGACCCATCTTGTTCCGTATCATAGATTTGTCTGAGAGCATGACACCCGGTAGTGTCTGTTCTCAGACAAACTTTAAATTGACCTAAAACAGTGTCTAAAGAAACTTATTTCTTTGTTCGTGAGGTAAAAAATCGTATTTTTGCATGCCCAAAGAGGGTTTGTGGAAATCTGAGAACAGACTCTTACAACGAATGTGACAGAAAAATATAGACTATGAACGCTGATATACAGAATGAGGAGGGTGTAAAATACCTGTTTATAGAGACCTATGGCTGCCAGATGAATGTGGCCGACAGTGAGGTGATAGCCTCGGTGATGCGTATGGCAGGCTATGAGCCTTGCGACGAAGCAGACAAGGCGGATGCCATATTGCTCAACACATGCTCTATACGCGACAATGCCGAGCAGAAGATTCTGCATCGTCTTGATGCATTGAACGCCTTGCGCAAAAAGGGACGTTCACTGATAGTAGGCGTGGTAGGCTGTATGGCCGAGCGTGTCAAGCAGCAGCTGATCGACGACTATGGGGTGGACCTCGTGGCTGGTCCCGATGCATACCTCACGCTGCCCGACCTCATGGCTGAGGTGGAGGCTGGCGGAAAGGCTATCAATGTGGAGTTGTCGACGACAGAGACCTACCGCGATGTCATTCCTGCACGTATCTGCGGAAACCATATCTCGGGCTTCGTGTCTATCATGCGTGGATGCAACAACTTCTGCCACTACTGCATCGTACCTTATACACGCGGCCGTGAACGCAGCCGTGACGTAGAGAGCATACTCAACGAAGTGGCCGACCTGGCTCGCAAGGGCTACAAGGAGGTGACGCTGCTGGGACAGAACGTCAACTCGTACCGCTTCGAGCGCGATGGCGAGGTCATCACCTTCCCCATGCTGCTGCGTATGGTGGCGGCTGCAGCTCCCGAGATGCGCGTGCGCTTCACCACCTCGCACCCCAAGGATATGAGCGATGAGACCCTGAAGGCCATTGCCGAGGTGCCCAACATCTGCAAGCACATACACCTGCCTGTGCAGAGCGGCAGCACCCGAATCCTGGGACTCATGAACCGCAAGTACACCCGTGAATGGTATCTTGAGCGTGTGGAGGCTATACGCCGTATTATCCCTGATTGCGGACTCAGCACCGATATCTTCTCTGGATTCCATTCAGAGACCGAGGAGGATCATCAAGAGTCGCTCTCGCTCATGCGTCTGTGTGGGTATGACTCGGCCTTCATGTTCAAATATAGCGAGCGCCCTGGAACCTATGCCAGTCGTCATCTGCCCGACGATGTGCCTGAGGAGGTGAAGATTCGTCGTCTCAATGAAATTATCGCATTGCAGAACGAACTCTCAGCTGAGAGTAACCGCCGTTGCATAGGCCGTACCTACGAGGTGTTGGTTGAAGGGTATTCAAAACGCTCCAAAGAGCAGCTCTGCGGCCGCACGGAACAGAACAAGACGGTGGTCTTCGACAAGCAGAACTACCATATAGGCGATCGTGTGATGGTAGAGATTACGGATGCCAGTTCGGCTACGCTTATTGGTCGTCCGGTATAATGTTTGTTTGAGCGGATTCAAGAAAGAGGGGTGTGCCGACTGGCACACCCCTTACTTTCCCATTGTAGCAGAATAAGCTCTATTTCTTGGCTACGACCTTGCGTCCATCGATGATGTAGATGCGGCCTGGCACCATATCGGCAGGTGAGGCAAGGCGACGACCGAACAGGTCGTAGATGCCCTTGCGCACGATTGTGGTCGGGGTATCGATACCATCACCCTCATTGGGATTATCATTGGAGTCGTCTCCCTCGTTGGGGTCATCTCCCTCGTTGGGATCATCTCCTTCGTTGGGATCATCTCCCTCGTTGGGATCGTCGCCTTCGTTAGGGTTATCGTCATCGTTATCCCCCTCATTGCCTTTCACGTCGATGCGCCATGTGACAGGCTCGGCGGCTGTAGCGATAGGAGCCTTGATGTAGATTGTACGCTCAGCGCCCGTAGCGGCAAAGATATAGTTCTTGCCTACGATGATGTCGGCCTCGTTGGTGAGGCTGGTCTGTGTGTAATCTCCCTTGTAGGCCGAGAGAGAGGTCTTCTCGTCGGTGTAGAAGGTCAGACTGCTGTAATTCTTTACTGTGCAAGTGAGGGTGATAGAGGTCTCCACATCGGCAGGGAGCGTGTAGGTATACCATGTGTCGAAGGCATCGTGCCCGGAGGTGAGGGTATAGTCGGTGCCGGGGATGGCATTGATAGCATCGGCAAAGCGCTCTCCCGGGCGAGCTTCGGCAAAGGTGGACACTATGTAGTAGTTGGTACCGTCCTCATCGCCCGGGTCAGCATTGATGGTGACACCGATATAGAGTGTCTGCCCTGCTTCGACGTATACCTTGCTGACCTTGTAGCCAGCCATGTAGGCATTGCTGTAGCGGCTGTCGTCGGAGGCGTTGATGGCATCGGCATCGCAGTCGCCCACCTTGACCCTGAGGTTTGAACCACGCCCGATCTTGGCGCGAGTGGTGTAGAATCCGCTGCGGTTGGCCAGGTACTTGTACCATATGGAGCTCTCGGGGGTGTTGCTGATGGCGATGGTGTCGCCCAGCTGAGTGAGCTCGATGGCTGTTGCGCATATATCGCCAGTTTTGGCCTCTTCGAAGTGGGTGGTGAAGATGATGTCGGCACCTTCATTGGCGAATGACATGATCTCGATTATGTAGCTGTTGCCTTCCAATACGGGTACCTTGTAGGTGCGGGTAGTGGTGTTGCCGCTTGATTGGTCGCTGCTGACATAGTCAATGGTCTTGCTGTCGCAATCGTCACGGAAGTAGATGCTCCAGTGGTTCTCGATTACATTCTTCGAGCTGGTCTCGAGAATGGCAAATCCCGACTTCTCGGCAGTGAACTGACGGAAGTTGGATGCGTTGTCGCCACGGTCCTTGATGACAATGTCCTCGCCTAGATTGAAGAAGATGGGCATGTCGCAGTAGTCGCCAGCTTCGATGGGGGTCTCTGTGAGGGTTATGCTATGGCTCCCCTCCTCGGCTGTGCTGATGCAGAAATAGAGCGAATGTCCCTCATAGATGCGGTATACATTGTACTCGTTGATGATGTTGCCGCCACCATGCGAGTAGAGCATGTGCTTGAGGGTGCCGGTGGTGGCTACCGAGAGCTCGGCATCCTGACTGGCTGTGTATACAAACCAATAGTCGCGTGTCGGACCGCTGAACGGATTCTCGCCTGCTTGGATTGCTATGGCCTTGTCCATACACTCGCCTGCTGCCGGCTCGCGCAACTTTAGCGTGACGGCTCCCTTTGCCGCATCCACGTCGGTGACGTTGAAGTTCATGATGAGCTCATGGCCCATGAACTGCGGCGATAGGTTCAGGATGTAGGAGGCTCCTGCCCCGTCGATGGTGGCAGGTTGTAGCTCCTCGGACTCGTAGTCGCAGTTGTCCAGATAGGTGATGGTGCCCTTCCATCCGGCTGCTGCGGCAAGTTCCATGATGTAGCTGTTGCCAAGGGCATCGAGGTTCATACGGAAGAAGTTGTCGCCCTTCACGAGATCGAGTGTCGCAGGAAATGTCTCCAGCTCTATAGGGGCCTTGCAATTGCCACCAATGCGGTCGCTGCTCATCTTGAACGTGATGTTCGTTGGGCGGTTGTTGGGGATGAGCACGAGATATGCCTTACCCTTCTCCACCACAAACTCGTGGTCATTGGTGGCCACATCCTGCGGTACGGCTTTCAGCTTCTCGCTTCCGTAAGCCTCCTCCTTTATGTAATAGATAAGGTAGTCCTCGGTGAGTATGCTGGCAACACCGTCTGTGGGCGGGGTAAAGCGACAGAAGGTGGCGTTGCTGAACTCATCCAGATAGTCTACGTCATAGTTTTTGTATACTGGCACAGCGACAGTGGCATCCTGTGTCAGCTCGATGGGGTTTTCCCATGTGTCGCCTCCGAAATCCTCCTTGAAGAAGAGGCTCTTGAGGGTGAAGCGAGTCATGACGCCTCCAGCCTCGGCAGGGGTAGAGAGGGTGAAGCGTACCTCGTCGCCCGGCCAAACCTTGATTTTGCCATACACGCCCAGACCATTGCCATAGGGTCCGGCATCTTCCAATGGGAAATCGGTGTTATAGGTGCCATCGGCATACAGACCTCCCCAGATGCTCACGGGGACGTTGTCGTACATGCTTTGGTTATCGGCATAGATGTATAGCGTTCCCTGTTCTGTAGCCTTGTAGCTGAGGGTGATGAGGGAGTCGAGGCGCATGGTGAAACTCTTGTTTTTGCCGTTCCACTCAATCACGGTGCTTGCCTCCTGTTGGGCATGCACGGTGGTGGCAAAGCACGAGAGTAGCATCAGTAGGGGGAGAACAATTCGTCGCATTGTCGTAGTGTGTGTTTATTCTTCTGTTACTTGAATCGTAATCTTATCACTCTTGAGTCCCTTGGCCTTAGCGGTGAGGGTGATCTCGCCCGCCTTTCCCTGCTCAGCCACGATGGCAGTCATCATGCCGTTGAACACGTGCATCTGAGGCTCGTGGAAGAGTTCGAGGTTGGTGGGGTCGCCATTGGCTCCGGCACGGTAGTGGCCTGCGCCCTTGACGGTGAAGCACACCTGGTGCTGGGCATTGGGGCAGAGGCGGCCCTGCTTATCGACGATGCGCACGGTGACGTAGGCAAGGTCTTCGGTGCCTGCCACCAAGGGGCGGTTCTCCTCGGCTACCAATTCAATAGCATAGGGCTTGCCGGCTGTCTGCACCTCGGTCTCCATGCAGGCATTGCCGTCGGCATCGTAAGCCACGGCACGCAGGGTGCCCGGCTCGTACTTGGTGTCCATCCACATGTGGCGGTAGCGCTGCTGGCGTGCGAGTGCCTTGCGGCTCTCGTCGTTTTCTGTATCGTCAATCTTCACGGTGAGGTCCTTGGTGCGCTTGCCCTGGCTGACACCGTTGATGAAGAGCTCCACGGTGGGATAGTCGGAGTATACGAATACGGGAGTCACCTCGCCTTCACGTCCGGGCCATGTCCAGTGGGGCAGGATATGAAGGGTGTGCTCCTCCTTGTTCCAATGGCTGCGGTAGAGCCAGTAGCGGTCCTTGGGCAGACCGGCAAGGTCGATAATACCGAAGAGCGATGAGTGACTGGGCCAATTGGTATAATAGGGAGTAGGCTCGCCCAGATAGTCGAAGCCTGTCCACACAAACTCACCCATGCCATAGGGGAGGTCATCGTAGAGGATGAAGTTGTCTTCGGGGAGGTCGCTCCAGTTGCAGTGCTCAAGGTCGTACGAAGATGACTGATGGTCGTCGTACATCGCCATGGAGCGGCGCTCTACGGGGAACTTATATACGCCGCGCGAGCTTACTGTAGAGGCCGTCTCGCTGCCCAATACCACCTGTTGCGGCAGGCGCTTGTAGGCCTCCTGCACCTTGTGGCTGCGGTAGTTGAGACCAGGCACGTCGAGGATGTGGGCAAAGCCGTTCTTCAAGGTGATGTCTACGCGGTCCATGCCCACGGTGCAGGGGCGTGTGGGGTCTTCGCGGTGGAAGATGTCCTGTATCATACGGCACACCTTGATGCCGTCGCCCGTACCTTGGTCGGGCACCTCATTGCCGGTACACCACATCACCACAGAGGGGTCGTTGCGATAGCGGCGCACGAGGTTGACGATGTCCTTCTCAATCCATTCGTTGAAGTCGCGGTTGTAGCCGTTCTTCATCTTGGCACGCTTCCACTCGTCGAAGCTCTCGGCCATGATCATCATACCCATCTCGTTGCAGGCCTCCACCAGCTCGGGCTCGGGCATGTTGTGCGAGGTGCGGTAGGCGTTGCTGCCCATCTCCTTGAGCAGACGCACCTTGCGGCGTACGGCAGTAGCATTGACCGCAGCGCCCAACGGACCATTATCGTGGTGATTGCAGGTGCCCTTGAAGACGGTGCGCTGCCCATTGAGGAAGAAGCCCTGATCGGGGACTACCGCGATGGTGCGGATACCGAAGGTGGTCTCATACACGTCGGTGGTAGCTCCCTTGCCGTCCATGATGGTGGTCACGGCTCGGTAGAGATGAGGCGTTTCGGGACTCCACAGCTGGGGTTGCTGCACGACAAGTTCGAGCGTCTTCACCCCTTCGTCAAAGGATGTCAGCTCCTCCACGGTGCCGGCTACAGCAGTGCCGTCGGCGGTATAGATATCGGTGGCTACGCTCACGGTATTGGGGTCAATGCCCTTGGGCATATCGAGCTCTACCTGCACGTTGACCTTGGCAAAGCCTTCGCGCACGACAGGCGTAGTAATATAGGTTCCCCACATCTTGACGGCCAGTTCATCGGTGACGATGAGGTGTACGTTACGATAGAGTCCGGCACCAGGATACCAGCGTGAGCTCTCCTCGTAATTCTCGAGGCGCACAGCCAGTGTGTTCACCTCGCCAGCTTTCATGTAGGGAGTGATGTCGAAGTAGAAGGAGTTATAGCCGTAGGGCCAGTAGCCAGCCTCCTGTCCGTTGACCCATACACGGGCATGACTCATGGCGCCGTCGAAGAGCAGTGTGGCGCGGCGTCCTTCGGTAAACTCGGGAGCCTCGAACTGCAGGCGATACCATCCTGCACCCACGAAGGGAAGTCCGCCCGTACGGCCAGCGTGCGACAAGGCCTCTTTCTGTCCGTCCTGCTCGATGGCAACTTTCTGGCGGTCGTTATTGGCATCGAAGGGACCATAGATGGCCCAATCGTGCGGTACGGTTACCGACTGCCATTGGCTGTCGTCATAGACTGTCTGTGAGGCTGCAGTGTCATCGGTGCGGGTAAACTTCCAACCCGTTTTGAGGGTTTGTACATGGCGATGGTTGGCCATTACGTGAAGGCAACAAAAGAGTGCTGCCATCAGAACAAAGGAGATACGTCTTTTCATTGTAAGTCTAATTTTGTCACAAACTTACGAAAAAAACTACTACTACCCAATTTTTGAGGAATATTTGTTGCTGTAGGGCCATTCTCATTCAGCCTTACCGGTGACGCGGCAAGCTGTAGAGCCGTTCTTGTTTGCAGGTTGAGAACCTTGTACAAGCCTATGTTATTGCAAAAAAAACTTTGCAGGAATGTCTTGTCAGTGTGGAACAGGTGTTGTATCTTTGTCATGCTTAAACGTCTTCATGGCAGAGACTTCAATCGTCCGAGCTGGATTGATATGAGAAGAATGAAACGAGTAATATCCATATTGCTATCTCTTGTCGTTGTTGCAACGGTGGCTGCGCGTCCTCTGAGTGAGCGTGAAGCATGTGTGCTGGCGACAAAATTCTACTATGCCAAGAAGCTGGGTAACAAGATACAGAAGGTGAAGTCGCTCCAGGCACTCAATCTTATCTATTCACCCCTGCATGCCGATGCTGAGCGGTATGCACCGCCCGAATATTATGTTTTCGCTCCAGAGAACAAGCAGGGATTTGTCATCGTTTCCGGTGACGACCGTACGCAGCGGCCTATCGTTGCCTATTCGCTCGACTCGGAGTTCAAGACCAATCCTTCCCAGAGTTTTAAGGATTATCTTACAGCTTACACACGTTATGTGGACTCACTCCGCGTGGGTCGTGCCGAGGTGAAAGAACCGCGCAAGGCAACGCCCGTGGAGCCACTTGTGCAAATGCAATGGAATCAGAAGATACCGTACAATACCTATTGTCCTGAACTGAACGGGAGGCTGTTGCAGACGGGATGTACAGCCACGGCTTTGACACAGGTTATGCATTATCATGCTTGGCCGAAACAGGGCGTGGGAAGGTGTAGAGCCTACGTTATCAATACTGACACTATCATCTCAGAGGTAGAATTGGGCGAGACTTATGACTGGGAGAAGATGCGCAGTAGCTACTCGACATCGTCCAAGGCCAAGAAGGATGCCGATGGAGTAGCTCGTCTGATGCGGGATGTGGGGCATGCTATACAGATGAAGTACTTGCCAGCCGTCAGCTCGGGTAATGATGTAAATGTTGTAGCTGCGCTGCTTAACAACTTTGACTACTCGCCTCAGCTGCGCCACCTCTTTCGGGATTTCTTTACCGATAATGAGTGGCATCGTATCGTATCGGCAGAGCTGGCTGCAGGTCGTCCTATTTATTATAGCGCTCGTCCCCAGTGGACTTCGAGCGGCCATGCCTTCGTATGTAGTGGCATGGATGAGCAGGGACTCCTGTACATCAATTGGGGTTGGGGTGGTGAGTTCAATGGGTATTTTGATTTAGAGGTGGTAGCCGATTGGCGTCGCACGTTCAACTACATGCAGCATGCCATTGTGGGCATTCGCCCGCGTGCTGAGGGAGAGCGTGTCGAGGACTATAGTACGATACCCCATGTGGGACGTATCGAGGTGATAGAACAGGACACTACGCAACTCATCCCCACGGCATACATCACTGTTCATGCGCAGAACGCTAGTCACGTGCCTGTAGAGGGAAAATTGGGAATGGCAGTGTACGACGCACAGGGTAACCGGCTGAGTGATATACGCCCATTGTGTACTTATTCGCTCGCTCCCGACTACTATCAGTGGTACAATCGTGTGCGCATCAATCCAGGTGTGCTCGCTTCCAACGCTGAATATACAATATGCTTTTTCTGGCAACCTAAAGGTAAGAAGTCCTGGCAACCTCCAGTGGGCAATCTTCACACTATCCGTCTCAGCATGGCTTCCGCTTCCGGGCGTTTCACAGGGCCCATCTCGTTGGATGAATGAGTCTTTGTCGTGAGGCACCTATGTCAATCGCCCAGGTCGAAAGAGCTCGGATGGCGGGCATGTCATAGGACGCTGAATAGTTAAAGGCAACTGCCGACTTTGCCTATATCGATTTTTATGTGTAATTTTGCATGATTGTAAAAAAACACCCAATAAAAGACGATGAATAAAAGGTTGACAATGACTTTTCTGACAGCATTGCTGGCTCTGCAGGCTGTATTGGCCCAGAGTTTTGTGGTGAAAGGAAACGTCATCTCGAAGGAGGATAACGAGCCGCTGATAGGTGTGGCTATACGCCAACTGGAGAATCCGGCTAATGGCGTAATCACAGATTTTGATGGTAACTATGCCATAGAGATAAAAGGTAAGGAGGCTACGCTGAGCTTCACCTACCTCGGTATGCAGGAGCAGCAGCATAAGGTGACTGCTGCAACGAAGACACTGAACATCGAGATGCTCTCAGATGCGCAGATGGTAGAGGAAGTAGTAGTGGTGGCCTACGGTGTAAGGAAGAAGGGTACCATTGCGGGCTCGGTAGGTACGGTGAAGGCCGATAAGATTGCCGAGGTGCCTGCAGCGGGATTCGACCAGGCACTGCAGGGACAGACGGCGGGTTTGACGGTGCTCTCCAACTCGGGTGAGCCCTCCAAGGCGGCTACCTTCCAAATACGTGGTACCAACTCCATCAACTCGGGTACGGCACCGCTCTTCATCCTCGATGGTGTGCCCATCTCAAGTTCTGACTTCAACACCATCAGCCCGAGCGATATCGAGTCGGTGTCGGTGCTCAAGGATGCCTCGTCGACCTCTATCTATGGTGCACGTGCTGCCAATGGTGTGGTGGTGATCACGACCAAGCGTGGCACACAGATGGAGAAACCCAAGGTGACGCTACGTGCACAGGCCGGATTCTCACAGCTCGCCAGCTCCAAGGAGTGGACACTGATGAACACGGCCGAGCGCATACAGTTTGAAAAGGAATTAGGCCTCGACAAGGGACAGGACTATGACCTGCTGAGCTTGACCGATGTGAACTGGCAGCGGGCTATCTTCAACAACCGTGCCATGTTGCAGAACTATGACTTCTCGGTGAGCCGTGCCACGGAGCGCATGAACTACTTCGTGTCGGCCAACTTCTACGACCAGGACGGTATTGCGCTGGGTTCTACCTTCCGCCGCTACTCGCTGCGCAGCAATGCCGACGTGAAGGCTGGCGAATGGCTCAAGATGGGAACCAACACGATGCTCGCTTACGAAGAGGTGCAGCAGGCCGACGAGGGTGCCTACACACTCTATACGCCCATCTCGGCAAGCCGCTTCATGCTGCCTTATTGGAATCCCTATCGCGAGGACGGCAGCATCGCTTCGTCGAAAGATGGTTCATGGACGGGTACTACGCAGAACCCCATCGAGTGGATGCAGACTAACCCGCAGCTGATGAAGAAATACAAGGTGCTGAGCACCATCTACGCCGAGGCTACCCCGGTGAAGAACCTTACCCTGCGTTCGCAGCTCGGTATTGACTTCTCGCTCTCGACGACCGACGTGAAGTCGCTGCCCAGCTTCCCTGGCAACAATGGTATAGGTACGGCGGCCAACGCTACAGGCAACACGATGCAGCTCACGGCAACCAATACCGCCAACTATAAGTTCGACATTGATCACATACACGATTTCAACTTCCTGCTCGGACAGGAGGGCGTAAACTACCGCTCCGAGAGTTTCCAGGTGGTGACACGCGGACAGAACAACGACTTCCTCACCACCTTGTCGAACGGTACATACGCTTCATCGTGGGCCAACAGCTATTCGAGCTATGCCTACCTCTCCTTCTTCGGACGTGGTGAGTATAACTATATGGATAAATACTATGCCGACTTCTCGCTCCGTACCGATGCCTCTTCGCGTTTCGGAAAGAATGGCCGCTGGGCTGGCTTCTGGAGTGTGGGCTTGATGTGGAATGTGCTGAAGGAGAAGTTTATGCGTCCCTATACATGGATTACCAATGCCCAGGTTGCACTCAGCACCGGTACATCGGGCAACTCCTCTATCCCCAACTACGACCATCTGGCTCTGGTGGGCGGTGGATATATATATGATGGAGAGTCGGGTATCGCTCCATCGAGTGAAGGAAATCCTGATCTCAGCTGGGAGCAGCTATGGAGCAGTAACTTGGCGTTGCACTTGGGATTCCTTCACCGCTTCAATGTGGATATTGAGTTCTACAACAAACTCACTACCGATATGTTGATGCTTGTGCCTCAGTCGTATGCTAACAATGGATTCGGCCAGCGCTGGGACAATGTGGGTGCTATGGTCAACCGTGGCGTGGAACTGTCGGCCAACCTCGATGTGATTCGCACGGAGGACTTTGTATGGAACATCAGCGGTAATGCATCGTACAACCATAATGAGATTACCGAACTCTATAACGGTCTGAACGAATACGAGATGTCAGGCACCTCGACCAAGCTCGTTGTCGGACATCCTGTTGGCGAGTTCTACATCAACCGCTACGCCGGTGTCAACCCAGCCAATGGCGATGCCCTCTGGTACGACAAGGAGGGTAACATCACCACCGAGTTCCGCGAGTCGGACAAGGTGCTTGTTGGCAAGACCTATATGGCACCGTGGCAAGGCGGCTTCGGCACCTCCGTGCAGTGGAAGGGTTGGGCCGTGAGCACCCAGTTTGCCTGGGTGGCCAATCGCTGGATGTTCAATAACGACCGCTTCTTCGAAGAGAGCAACGGATTGTATACCGTATACAACCAGTCGAAGCGCTTGCTCTATGACCGTTGGAAGAAGCCCGGTGACATTACCGACATACCCCGCTATGGTGTAACTCCGCAGATGGACTCCCGCTTCCTCGAGGATGCTTCGTTCCTGCGCATGAAGAACCTCATGCTCAGCTACACGCTGCAGCCCTCTACCTTGGCCAAGCTCAAGGGCATAGGTGGCGCACGCCTTTACGTGCAGGGGCAGAATCTCTTCACTTTCACCCGATTCAGCGGCATCGACCCTGAGTCGACCAGCAATGTGTATGCGGCACAGTATCCTATGTCGCGCCAGTTCTCAATGGGTATTGAATTGTCGTTCTAAAATAAAAAACCACGGATTCCGCAGATTACACGAATTGTTAGTCAATAGAAATCTGAGAAATCAGAGTAATCTGAGGTTGGAAAAGATAACAATATGATTAGAAAAATAGAAACATCCTTGTTCATTGCACTCAGCGTGTGCATGCTGTCATCTTGCCTCGACAAGTATCCGCAAGATGAAATACCTGCCGATAGTGCCATCACCACCATCGACGAGGCCAACCAAGCTGTCATCGGTATCTATAGCGCCTGGCTCAGTGGTGCGCTGTATAGCGGTTACCTCACCCTGCTGCCCGACCTGCAGGCCGACCTCGCCTATGCCGTCAACGGATACACCAATACCTATGGCGACATTTGGCGTTGGGACATCCTGGCCACCAATTCGCAAATCACCTCCGTGTATGGCGCTCTGTACGATGTGATTGGACGATGCAACTTCCTGCTGGCCAATGCCGACAAGGTGCGCGAGAATATCTACGACGACACAGACTTCGACCGCCTGGAACAATATTGCGGCGAGGCCTATTTTGCCCGTGCCTTGGCCTATTCGGAGCTTATCAAGCTCTTCTGCAAGGCGTATGAGAGCGATGCGGAGGCGGCCGATGAGCTGGGTGTAGTCATCAAGAAGGACTATTATAAGACCGATTCGCTGTCGCGCGCTTCGCTGAAAGATTCGTATGCCTTTGTCATTGCCGACCTCGAGCGTGCCGAAGACCTGTTGCAGCTGACCGATGAGGACGACAGCTACACCTTTTACAGCAGTCCCTACTTCAGTATATATACGGTATACGCGTTGCGTGCGCGTGTAGCCCTCTATATGAAAGACTACGACAATGCCATCAAGTACTCCACCCTGCTCATCGAGAGTGGAGAGTTTGCCCTGTCGAGTGCAAATACTCCCTATACCACCATGACCGACTACCTGTCGATGACCAACAAGCAGATCAGCTACTACGAGTATATGTGGCGCTACAACCTCTCCACCGAGAGCATCTGGCAGGTGGGCTTCACCACCACGGCATACGGTGGTGCTCTGGGCTCGGTATTCTTCAACTGGGACTATCAGTCCTATAAGCCCGACTATGTGCCTGCCCAGTGGGTGTTGGGCTTGTATGCAGCCAACGATATGCGCTATAGCGTCAACTTTTGCCAAGTGACCACTGGCCACAGCCACGGACTCACCTGGCCGTTGCTCGCCAAGTACTGGGGCAATCAGGAGCTGTTTGAAGGTGCGCAGATACTCCACGTATGTGAGCCACAGGTCTTCCGCCTCTCTGAGCAGTACCTCATCCGTGCCGAGGCATACGCCCAGCAGAAGCTCTATGCCAAGGCCTCGGCCGACATCCTCGAGCTGCGCAAGGCACGCTACAGCTCAGGTGCATCGGCTTCGCTCACCGAGGCAAATGCTATGGACATCATCGAAGAGGAGCGCGTGAAGGAACTCTATATGGAGGGCTTCCGCCTTCAGGACCTCAAGCGCTGGCACAAGGGCTTCGAGCGCACACCGCAGGAGCAGTCGCTCAGCAACGGCAGCAGCCTCAAGGTCGAGGCCGACGATCCGCTCTTCGTATGGCCCATACCGCAACACGAACTGGAGTCGCCGGGCGCCGACATTGAACCCAATGAGAGTAACAAATAATAAGGATACGAACGTATGAACAAGAAGATATTTCTCGGCATGGTGGCATCGCTCGTGATGCTTGCCGGACTGACCAGTTGTGAGGAGCAGCGCACCGTATACGACGGGCCGCTCTACATCATGTTTGCCGATACCCTCTCGGTATTGGGTGTAGAGAACAGCGAAGAGGTTTTCGACATTCATATCGCGGCCACACAAGCCAGCGACAAAGACCGCACGCTTGCCGTGGAGGTGGTCGACAAGGAGAGCAGTGCCATCGAGGGATTCCATTACACATTGGAGTCCAACACCGTAGTTATCAAGGCTGGCGAGCTGGCTACGAGTGTGCGCGTGCGTGCCATCTATGATAACCTGACTATTGACGAAGACCCTACGCTGGTGCTTCGCCTGATTACCGATGACGATGTCCAGTGGAGCCTCTACGAGGGCAACGAGACTAAGGTCATCCTGCGTAAGATATGCCCGTTCGATATCAACGCCTTCACCGGCTATGCCGTAGTGACATCTACCTTCCTGATGGACTACTCGATAAAGGATATGCGTCTGATAACGACGGAGGTCGACCCTGAAGATTCCACTGCGGTCATCCTTCACGACTACTTCTACGACGGTTACGACATGAAGGTGCGCTTCACTACCGAAGACATGCTCAATCCGCTCATCGAGATGGACGACCAGACCATGGCCACCACCGGTGAAGCCTTCGGCACCATCTATGGCGACGGCATGCTCCACGCCTACCAGCCCTCATCGCTCGTGAGCTACTACAGCTCGTGCGAGAAGTTCATCTTCCAGTACATGACCGTATGGGTACCCGGCATGGCCGAAGGGACCAACGTTGTGGGCACCTTCATCAATGCCGTCGAGTGGATAAGCGACGATGAGGCCCGCATACTTAAGAATCAAGGATATTAATTACATTAGCACGATACGACAATGAAGACAATGAAAACGAATAAGTTTTGGATGTGTGCCCTGGCAATGACAGCTTTCTTGATGGGCGCTTGTATAGAGGAGAACGAGGCACCGACTCCCATATTCCCTACCGAAGTGGCCACACATACTGTAGCTGCCGGCGAAGAGGTTACTATCGCCTTCACGGCCAATACCGACTGGCAGCTCTCGTCCGATGCCATGTGGTGCAAGGTCGACGGCCTTTTTCTCGACACCAACGGCAAGGCTGGCGAGCAGCAAGTGACCTTTCATGTCAATGCCGACGGACAGAGTGTCGATGACAGCAAGGCCAATATCTCCCTTCGCATGGGCGAGGAGAGCCGTGTGATAGCTACAATCGTCCGCACAGGTATAACCAATGCCATTGTGCTGGGCAACGACTCCGTCAACTACACCCACAATCAGACCGTAACCATCGGTGCCGAAGGAACGCTTACACTCGTCATCAAGGAGACGACCTTCGACAAGAACAACCTCTACATCAGCCAGAGTGCCGAGTGGCTCGACATACAGCGCGATGAAATGGTCATCACCCTGAACGTGAAGCCCGAGTATCTGAAGTATAGCCAAAGCAATGCCACAGACTCCATTTGCTTCAGCGACCGCGAGACCCCGATGATGCGCCTTCACGTGGCCTATACAGGCATGGATGCCCGGACTATCGCTTTGGAGCCGGCCACACAGTGGGGGCTCAAGGTGGCAGCCGATGGACAGACCTATAAGAACTCCCTGTACGAGATGACTCAAGAAGTGTATGATGCACCCATCGAAGTGACCGTGACTGCCCTCAATGACGCGTATACACTCTACTATGCCAATTACGACAAGAGCAATGGTTGTGTGCTTGCCGACACTGCAGGCTTGTGGGTCTCCATTGCTGATGACATGCAGGGCGGCATCACTCTCAACTTCGAGGAGAATGCCGGCGGTGAGCGCACGGGCTACCTCTTCGTGCTCCCCAACGTCCTTTGTGACGAGGTTGCCCAGGGTGAAGGCGTTGCAGCGTTCCTGTTCGAAGACATGGATGGCATCCCCGAGTTGAAGGCCGCGTGCGAGCAATACCTCATAGCCGAGTTCACTCAGGAGAGCGCTTTAGCCGGTAGCTTCCACCTCATCGATGGCCCCACCTTCGAATATATGGAGGTTGCCCTCGAGACCGATGAAATGTATGTGGCTTTTGCCGAGTCTAACGGCGTATCGGCCAACAATGTCTTCAAGGCCGAGCTGGAGTTTGCCCATCCCTACATCTTCAATCCCATGCTCCCCCTTGAGCTGTGGGATCCCAGCATCGCAAACGGTACCATCAGCGTAATCAATATTACCACAGGTGAATATGCCGTAGAGGGTAAGGATTACTTTATTGAGCCCACCATGATGGAAGCCGAGGGCGACGACTACATGCTCCTCCAGTTCCGCTCCTACATCGAGTCAGACTATATCGTCTTCTTCGTCGATGCACAGAAGGTACACCACAAGGCTTTGGTAGTAACCACGAAATATTAAACTAATGATGAATATAAAGAATCAGATGAAGAGTCTCTTTCGCATCGCCTCTTTCGCGCTGCTCCTCTGTGTGGTAGCAGGCTTCACAAGCTGTGCCGAGGAGGATGACCTGCAGAACGTAGAGTATGGCTATGTGCAGTTCAAACTCTACAAGAACGACACTGCACCTGCCAAGAGTGCCACGCGTGCTACGTTGGATTTCCTGTCTGACGCGCATAAGGTGAAGGTGTATATGCAACATGGAAGCTCTACGATAGAGCAGACACTGGTGCTCAACTCCTACAATGCAGAGAATGCCGAGTATGGCTTGCGCAGCGATAAGCTGCAGTTGCTGGCGGGAGACTATCGTGTGGTGGGCTATACGCTCTATGACAACTTGGATGAGGAGATTATGACCGATGAGGCTTCGTCGCAGTTTACTGTCATCCCCGACGGACTGGTATACCATAACCTCTCCGTTGATGTCACGCCGCGTGGCAAGGCTTCGTTCCGTCTCGTCAAGCCCGAGGCATTCACCGCCACTCGTGCCGGTGGGGCAGGGGCCTATCCGTTCAGCAATATCAAGGCGGTGAGCCTCACGGTGATGAATGTCAACACACGGGAGAGCGTAGACATCAACAAGGTGCTTGTGGCATTCCAGGAAGATTTTCATGACCACGCTATCGACGGATCGGGCTACAATGCTCAGACAACCTACTATACCGTAGATACCGTGGTGTGGCTCAAGGCTGGTGAGTATGCCGTAACGCACTATACTACCTATTCGGACAAGAAGGCACGCACGGTGCTCGAAGCGGCCAGCGTGGCTGATGGAGCGAGATTCACCGTTGCTGACAATGAGCTCACCGAGGAGGTGCCCGTCACCATCCAGCTGAGCGAGACGGCCGAGCACATCAAGGACTATCTTGCCCTGAAGGAGATTTGGCTTGCCCTCGACGGACCCAACTGGAGCTACTATGGCGAGGCCGAGGCTCCCGGTTGCAACTGGGACTTCAACAAAGACCTCGATATGTGGGGCGAGCAGCCGGGCGTAACCCTCGACGGTGACGGCCGCGTGGTGTCGCTATCCTTGGCCGGTATGGGTGCCCGTGGTGTAGTGCCCGACGCCATAGGTCAGCTCAACAAGCTGGTGGTGCTCTCTCTCGGCACACACGACGAGAAGTTGGGCGGACATCTCTTTGAGGATGCCGGTGCCAACATGAGTGCCGAGCAGCGCGAGCGTATCCGTATGGACTACCATAACCGTTTCCTCAAGCGCGATATCCGCGAGGGACTCTCCGACATCCTGCAGGAGGGTGTCAACCGCGATGGCAAGCAGGCTCCCATCCTGAAGAGCACTCGCATAGAACTCAAGGATGTGCAGTCGGGTAACCTCACCAACCAGATTACCGGAATCTCACGTGCCATGATGCGTCTTACCGAGTTGCAGCAGATCTACATTGCCAACTCGCCCATCACCGTAGAGAACTTCTTTGTCGACGTCAAGGAGGACTCTCCCTTCTATGGTGAGCGCGAGACGTGGGGCTGGGAGAATATGACTGCGCTGACCGATATAGAAATCTACAACTGCCCTAAGCTCACGGCACTGCCTCTGGACCTGCTGACCAATGTGCCCGAATTGCAGTCGCTCAACATTGCCTGCAACAGCGGCATCAGCGGCGAGCAGCTCAAGAGCGACTGGGAAGCCATCATCGACGGCAAGAGTGGCGACCGCCTGCAGATTCTCTATATGGGATACAACAATCTGGAGGAGTTCCCCAAATACGAGTACCTGAGCCGAATGAAGAAGTTGGCCATGCTCGACTGCACCAACAACAAGATCAAGACCCTCCACCCCTTTGGCAAGGGTATCAACCTCACCAAGGTATACCTCGACTATAACGAGATAGAGACCATCCCCAGCCATAGGGAAGAGGATGGCTACGACTACTTCTTCGGCTATTTCGATGTGGAGCTCTTCTCTTGCACGCACAACAAGCTCAAGGAGGTGCCCGACATCTTCAATGCCAAGTCTGTCAATGTGATGGCTTCGGTGGACTTCTCCTACAACGAGATTACGGGTTTTGAGCACGGCGACAACCACCACGGCATCAATGCCACATCGGTATCGCTCTCGTACAATCGCTTGGAGACCATGCCGGCCGTACTCTTCAAGACGGGGTCGCCTATGGTTACGCTCATCCTCTCGGGTAATGGTATGAAGCGTATTCCCGAAGGCTCCATGACGGGTAAGTATGCTCATTTCTTGCAGACGCTCGACCTCAGCTACAATAAGCTGACCGACCTGCCCAGTGACTTGTGGTCGAACAATATCCCCTATCTCTATGGTATCGACCTCAGTTACAATAGCTTCTCGGAGTTTCCCTACGAACCGCTCGATGGCGGCTACCTCTCTACCTTCGGCATTCGTCACCAACGCGACGAACAGGGTAACCGCACGTTGAAGGAGTGGCCCACAGGACTGTATACCTGTCCCAGCCTGGGCGCTTTCTACATCGGTTCCAACGACCTGCGCAAGATTGAGGACACCATATCGCCCTACATCCGCTACTTCGAGATTAAGGACAATCCCAACATCTCCATCAACCTGTCTGATGTGTGTGACTATATTGCAGCAGGCCTATACCTGCTTATCTATGACAAGACGCAGGACATTCGTGGATGTGATTACTTGGATTTGGAATGATTTTTATTAAGGAGATAAATGGAGATAAAAGGAGGTAAAAGGAGTTAAATGCCGAATGTCCTTACGCGCGAAAAAGCTAATGGCCTTTATCTCCACCAAAGCGAAGCGATAACTTCCTTTAACTCCCTATAACTACAAAAGATAAAAGATAATAAGAACATATGCTTAAGCACGCTAAACTATTATTCGTATTTTTTGCCACCACCCTTCTCTTTAGTGCTTGTAACGAAGAGGAAGGAATGATACAAGGCTTCGAGATGGACAAAGATACCATCAGCATTGCTGCCGAGGGTGGTACAGAATATCTACGGGTGAACTCGGCATCCGAATGGGTCGCCGTATCCTCTGAACCATGGATAAGCATCTCGCCGGCCAATGGCATAGGCAGCACCGTGTGCAGTATTGTCATTGACTCCACCCTTATCGCCGGTTCGCGCGATGCCTCTGTCTACTTCAGGTCTGACTTGGGCACCTATACGGTGCAGGTATGCCAGAGCGGTTTCGGCAAGCAGATTACACTTAAGGAACCAGAGCTCACCATTGCCTCCTCTACCAACAGCGTGGCCAACCGCTACTTCGAGGCTACGGTCACTACCAACGTCCCCTTTACCGTCAGCGTAGAGTATGAGGAGGGTGAAGCTATGGAATGGATCACTCCGGGCAAGTATGATGTGGAGCTTGATCGCGGTTCGCGTCCGCGCACTACCACCCTGCGCTTCGATTGGAAGATCAACACCCGCTTTGCCCAGCGTACCGCCCGGGTTCACTTCCTGCCCCAGAGTGCCGACGATGTGCTCGACTTCCCTGCCGTGCTCACCGTGACCCAAGAGGCAGCTCCTACCATCACCGATGACCGTGCCGGCGACTCGCTCGCAGTCATCACCATCGCTCAGCGCCTGCAGCTGATGAGCGAGTGGGATGTAACGGAAAACATGCAGCACTGGGACGATGTCACCCTGTGGGAAGCCACCGACAAGGCCATTGTCAGTGGTGAGGTACCCCGTGAGGCTGTTGGCCGTGTGCGCGCAGCCAACTTCATGATGTGCTACACCAAGGAAAGCATCCCTCAGGAGGTGCGTTATTTGAAGTATATAGAGACGCTGAACATCTACAGCAACGTCAACACGATGCTCCTCAGCATCGAGCTGGGCAGCGAGGTGTGCGAACTGGAGTACCTCAAGCACCTGCAGATTGGTGCCTTCGGCCTCGTGTCGCTACCCGATGATTTCGTCAAGTTGGGCGACAAGCTCGAAACGCTCGACCTCAACTCAAACAACTTTACCGAGATTCCCGCTGTGCTTACCAAGGAGAACTTCCCCCACCTGAAGTCGCTCAACCTACTCGCATGCCGCCGGTGGTCAGTGTACGACCTGCGCAAGAAAGATACCTATGAGAACGGTATTGGACTCCATTTCAACACGGCCGACAACGATGCCCTCAAGCGCCTTCTCCTGTGGGACACCCTCGAAGAGCTGCGCCTTTCAAACAACTATATCGAAGGCTCGGTGCCCGACTTCACCGTAGGTCAGGATGGGGTAGAGGCCTGGACGGCCGAGGAACTGGCCGGTAACGACACCCTGCAGAACCTCATCGGACGTCCCAAGATATTGCCCAAGATGAAGCGCCTGACCCTAAACCTCAACTTCTTCACCGGCAATGCCCCCGACTGGTTGCTCTACCATCCCTATCTGCTCGACTGGTATCCCGAGTCGCTCATCTTCCTGCAGAAGGAGAACGGACTCGACTCAAAGGGCAAACTGGCAAAATTTGACAACGAACCCACCGACTTTGAATACTACTACGACTTCTTCCCCGGCTATCGCGAGAAGTATGAGATGAAGGAAGAAATCGAATAACATCAATCCCCAACCCTACACAATGTAAGGTTGGGGATTATTGTTATCAGTCCTATAGATAGAGCAAATCAGGCATCAATCACCTGACACTTGAGGTTGCCCGGCACGTAGGAGATATGTAACCATCTTCCGTCGCCCTCAAGGATAAGTTGGGTGAACTTGATGCGCCCCTCTTGCTGCATCTTCACGATGAGGCGGAACAGTTTGCGGTGGTCGGCCCTGTTGCCAGCGATAATGTCCGCCGCACAGCCAAGGATATGGTGGCTATTCTTCACGCCTCCGATGAGCGTGTTGAGTTCCTTGCAACGGTAGCCGCTGCTCACCACGATAGGCTCGCCCCACGCTTCGCGTATAGGGTCGAGGAGTTGGTCAACTAATACGTGCAACAGGTGGTATGCACACTTCGATGGGCGATTGTCGATGCCTTCGCGCAGCGCGGTAGCGCTGGCGGTGAGTTCTTGTATGGTAAAATATTTCATGAAGTAATTTACAATTTGACTATTTACTATGTACTATTTATTTACAATTTAGTTATTTGGCTATTTACTGTTCCGCGATGAGACTATCTGCACTCTCCCCTCTTTAAGGGGGAGTCCCCGTAGGGGGAGGGGG